>JBQCEG010000152.1:0-132137 GCA_051960475.1 Ginsengibacter sp.
CGAGAATTTTAATGAAATTTGTTCGGATGTTATGCATGTTGTTTTAGAAAGTTTAGTCACTAACTAAGACAACTGTATAGCATCTTTTGTCCCAATTTTTAAAAATTAACTCCGCCAACGGGTTAAATTAATATGGAAATAAAAATAAGAAGAGCAAGAAAGAACGATTGCCAGGCAATGATGAATTTGATCAATGAACTGGCACTTTATGAAAAAGCACCCGAAGAGGTAACAGTTGATTTTGATCATTTTGTAGAAAGTGGATTTGGCGAAAAGCCTGTGTGGAGGGCTTTTGTAGCCGATGTGGATCAAAAAGTCGTAGGCTTTGCATTGTATTATATTCGCTATTCTACGTGGAAAGGGCAGAGATTGTATCTCGAAGATATTCTTGTCACAGAATCTTTTCGCGGTAAAGGAATTGGCAAATTATTATTTGACAGGTTAATAGAAGAAACGAAAGAAAAAAAATTGTCAGGAATGGTTTGGCAAGTGCTGGACTGGAACGAACCCGCAATTAATTTTTACAAAAAATTCGATAATGTAAGTTTTGATAGTGAGTGGATCAATTGCAGTTTGACAGTTTAGAAAAAGAAAGAAACAAAATAAAATTTTGAAATAATTGTCGGTTCACCGTTTATAAAAATGGTGAAGCCACAGTAAAACAACAAATAATGGCAGAAAAAGTTTTGATGGGAAATGATGGAAAATTAGTTGTGCCGGATCAAGCAACTATTCCTTTTATTGAAGGCGACGGAATTGGTCCGGATATTTGGGCGGCAGGTGTGCGGGTTTTTGATGCTGCGGTAGAAAAAGCCTATTATGGAAAAAAGAAAATAAACTGGCTGAAAGTTCTTGCGGGTGAAGAAGCTTTTAATAAAACCGGTGAATGGATGCCGAAAGCCACAATGGACGCTTTCAAAGAATATTTGGTTGCGATAAAAGGTCCGTTGACAACACCTGTTGGAGGCGGCATCAGGAGCCTGAATGTAATGTTGAGGCAGGATCTGGATTTATATGTTTGTCTTCGACCTATAAAATATTTCGAAGGTGTTCCTTCGCCCATGTGGCAACCCGAAAAAGTGAACATGGTAATTTTCAGGGAAAACACGGAAGATATTTATGCAGGAATTGAATACATGGAGGGCACGCCGGATGCAAAAAAAATGTTGCATTTTTTACAGAATGATTTAGGTGTAAAAAAGATTCGCTTTCCCGAAACTACTTCCTTTGGAATAAAAGTGGTGAGCAAAGAAGGGTCTGAAAGATTGATTCGCGCAGCAATCGAATATGCGATTGCCAATAAACTTCCTTCCGTAACACTGGTGCACAAAGGAAACATTATGAAATTCACCGAAGGTGCTTTTAAGAACTGGGGATATGAACTTGCCGAACGCGAATTTAAAAACCAGGTTTACACATGGAACCAATGGGAATCAACCAAAAAGGAACGCGGCGAAGCAGTTGCCAATGAAGACATGCGCATCGCATCGATCGGTGGAAAAGTGATCATCAAAGATTCGATTGCAGATAATTTTTTACAACAGGCCTTATTAGCGCCACAGGATTATTCAATAATTGCGACATTAAATTTGAATGGCGACTACATCAGTGATGCATTGGCTGCGCAGGTTGGCGGAATTGGGATCGCGCCCGGAGCAAACATAAATTATAAAACCGGTTATGCAGTTTTTGAAGCGACACATGGTACAGCACCAAGGTTTGCCAACACCAACAGCATGAACCCTTCTTCTTTAATTTTAAGCGGTGTCATGATGTTTGAATATTTGGGCTGGCGCGATGTGGCGGAAAACATTACCAATGCAGTGGGAAAAACGATCCGAAACAAAACCGTCACCATTGATTTTTACAACCTGATGAAAGGCGGAACTTTATTAAAAACGAGCGAATTTGCCGATGAGATCATCAAGCATTTGTAGAGGCTTTGATGTGTATAGATTTGTCTATATTTGTGTATAAAGCATTTTAAAAAATGAGAACAAATATTGATATTGATGATAAACTCCTGGCGGATGCTATTAAATGGACCGGATTAAAAAGTAAAAAGGAAACCGTTAATCATGCACTGGAGGAGTTAATCAAATTGCAAAAAAGAAAAAAGCTTCTTTCTTTAAGAGGCAAAGGAGTGTGGGAAGGAAACTTAGACGAAATGAGAACTTATGATAAGTGGGACAATCATTGATTCGAGTGTTTGGGTTGATTTTATCAATGGAGTAATCAACTTTGAGACAGATGCAACGGCAGAATTAATAAAGAGAAATGAGGTTTTTATTCTACCTGTTATTCTTCAGGAAGTTCTTCAAGGACTAAGAGAAGATAAATTATTTAATGCAATCAAAGAAACTTTAGTGCCTTTCGAGTTTATTAGCTATGATCAAATAAAAATGTCGATAGCTGCGGCATCTTTATACAGAAAATTAAGGCACAAAGGAATTACAATAAGAAAGCCAAACGATTGCCTAATTGCCTCAGTATGTTTAGATAATAATCTTCCACTTCTCCACAATGACAAAGATTTTGATAATATTGCAAAACATACTTCACTAAAAATATATAAACCAAACAATGGCAAAAATTAAAGTAGAAAATCCGGTAGTAGAACTTGACGGCGATGAAATGACACGAATCATCTGGAAATTTATAAAAGAACAATTGATACTTCCCTACGTGGATTTAGATATAAAATATTATGACCTTGGCATTGAACATCGTGATGAAACGGACGACCAGGTAACGGTTGATGCCGCAAACGCAATTAAAAAATATGGTGTAGGAATCAAATGCGCGACAATTACTCCCGACGAGGCAAGGGTTAAAGAATTTAACCTGAAACAAATGTGGAAAAGCCCGAACGGAACCATCCGTAACATTTTGGATGGAACTGTTTTTCGTGAGCCAATCGTTATGAAAAATATTCCTCGTTTGGTTACAAATTGGACAGCACCCATCATCATTGGGCGTCATGCTTTTGGTGATCAATATCGTGCTACTGATGCTGTGATTAAGGGAAAAGGAAAATTGACGATGACTTTCACTCCTGAGAATGGCGAGCCGCAAACTTATGAAGTACACAATTTCAATGGCGACGGTGTGGCAATGTGCATGTACAATGTAGATAAAAGCATTGAAGGTTTTGCAAGAAGTTGCTTTAATATGGCGTTGAATAAAAAATGGCCTCTATATCTTTCTACAAAAAATACCATTCTGAAAAAGTATGATGGTCGTTTTAAAGACATATTTCAAAATATATATGAAAATGAATTTAAGACACAATTTGAAGCAGCAAATATTACTTATGAACATCGGCTGATTGATGACATGGTCGCCAGTGCTTTGAAATGGAACGGCAATTTTATTTGGGCATGTAAGAATTATGACGGTGATGTGCAAAGCGATACACTTGCGCAAGGCTTTGGGTCATTAGGTTTAATGACTTCTGTTTTGATCACACCTGACGGAAAAACGCTTGAGGCTGAAGCCGCACATGGTACAGTAACAAGGCATTACCGGGAACATCAGAAGGGAAATCCTACCTCAACAAACCCGATCGCGTCCATTTTTGCCTGGACAAGAGGATTGGCGTTTCGAGGAAAACTTGACAATAATCAACAACTAATTCAGTTTGCTGATGCCCTTGAAAAGGTGTGTATTGAAACTGTGGAAAGAGGAAAAATGACCAAGGATCTGGCAGTATGCATCAAGGGCAGCAAGGTTTCGCACGGAACCGATTATTTATATACAGAAGAGTTCCTTTCAGCAATAAACGACAATTTGAAGAAGAAATTAGATGAAATCAATAGTTAAAATAATTCCATTGTGTAGAAATGACAATTTTAGGAACAAAATTTGATGACAAAATACGTTAACGAATTGCTTCACGGCTTCGGCTTTAAATTAAATGACCACTAATTATTAAGTTTGATTTTTTGCCCGGGACAAGAAACCGTAAAAAGAATCGTTTAATGTCATTAAAGAGTAAGTGCTTATTCAGATTCGGTTTACAACTTGTGAAGAAAGAATGTAGCAATTTTCGCCTTTCATCTTTAAATTTATTTTTTTAAAAAATAATATATTGATGAAACCCCTTTCCTGGCCTCGCCCGGATACAAAAAATAAATTACTGTTCAAATTCCGTTTGGTGCGGATGGTTAAACAATAAAAATGTCCAAAATTCTGGTTGTTGACGATGACGTGGATATCCTGTCAGTCATGGAAATCTTATTATCTATGAAAGGCTTTGACGTGGAAGTTACCTCCAAAGGAGAAAATACAATTCCTAAAACTCAAAGTTTTAAGCCTGACCTTATTCTGTTAGATGTGCTCATATCTGGCCACGATGGCAGAGCCATTTGTAAAGAATTAAAAAGAAATAAATCAACGAAGGATATTCCTGTTATTATGTTTTCTGCTCATCCGGGCGCCGCAGCCACAATCGGGGACTATGGCGCTGATGACTTTATCGCCAAACCTTTTGACGTAAACAACCTGATGCAAAAAGTGAATAACCACCTGAAGCCGCAAGAGCAGTAGAAATATTTATTTCAAAATATTTAAACCCGCTTTTTAAGTAAACGAATAAAAAAGCGGGTTTTTTATTTTTAAGAATGAAAAATTAGCCAGGCTTTTAATTGATCGATTCGTTTTTTTTCGTTTATCCTTCACTGTTATTTAATTCAAAATAAACCTTGCAAAAACGGATTTTTTGTGGTTAACTTTAATTCTAATTATAATGCTCTAAAATATTAATATGAAAATAGGCTTCCACGGTGCAGCACGCACGGTCACTGGATCAAAACATCTAATTACTTTAAGTAACGGAAAAAAATATTTGCTCGACTGCGGGATGTACCAGGGAATGGGATCTGAAACAGATGAATTAAACAAAGAATTTGGTTTTAATCCCGAAGAAGTAGATCACATGATCCTTTCACATGCGCATATTGATCATTGCGGGCTTATTCCTAAACTGGTTAAGGATGGTTATCGTGGAAACATTTATGCCACTCCTGCTACAAAAGATCTTGCAGCTATTTTAATGGCTGACAGTGCGGGTATCCAGGAGAGCGATTTGAAATATGTGAACAAAACCCGCGCCGCACAAGGAAAACCTTACATTTCTCCACTGTATACAATGGAAGATGTAGATAACTGTATCAAACAATTCAAATCGGTTGACTATGGTAATTGGTTTCGTATTGATGAAAATGTCGAGTTCATGTATCTTGACGCCGGTCACATTATTGGAAGTACAACTGTTCATTTGAAGATCACAGAAAATGGAAAAGAAAGGCATCTTACTTTTTCCGGAGATCTGGGGCGCTACAGGGATGTTATCCTAAAATCACCGGAAATATTTCCGCAGGCAGACTTCATTATTATGGAATCAACTTATGGCAATAAAATTCATGAAGACATAACCGGAACGCCTGATAAACTTTATGATTGGATCAACAGAACTTGCCTGCAGAAAAAAGGCAAGCTCATCATTCCTGCTTTTAGCGTTGGGCGCACACAGGAACTTTTATATGCTTTAAACCAATTGGAAAACGAACGTCGTCTTCCCGATCTTCCTTATTTTGTTGACAGTCCCTTGAGCATGGAAGCAACACAAGTGATGGAAAATTACCCCCAATATTTTAATAATCGTGTTCAAAAATTATTAAAGACAGACAACAATCCTTTTAATTTCAAAGGGCTAAAGTTTATTAAATCGGTTGAAGAGAGTAAATCGCTCAATTACAGGGATGATCCAATGGTAATAATTTCGGCAAGTGGAATGGCCGAGGCCGGACGAGTAAAACACCACATCAGCAATAACATTGAAAACAGCCGCAATTCAATTTTATTGACCGGTTATTGCGAACCAAATTCTCTTGGAGGAAGATTGAAGATGCATCCGAAAGAAGTAGGTATTTTTGGATTTACACATGAAGTGCATGCCGAAATCGGAGAAATAAAAAGCATGAGTGCTCATGGCGATTACGATGATCTTTGCCAATGGCTTTCGTGCCAGGATCCACAACTCGTAAAGAAATTATTTTTGGTTCACGGTGATTATGATGTCCAGATCGATTTTCAAAACCGGCTCATCGGGAAAGGCTTTGCAGACGTGGAAGTTCCTGCAAGGCATACAGAAGTGGGACTCGGATGAATCTGCTTTGATAAAAATTAAGCCACCTGTATTTGTGAGAAGAATTTAATTTATTGTATTGCTTATAAAGTGGTTACAAAACAACTAATACTGCAATCCAAAGTAAACAAACAATATCCAAAATCCTCCGGCCGAACCGTTGTTTTAAAGCAAAATAAAAAACTACAATATAAGTTTACTTACTATCTGTTGCTTCATCTTTTTTATCCTTAAACACATCATCCATAACGTTTATGGGCTTTTTCCTTTTTTTCAAAGCTTCTTTTATTTCATCTTTCAGGATATTTGTTGAATCGCCGATATGATGAATAATAATTAATTCCGGATCGTTAAACGAAAAGACAGATTTAAACTTTTTCACTGAAACTCCTTCCATATCATCGATTAAAACAACAATATCATATTTTCTTTGGTGAAAAAGTTCCACTGCGCTTTCATCATCAGTAGTTGCAGTACTTTCCCACTCTTCGGTGGCATTAATAAATGTTGCCAATTTTTGTAGAATAAGCGAATCCCTGCCGATCAATAGTATTTGTAATTTTTCCATAATTCGTACAATTTTAAGATTGCCAAAACAATAAAAAATCCATTCTTACATTATACAAAAGTAGGGATATCAATATTTAATTTTTACTATCTCGTTTGGCCAATATTTTATCATTATTTTATTAAATCCCGGATATTTTTTTTACTACTTTTAATCTTTACCAACGCTCGTGTTTCTAAGAAAATTATTAATGAAAAAATTGATGTTGTTTTTTGCTGCATGCATTGCTTTGCAGCAAATCGTGGTTGCACAGGATGCCACTCCTTATTTTGCTTCCTATCCTGCCCTTTCTCCTGATGGAAAAACGCTGATTTATAGTTATGACGGCGACCTTTGGAAAGCACCTTCGGATGGTGGCGTTTCGACCCGTATTACCGCAGGACAAGGAATTGCCACCAATCCAAGGATCTCGCCTGATGGCAAATGGCTCGCTTTCAGCAGTTCGCAATTTGGCAATTATGATGTTTACCTCATGCCCCTGGAAGGTGGAAATATGAAACGGCTGACTTTTCACAGTGGTAATGACAATGTTGAATCCTGGTCGTGGGATAGTAAGTTTTTATACTTTACTTCAAATCGCTATGATCGCATGTCCACCTACAAAGTGAACATTAACGGCGGAACCCCTGAACGCGTTTTCAGCAATAACAATTTTGATTACACACACAACGCATTTGAAGATCCTGTTACCGGAGAAATATTTTTTGACGACACTTTTGAAAGTTCCTTTTTTGCTAATCGCATTGGTTACAAAGGCCCATTCAATCCTGACATTCAATCTTACAATCCACTAACGGGCAAGTATAAACGCTACACAAACTGGATTGGTAAAGACATGTGGGCAACGGTAGATAAAAAAGGGAACGTTTATTTTGTGAGTGACGAAGAAAATGGGAAATATAATCTTTACACTTTTGTTAATGGCAAAAAAAAGGCACTGACAAATTTCAAATCGTCAGTAATGCATCCTTATGTAGATGCAGCGGGCGATAAGATTGTGTTTGAGAAAGATTTTCAATTGTACTCCTACAACATCGCGAATAAGAGATCTGAAAAAATCCCTTTAAAAGTTTTTAAAAACAATACACTTTCATCCCTGCAAAATGCAAATGTAAATGGCAAGATCTCTGATTTTGATGTTTCGCCGGATGGCAAAAAACTCGCTTTTGTTTCACTCGGAAAACTTTTTGTTTCTGATGTCAAAGGAAAGTTCATTCATGAAATGCAAACACCGGAGCGTGAAAGAGTAATGGAAGTTCACTGGTTAAAAGACAACAGAACACTTCTGTTGGGCCAGACGGACAAAGGATTTGAAAATCTTTTTACACTCAACATCGAAGGTAACCAACCCGAGCAGCAAATTACCAATGAAGAGAAAACCTGCCGTGGCCTGACTTTCAACCATGATCAAACAAAAGTAGTATATCTCTGTGGAAGCAATGAAGTAGAGATGCTTGATTTAAAAACCATGAAAAATTCCCTGGTCGCAAAAGATGAGATATGGGGACTTGAAAATTCAACCCCATGGTTTTCTCCAGACGACAGGTATGTGATGTATACCGCTCATCGCAATTTTGAACAAGACATTTTTCTTTACAACATCGCCGAAAAGAAAACTTATGATATAACTAACACTGGCGTAAGTGAGTCAAATCCATTCTGGTCACCTGACGGTAAGTATATTTACTTTGTTTCAGACAGGACGCATCCTTCCTACCCTTACGGCCCACAAAATGAAAAGCTTTACAGGATGCCCTTGCAAAAAATGGCGCAGCCCTATCGTTCCGACATGTTTGATTCTTTGTTCATTGATAAAAATAATGTAGCACAGTTAGATTCCACTGTTAATCGTCACCAGGAACAAAAAGGTGCTGATCCGAAAGAGGATATTGTTGCAAGGCCATTTATGAAAATTGATTTTAGGAATATGATGGACAGGATCCAGCAAATGGGGCCAAATTTTGGCAATCAATCAGCAGTTTATGTTATTCAAGACGGTGATAAGACCTTCCTGTATTTCATTTCCAATCATATAAACGGTCAACCTTCTCTTTGGAAGATGACACTTGAACCTTTTGAAAATCCAAGAACAGACCAGGTAAGAAATGCGCCTGGCAGTTATCTGAATATTAAGGGCAGCAATGGCCATTATTATGTGCTCAACAGCGGCAACATCAACAGGTTGAACATAAATGGAAATGCACTTGAAAAAGTGAACATAAATTTTCCTTTTACAATAAATATGGATGATCAATTCAACCAGATGTTTTATGAAGCGTGGGGCGATTTGCAGGAAAATTATTACAATCAAAAATTCAATGGAGTTAACTGGCAGTCCATCCGTGATCATTACGCTTCTTTCCTGCCGCAAATTCAAACAAGGAACGACTTCAGAACTTTATTGAATGATATGATGGGCGAATTGAATTCTTCTCATTATGGCTTTTCCACTTTCGGTTCTGATGAAAACACTTATTATAAAACAATGACGGCTTCACCGGGAATTATGTTTGAAAACAATCATCCTTTTATAGTTGATCATTTAATAGAAAATGATTGCGCTGATCTTCCCGGAATTGATATTCAAAAAGGAGATGAACTGGTGAGCGTAGATGGGATTAATATCGATAAAAATCAAAACAGGGAATATTATTTTATGCGCTCTGAAATTCCTGATGAGATGGTTCTTGGCTTCAGGCGTGGGGCACAAACTTTTAAGGTAAAAATCCACCCTTCATCTGCGGGGCAAACACAGGGGCATTTGTATGATGAGTGGATAACCGCCAACAGGGAAAGAGTGGATGCATTGAGTCATGGCGAAATCGGGTATGTTTATATGAAAGATATGAGCGGCCAGGCGCTTGATCAATTTGAACAAAAAATGGTTTCAGATTCTGTCAACGACCGTAAAGGTTTAATCCTGGACCTGCGATATAACACAGGAGGAAATGTTCATGATAAAGTTTTAAAATTCCTATCACAATTGCCGTACCTGCAATGGAAATATCGGGATGGCCAAATGAGTCCACAACCTGATTTTGCACCTGCATCGAGGCCAATCGTTTTGTTGATCAATGAACAAACGTTGAGTGATGCAGAAATGACAGCAGCCGGATTTAAACAATTAAAGCTTGGTACCATCGTCGGTACAGATTCCTATCACTGGATCATTTTCACAAGCGCAAAATCGCTCGTGGACGGATCTTCAGTAAGATTGCCTTCATGGGGTTGTTATACTTTAGACGGAAAAAATCTGGAACATACCGGCGTTTCTCCTGATATTTACGTAAAGAATACTTTTGAAGACAGGATGGAAAACAAAGATCCCCAGATCGAGAAAGCGGTTGAAGTGATCATGAAACAATTGAAAAAATAAACTCAGACTTTTAGGCAAAAAAAGCAGCAGATGAAGAAAGAATATAAAGTTTTATTTCTGCTTGCTTTGCTCAAGTTTGTACTTCCATTTCTTTTACAGAATCCTTTATACGAGCCTCATCGTGATGAATTTTTATACCTGGCTGAAGCGCATCATATGGCGTGGGGCTACATGGAAATTCCACCTTTGCTATCAGTCTTCGCCTGGATATCGAATGCGTTAGGAGATGGAATTTTTTGGATAAAACTTTGGCCAGCTTTATTTGGGGCTCTAACTTATTTTGTTGTTGGTAAAATCATTTTGTCACTCGGCGGCCGCTCTTTTGCACTCCTTCTTGCGTTCCTTGGATTTATTTTCGGATTGTTTTTGCGCATGCATTTTCTGTTTCAACCAAATTTCCTCGAAGTTTTTTTCTGGACGATGATTGCCTACAGTTTGATTAGGTTTATTCAAACTGAAAAAAATAAATGGTTGTATGTTTTAGGTGTCAGTGCCGGTTTAGGAATGGTGAGCAAATATTCTGTTGCCTTTTTTATCCTGAGCGTTTTGTTTGGATTATTAATCACCAGGAATCGAAAAATGTATTCAAACAAACACCTGTATTTTGCAGGGCTCCTTGCCTTGCTCATTTTTCTACCAACATTATTGTGGGAATACAATCATCATTTTCCTGTAGTAGTTCATATGAAAGAACTGCAACAAACGCAATTGCAATACGTAAACCCTATAGATTTTTTGAAAGACCAACTTTTGATGAATCTACCTTGCGTTTTTGTTTGGATTGCTGGATTGTACTTTGCCACTTTTTGCCAAAATGGAAAATACCGGGTTTTTGCCTGGGCGTATCTTTTTGTGATCCTGTTGCTGCTTTACTTTCATGGAAAAAATTATTATTCGGCTGGTGTTTATCCCGTACTTTTTGCTTTCGGTGCTTTTCAGTTAGAGAGATTTGCTACCATGCGTTCAAAAGCCTGGAAATTTGCTTTCATCCTCATCCCTCTTGCAACGGGCATTCCAATTATTCCATTAGGTTTGCCGGTAGCCAAACCGGCAGCATTGGCTGCATACTATAAAAAAATTCGTGTTGAAAATATTGGATTTCTAAAATGGGAGGATCTGAAAAATCATCCTCTTCCCCAGGATTATGCGGATATGTTAGGCTGGAAAGAAATGACAAAAAAAACTGCCGCGGCTTATTCAAAACTCTCGCCGGAAGAAAAGAAAAACACCATCATTTTTGCTGACAATTATGGCCAGGCAGGCGCTATCAATTTTTACGGCAAAAAATATCACCTTCCTGAAGCCTACAGTGATAATGCAAGCTTTTTATATTGGCTGCCGGAAAGTATCCATCTTGAAAATGTCATTTTAATTACAGACGATCAAGAAGAAATGCAACATCCTTTTATCAAAGATTTTTCTTCAGCAGTTTTGTATGACAGGGTCACCAATGTTTATGCAAGGGAAAGAGGTTCGCTCATTATTATTTTGAAAGGCGCCAACGATAAAATGAGAGAAATGTTCCGCGAGAAAATTGCAGCGGACAAAAATAAGTTTAAATAAAGCGTATAACGTTAATGATTAAACGAAAAACTTCCGGTAAATCAACATAAATGGAAAAATTTTAATTTGTTCAGAACCGGTCAACTTTGAAAGCGCTTATGTCAATTGGCGTACTTCTTTTTTCGATCAAATCGCTGATGATCTGTCCTGCAGCCGCGCCTTCCGAAATCCCGAGCATTGCATTTCCACCGGAGACGTAAAGATTTTCAAATCCGTTAGCCCGTCCAAGATAAGGAAGCCCATCAGGAGAAACGGGACGAAGGCCGGTCCAGATCTCATCTTTCGGTGGAAATTCAATTTGCAAACCGGGATAGAATTTCTTAACCGATTTAAAAATTCCTTCCATCCTTTTTATCAAAACGTTGTTGTTGTTCCCGCTGAATTCCATGGTGCCGCCAATACGCAATTTATCATGCCATGGTGTTATAGCGCAACGTCCATCAACCAGGATTGCAGGATAACGAATGTTTTTTTCAACATGTTCATAAGTATAACTGTAACCTTTGCCGGCTTCAATTAATAATGTAACACCGGCTTTTTTTGCCAACTGTGGAAGCCAGCTTCCGCCGGTTAAAACGATTTCATCTGCAGCAAAAGAACCATTGTCTGTTAGCACTTCGCCAATCTTAGAATGGCTTTTTGTAAAACCGGAAACGTTAGTGTTTAATAGAAACTTCACTCCACGATTTTCCAGGTATTTTTTCATCGCAACCATAAATTTGCCCGGATGAATGTGTGCATCATCCTTAAATAAAACAGCTCCATAAATATCCAACTCTACATCCGGTTCCCTTTTCTGTAGTTCTTCGCGGTTTAAAATTTCAACATCCAGGTTTAATTTTTTTCCGGCTTCGGCCACATGCAGTTCTTCTTCAAATGCCTTTTGAGAATGGCACATCATCATACAACCAATCTCTTCCATATCAAAGACATCACCGATATCGTCGCGGATCTCGTTCATCAACCGGCGACTCAAATTCAGCAACTTACTTAAATGGGGTGCATTTTTATCAACTGTTTTTTGATTGCTGTTGTGATAAAATTGCAATGCCCACCTGAGGAAAGGTACATTCAGCCTTGGTTTTATATAAAAAGGACTGGTGCTGCTCAACATATATTTTAACCCTTCAGAAATAACGCCGGGAGACGCAAGCGGAATAAAATGGCTCGGAGATAAAAATCCCATGTTCCCAAAAGAACAATTGTCGGAAATATCACCTCTGTCAATGACAGTAATTTCAAAGAGATTATCTTTTTGCAAATAATACGCGGCACAAAGGCCGTTTACACCTCCACCTACAATAATAATTTTTTTCATTGTTTTTAAGATCAGCAGTATTGTTGTTTAGTAAACAAAGTTTTAAGGTATTTTTTTTATTCAATTTCGACCTGGTTTCGGAGCAGGTCTTCAAATTGATCTCTTCTTCTTATTAGCTGCGCTTTTCCATTTTTTACCATCACTTCAGCAGGCTTTAACCGCGAATTGAAATTTGATGACATTTCAAATCCATAAGCACCTGCGTTGTAAAAAACAAGGTAATCTCCTTCTCTGATTTCACTGATCTCCCTGTCTGTTGCAAAAGTATCTGTTTCACAAATATTGCCCACAACTGTGTACAATTTTTTAGGCCCATCTTCATTGCTCAGGTTTTCAATGCGATGATAGGAATCGTAAAACATTGGCCTTATCAAATGATTAAAACCGCTGTTAACACCGGCAAAGATTGTACTTCCGGCTTCTTTCAGCACATTTACTTTTACAAGAAAATAACCTGCCTCACTCACCAAAAATTTTCCGGGTTCAAACCAGATTTGCAGCGGCCTTTTACCTGGATTGGGATGATTGGAAAAAGCCTCTTTTACTTTTTTTGCCAAAAGGTTGATATCTGTTTCGCTGTCATTTTCTTTATAAGGAACTTTAAAACCACCACCGAGGTCAACAAATTCCAATTCCTTAAAATGAGGAATTATCTCAAACAGCTTTTCGATTCCTTTTACAAAAACATCCGCATCTTTTATTTCACTTCCTGTGTGGATGTGTAATCCGCGAATGAACAAATTATTACGCTCAACACAATCCAACACTTTTTGGAACTGGTCAACGGGGATTCCAAATTTGCTTTTATCGTGCCCAGTTGAAATTTTAAGATTGCCGCCGGCTAAAATATTCGGTCGCAGGCGGATTCCAACTGGATAAGAATGTCCAAATTTTTTTCCGAATTTTTCGAGATTGGAAAGGCTGTCGATATTTATATGAACGCCAAGATTTTTTGCTTCTTCAATTTCTTCAAATGCAATTCCATTTGAAGTATAAAGAATTTTTTCCGGAGGGAAGCCAGCATGAAGAGCGAGTTTCACTTCGTTGATCGAACTGCAGTCCACATTAGCGCCAATGGATTTTATATAACGCAAAATGTTTACGTTAGTAAGCGCTTTGCAGGCATAAAAAATTACAACGTCCTGAGATGAAAATGCATCTTTTAGTTTTTGGTATTGTTCAGCAATTTTTTCTGTATGGTAAATGTAAACCGGGGTTCCAAATTCTTCAGCTATCTGGATTAGTTCTTTATGCGATAAAACCTGCGACATTTTTTAAATTGATGGAATGCTCTCTAAAATTTTTGAAGAATGGAAATTAAGAGAAATTAAAAGAAGTCATTGATGTAACTGATTTATTTTTTAAAACTCAGGTTTTTCTTCATCCAACCTTTCGTCTTCACGTGAATCCACGGTTTGCTTTTCTTCATTTTCATCCTTAACAGCAACCTCAGCCTCCGCTTCTTCTTCTTCTCTTTGCACCTTGGTGGCTTCGACGATTTCCTGGTTAAGCACTTCCTTTATTTTTGGAAGATCGTCAGCCGAATTAAGACCAAAATAATCCATGAAATTTTTGGAAGTGGAATAAAGCAAAGGTTTGCCAACCGCGTCTTCTTTTCTGCCCGAAATAACTACCAATTCTTTCTCCAACAACTTCTGTACGGCATAATCGCAATTCACTCCTCTTATCAATTCAATCTCCGACTTAGTAACAGGTTGTTTATAAGCAATTATAGAAAGTGTCTCTATGGAGGCAACTGATAATTTTTTCAAATACTTATCGCCATTCAATTGTGCAATCGTTGAATGATATTCCGGTTTGGTAAGAAACTGCCAGCCTCCGCCACTTTCCACTAATCCAAAGGGATAAAATTCCGCGTCATATTTTTCCACAATCGCGTTGATACCAGCTTCAACTTGCTCTTCAGAAGCACGATCTTCAATGAAAGCCATAGCGTTATTGAGCAGTTCGACAATGTCCGTAACGGCCAACGGTTTATCACTGGCAAATATCAACGCTTCAATATGTGGGATGATCGATGAAAGTTCCATGCGGTTGTCTATGCCCGGGTTTTGAAAAGTTTTTAATCAAACTGTTATCCCTGCAATGCTGCGGCTCCACTTACAATTTCCGTAAGTTCGGTTGTAATGGCAGCCTGTCGTGCACGGTTGTAGCTTATTCTGAGTGTTTTCAAAAGTTCATTGGCGTTGTCAGTAGCCTTATCCATTGCCGTCATGCGCGCACCGTGTTCACTGGCATTGGCATCAAGAACAGCCTTGTACAATTGGGTATTTAATATCTTCGGCATCAACTCCTGCAAGAGCACTTCTTTGCCTGGTTCGAAAATAAAATCGGCCTTGGTATTTCCTTTTTGCGGTTCTGATTTTTTTACCGGCAAAAACTGTTCAGCAATAAATTTTTGGGTAGCGGCATTTTTGAATTCGCTGTAAATAAGATCTACCGCATCAACCTCGCCTTTGGCAAAAGCGTCCATTGCATATTTTGCGGCGGCAGCCACTTTTTCAAAAGTCAGGTCAGTAAAAATGTCCCAATATTTATCAACGACTTTGTACTTATTTTTTACAAAATGCTCATAACCTCTTTTACCAATTGGAAGAATAGTTACATTTCCTTTTTCAAGTTGTGCAGAAAATTTTTGATGAATATCAAGCTTCGCTAATTTGATGAGATTGCTATTGTAACCTCCGCATAAACCGCGGTCGCTTGTTATTACAATAACCAGTACTTTTTCGACCGGCCTTTCCTTTGCCAGTGCCAGGTTAATATCACCTTCAGCATTGCCAACAATATTGCTGAGCATTTCCTGCAGCTTTTGGGCATAAGGCCTCATCTGTACAATCGCATCCTGCGCCCTCCGCAACTTTGCAGCACTCACCATCTTCATCGCCTTGGTGATTTGTTGGGTGCTTTGAACGCTTTTTATACGGTTTCTTACTTCTTTTAATGCGCCGCTCATGATTTTTGGTTTATGGGCTGCAAAGGTAAGTGAATGTGGCTATAAAACCATGCTGTTGATAAGCAGAAATATGGTAATTTTTTGAGGAGAAAACCAACTTCGAAACGCCGATTCAAGAGCCTTTTTACAAAAGAAAAAAATCAAAGATTTATTTGTTCACTACAAAAAGGCTGACGAAAATTCATCAGCCCTTTATTCCTTTTCGAAAAATTATTTTAGATGATCAACATCGCATCTCCATAACTAAAGAAACGATATTTATCCTTTATCGCTTTTTTATAGGCATCCATAATAAGATCATACCCAGCAAAAGCACAAGCCATGATCAAAAGGCTGGTTTTTGGCAAATGGAAATTAGTGATCAATGAATCTGCGATATTAAAATTATAAGGAGGATGAATAAAATGATTGGTCCATCCTTCAGAAGGCTTTAATAATTTGGTAGCAGTGAAAGAACTTTCAAGCGCACGCATAGTGGTTGTGCCAACAGAACAAATCCTGTGATTCGTCTCCTTTGCTTTGTTCACAATCTTACAGGCATCTTCATCAATGCGATAATATTCTGCATCCATTTTGTGCTTGCTCAAATCTTCCACTTCAATTGGCCGGAAAGTGCCAAGGCCTGTATGAAGCGTAACTTCTGCAAATTTGATCCCTTTAATTTCCAAACGTTTGATTAATTCAGGACTGAAATGCAAACCTGCAGTTGGTGCGGCCACCGCGCCTTCATGTTTTGCATAAACAGTTTGGTATCTTTCACGGTCTTCCTCATCGGGCTTGCGCTTAATATATTTTGGCAAAGGCGTTTCACCCATAAAATAAAGCATCTTCCTGAATTCTTCTTCACTGCCATCCCACAGAAAACGAATGGTTCTTCCACGACTGGTTGTGTTGTCGATCACTTCTGCAACCAGTTCATCATTCTCACCAAAATATAATTTGTTACCCACACGAATTTTTCTTGCAGGGTCAACAATCACGTCCCAAAGACGGTTTTGTTTGTGCAATTCACGAAGTAAAAAAACTTCGATGCGCGCTCCGGTTTTTTCTTTGCGGCCATACATGCGCGCAGGAAAAACTTTGGTGTTGTTAACTACAAAAACATCTTTATCATCAAAATAATCAAGGATGTCTCTAAAATGTTTGTTTTCAATTTTTCCTGTGGCTCTTTCGATTACCATCAGGCGGCTGTCTTCTCTTCTTTTGGTCGGATTTTGTGCAATAAGATTGAGAGGGAGGTCAAATTTGAATTGACTTAATTTCATGTACAATTATTGTTTAAAAGTTAATTGCCATGCCATTTACTGAACTTCAGAGATATATGCCCAATCCAGCTGGGCCGTTTATCATGTTACGGCATGATTTTTTAAGGCTGCAAAGGTACAACGGTTTTAGGATTTTCTCCAATATATTTTTGTTAAGGATTGAGCACATGAAAGGAGAGCCTTTTAAATCACCAATCCCAAAAAACATTAATTTCATTTCTATGTTTTATCTGAAAAAAACGCCCGGCTTCGTTGCCAAATTATTTAAAGACCGGGTTTGGAAAATTGATACCAATGAGAAAATCCTTTATCTCACCTTTGACGACGGCCCCAATCCGGAAGCCACTTCTTTTGTTTTAAATGAATTAAAAAAAGTGAATGCCGAAGCCACTTTTTTTTGTGTCGGTAAAAATGTAAAGGAAAATTTCTCTTTGTATGAACGGATTATTTCCGAAGGCCACAAAGTTGGCAATCATACCTACAGTCACTTAAATGGTTGGAAAACCGACGATAAAATCTTTTTAAAAGATGTTGAAAAAGCAGCGAAGATTATCGACAGTCACTTCTTCAGGCCGCCTTATGGAAAAATAACTAAGTTTCAACTCAAGGCTATTTCCGGAAAAAGGCTGAATTTAAAAACAATAATGTGGGATGTTTTGAGCGGTGATTTTGATCCTTCTGTTGATGGAGAAAACTGTTACCTGAACGTTGTGAATAATGCGAAGCCAGGATCGATAATTGTTTTCCATGACAGCGCCAAAGCCTTTACTACACTGCAATATGCGCTCCCAAAAGTGCTGGAATATTTTTTGGAAAAAGGTTTTGAATTTCGTGTACTCCCGGACTTTAATTCTTAAAAATAAATTGGGCCTGAGTAGATACTCAAGCCCGTTTTTAATCCGTACCCTATGAAAACTAGGGTGAAGTTAATAATTATTTAACAAATCATCAACAAATTTTTATTATAAAGAAATATTATAGGAAATTCCGTTGACGGTGATTGTCACTTTGTTATCACAAGTGCCATCACCAAAATCCACAACGCCCATATTATTATTCCTTGTAATCTCGATTTTCCCTTGGGTAATGTACCGGCAGGTAAATCTCCAGATCAATGGATCGGTTATGTTGGAAGTCCAGGAAATTCCGTTTGAATTGGAACCCGAGCCACTGCCTGTTACCTGGAAAACATCATCCAATAAATTAAAAGGAGTGTCGCTTCCGCCCACTTGCTGGTGAATTCTTTCGCCATCCCATTTATGCCATTTACCATTCAGTGTATTGGTAATTTTACCTCCTGCTATCTCAACTTTCCAGGAAAATCCATTTGAATTACTTGTGTTGGTAACGGTATGAGTGCCTTCAACCTGGAAACTATCTACATTATAATTTTCAAATGTAGTGGTTGCCTTGCTTCCCGGCTGAAGCATGGGCCCTGTATAGGTTGTAATGATCTTACCTTTCCTCAGTTTGCCATCTTTTCCCAGGCAGCCATCACCGAAATCAATGGTGACAGTCTTGGGAAAAACATGCAGCGTTGTTGGATCGACAGTTACTGTGAAACAACGCGCAACAGAATCAACAAATTTTGAGCTGGCGTCGCCGGTAGTCCTGTAAATAATGCCTGAACCGGTTCCGATACCAATGTCTTCTCCAACGTCAGAAGACTGAACACCCATCGTGATATTGAAAACATCATTGAACTGGTCATCTGATGCGGCATCACTTTGGGCCGCCTCGACCGTGAGCGAAGGATTGGGATCATTAGAATTGATCGCGTTGTCTTTTTTGCACGAACTGAAAAATAGCAACGTCGAGAAAAGAAAAATCGATGTTGCTAAACCTAAATTCTGTTTCATAGAGTTTTAATTTAGAGTGGAAAATGTGAAAAACAGGACTATTGACTTTGGTTGCATAAGGAAGTTTAATAATGAGTTAAAAAATTTTTGATTCCTTTGTTGGCATGAAACTTATAGACACCCACACTCATTTGTATTTAAAAGAGTTTGAAAACGACATAGATGAAGTTATCCAAAGAGCTAACGCTGAAGGCGTTGAAAAATTTTATTTACCGGCTATCGATAGTTCAGAAACGGAAGCGCAAATCGCTCTTGAAAGAAAATATCCAGAGCGAATCTTTGCAATGGCAGGCCTTCATCCTTGTTCTGTAAAGGAAAATTTTAAAGACGAACTGGAATTGATCGAAGAACAGTTAGCCGAAAGAAAATTTGCTGGTATCGGCGAGACCGGTTTGGATTTTTATTGGGATACCACTTTTAAAAAACAACAATATGAAAGCCTGCATATACATGCGCATTGGGCAATTCAATATAAACGGCCCCTGATACTTCATACGCGAAATGCCACGCGCGAAACGATTGATGCATTAAGTGAATACAAGGGCAAAGGTTTGTATGGGATCTATCATTGTTTCGGGGGCAACCTGGAGGAAGCAAAAGAAATTATTGATGCAGGATTTTATCTCGGCATTGGTGGCGTACTCACTTTTAAAAATGCCGGCTTGTCAGAAATAATTAAGAATATAGAGTTGGATAAGATTGTTCTTGAAACAGATGCTCCTTATCTTGCTCCGGTTCCGTTTCGCGGTAAAAGAAATGAAAGTAGTTATTTGAAATACATTGTAGAAAAACTGGCAGAAATAAAAAACATTTCAGTAGAAGAAGCGGCACAGCAAACAAGCAAAAATGCTGAATTTTTATTTTCCGAAAAGTAACATACAGGCATATTAATTGTTATACGGTATGGAAAAATAATTTTTAAATTGTATCAATACATTTGAACAAAAATCTTTGGTGATGGCCGGATTTCTAATCGCAATGCAAATTTCATAGTGTTTCACAAAGATTCAGTTGCTGTATGAACCAACAACCTATTTCCCATCAAAAAAAATTAAAGCAACTCGAGGCTACCGCCATTTGTGGAAACGACATTACTTCATCCTGTCTTTATGTTTCTGCTCTTACAATCGTATATGCAGGACAATATGCTTTTATAGCTCTTTTGATCGTAGCTGCGGTATTGTTTGCCTTCAGAAAAATTTATGGTGAATCTGTGGGCGCTTTACCATTGAATGGCGGCGCTTACAATATTCTCTTAAATACAACAAGCAAGGGAAACGCATCAATTGCTGCATGCCTTACCATTCTTTCTTACATGGTCACAGCGGTGATTTCTGCAAGCGAAGCAATGGAATATTTACACAGCGTTTTTCCTGTGTTTCCGGTGATTGTTGCGACAATGGTGTTGCTCACAATATTTTTATTGCTAACCATTTCGGGAATTTCAGAATCTGCAATAGTAGCTACGATCATCTTCATCACTCATTTAGCTGTGATGGCTTTACTCATAGTAAGTGCAATAATTTTTTTGTTTAATCATGGTTTCGATTTAGCAACAATTAATTTCCACACACCTGTTAAAGGCAGCTTATTCAATGTTCTGTTTCTCGGTTTCAGCACTGCCATGTTGGGAATTTCGGGTTTCGAAAGCTCGGCCAATTTTGTAGAAGAACAGAAAGAAGGTGTTTTCCCCAAAACGCTTAGAAATATGTGGGTGGCAGTAACGATTATTAATCCAACTATTGCCCTGCTCGCAGTGATGGTTTTGCCAATAGGAAGTGCTGTTCATAACCAAAATGCACTCTTATCATTCATGGGGAAAAATACCGCTGGCAATTGGCTCGCCATAATTATTTCACTTGATGCAGCATTGGTACTGAGTGGTGCAGTGCTTACCTCGTTTGTCGGCGTAGGTGGTTTATTAAAAAGAATGACACTCGACCGCATTCTTCCTCAAATGTTGCTGAAGGAAAACAAAAAAAATGCTTCACCACGCATCCTCATAATGTTTTACATTTTATGCCTTTCTATTCTGTTTATAACAGAAGGTGAATTAGGACCGCTGGCAGGTGTTTACACCATTTCTTTCTTGTCTGTTATGGTGTTTTTTGGAATTGGAAATTTATTACTAAAGATCAAGCGATCAAGATTGCCACGACCTGAAATTGCGGCACCCAGCACGGTTGTTTTGGGAATTTTGGGAGTGCTGATCGCTTTGTACGGAAATGTAAAACTTCACCCCGAATATCTCGTAGTCTTTCTTCAATATTTTATTCCGGCGTTTCTCATTATCACTATTTTTCTGGAACGCAAAATGGTTATCCGGTATCTTATTATTTATGTCAATAAGTTTTTTGATAAACTACAACAGGCTACCATCTTCAGCAGGTTTCATCTTGCCAAACAATTAAGACAGTTAAACAAACAGGCTTTTGTTTTTTTTACGAAAGGAGATGACATTGCTGTATTAAACAAAGTGATCATTTATGTAAGAGAAAATGAAATAACGCAAAGACTAAAGATTGTAACCGTACTTCAGAAAGAGGAGCAAATGAACGAAACTTTTATGCGCGATTTCGAAGCGCTTGACAGGGCTTATCCTGACATAAAAATTGAATACATTAAGATTCATGGGGTTTTTGGACCGGAATTAATCAAACGCCTCAGCAAAGAATGGAATATTCCGCAGAATTTTATGTTCATCGGTTCTCCCGGCGACCGGTTTCCTCACAGGCTTTCAGACCTTGGTGGTGTGAGATTGATTATTTAATTCTGGCCTGTTTTCATTTAGTAATTTAAATCTTGAATCTACTTCATCTCCAGTTTATGCAACTTGTTTTTATTATTAAAAGTAACTTCAAGAGGAAACATTTTTGATTCAACATCAGTAGTAAACCAAATCCTGTTTTCCGGTACACAAATAAACAATCCTTCGTCATTTCCAATTGCTCTGAATTGTGGCAACGGCGGTTGTTTTTCAAAATAATCAAGTGAATATTCTTTCATCAGTTCATCAATGTCAGCATCAAAAGTTTCCGCAGGAAAAACAAGACCAATCTCACTGACATTGACAATACTTTTTGCTGAAAATTTTTCTTCCGAAGAATTAGGCAGATCAAATCGCGCAATCATTTCCAAAATATTACCAGCAGTATCTTTAAAATAAAACGATTTGGCGTGCCAGTTTACAAAATCGGCAACATAGCCATTATAATCTTTCAACCACAAAAGATCCGCTTTTTGTTTTGTCCATTCAAAAGCCTCTAGGAATTGATTGGATGGAATATTAAACGCAAAATGATAAAATGGATTTTTTGTCGTTTTACTCTCTTCGAAGATCAGCTTGGTTGCACCGGCAGTAACAGCAAAGCCGCTTGGGGAGCGAACTACATCCATTTGCAAAACATTTTTATAAAATAAAAAAATATCAGAAATGTTTGTTGACTGTAGCGTTATCTCTTTTATCTGCATAACTTTTTATTTAAATCATAAGGAAGTTCTTTCCTTCAAAACCAGTTCATAAAAATCTGTTCTGCGATCCTTTAAATTTCTTACGCTTCCATGTGCATGCAATTCATCAAGCAATGAAAGATCGACATCAGAAATGAGGATCATCTCTGTGTTGGCAGTCGCTTCACTCTTAATTCCATTTGATGGGAAAGAGAAATCACAAGGCGTGAAAACAACCGATTGTGAATATTGAATATCCATGTTTTCCACTTTGGGAAGATTACCAATACAACCGGTTATTGCAACAAAACATTCATTTTCTATCGCACGTGCCTGTGCACAATAGCGCACACGGTTATACGCATTTTGCGTATCGGTCAAAAAAGGAACGAACAGGATTTGCATTCCTTGTTCTGCCAGCAATCTTGAAAGTTCAGGAAACTCAACATCGTAGCAAATCAAAATGCCGATCTTTCCTGCATCAGTATCAAAAACTTTTAGAGAATCGCCACCGCGTATGCCCCAAAATTTTGCTTCATCAGGCGTGATGTGAATTTTTTCATATTGATCTACAACTCCATTTCTGTGGCATAAATAACCAATATTTTTCAATGTTCCATTTTCCAGGGAAGGAACACTTCCGGTTATAATATTCACATTGTACCTGATCGCCAGATCGCTGAAACGGCTTTTGAAGTCCGGTGTATATTTTGCCAAAGCACGCATCGCTTCGGCTTCCGACATATCATTAAACTCCGCCAGTAATGGACCGTTGAAAAGTTCGGGCAATAATGCAAAATCACTTTTGTAAGCAGAAATAGAATCGATAAAAAATTCAACCTGCGTAAACATTTCATCCATATTTTTATAAGGTCGCATTTGCCACTGTATCAATCCAAGACGAACATAAGTCTTTGCATTAAAAATCGTTTTTGTATCGCTTGAATAATAGACATTGTCCCATTGAAGTAAGGTGGCGAATTCCTTGCTCTGCGCATCTTCAGGCATGTAATTTTTCAATACTTTTTTTACATGGAAATCATTGGAAAGTTGGAAGGAAAGCACCGGGTCATATATTTCCTTTTGCTTCACTTTTTGAATGTATTCTTTCGGAGACATTTTGTCGGCGTATTTATGATACTCGGGAATTCTTCCACCAAATACAACCGCACGCAAATTCAAACGCTCGCACAATTCTTTTCGCGCATCATACAATCTTCTTCCAAGCCTTAATCCGCGGTAATCGGGATGAATAAAAATTTCAATTCCATAAAGCACATCGCCATCCGGATCATGCGTATTAAAAGTGTAATTGCCCGTAATTTGCTTGTAATTATGTTGATCTCCAAATCTGCTGTAATTGACAATGATAGACAAGGCGCAACCAACTACAACACCATCTCCTTTTATTACAATTTGTCCCTCGGGGAATTTTTCAATCAGCTTGCGGATTGTTTCCAAAGTCCAGTAACCACCCGCCCAGTTGGGATACGAAGCCTTCATCGCCGTTAATAATTGCTGGTAATCTTCAGGTTGTAAATGTCCAATTTCGATCTGTTTCATCTGCATATTTCTCTTTAGTGATTGTATAATAAAAGTTGCCAACTATTGCAGTTGGCAACGACTTAAAATACATGATTAATGCCAAAAAACCTTATTTGTCTTCAGGATTGGTAATAACCGTATTTCCATCTTTATTTTGTGATTCTGTCAAAGTCTTCATGAACGGCTTCATAAAATCGATGGGTATTGGGAAAATAGTAGTTGAATTATTTTCAGTGGCGATCTCCCTAAGTGTCTGTAAATAACGTAACGTCAATGCACTTGGTTGCTCACTTAAAATTTTTGCCGCATCGCTCAATCTTTGGGAAGCCTGGTATTCACCTTCAGCTGAAATTACTTTTGCCCTTCTTTCCCGTTCAGCCTCAGCCTGCTTGGCCATTGCTCTCTGCATTTCCTGTGGCAAATCAATTTGTTTCACTTCCACATGTGTCACTTTTACACCCCATGGTTCTGTTTGTTGATCGATGATCTGCTGCAAATGAGAATTTATTTTTTCTCTTTGAGAAAGAAGATCATCGAGCTCAGATTGCCCCAAAACACTTCGCAAAGTTGTTTGTGAAAGTTGAGAAGTACCAGCCAGATAATTTTCAATATCAAGAATTGCACTTTGTGGATTTACAACCCTGAAATAAATTACTGCATTCACTTTTATAGAAACGTTATCTGCTGTGATCACGTCTTGGGGCGGCACATCCATCACTACTGTTCGCAAACTTACCTTTACCATTTTATCGATTAAAGGAATAAGCAAAATAAGGCCGGGTCCTTTAGCACCATTATCGAGCACACGGCCCAATCTGAAGACTACACCTCTTTCATATTCACGCAGAATGCGAATGGAACTGGCCAGGATATAAAGCACGAAAATGATAATAATGATAATAGGAAGACCAATGGGAAACTGTTGCATTTTTTTGTTTTTAGAATAAAAAGATGAATGAAATTATACTGATTGATTCAACGGTTCGACATATAAAGTAAGGCCTTTTATTTCCCTTATCACCACTTTTTCGTTTGCTGCAATTTTTCCGGCAAGAGAAATTGCATTCCATGTTTCGCCCATTAACTTTACTTGCCCCTGCAAATCCAGGTCTCCGGCAGTAAGTGCTATTTTTCCAATCATGCTGTTATCGCCCAAAACCGGTTTGGCTTTTTGTGCCCTTACACCCATGCTGATCAAAAAAAGAAAGAATAAAGCAGAAACAGCAGTTACTGAAAAGATCACTGACCACGACAATGATACAAAATTTTGTACAGGACTGGATCTGAAAAGTGTGAGTGAGCCGAGCAAAACAGATGCCGTTCCGCCAACCGCAAGCATTCCATGGCTCACGATTTTTATTTCAAGGATGTAAAGAATAATTCCAAAAATGATCAAAGCCAAACCGGCATAATTAACCGGCATGGAACTCATTGAATAAAAAGCGAAGATCAGGCAAATAACACCGACGATGCCGGGAAAGATCGCCCCGGGACTGAACAATTCAAACAATAATCCGTAAAAGCCAAGCATCATAAGGATGTAAGAAATATTTGGATCACTCAAGCGGCTCAGCACTTTTTGAAAGAAACCCATTTCCAACGGTTCGACCGTTGCATTTTTAGTATTCAAAATTCTTGTGCTGCCGTTTATTTCAACTTGCTTTCCATCCAATTTTGCGAGCAAATCTTTTTCATCATTTGCAATAATATTGATGACATTTTTTTCAAGTGCTTCCTGTTCTGTTATTGAAACGCTACTCCTCACTGCATCATCAGCCCATTGCACATTTCGATCTCTTTTTTCTGCTATCGTCCTGATAAAAGCCGAAGCGTCATTCATTACTTTTTCATTCATCACAGCATCTGTTTTTCCCTGCATATCTACCGGGTGAGCCGCGCCAATATTTGTTCCCGGAGCCATCGCAGCGATGTTCGCAGCAAGAGTAATAAAAGTACCAGCAGAGCCTGCATGAGCGCCGGAAGGAGAAACATAAACCACAACGGGGATTGTGGATTGCATTATATCAGTAACAATGTTTCTTGTCGAATTGAGCAACCCGCCGGGTGTATTCAAATTGATGATAAGGCATTGGGCTTTATCTTCTTTTGCTTTTTCAATTCCCTGGTGAATGTATTCAGCAGTTGCAGGATTAATGCCGTCGTTAACAGTTACTGAAACAACTTTTTGTGAAAAAGAATTTAGCGGAAGCAAAAACAAAATCACCAAAGAGAAAAAGAAGCTGTTTCTGATTTTCGGATTCCCAAATATGAAAAGCCCTGGAAGCATACACGAAAGTTACACCAAAGGCGAATAAAAACAATAACAGCTTATTCTATGAAAAAGAAGACAGTATTAAAAGAAAAAAGAGAAATTTTTATTTTGATTTCTTCTTGTTATATATTTCAAGTATCCAGGAATTTTTCGATCATTGGAACAACGAGCTGACTTTCTTTAAAGCCGGGTTTGATCGTGGTTATCTCACCAATATATTCACCGTGTCCTCCAGGAATAATCGCTAATTCAGAGCCGGCAATTTGACGGTGCAATTCAAGCGCATGTTCAGGAGTGATTACATCTTTGTCTCCAATAATGATCAAAGTCGGCGCTTTAATAGATTTAATCTTTTCGTCGGCAATATCTTTAAAATTGACCATTCGCTTGGCATCTTTATCATGCATGTTCTGCAAACTGTCCGGATCAACATTTGAATATTCTTCTCTTAATACTTTTGGCATATTTTCAATGCGTGCATCTTTAATAAAATCCCAAAACCAGGCAGGAACCCCGTTTCGTTTGGCGAGTGGAGAACCCAGAATTAATTTATCCACAAGTTCAGGATGACGAATAGCAATTTGAATTGAAGTTGTTGCGCCGTTACTAAACCCAAAAATGGCCGCTTTGGAAATGTTCAGTTTATTGAGAAGTGCTGCCACATCATCTGCATCCTGCTCAAATGAAAGATCAGTATTTCTGTCTTCTGTGCGGCCGTGCGCCTGCAATTCAACCGCAATTATTTTCCTGCTTTTAGCAAGCAATGGAATCACTTTTCCAAATGTTATTTGTATTGTGGAACCGCCACCATGAATTAAGACAAGTGGCTTCCCCTCTCCATAAATTTCGTAATACATTTTCAGTCCATTTACTTCTTCGAAGCCGTGACCAAAACTTTTAGTTGCCGAAGTTTGATTGGACATAGTAAATAATAATTTATCAGGAAAAGAAAATTAAATAGAGTTAGGAAAAACTTTTTGGGGAAAAATAAGGATTTCAGATAGTGATTGAACAAATTTTTCGAATTTTTATTTCCCATTTAAACCAAATACAACTCCAGCAAACTCTTCCACTTATTGTACAACTCATCATATAACTCAGAATTTGTCGGTTGATAAGTAGCGAGCGGTTTAAATTTCGTGTAGGCTTCACTGTAAGATTGGTAAATACCTGCGCCAATGCCAGCACCAAGAGCCGCACCGGCACTGCCATCGTTTTCGTACAACTCTACTGCAACACCTGTTGCATTCACAAATGATTGAATGAAAACTTCGCTTAAAAAAAGATTGGCTTTCCCCGCACGGATAATTTTTGGATGCAAATCGTTTTCTCTCATAATATCCAGCCCATACCTGAAAGCAAATGCAATGCCTTCCTGCACTGCTCGATAAATGTGGGCTTTCGAATGTTTGTTCAGATCAATATTGCTAATATGTGCGCCAACAATTTTGTTTTTCAGCATTCTTTCGGCCCCATTACCAAAAGGAAGAACGAACAAACCATCACTGCCCGGAGGAATTTCAGCTGCCTTTGCATCCATTTCTTTATAAGAAAAATTTTCACCACAAACTTTTCTTGCCCAGCTGTTCATGATCGCGGAGCCATTAATACAAAGCAATACGCCGATACGTTTTTCGTCCGCTGTATGATTTACGTGGACAAAACTGTTTACTCTTGAAAATTTGTCCGATAGTAATTTGTCAGTAACGGCATAAATAACGCCCGATGTTCCGGCATTTGCAGCCACTTCCCCGGGCTGCAGCACGTTTAATGATAAAGCATTGTTTGGCTGATCGCCGGCCTTATAAGTTACTGTTACATTTTCGTTTAGGCCTAACCGTTGTGAAACTTCTGGTGAGATTGTTCCATGGGAAGAAAACAACTCCTTTACATCCGGTATCAGCGATTTGTCAAAACCGAAATTATCAATCACTTCCTCAGAAATCGCATCTGTTTTAAAGTTCCACAGAATCCCTTCAGACAATGCCGAGGAAGTGGTAGTGATCTGCCCGGTTAATTTCATTGCTATAAAATCTCCCGGCAACATGATCTTATCGATCTTCTTATAAACTTCCGGTTCATTGTTTTTTACCCAGGCCAATTTTGACGCGGTAAAATTTCCCGGCGAATTTAAGAGACAGGTAGAACAGGTTTCGGGGCCAATTTTGTTAAAAGCTTTTTCGCCTATTTCAACCGCGCGGCTATCGCACCAGATGATACTATCTCTTAAAACCTGGTGATCTTTATCCACCAACACCAGGCCATGCATCTGGTAAGAAATACCGATGGCGGCAATATCTTTCGGATCAATTTTTTTGGATAATTTTTCAAAGGCTTCTAACGTTTGCTCCCACCACATTTCCGGAGATTGCTCAGCCCAACCCGGTTTGTGGGAAGTGATCGGGTTCTCACTGTCGGGACATTGCGCCGTTGCCACAATTTGCTGCGTAGACGAATCTACCGCAGCCACTTTTATAAAAGAGGTGCCGATATCTATTCCTAAGAGTAACATGCAATATTGTTTTTAGTATTTCTAAAAGTGAAACTACTTCACGCTAAATGTAGCTTCTACGGGCTTGGCCGCGCCAAGATCAACACTTCTTTGCGAGGGTAAAGAACCTGCGATGCTAACCTTGATATTTCCATCATCTAAAACGCTTTTACCGTCTTCATTCACCAGTTTCATCATGTCGGGAGTAATAGTGAATTTCACTTTTTGAGAAGCGCCTGCTGCAAGATGAATGCGTTGAAATCCTTTTAAAGAATAAAGTGGAACATCATTTCCGCCGGGCAGATGTGTAAGGTACAATTGCACTACTTCATCGCTGGCAACTTTTCCTGAATTGGTAACCGTTACTTCTGCATCGACAGGTTGATTTTTTTCAACACTTGTTTTAGACAATTTCAAATTGCTGTACGTAAAAGTAGTATAGCTCAACCCAAATCCAAATGGATACATCGGCTCTGCTTTCATATACCTGTAGGTTCTTCCGTTCATTGAATAATCAGTGAAAGGAGGGAGATCGTCAAACGATTTTGGGAAAGTGAGCGGTAATTTTCCGGATGGCGATACTTTTCCGAAGATAACATCGGCGACAGCGTTTCCGCCTTCTTCACCGGGATACCAAACCAGTAAAACCGCATCTGCAATTTTTTGCACTTCTGATAAATTCATCGGGCTTCCGCCTGCAACTACAGCAATCACCGGGTTTTTATTGCCGGCCTTTAATTTCTTTAAATAATCGATCTGGTTCTGCGGAACATTGTAATTAAGCCTGTCACCTGAAGTGGAGGAAGCGATCGACTCGCCTTCCTCTCCTTCAATCAAATCAGAAATGCCCATTACATAAATGGTCGCATCTGATACTTTCGCTACACCCGATGCCCAGTCAGCCTTGTTTACATTGTCTCTTGAAAGCAGAGTGCCCTGGCGATAAGTAACCTGGCTGCCGGGTTGTACATGACCGGTAATTCCTTCTAAAACCGTTACCATATCTTTATTAACGCCATAATAGTTTCCGATTAAAGGCTCTATTACCGCGGCATTTGGACCAGTAACATAATAGTTATGCAAATCATTTTTCAATGGAAGAACACCATCATTTTTCAAAAGAACGATTGATTCTTCCGCAACTTTTCTCGCCAAATTTCTATGGGCTTCGCTATTTACCACAGACTCAGGAATGCGGTTATACGGATTGTCTTTGGCAGGATCAAAAAGTCCCAGCCTGAACCTGATCTTCATTAAAACACTCAGTGCGCTGTCAACTTCTTTTTCGCTTACAAGCCCTTGTTTTACCGCATCGACTAAGGATGGAAAAGTGCTTCCACAATTCAAATCCACTCCGCGTTTTAAAGCAACAGCAGCAGCTTCGGTGGCAGTAGGAACATATTTGTGCCCCTGGTAGATATCTACCAATGCCCAGCAATCTGAGGTTATGTAACCTTTAAAATTCCATTGGTTACGCAACACATCCTGCAACAAATAAGTATTGGCGCAACACGGCTGCCCGTCCACTGAATTATAAGCACACATCACTCCGGCAACGCCTTCTTTTACCAATGCATGGAACGCGGGCAAATAGGTTTCCCACAAATCTTTTTTAGAAACGTTTACATCAAATTCGTGCCGCAGCTTTTCAGGTCCGCTATGAACCGCAAAATGCTTTGCACATGCAGCTGTTTTTAAATATTTTGGATTATCGCCCTGCAATCCTTTTACAAAAGCCACGCCCATCTGTGTGGTGAGATAAGGATCTTCACCGTAGGTTTCCTGGCCACGTCCCCAGCGGGGATCACGAAAAATATTGATGTTAGGCGTCCAAAAAGTGAGACCCGCGTATTGCGCGTAGTTTTTATTTTTTTGAAAGGCATTGAACATAGCCCTTGCTTCATCTGAAATGGCAGAGGACTCCTGTAAAGCCAGTTTGTTATCAAAAGTAGCCGCAAGACCGATTGCCTGTGGAAAAACGGTCGCCGGTCCGGAACGAGCAACCCCATGCAGCGCTTCATTCCACCAGTTATACGCTGGAATATTCAACCTCGGAATTGCAGGAGCGGTGTACATCAACTGGTCTACTTTTTCTTTTAAAGTAAGTCTTGACACCAAATCATTTACTCTTGCATTAATAGGCAATGATGTATTCAAATAAGCAGGCGTCTGGGCCTGGACAATAGTGGCAAAACAAAGAATCGCGAAGACGGAGAAAATAATTTTTTTCATGAGCGCGTTAAATATAAAGTGTATTAAAATTCAGGATTTGTCAATAAAGCTTCTTCCACTGTCTCTTTTGGTTTTCGTTTCCATAAACCTTCAATCTCTTCGAGCGTTTTGCCTTTTGTTTCCGGAACGAATTTCCACATGAAGATGGCAGAGAGAACGCCCATAACTCCATAGATCCAGTAAGAGAATCCATGATGGAATTTATTGGTGAGCCATACATTGTCGTTCATTACCGGAAAAGTGAGCGAAACGATCCAGTTGGCTATCCACTGCGCCGCAACCGCGATGGAAAGCGCACTACGAATGCTGTTGGGAAAAATTTCTGCAAGCAAAACCCAGCAAACCGGTCCCCAGCTCATGGCAAAGGCAGCGGTATAAACGAGCATAAAAATCAAAGCGGCTATCCCGAGTTGATTAAAGTAAAAAGAAAAACCCAATGCGGTCATACTCAATGCCATACCGATTGAACCAATGATCATTAAAGGCTTGCGTCCAAACTTATCAACGGTATAAATAGCAACCACAGTAAATACAAGGTTTACAATTCCCACAATAATCGTTTGCAATAAAGACGAATCCGTAGATGATCCCATGTTTCTGAAAATGTTGCTGGCGTAATACAAGACCACATTAATGCCCACAAACTGCTGAAATACAGAAAGCATGATTCCCACGAAAATGATGAAGAAACCGTAAGACAACCAAGGGACATCTTTTTCTTGTGTGGTGGCTTTGATTTCTTTCAGAATTTTTGAGGCGTTTTCATTTCCTGAAATTTTCTTCAATACTTTCAATGCTTTATCATCGTAGCCTTTTATTACCAAATAGCGCGGTGTTTCGGGAACAAAAAACAGAAGGATAAAAAATATTCCTGCAGGAATCACTCCTGAAAAGAACATCCAGCGCCAACCTTCATTTAGCAACCATTGCTCGTTGCCCTGCTGTGCGATAAAATAATTCACGAAGTAAATTAGCAGCATTCCGAAAATAATCGCGAACTGGTTGAAAGAAACCAGTTTGCCACGCATATTTGCAGGCGCAATTTCGGCAATGTACATTGGAGAAATCATTGAAGCAATACCAACACCAATGCCGCCGATTATGCGAAAGATCACAAAAGAATAGGCATCCTCAGTTCCGAAAATGTTGAAGGCTTCCGGCTTCCACGCGCCGATCGCGGAAATAAAAAAAGCAATGGCGGCAATTAATAAGCCGTTCTTTCTTCCTAAAGATTTTGAAATAAACCCGGCAGAGGCGCCACCAATCACACAACCGATAAGGGCACTCGAAATTAAAAAGCCTTTGATCACATCTGCTGTGTCCTGCAGTGAAGCAGCATCAGCGGGAAATCCCTTCGCCACAAAACCTTCTGCCCAGTAGACTAAACCGGCAATGATAACAAGGCAAATGATCCACGCTTTTTTCATTCCCATCAGCCGGATGATCTGCCCACAAATAACAAGGAAGACGCCAAACAAAACAATGACCATCAATATCCTGTATTGCGAGATCATTGCAACGGCATATTGATGATGTGCCGGATCAGTGATGGCTTGAATATAGAAAGCCACAAGTGACTTTTCGGCGCCGTTTACTACAGCGGTATCATATCCAAACAATAATCCACCCAACGCTGCAACTAATGTTAGCAAGGTGATGTAAAAAGGATTCCCTTTATCAAAACTACCGGTTGCAGCAGAGGAGGATGTATTTACAAGTGACATAGCTTTGGTTTACAAGATCAGATATAACGGTTTACCAAATTTTCAAAGTATTCCTGGCGGCCACTTCTCACTTCAGGTTCACCGTTTTCAGCAGCGAGATTTCTCAAATCTTCCAGTGATAATTTTCCTTCTTCGAAAGCTTTTCCTTTTCCTTTATCGAAAGAGGCATAACGATCTTCTCTTAATTTTTTATATTCTGATTTTTTCAAAATGTTATCAGCGATAATGAGCGCTCTTGCAAACGCATCCATGCCACCGATGTGTGCGTAAAAGAGATCAGCCGGGTCGGTTGAATTTCTGCGGATTTTTGCATCGAAATTGATGCCACCGCTTGTCAGTCCGCCAGCTTCCAAAACTATCAGCATCGCTTCTGTGAGTTCATTAATGTTGTTGGGAAACTGATCAGTATCCCAGCCATTTTGATAATCGCCGCGATTGGCATCCATGCTTCCCAAAACGTTCGCATCAGCCGCCACCTGCAATTCATGGGTAAAAGTATGACCGGCCAATGTAGCATGATTCACTTCGATATTCAGTTTAAAATCATCCATCAAATCAAACTGGCGCATGAAGCTGATAACTGTTGCTGCGTCATAATCATATTGATGTTTAGTTGGCTCGCAAGGTTTTGGTTCGATGAAAAAAGTGCCTTTAAAACCATTGGCTCTTGCATAATCTTTTGCAGTATGTAAAAAACGCGCAAGGTGTTCCTGCTCTCTTTTCATATTGGTGTTTAGCAAACTCATATAACCTTCACGACCGCCCCAGAAAACATAGTTCGCACCGCCTAATTCGATTGTTGCATCCAATGCAGCTTTTACCTGAGCAGCCGCATGAGTGAGAACAGCGAAATCAGGGTTAGTTGCCGCACCGTTCATGTATCTCAAATGAGAGAAAAGATTGGCGGTTCCCCATAATAATTTTACACCGCTTTCTTCCTGTTTTTGTTTGGCATAAGCTGTAAGCGCTTTTAAACGCTTTTCGTTTTCTTTTACATCATCAGTGTAATCTACCACGTCCACATCATGAAAACAATAATAGGGGAGATTCATTTTGGTGATAAATTCAAAAGCTGCATCCATTTTATCTTTGGCACGTTTTACAGCATCTTCTTTTTCATTCCAGGGGAAGATGTGTGTAGGACCACCAAAAGGATCAGAACCGTTTCCGTTAAATGAGTGCCAGTAAGCGCAGGCAAATTTTAGATGCTCTTTCATCGTTTTGCCGGCAATCTTTTTATTTTCATCGTACCAGCGAAACGCAAGCGGGTTATCACTTTTTAAACCTTCATATTTTATCTGAGGGATCTTTTTAAAGTATTCTTTTTTTCCTGTAACTACTGACATGTTTATTAATTTAATTTTAGTTATGAATGAACCTTAAAAGTACTAACTCCATTGGATACCACAATTGCATTTTTGATAGTAAATGAAGTTTTACGTATTATTTTTATATTGATTATCTCATTTTTTCTTCTTAATACCCTTCTTACATATCGCTCTTAAAAAAATGAAAGGAAGGATGAAAATACTTTCATCCCCCGATCATTATTTGATTATAGAAAAAAACTATTTTGTTCCGGAGCAAGACGCAAACGATTCGACTACTGATAATTCGGATTTTGATATGCCGCGAGATCTGACTCACTCATCTGCATATTATTTAACTGGCCAATCGGAATAGGTCGCAGGTAAAGATAGTCCTGGATATCGCGTGATACAGTTTGAGGAGTGTGGTCTCCATAGTTTGGTCCGGCAATTTCATAAGAAGAAGCCAGTTTGCCCCATTCCTGGGTACGCACCAGATCAAGCCAACGGCGGCCATCTCCAAAATATTCACGGGAACGTTCTGCCAGGATATAATCAATTGTAATTGTTGCAGGAGTTGCATCAGTCATCGCAGCGCTGTTATCTTGTATCAATGTTGAATCACCGTTATTGTCATAGTCCCACATTCCGGCACGAGCGCGAATAATGTTGATCAGGTCTCTCGCACTTTGGCCGGCCTGGGTAGTTGCTCCCATTACAGCTGCTTCAGCACCAATAAAGTAGAACTCAGAGAAATAGGCGATAATGAAAGGACGGGTACTGGCAGCATTCGGTTGTCCCAATGTGCCGTTATTATCTGTGCGGTATTCTCCAAGCTTCCAAAGACCAGGGTAGACGACTCTGCTGATACCATTTGGCCCGATCACAAAATCAGATCTTCCGGGCAATGTGCCAGCACCAATATTACTGTTTCCCTGGCCACTTGGATAAGTTATAGATGGGTCCGGTTGATCCAGGAAAGTTAATATAGCGTCCCCGGGATGAACAGGTAGGTTGTTGGCATTGTATAGAGTAGTTTGGGTAACACCGGTACCCTGTAAATTCCAGTTGCCACGATAGGAAGTAACAAAAGTCCCATCGTAGCGTGAATCATTTGTCTTGTCAGCAAACGTATTTTCAATGGCGCCAATGGTGGGTGCCATGCGTGTCCACGGACGACCCAGTGGTTGAGTAGCCGCGCGCTGAACAGAATTTACAGGCGACCATCCGCTACTGCTGGTACTGCTTGTTATAACTGTATAATTCCATTGCATCATCCATCCTGCAAAGTTGTCCTGGCCACCGCCGCCACCGTAAGTAAGACTCGCTCCGTTTGAAAGTTCATTAAACTGGGTATGATCTGCATACAACAATTCTTCTTTGTTGCGATCGTTTGCCGCATTGTGCAAATCATAAAATGTCGGCATTAGCCCATATGGTCCTGGATCGTTGATGGCGCTGGTAGCAACATCATAGGCCATCTGAAAATAATCCTGGGCAGTTTTTCCGTCGGGATCTGTCCTGTCCGTGGCCGGATAAGTGGGAATGTTATTCGGATTTTTAAGCCACCATCCGTACGTGAGGTAAGCTTTTGATAGATAAAGTTGCGCAACTGTTTTGGTTACACCACCAATCACCCGGGGATTTACAGGCAACTCGTTTAGAGCACTGTCAAGATCAGGAAAAATTGCTTGGGTATAAACTTCGGGAACTGTGTTCCTGGTAGAAAGTGCTACAGGATTGGTGTTGAATTTCAACACACCTGAACCTAAATCCAACGGAACTCCACCAAACGTCTGGACTAATTGAAAATAGTAGAATGCACGAAAAAACCTTGCTTCTGCAACAAGCGCCGGCGACACACCAGCTTTGGAACCATTCTCAATAACACCGTTGGCAGTGTTAATGGCGCCAAAGGAATTGTACCACAATACGTCTGAGCGGCTGGTCTGCGAGGTAATGTCTCCCTGGCCGGAAACATCCATAACCTTAAAATTCTGGTCAGCACTTTGAGCATAAGTTACTTCATCAGTTCCAGTTTCACCGGTGTTATAGTAATACGCATTCCCGTAAATGTTGCGAAGATTTGCGTATAACGACGTTATTCCCCCCGTTACACCCGCTTCAGTGTTAAAAAAATCGGGTGTATAAACACTGCGTGGAGTTTCTTCCAGGATTTTGGAACATGATGTGAAAAGTAACATCAGCATTGCGGTGGCTGCTATACTTATTTTAATTTTTTTATTTATAGTTCTCATGATTATATGATTTTAAAATGTCAAGTTAATACCAAGGATATAATTACGTGTTTCTGGTGTATTTGTACCTATGGTCAAAATGCGATGCAGACTTGATGAAAGCGGTACAGCAGCATTTTGATCGCCGTATGAATTGGTTTGTGGGTCCATCCCAGTTTCTTTATAATAAGGTGAGAACATCACAACCGGGTTCTGTACCATAAAATAAAGCCGCAACCTGTTGAAACCTGCATTTTTGAACCATCCCAATTTGCTAAAATCATATCCGAGAGTGAGGGTTTGTATCTTCAAATATGAAGCATTAAAGTATCCCAGTGTACTTCCATATTTTGGATTATCGCCGCTGGCAATTCCTCCGGGCTTAGGATATGAAGCGTTAGTATTTGTAGGAGTCCAGTAATCAACATTTACGTTATTTCTTCGTCCACTGAGTAAGTTGAGATAACCTGATGCTGAATACAATGTGCTGACCAGCATACCTCCGCTTTGAAATATTCCTACCACGGTAAAGTCGAATCCTTTATAGGATACTGTAGAGTTAAAACCACCCTGAAATTTAGGATCGAGGTTCTGTATCTGTTCATCATTCGGGCCAATCGCTCTCACCGGCGACCCGTCCGAGTTATAATCTCCTGTATATTGAACCTTGATCATCCCGACGTTTCCACCAGGTTCCAATGTATTAAGGTAGGGGTCTTTCGCTTGCCAAAGTCCTATCTTTTTATAGTCATAGATAACATTTAACGGGTGCCCCACAAACCAGTTATTACCTATATTCTGGGTCTGGCCGGAAGCAAGAGATACAAGTTTATTTTGATTACTGTATACATTTAAACCGGCTGTCCATGTCCAGCCATTATGATTATCCAATATCAGACCGTTTATTGAAACTTCAAATCCTTTGTTTTGCGTATTACCTACGTTTGCCGTATAACTACCAACGCCTGTTGTGGCTGGCAGGTTCACGCCAAGCAGAAGATCGTTCGTCTTTGTTATATAATATTCTGCAGTACCTGATAGGCGGTTGTTCAGGATAGAAAAGTCAAGGCCATAGTTCCAGGTTTTAGAATATTCCCATCCAAGGTTAGGATTTGGAAGTGCAGAAACATAATATCCGACAACATCATTGGTGGGGCCGAAATTGTAAGGACTTGTGCTCAATCTACCAAGTGTAGAGTAAGGTGCAACAGCCTGGTTAGAAGTTTCTCCGTAACCTACACGAAGTTTTAATTGATTGATCAAGGCTATATCTTTCATAAACGACTCGTTGGCAACGTTCCATCCGGCTGATATGGCGGGATAAGTATGCCATTGATGGCCGGACGCCAAAATGGAAGAACCGTCGGACCGAACGATAGCTGTCAACATATAACGGTCTGAATATTCATATATCGCGCGTCCCATCCAGGATTCCAGACCATTCTGCGAATATCCCTGGTAGTTAGGATTAATGGTGATCTGACCAAGAGCTTGCCCAAGGTTATAAAATTGGAACTGATCATTAGGAATACCTTGCGCTGAAACATCTGAGCTATGGTAATTATCCTGTTCAGCAGAATACAAGCCCGTAAGGTTAATGTGATGTTTACCTCCAAACGTGCGGTCGTAAGTCAGGAGGTTTTCAATTGTTTTATTAAGAGTAACTGAATGGATAACCGTAGCAACAGAAGGCGTAGTAGCATTAGTGCTGGTTATTCCTGTTCCCGTGTAACTTCCATTATCAGTAGTACTGTAGTTCAATCCAATATTGACGCGGTATTTCAACCCCTTGATTCCGGGAATATTCAATTCTCCATAAATATTATTATAGGTTCCCAGCGTCTTGATCGGGTTTAGCCATTGATTTTTTAGACTGTCAACTATGTATCTTGTTTCATTCCACGAATTATCCAAAGGCATCTGTATGCTTTGTCTTAATGAACCGTCAGCATTATATGGGCTCGCCAGTGGCGACATGCTCAAAATATTATACAATCCTACCTGGTTACCTTCCGATGTATTGTAATCAGTATTGGTTGTAAATCCAATACGTATATAATTACCAATTCCCTGGTCTATGGAACTGTTGATCGAAAACCTCTTAAACTCCTGGGTAGCAATCAATGATTGGTCATCATAATAGCCGAGGCCAAAGTGGTAGCTCCCTTTTGCAGTACCGCCCGAAACATCAACAGTTTGGTTTGTTACCGGGGAAGAAGGTCTGTAAAATAATTTCTGCCAATCCGTATTTACATTGTCTGCTTCAGAAGTTCCGTTTGTGTAAATTCCTGCCCTTTTACGAAGGCTGTCGAATTGCGGTCCGTTCATCATAGGAAAAGGCGCCCAAAGTTTATGTATGCCATAATAACTATTATAACGGATTTCGGCTTTCTGACCGATCGCGCCCTTGTTAGTAGTCACAAGGATAACGCCGTTAGCGCCGCGTGATCCGTAAATGGCAGTTGCCGAAGCATCTTTTAAAACAGTGATGCTTTTAACATTTTCCGGGTTGATATCGCTAAAAGAACCCGAAAAAGGAATACCGTCGAGCACTATTAAGGGAGCGTTACTGGCGGAAATCGAACGTTGACCCCGTATAAGAATTTGCATAGTAGAACCGGGCTTGGTACTTGTCTGAGATATTTGCACCCCGGGCAGGCGTCCTTGCAAAGCGTCCGAAATATTTGAAGCCGGAACTTCATTCAGTTTGGAACCACTAATAGAAGAAACAGAACCGGTTATCGCCTCCTTTTTTTGTGAACCATAACCAATTACTACTACTTCATTAAGCCCCGTTTCGGAACGACTTAAAGTGATGTTGAGAAACTGGTTATCCTTCGCTTTCACTTCCTTATCGGCAAAACCAACGAATGAAATGACAAGCGTGCTGGAAGGCTCCGCATTGATTTCAAAAGTTCCGTCCGGGCTCGTCGTTACACCTTTACTTGAGCCTTTTATCACCACGGACGCGCCTACTATGGGTTGGCCTGATTCGTCCGTTACCTTTCCTTTGACAAGCATAGAATTTTGACAATAGCCAGGCACCGAAAACAGGAATAGTAAAAGAATAAAGATGAATCCTTTCCCCTGCCAGTTCCCGCGCTTTTGCAGAAACTCTTTTTGATGGAATAGAACTTTCATAACTGCAGTTTTAAATTTTTAAAGTGTATAAATCGATTTTTTATGTGCTATTATCATTCCTCCATCGCCAATGAATGAGGAAAACGTTTTTTCATCATGCAGACCGGATGAAAAAAATTGGCGTGTCTTTTATTCTCCTGTGTTCAATTCCGGAGATTTTTTTTAAACGCCACAAAAAGCAAAATTGAAAACCAACACGTCAAAACAATCGAAGCCTTTTACAAAACATTCTCTTTACCAGGCACGTTATCAATCAAGCATTTTTTTACGGTTATTAATTGTCATTTTTACAATTAATAGTGCTAAAGTATGACTTTTTTATTAAAAATGTAACCGATTACAATTTTTTTCATAAAAAAATTTTTTTTATATAGCTTTACCAACATTATACTGCATGTAAACGATTGTAATGATAAGAGACAAAGAAGTGACAATCTATGATATAGCTTCTGCACTTAATATTTCTATTGCCACGGTAAGCCGCGCCTTAAAGGATGATCCTGTTGTCAGTAAACAAACAAAAAAAAAGATTTTTGATTTGGCCGCAAGGCTGGGATATCGCACTAATCATTTTGCACGTAACCTGCGAAATAATCACACACAGACCATTGGCGTAATGGTTCATGAATTAAAGAGTAACTTTATAACTTCCGTTTTGGCCGGCATCGAAAAGGTGACTACTGAAGCGGGCTATGACCTTATCATCGCACACTCTTCTGAAAACTTTACCAAAGAAATCGCCAATGCAAAAAATCTTTTTAATAAAAGAGTAGACGGTTTGATTTCATCCCTTTCTTTTGAAACTACAAATCTTGACCACTTCAAAGCGTTTAGAAATAAAGGTGTGCCGTTAATTTTTTTTGATCGTGTAGAACAGGATGGAAACGATACGGTTGTGGTAATTAATAATTACCAATGTGGCTATACTGCCACAAAACATCTTATTGAGCAGGGTTGTAAAAAAATTGTCAATATAACGTCGAGCCTTAAACGCAATGTATATGCAGAAAGATACAAAGGATATAAAGATGCATTAGCAGATAGCGGAATAGCAGCAGAGGATAATCTTGTTATCATAAATGATTTAACAGAGAAAGGCGCAATAAAATCAGCGATGCAATTACTTAAGATGAAACCACTGCCTGATGGGGCTTTTATCACCAACGATTTTGTTGCTGCCGTGGTGATGCGCACGCTGAAAGAAAATGGCCTTAATATTCCTGAAGATATAGCAATCGTTGGTTTCAATAACGACGCCATCAGTACACTGGTAGAGCCTGCTCTCAGCACCATCAATTACCCCGGTATTCACATTGGTGAAGTGGCAGCGCGCCACCTGGTAAATCATTTGAAAGGGATAGGCAACATACAAAACACCAACACTATTATTATAAGATCGAATCTTGTAATAAGAAAATCGTCGCTTAAAAAACAAATAAGTTGAATAGAAAGAAATTAAATCAGATCAAAAATTTTTTTAAATTGATAAGCTACAGAACTTAGTCAAAATGATAAACGAAAAAGAAGTTACTATCTACGACATCGCAGAAAAGCTCAACGTTTCAATTGCCACAGTAAGTCGTGCCCTCAAAGACGATCCTGTTGTCAGTAAAAAAACAAAAAAGAAAGTTTTTGATATGGCCCGCGAAATGAATTACCGGTCCAATCATTTTGCACGCAATCTTCGCAGCCAGAAAACAGAAACAATAGGTGTAATCGTTCCAAGGCTGAATAGTAATTTCATGTCTTCTGTAATTGCAGGAATTGAAAGCATTGCCAACGCAAATAACTACAACCTTATCATCAGCCAGTCCTCAGAATCTGTGAACAAAGAAATTGCGAGTGCCAAAACCATGTTCAACAACAGGATCGACGGCTTGCTTGTATCACTCGCCTACGACACTACTGATCTTTCGCACTTTGATATTTTTTATCAGAAAAACATCCCGGTAATTTTCTTTGACCGTGTAATAGATCATCCTCATCATACAAATATTTTAATCGAAAATAAAAAGGCTGCCAAACAGGCTACAGAACATTTAATAAGCCAGGGATGTAAGAGAATTGTGCACATTACGGCTGCTTCCAACCTGAATGTTTACAAAGAAAGGTTGGAAGGATATAAGGAGGCTTTGGCCGAACACAAAATAAAATTTGACAAAAAAAATGTCATCACCGGAAACCTGAGTCTTGAAGCCGGAGAGGAGGCCGCGAGGCTTATATTAAAAATGAAACCTTTGCCCGACGGCATTTTTGTTGCAAACGATAACTGTGCTGTTAGTTGTATGCTCGCGCTAAAACAAGCAGGTATCCGCATTCCGGAGGATATTGCATTTGTCGGTTTCAATAATGATGCAGTAAGCAAGGTGATAGAGCCAAACCTTACTACCATCAATTACCCGGGATATGAAATGGGCGAGGTAGCCGCTTTAAACCTTATTAATCATCTTAACGGAAGTTCTACTATTCATGCCACGAACACCATTATTTTAAGGTCAGAATTTATCGTGAGGCAATCGTCGCAAAAAAAGAAACCAAAATAATTTATCAAAGCAACAGGCATTTATAATTTGAAAAAATCAATACTTAATGGGAAAAACTAAGACACAATCAATCGCAATCGTAACGGGCGGCGGCTCAGGAATTGGCTTTGCAATAGCAGAAAAATTTGTGAACAATAAAATTACTACTATCATCATCGGCCGGAACGAAGAAAAGCTCAAAAGAGCGAAGGATAAGCTGGGAAGCCTTTGCCATAGCGTTTCTTTTGATCTCGACGATCTTGCCGGCATTCCTGCTTTGGTAAAACAGTTGCTTAAAGAATTTGGCAGGATTGATATTCTTGTTAACAACGCCGGCATCAATATGAAAAAAGATTTTACCGAAGTTTCAGACGAAGAATTTCATAAAATAATTCATACCAATGTGGAAGCGATGTTCACACTTTCACGCGAAGTGATAAAATCTATGATTAAAAATAAAAAAGGAAGTATCGTTAATATCAGTTCGATGGCGTCGCAATATGGACTTCCCAAAGTGATTGCCTACAGCGCTTCAAAAGGTGCTATTGAATCAATGACAAGGGCAATGGCTGCGGAGCTATCGCCAACAGGAATAAGAATCAACTGCATTGCACCTGGTTTTATCGCCACAGACATGTCGGCCAAAGCACTGAACAATGATGCAGACCGCAAGCAACGTGTGCTTGCAAGAACGCCGATGGGAATTTTAGGAGAGCCATCAGACGTTGGAGATGCGGCACTGTTCCTCGCTTCAGAATCAGCCTCATTTATAACAGGCGTTGTGTTGCCGGTGGATGGAGGAAATTCGATCGGCTTTTAAAGCAGTAAACGCACTTTTTTAAACAATTTTATTTTGATATTGATCTGATATGAGCCATAAAAAAAACACACACTTATTTTTCTTTTTTGTAATCGTTTTCATTTTCTGGGGAAGGACGATAAAAGCACAGAATTATGTAACCATTTCTCCCCGGGCAGGAGATTTTAAAATAGCAGATCAGCAGAACGCCGCAAGCATTTATACAGATAAAAATGACGACTGGCTCATTGAAAAAACAGCGGAGCTTTTTCAAAGTGACATTGAAAAAGTAACAGGCAAAAAACCTGCGATTGTTCACAAACTGCCCACATCAGCAGACAACCTAATTATTATCGGCACTCTTCAAAAATCATCTGCGCTGCAAAAACTGGAAAGATCAAAGAAAATGAATACTGCCGGCATTGTTAACGAATGGGACGCCTACCAGGTGCAGGTAACCAACAACCCTTTCAAAGGAATTAAAGAAGCCCTGGTAATTGCGGGCAGCGACAAACGCGGAGCGGCTTATGGTACGTTTGAAATATCAAAACAAATGGGCGTTTCTCCCTGGTATTGGTGGGCAGACGTTCCGGTTAATAAAAGGCCAGTTCTTTTCATAAAGAAAAATATTTTTCTCCGTGACCATCCTCTCGTAAAATATCGCGGCATTTTTTTAAACGACGAAGCTCCGGCACTATCAGGATGGGTACACGAAAAATTTGGCAATTTCAATCACCTGTTTTATGAAAACGTCTTTGAATTATTGCTTCGCTTAAAAGCCAATTACCTATGGCCGGCAATGTGGGGAAATGCTTTTAACGACGATGATACCCTGAATCCAATTCTCGCTAATAAATGGGGAATCGTGATGGGCACTTCCCATCATGAGCCAATGATGCGTTCGCAGCAGGAATGGAAGCGTTATGGCAAAGGTCCATGGAATTATGAAACTAATGAAGCCGTGCTGGATTCATTCTGGAAAAAAGGGATTGAGAACATGGATCACCATGAAAGTATTGTTACTATTGGAATGCGCGGAGATGGGGACAAACCAATGACACAAGGAAGCAATATAGCTTTGCTGGAAAAAATTGTAGCGGATCAGCGAAAATTAATCGAAGAAGTGACAGGCAAACCTGCATCTGAAACTCCACAAGACTGGGCACTATATAAAGAAGTACAGGATTATTATGATAAAGGAATGCGTGTACCCGAGGACGTTACATTGTTGTTCAGCGATGACAACTGGGGCAACTTAAGACGCGTTCCTTCGTTGAATGCCAAACCTCGTAGTGGCGGCTATGGCATTTATTATCACTTCGATTATGTAGGCGGCCCGCGAAATTATAAATGGATCAACACCAACAACATCGCCAAAGTTTGGGAGCAATTACACATCGCCTATCAATATGGGATTAAAAAAATATGGATCGTAAACGTCGGCGATTTGAAACCGATGGAGTTTCCCATTTCCTTCTTCATGGATTATGCATGGAACCCTAAAAAAATTACTGTCAATAATTTACCAAACTTTTATGCCGAATGGGCAGCAAGACAATTTGGCGATAAATATGCAACTGAAATTGGTTATCTTATTCAGAAATATTCGCAATATAATGCACGAAGAAAACCGGAATTGTTATCGCCTGAAACCTACAGCCTGACTGACTATGACGAATTTCAAAGAGTAGTAAACGACTATAACAAGCTTGCAGTAAACGCACAAAGAATCAATAATTTTCTTCCACAAAAATATAGGGATGCCTTCTTCGAATTAGTGTTGCATCCCATTGAAGCTTCTGCCAACCTGAATGCACTTTATTTAGCAGCTGCCAAAAACAGGTTCTTCGCGAAAGAAAACAATCCGGAAGCCAATCTCTATGCTGATAGTGTGAAATATTTTTACGCAAAAGATTCTTTGATCTCTTACCAATATAATCATGAGCTGGCGAATGGAAAATGGGACCACATGATGGATCAAACACATATCGGTTACACGTACTGGCAGCAACCGCGCTACAACAACATGCCTGAAGTAACTTATATTTCAAAAGACTCTGCTGCTTCTCCGGGCGTAAAAGTTGATGTGAAGGATGTGACGGCAAAAAGTCTCGTCCCCAATGCTGCAAAAGGAAATATTTATTATGAAAAAAATGGGTACGCTTCTATAGAAGCTTCCGATTATACCAAAGCCGTAAATACAAAAGATATTAAATGGAAAGTGATTCCCGGAATCGGCAGAGAAGGAAGCGGTATTACCACATTCCCTGTTACGGCTAATCAAAGAACATTCAATAACAACAATCCGTATCTCGGGTATACTCTTTACACATACGATTCGGGGCCATTCAAACTCAATACTTATTTTTCTCCAACTCTCAATTTTCTTCACGACTCTACCGGTCTGCAGTATGCGATTTCTGTGGACAACGAAAAGCCCCAGATCGTTTCAATCAATAAAGAGGATGCAAACCCGCGGATATGGGGAAGATGGGTGGCCAATGATATCATTATAAAAACAACCGACCATTCTATCAACAAAAAGGGTAAGCATGTGATAAAATATTGGATGATTAGCCCGGGCGTTGTCCTGGAAAAAATGGTTGCCGATTTTGGAGGAGAAAAGCCGTCTTATCTCGGACCACCTGAAACTTTATTTAAACCTGTTTCAAAATGAAATTATACAAAACCACATCGGCGATTGTAATAGAGAGAGACGATGAATTCTTTTCAATTAAAGAAGATTGGGATTCATTTATCAACAACGACACGCTTTTAGAAAAAGCAACGAACCTTATAAAATCAGGAAAAGCAGAAAAAGTCGCAAACAAATTTTTGAATGAATCATTGTTGGCACCGATTGGTAGCAAACAGGAATTGTGGGCTTGTGGAGTAACTTATTTAAGAAGTAAAATTGGCCGGCAGGAAGAATCAAAAGATGCCGGCGGTGGCGGCTTTTATGCAAAAGTTTACGAAGCAGAACGGCCGGAAGTTTTCTTCAAATCAACACCTCATCGAATTGTCGGTCACAAAGCCAAAGTGAATATCCGGAAAGATTCAACTTGGGACGTGCCGGAACCCGAGTTGACGTTAGTTGTGACCTCTTCAGGAAAAATCGTTGGTTATACGATCGGGAACGATATGAGCAGCCGCAGTATTGAAGGTGAAAATCCATTGTACCTGCCGCAAGCGAAGACGTACGACGCATGTGGAGCCATTGGCCCTTGCATTTATGTCAATAAAAACGGAATAGAATCGGATACAAATATTCAGTTGGAAATTATTCGGAAAGATCAGAATGTATTTGAAGGTAGTGTAGCCCTCAGCCAGATGAAAAGAACACCGGAAGAACTGGTTTCATTTGTCTACCGCGAATGTTCATTTCCATGCGGATGTTTGATCATGACGGGCACAGGCATTGTTCCTCCAAACGATTTTACACTTCGCTCAGGAGATGAAATAATAATAACCATTGATCATATCGGAACATTAATTAACACCGTACGGTAAAGCACACACGAAAATGAAAAAAAATTTTTTAATACTAAGTATTCTCTTCGCTCTTTCAGGCCCACAGGTATTTTCACAGGTTAAGCTGCCTCAAATATTAAGAGACAGCATGATCCTCCAAAGAAATAAGCCAATAAATATCTGGGGATGGGCGACGAAAGGAGAAAAGGTAAAAATAAAATTTAACGGAAAAAGTTATTCTACCAGAACAAATAACGATGGTCAATGGAAATTAAAATTATCCGCAATGAAAGCAGGTGGCCCTTATACGATGGAAATCGCGGGAAAAAATAAAATAACCCTGCACAATATATTGATTGGTGATGTTTGGTTTTGCTCCGGTCAGTCAAACATGGTACATCAAATAAAATTACACAGCGTTTATTACCCTAATGCCATTCCCAATGCACATTATCCGGAAATAAGACAATTTTGGGTTCCGAACGTCACAAATTTACAGGGGCCTCAGGAAGATCTTCCGTTTGGCTATTGGAAATCTGCCAATCCTGAAAACGTGCCCGACTTTTCAGCCGTCGCTTATTTTTTTGCCAAGGCATTATACGAAAAATATCATGTACCTATCGGCATTATTAATTAGAGTTGGGGTGGAGTTCCTATTGAAGCATTCATGAGTAAAGATGCCTTAAAGGATTTTCCTTCTATTATGAAAACCGTTGATCATAATAAAGACACTGCTTTTCTTAACAGTCTTAAAAGAAGAAACTTCCACCGAAATATTGGTATACCCAAGCCGCAGGATAAAGGCCTTGCTGGTCCCATTCCCTGGTACGATCCCTCTTATGTACCGAAAGAATGGAGGCAGATCGGTATTCCCGGTTACTGGGAAGACCAGGGATTGAAAGATTTGAATGGCGTCGTTTGGTACAGGAAAGAAATTAATGTACCCCAATCCATGATTGGCAAATCTGCAAAAGTATTCTTAGGGCGAATAGTAGATGCCAATACTTTATACATCAACGGAAAAGAAGTGGGCAATACAACCTATCAATACCCACAAAGAAGATATCCTGTGCCTGATGGTCTTTTAAAAGCTGGAAAAAATTTATTTGTCGTCCGTGTCAGCAACAATTTTGGTAAAGGTGGATTTGTGCCAGATAAACCTTACGAGCTGATTGCAGGCGGTGATACAGTTGACCTGAAAGGTTACTGGCAGTATAAAGTGGGCGAAGTATTTATCCCACGGCAACGTTTTGACGGTGGCGGATTTGGCTTTGCCGCGCAAAATGCGCCGACAGCTTTATACAACTCGATGGTAGCGCCAGAGATTGATTATAGCATCAAAGGATTCGTTTGGTACCAGGGAGAAAGTAACGCCGGGCAGCCCCTCGAATACGCAAAATTGCAACCGGCAATGATCAATGATTGGCGCGACAAATGGAAAGAAGGAAATATTCCGTTTTTATTCGTTCAACTTCCGGGCTTTGGTGATTATGATTACCTGCCTTCAAAATCAAATTGGGCGGAATTGCGGAATTCTCAACTGCAATCATTGTCTGTTCCCAATACTGCAATGGCCGTCGCAATTGATTTAGGAGAATGGAATGATATTCACCCGGACAGGAAAAAACCGGTAGGCAAGCGCCTGGCTTTGGCTGCAGAAAAACTTGCTTATGGCGAAAACGTCGTGTATTCCGGACCGTTATATCAGTCTTCGAAGATTGATGGTGATTCGATAATTGTCTCATTTACCCATACAGGAGCCGGCTTAATTTTTAAAAGCCCTGACGATTCTGCTTATACTTCTCCGCTTCCCGGTGATGTGGAAGGAGGTTTCACCATTGCAGCTGCTGACAAAAAATATATTTTGGCCAAAGCAAAAATTGAAGGGGACAAAGTAGTAGTGTGGAGCGATGAGGTAAAAGATCCGAAATATGTACGCTATGCGTGGGCCGATAATCCCGTAAATCCCAACTTGTACAACAAAGAAGATTTACCGGCATCGCCTTTTGAAACAGAATAAAAATGATGAAAAAAGTTTCGTTTAGTGTAGTTAAACTCAAAATATTAACTAATGAAAAAACTTGCCTTTTCCGTTGCGGCCATGTTTGTCACTCTGCTGGCCCTAGCGCAGCATTCATCAATTGACAGCAGCAAATATCCAAAGCCGCTAAACTTTACTGCGCAACAGGATCACGACAACATGATGCAGCAGTTGGGCATCACACAACTAAGACCTGGCCCAAGTGGCAACCCCAATGCCCCGAATCATGCAAATTACGATGAATCAAAAGCTAACCCGTGTCCCCAATTGCCGGACATTCTTACTGCCAATTCAGGTAAAAAAGTTACTACTCCGGAAATGTGGTGGAAAGTGCGTCGTCCCGAACTGGTAAAAGCGCTTGAAGATGAAGTCTATGGCAAGCTTCCGGCCAACATCCCAAAAGTGAACTGGGAAGTAAAAACAGTTGATCCCGAATTTATCATTCCGGGTTTTATACCGGTTGTGACCAAAGAACTTATTGGGCATGTCGACAACAGCGACTACCCACTGATCGACGTGAATATTAAAATGATGTTGGTAGTGCCTTTGAATGTGAAAGGCCCTGTGCCGGTTTTGATGATGTTTGGGCGGCCTTCGTTTCCTGCACCAATGCAGCCTTCACCTGATGATATGGAAAAACTGAATGCTGTTTTTAAAGAAATGATGATCAAAACCGATCCATCAGTAAAAGAGATTTTTGATAAATATCCTGCTTATTCTCCCGTTACCAGGCTCCCAGGTCCTAATTTCTTTGCACCTCCTCCTGCACAACTTTCACCGACTGAACAGTTGTTGCAAGCGGGCTGGGGCTATTGCACAATAGATCCGGCGAGCATCCAGGCTGATAACGGCGCAGGAATTACAAGAGGCATTATTGGTTTAGTAAATAAAGGTCAGCCCCGCACACCCGATCAATGGGGTGCACTGCGTGCGTGGGCATGGGGCGCCGCACGCGGATTAGAATATTTGGAAACCGATTCTTTAGTAGATGCAAAAAAAGTAGGCATTGAAGGCGTATCAAGATACGGAAAAGCGGCTTTGGTAACCTTAGCATTTGAACCGGATTTTGCTGCAGGATTGATTGGCTCATCGGGGAAAGGCGGTGCTACGTTGCTAAGACGTAATTATGGTGAAGCAGTCGAAAGCCTTACCGGTGGCGAGTATTACTGGATGGCTGGGAACTTTATGAAGTACGGTGAACAAAAAGGAAAATCCGGAAAGAAAACAGGTTGTGATCTCACAGTAGATTCGCACGATCTCATCGCTCTTTGTGCACCAAGACTAACGTTCATAAGCTATGGCATACCTGAAAAAGGTGACGCACACTGGCTCGATCATGAAGGCAGCTATATGGCAACTGTTGCGGCAGGTGATGCTTTTAAGTTATTGGGCGCAAAAGACCTTGGTGTTTCAAATGATTATATGAAAGAAAAAATGCCGCCGGTAAATACCGGTTTATTAGATGGGCAACTGGCGTGGCGGCAACATGACCAGGGACATACCGATGCGCCCAACTTCAAATATTTTATTCCCTGGGCAAGCAAATTTCTGGACTATCAAAAAAGACAAGCACAATAAAAACAGACTTAAATGAAGAAGCTATCCATCATCCTGATCACCAATTTCATTTTCATAGTTGCTTCATTTGCCCAATCTGAAACAAGCTTTTCGACAAAGAGCTCAGACCTCAAACTGTGGTACAACCAGCCGTCCGGAACAACATGGGAAAATGCCTTGCCTATCGGGAATGGAAAATTAGGAGCAATGATCTATGGCAATGTTGACACAGAAACGATTCGGTTGAATGAAAATACTGTATGGAGTGGAAGCCCGAACCGTAATGATAATCCTCTTGCGTTGGATTCTTTAGACGAAATACGAAAGCTGATTTTTGAGGGCGAGCAAAAGAAGGCCGAGGACCTTGCCAATAAGGTCATCATAAGCAAAAAATCTCAGGGACAGATGTTCGAGCCTGTTGGCGATCTGCGGATGGTATTTGATCCGCATGAAAAATATACTAACTATTACAGGGAATTAGATATTGAAAAAGCGGTTCAAAAGACGACGTACCAGATCGGAGACGTAAGCTACAAGCGTGAAGTATTGGCGTCCTTTCCCGATAAAATAATTGTCATGCACCTTACCGCGAGCAGGCCTCACAGCATCTCATTCCGCGCATTTTTCTCTACACCGGAGCCGAAAGCAAAAACAAATGCGGCCAATAATGAGTTAACGATCTCAGGCACAACCATAGATCATGAAGGCCTGCCGGGGAAAATCAAGTTCAGGGGAATTGCACGGTTTAAATTGAACGGTGGAAACATTTCGTCAAACGACAGCACCGTTTTTATTAAAGACGCCAATGAAGTTACTATTTACATTTCTATCGGTACCAATTTTAATAACTATCATGATATAAGTGGCAATGAAGATGAAAGAGCTGCACGTTATATCGGTAATGCGTACTCGAAATCTTTTGATCAAATTCTCAAGGCAAATATTACGGCCTATCAAAAATATTTTGACAGGGTAAAACTTGATTTAGGAAGCGCCGCCGCCGCCAAACTGCCGACAGACGAACGTTTGAAGAACTTTGATTCGGATAATGATCCCTCGTTTGTCGCCCTGTATTACCAGTACGGTCGTTATTTATTGATCTCATCGTCGCAGCCAGGAGGACAACCGGCAACGTTACAAGGCATCTGGAACAACAATTTATTTCCGCCGTGGGATAGCAAATACACCATTAACATCAATACCGAAATGAATTATTGGCCGGTAGAAAAAACAAACCTGTCCGAATTGGATCGGCCATTTATTCAAATGGTAAAAGATCTGTCTGTTACCGGGCAAAAAACGGCAAAAGACATGTACGGAGCAAGAGGATGGATGGCACATCATAATACCGACATCTGGCGCGTAACAGGTGCGGTGGATGGAGCGTTCTGGGGAATATGGAGTAACGGCGGTGGATGGATGAGCCAGAATCTTTGGGAACATTATTTATACAACGGCGACAAAAAATTTTTAGCCTCCATCTATCCGATCCTGAAAGGGGCTGCCTTATTCTATGTTGATTATTTGATTGAACATCCGAAATATCACTGGCTGGTAATTTGTCCTGACATGTCGCCGGAAAACGCACCGAAAGCGCACCAGGGTTCCTCTTTGGCTGCCGGCGTTACCATGACGAACCAGATCGTTTTTGATGTATTTTCAACAGTCATTGATGCAGCTAAAATTTTGCAGAAGGATGCCGCGTTCTCCGATACTTTACAACAAATGCGCAGCCGGCTCGCGCCTATGCATATTGGTCAGTATGGACAATTACAGGAATGGTTAGACGACGTTGATGATCCGAATGACCATCACCGGCATATTTCGCACTTATATGGGTTGTTTCCTTCCAACCAAATTTCTCCTTATCGAACACCTAAGCTCTACAGCGCGGCGAAAACAACGCTCATTGAACGCGGCGATGTATCTACGGGCTGGAGTATGGGCTGGAAGGTAAACTGGTGGGCGAAAATGCTGGATGGCAATCATGCTTATAAACTGATTCAAAATCAACTTACGCCGGTGGGTACCAACGAGGCCGGAGGCGGCACGTACAACAATCTTTTTGATGCGCATCCACCGTTCCAGATCGACGGCAATTTTGGTTGCACTTCGGGAATTACAGAAATGCTGATGCAAAGTTCTGATGGCAACATCGATTTACTTCCGGCACTTCCGGATGTCTGGCCTGAAGGCAGTATCAGTGGTTTGAGAGCAAGAGGAGGGTTTGAAATTACAAATATGCAATGGAAAAATGGTAGGCTGGTCAGGGCAACGATTAAATCTGATGTAGGAGGTAATCTTCGGATAAGAGTTCCGGATGAAATGAAATGGGCCAACGGCAATGCGTTGAAGAAAGCAACCGGCGAAAACCCAAATCCATTTTTCCGGACAGAAAGAACTCCTGCACCAATAGTTTCGCCAAAAGCTGTGATAACAATACCACAGTTGAAAGAAACCTTTTTGTACGATATTCCTACACAAAAAGGGAAGATGTACAATTTCGTCGCGAAGTGAGGAGTGTCCAGATCAATTATAATTTTTAAAACAAAACATATAAGGAATGAAAAACATAATTTTTACTTCTCTGCTCGTTCTCCCCTTTTCCGTATTTGCACAAAACGCAACCATCAAAATTGATGTCGACAGAACAGTCGGAGAAATCGATCCGAAAATTTATGGCGTCTTCATGGAGCCGATTCATTTCAATGGGAAAAGACTGGGTTTACCTGATACCGTAAATTTTAATACGGTTTATGGCAACTTGTATGATCCTTCTTCTCCACTCGCCGATAAGAACGGCTTCCGCAAAGATTATATCGATGCGATGAAAGAATTGAACATTGAAGACATGCGCTGGCCGGGAGGAAATTATGTAAGTGGTTACAATTGGAAAGATGGTATTGGTCCAAAAGATCAACGGCCGTTACGCATTAACCTCGCATGGGGCGGAACTGATAACAATCATGTGGGTACGGATGAATGGATCGAATTAAATAAATCGATCGGAAGCGAAAATGTGGTGTGCGTTAATCTTGGTCTGGGCACTATTAACGATGCGGTTCAATGGGTGGAATACTGCAATTATCCAAAAGGAACTTACTATTCTAATTTGCGCGCTAAGTACGGAAATCCGCAACCTTACGATGTAAAGATATGGGATCTCGGAAATGAAGTGGACGGCGCGCCTTGGGAATTAGGCCATAAAGATGCCGATGATTATGTAAAGATAGCGAGAGAGGCAGCAAAAGCCATGCGGTCTGTTGATCACAATATCGACTTTGTTGCTTCAGGCTCCTCTTACTATGAGCCGACAGGGCAATGGGTTGACTGGAACAGGAAAGTGCTTTCCGGACTCGGCGATATGATCAATTATATTTCAATTCACCGGTATTGGGAAGGCGGATCACCAAATGATTATTACAACTTTATAGGAAGCGGCGCCTTGGATTTTGAAGAAAAAATAAAAGTAACTGAGGATATCATTCAGGCAACAAGAGCGCAGAAAAATTTTAAAAATCAAATCTATATTTCTGTAGATGAGTGGGGCACTTTCGGAAGAAATTTTGAATCTGTTTTGCCAATAGCACAATGTTTAAATTCTTTTATCCGTCACGCGGATGACGTAAAGATGGCCAACTTCACCATGATGACTTCCCTTTTATCGAGTGATCCGAAAAAAGGAACGTATAAAGCGCCACTTTTTTATGCATTTAAATTGTTTTCAAACAATTGCCGTGGAAACTCAATCGACACTTACGTTTCCTGTGATACTTTCGACACCGAAAAGTACAAAGGAATTCCTTACCTCGATGTTACTTCTGTTTATAACAAAGACGAAAATGCAGTTTTTATCAACGTCGTTAATCGTGAAGAAAGCAAGCCAGTTACAGCAGACATTTTGAATACTTCGACCGGTTTTTCAGGAAAAGCATACGCAACGATTATCAACAGCAACGATATTAAAGCTCCATTTGAATTTGCTAAGAAAGCTGAGTACGTTCCGGAAACTAAAGATGTTTCTGTACATAATGGAAAGATAACTTACACATTTCCTCCACATTCATTCACACAGATTAAAGTAAGCGTCAATTCAAAATAATAGCTTCATAAACCTCAACCATGAAAAAAATCGTTTTTAATATTCTTTTTCTTTTTACTGTAGTATCGCTCTCCGCACAGGATGGTCACCAGCTCTGGCTTCGGGATAAAAAAGCAAAACCGGTAACGGTTATTTGCAAAAAGAATTCACCTACACTTTCTATTGCGAAACAGGAGTTGCAACAGGGCTGGGAAGGAAATGCAAATGCACCGGTTACGCTTACCCTAAAAAAAGATGAAGCATTAAAAGATGATGGTTTCCGGATTGAAAAAAATGCCGTGGAAGCGAACACGGATTTAGGCATTTTGTATGGTGTTTTCGAACTGCTGCGCCGCCAGCAAACAAGTCAACCAATAAAAAATGAAGTTTTTAATCCTTCCTATCAAATCAGGATTTTGGATCATTGGGACAATCTCGACGGAACAGTAGAACGAGGTTATGCAGGGCATTCAATTTTCTGGAGAAAAGATGATCCTTTTACAGTTACCGACCGTGATAAAACTCTTTGGCAGGAATATGCGCGCGCCAATGCATCCATCGGAATAAATGGCGCTGCTATTGACAATGTGAATGCTTCTCCCAAAATATTAAGTGAAGATTACCTGAACCGTGCCAAGGCTATTGCAGATGTACTCCGTCCTTATGGCGTAAAGGTTTACCTCGCGGTTAACTTCGCTTCACCTTCCACTCTAGGCAACTTAAAAACTGCAGACCCGCTCGATCGGGCAGTAATTGCCTGGTGGAAAAATAAAGTAAAAGAAATTTACAGGTTAATACCTGACTTTGGAGGCTTCCTCGTAAAAGCCAGCAGCGAAGGACAACCTGGTCCGCAGAAGTATGGACGCACACACGCTGACGGAGCTAATGTGCTGGCTGATGCATTGAAACCTTACGGCGGCATTGTGATGTGGCGCGCCTTTGTTTACAGCGCCAATAATGAAGACAGGGCCGAACAGGCTTATGATGAGTTCATGCCGCTGGATGGAAAATTCAGGGACAATGTGATCATACAGGTTAAGAATGGGCCGGTAGATTTTCAACCAAGAGAACCTTTCAGTCCGTTGTTCGGGGCGATGAAAAAAACATCTGTTGCGCCCGAGTTCGAGGTTACACAGGAATATTTGGGCCATTCAGTTTACGTGGTTTTTCTTTCCACTATGTGGGAGGAAGTTTTGAAAAGCGATACGTATCAGCACGGTGTTGGCAGTACTGTTGCCCGTTGTACTGACGGCAGTATTTACCCCCAAAAACACACGGTTATGGCAGGTGTTTCCAATGTAGGGCTGGATACCAACTGGTGCGGCAACCAGTTTGCGCAAGCCAACTGGTATGCATTCGGAAGACTCGCATGGAACAATACTTTGCCAAGCAAACAAATTGCTGATGAATGGATCAAACTCACTTTTTATAATGATCCTTCACAAAAATCAAGCGAAGCCAATTATACCGCCGATTGGAACAAAAACTTTCTTGCACCGGTAAAACAAATGATGCTTGAAAGCCGTGAAGCGGCGGTAAATTTTATGATGCCGCTTGGCCTGCACCACATCATGTCGGCAAACGGCCATTATGGTCCGGGGCCATGGTGGCAACCGAAAAACTGGAGACCTGATTGGACGCCGCCTTATTACCACCAGGCAAGCACTTATGGAATCGGTTTTGATCGCACCACGAAAGGAAGCGATGCTGTGAGTCAATATCATGAACCGCTGGCTTCCAAATTTAATGATCTGAAAACCTGCCCTGAGAACCTTTTGTTGTGGTTTCATCATTTACCATGGGATTATAAAATGCAAAGTGGAAACACACTCTGGGATGCATTGTGCCGTCATTATGAAAAAGGGGTAAACCAGGTGCGTGAATTTCAGAAAGTCTGGGATAAGGCGGGCCCTTATGCTGACAGCACGCGATTTTTGGAAGTTCAAAGTAAGCTGCGCCAGGAATGTGCGAATGCTATTTTATGGAAAGACGCATGTCAGCTGTATTTCCAGCAATTCAGCAAAAGACCTATCCCCTATGATCTTGAACGCCCGATTCATGATTTGAATGATATCATAGCCAATGAATTCAAAACTAAGAATGATTAAACGTCTTCAGCAAACCATGAAAATGATTTGACTATGAAAAAAATAGTATTGCTTGTTTTGATCACCTTTTTGGCAACAAACTTTCTAGTTGCCCAAAATAAAAAGGACAGTAAACCAACAAATAAAGCAGCTTTTTATTCTGGTGTTTACCCGGATTATTTCAAGGAAGCAGGCTACAGCCAACAAGCCATCGATCAAAAAGTAGCCGGAGCATATCACGACATTTTTGAAGGGCCTAACAAAGTGTATTTTGAAGTGGGTGATTCTATGGCATACGTCACAGACCTTAAAAACCATGATGCAAGAACCGAAGGTCTTTCTTACGGAATGATGATAGCAGTACAACTAAACAAAAAGGACGTTTTTGATCGTATCTGGCGTTGGTCAAAAAAATATTTGCAACACCAGGGAGGACCGCGTGACGGTTATTTCGCATGGAGCATCAATCCTGAAACGATGAAGAAAAATTCGGAAGGCACGGCTTCAGATGGCGAATTGTATTTTGTCACAAGCCTCCTGTTTGCGTCTAACCGTTGGGGTGATAATACCGGCATCGATTATTATCATGAAGCAAGAAGAATACTGGATGCTATGTGGAGCAAAGATGGAACAGACGGTATTTATAACATCATCAACACACAACATAAGCAAATTACTTTTACACCTGAAGGCAACAATTACAATTATACGGATCCTTCTTATCAATTGCCTGCTTTTTTTGAAGTGTGGGCAATGTATGCCAAAGACGGGCATGAACAATTTTACAAAGATTGTGCAGATACTGCCCGCCCTTTTTTACACAGGGCCTGCAGCTCACCAACCGGGCTTAACGCGGATAAAACCAGTTTTGTTGGAACGGCTTTAGGTCGTGGTAAAATGCAATCGGCTTTTCGCTATGATTCATGGCGAGTGCCGATGAATATTGCGATGGATTATAACTGGTTTGGCAAAGACAAAAAATGGCAGCAAAATTATGCAGCACGCATTCAGCATTTTTTCAAATCAAAAGGTATTGATTCCTTTGATGACCAGTTTAATTTGGATGGCTCAAAACCCGAATGGATTCTTCCTGCAGGCGGTTTTCAGAAACTGAGACATTCACTCGGTTTGTTAGCCACAGTTGCTTCAACAGAGATGATCCGAAAAGATAATTTTGACTTTGTGCATGCATTATGGAATGCCAAACTGCAACCCTACGAAGATGGTTATTTTGATCCTTATTACGACGGATTATTGTACCTTTTTAGCCTGATGCATTTAAGCGGAAAATATCAATTGATAAAACCACATCACCATTAATAAAAAAATAAAAATCAGTTAACGTAAATAAAAAGATATGAGATACATGACCCTTATTGCCGGGCTGCTGCTATTTAGTTGTCTTGGATTTTCTCAAAACATAGTGCATGATGCAACGCCGGGATTCGATGTTTTCAAGCCGGATATTCCGCATGGAAAAATTGACTCCTTCAACTACCGGTCAAAAACGGTTGGCACTACAAGGCAGTCGTTAATTTATACGCCGCCTGGCTATTCAAAAAAGAAAAAATATCCGGTGTTGTATTTGTTGCATGGCATTGGTGGCGACGACAAAGAATGGTTAAATGGCGGTCATCCGCAGGTTATCCTGGATAATCTTTATGCACAAGGCAAAGTAGAACCGATGATTGTGATACTGCCCAATGGCAGAGCCATGAAAAACGATAGTGCAACAGGAAATATCTTTGCTCCCGACAAGATCCAGGCATTCGCCACGTTTGAAAAAGATTTGTTGAACGATCTTATTCCGTATGTACAAAAACATTACCCCGTTTATACAGACCGCGAGCATCGTGCTATTGCGGGATTATCAATGGGGGGTGGCCAATCATTAAATTTTGGATTGGGCAATCTCGACAAATTTGCCTGGATCGGTTCGTTCTCTGCGGCTCCCAACACCAAAACCCCTGAAGAATTGGTGCCTGATCCCGCAAAAGCAAGAAAAGAATTAAAACTCCTCTGGATATCGTGCGGCGCCAGTGATGGTTTGATTGGATTTAGTCAAAGGACTCACGATTACCTCGTTAAAAATGACGTACCTCATATTTATCACATTGAGCCGGGTGTTCATGAATTTAAAGTTTGGAAAAACGGGTTGTACATGTTTTCCCAATTAATTTTTAAACCTGTAGATACTTCTACCTTTTCAAAATATCCTGTTGTTGGGGCGCCGGCTTCCACGAATGTACGCGGAGCCGAATATCCGCAAATACTGGCAGACCATCGTGTGATCTTTCACGTAAAAGCTCCTGATGCGCAAAAAGTGCAAATTGACATCGGCAAAAAATATGATCTTGTTAAAAACAACCAGGGTGTATGGGAAATTACTACAGATTCTATCAGTGAAGGATTTCACTATTATTCTTTACTGATAGATGGTGTGGCCGTGGCGGACCCCGCCAGTAAAACGTTTTACGGGATGGGCAGAATGGCAAGTGGTATTGAAATACCGTTTATGGGTGACCGGTACTATGCGCTTGCTAATGTTCCTCACGGGGACATCCGCATCAAAAATTATTTTTCTGCTGTTACCAATTCATGGAGGCAAATGTACATCTATACGCCGCCGGGTTATGATGAAAACCTGAATGAAAAATATCCCGTTTTATACATTTTGCATGGAGGTGGAGAAGACCAGACCGGTTGGGCCACACAAGGAAAAGCCAATTTGATTTTAGACAATCTTATTGCCGCGGGAAAAGCCAAACCAATGTTGATCGTAATGCCGGATGCAAATATTGGCTCCGGTGGATTTAATGCCGACGCCATCGGGAATGGAATGAAGTTGTTTGAAAAAGAGATGAAACAAGCCATCATTCCCTTTGTTGAAAAAAATTATCGTGCAAAAACTGATGCCAACAGCAGAGCCCTTGCCGGCCTTTCGCTGGGAGGTCTTCATACGCTCTACACGGGTATCAATAACACAGATTTGTTTTCTTATCTCGGTGTTTTTAGTTCAGGTTGGATAGTCCCGATGATGAATAAAACAGCAGATACAGAATATGCTTATATGAAAGAGAACGCCGATAAAATAAATAACAATCTGAAATTGTTTTGGTTTTCTGAAGGCGGGCCAGAAGATATTGCTTACAAAAACGGGCATATCATGCTCGACAATTTAGACAAGTTGAAAATCAAACACAGCTATTACGAATATCCCGGCGGGCATACATGGCCCGTGTGGAGAAATGATTTATTACATTTTGCGCCTTTGTTATTCAGGTAAAAGAAAATTAAAAATGCCAACATTCTAAATCGAAAACTTTTCATTAATAACAGCTGTCATTTAAAATACTACATCATGAAATTAAAACAGGCTCTTATTTTTTCAGTGGCACTACTGGCCGGCCAAATCTGCCTGGCGCAGACTACTGTTTCTGAAGATTTCAAACCTTCAACTCTTAATCAACCGGGGCAGGAATATCCGCAGGTGAATTCGCAAGGTTATGCACGGTTTAGAATTAAGGCTCCCGATGCCGATAGCGTTCGCGTAAGCCTTGGTTTAGGGGGCAGAGGAGGCACTCTACTTGTAAAAGGAGCAGACGGCTTTTTTAGGGGTACTACACAAGGGCCGTTGGACGAAGGTTTCCATTATTATCATCTTACCATTGATGGTGGGATTTTTAACGACCCGGGCGCATTAAATTTTTATGGATCCACCCGCTGGGAAAGCGGGATCGAAATCCCGGCGCACGACCAGGAATTCTACGCGCTTAAAGACGTTCCACATGGCAATGTGCAGCAAATTCTATTTCCCTCCAAAAGCACCAACATGCAACGCCGTGCTTTCGTATACACACCACCGGGCTATGAAAAGGATAAATCAAAAAAATATCCGGTCTTGTACCTGCAACATGGTTGGGGAGAAGATGAGACTGCGTGGAGCAACCAGGGACATGCCAATCTGATCATGGATAATTTGATTGCAGAAGGTAAAACAAAACCATTCATTATTGTGATGACCTACGGGATGACCAACGAATTAAAATGGGGCCACATGAAGGAATTTAAAATTGAACCGTTTCAAACAGTGCTGGTTGATGAATTGATTCCTTATGTGGATACTCACTTTCGCACCATCGCAGATAAGGGGCATCGTGCAATGGCGGGCCTTTCAATGGGCGGCATGGAAACCCATATGATCACCCTTAATAAACCTGGTGTTTTTTCTTATTATGCATTGCTGAGTGGTGGTATTTATACTCCCGAAGAACTCAGGGGCAAATCAAAACCTAAACTGATCTTTATAAGTTGTGGAAGCAGGGAAAGGCCCGATGCTGTTAAGAATGCCGTAACTGCATTAAAAGATGCAGGCTATAACGCAGTGTCTTATGTTTCTGAAAATACCGCTCACGAATTCCTGACATGGAGACGCAGTTTACATGAACTCGCGCCAATGTTATTTCAAAATAACTGATTGATCCCGGTCCTTTGTTAAGGATCGACGCGTAAATAAAAAAATAATGAAAGGACTAAAGTTTTTTTGGATTGGATTGTACTTACTTCCGTTTGCTGTTCATTCACAGCGCATCATAAATCTTTATCCCGGAAACATTCCGAATGCGATAAAGACGGAACTGACGGACATTCCGCAAAACCCTTCAGAAGGTTTAGTGCGCCGGGTTATCAATCCTACACTCGAAATATATTTACCCGAAAAAGATAAGGCAAGTGGTGCCGCCGTCGTGATTTGTCCTGGCGGTGGTTACAGCGTACTCGTATATGGCGGCGAGGGCGTGATGACTGCCAAAGCGTTTGCCAAAAAGGGAGTTGCGGCCTTTGTATTAAAATACCGTTTGCCCAACGATTCCTTCCAGGTAGATAAAACCATCGCGCCCTTGCAGGATGCGCAGCAGGCAATTAAGATGGTGCGTGACAGTGCATCAGTATGGGGCATTGATGCGAAGAAAGTTGGCATCATGGGGTTTTCTGCCGGGGGCCATGTTGCTTCTACTGAAGCAACGCATTTTAATAAAGCGTTGATAGAAAATAAAAGCAAGACCAACCTGCGACCCGATTTTCAAATACTCGTCTATCCTGTTATCAGCATGCAGGATAGTTTGACGCATAAAGATTCGCGCCGGCAATTGTTGGGAACTAATCCTTCAAAGGAAACCATCGATCTTTATTCAAATGAATTGCAGGTGAATAAAAATTCCCCTTCTGCGTATATCACACAGGCGGCAGACGATAAAGTGGTGGATGTTGACAATAGCATAATTTATTTTGAAAAACTCAGGCACAATAATGTACCTGTTGAAATGCACATTTATGAAAAAGGCAACCACGGTTTTGTGTTCAGGCATCCGGGATGGATGGAGCCATTGTTTGAGTGGATGCAAAGCCATAACTGGATGAACAAATAAAATTTTAAAATTGAATTTCTCACAGTACAATAAACATGAAAACTGATAAGTCACGATCAGGTAATTACCGTAAATGAAAGAGGTGAAACGAAGTTGTGAAGGGTAAAAGAATAGTTGAATTAAAGCGGTAAATCGTTTTAAGAATTATAAAGAACATTGTGCAAGTTAAAGCGACAGATAATGATCAAAACAAGTCTTTTGAAACGAATTAAATTAAATAAGGTATTCATTTTTTCAGGTGTGTTTGCATTAAGTATTTTCATTTTTAATGCAGCGTATGCCCAGGAAAAACTATATCCTAACGAATTTCCTTTGGGTGATGTAAAATTATTAGACAGTCCCTTCAAGCATGCCCGCGATCTTAATATCCACACGTTATTGGAATACAAAGTTGACCGATTGTTGGCTCCATACAGAAAAGAAGCCGGATTAACACCTAAAGATTCAAGCTATACTAACTGGGCAGGGCTCGATGGCCACATTGCCGGGCATTACCTTTCTGCCTTGTCAATAAACACGGCTGCCACAAACAATGCTGAATGTAAAAAGCGAATGCTGTATATGATTTCTCAGCTTAAAGAGTGCCAGGAAGCCAATACAAAAAATCATCCTGGCTGGGGTGTTGGTTACGTAGGTGGAGTTCCCAATAGTGCTGCGATCTGGTCAACTTTTAAGGATGGCGATTTCAAAGCATTTCACGCTGCGTGGGTGCCATGGTACAATGTACATAAAATGTTTGCCGGTCTCAGGGATGCCTGGTTGTATGCAGGAAATAAAGAAGCTAAAGATATTTTCTTGAAATTTTGTGATTGGGCGATCAACATCACATCCGGCTTATCAGAGGAACAAATGCAATCCATGCTTAACACAGAACAGGGCGGAATGAATGAAGTGTTGGCTGATGCTTACCAAATGACCCGCGATAAGAAATATCTTGTAGCGGCCAAAAGATTTTCACACAGGATGTTACTCGATCCAATGTCAGAAGGCATCGACAACCTGGATAACAAACACGCCAATACTCAAATACCTAAAGCCATTGGCTTTGCAAGAATAGGCGAGCTCTCGCATGATACGAAATATACAAAGGCAGGAAATTTTTTCTGGCAAACGGTAACGGCTAACCGCAGTCTGGCATTTGGCGGAAACAGCAGGCGGGAATTTTTTCCCGATTCAGCTGCCTCCATGGATTTTATTAATGATGTGGAAGGTCCTGAGTCGTGCAACTCCTACAACATGCTCAAACTGACCGAAGATCTTTTCAGAAGACATCCTTTGGCGAAGTACATGGATTATTATGAGCGTACGATGTACAACCACATACTTTCAACCCAAAATCCGGAAACAGGAGGCTATGTCTATTTCACGCCCGCAAGGCCACGAAGTTACCGCGTGTACTCGGCACCTAATGAGGCCATGTGGTGTTGTGTAGGTACCGGCATGGAAAATCACGGTAAATACGACGAACTTATTTATACTCACAGGCACGATTCACTCTACCTTAATCTTTTTGTTGCTTCTGAATTGAACTGGAGAGATAAAGGCATTCAATTGAAACAGGAAACCAAATTTCCTTACGAAGAAAAAACAAGACTGGCTATCACCGATGGTTCTGCTCCATTCACATTGTTGATTCGTTATCCTTATTGGGTAAAAGATGGTGCGATGAAAATATCGGTGAATGGCAAATCTGTTTCATTTAAGTCACATCCTTCCTCTTACATTGCCATTAAGCGCCGTTGGAAAAAAGGCGATGAGGTTGAAGTGCAATTACCGATGCACAATCACATAGAGCATTTACCCAACGTACCGCAATACATAGCCATCATGCATGGCCCTATATTATTAGGAGCTGAAACCGGCACACAGGATTTAAAAGGATTGATAGCTGATGATAGCCGTTGGGGTCAAATCCCAAGTGGTAAAAAACTGCCGCTTGACAAAGCGCCGATACTTATCGAGGATACCATCAAAAATATAGATAATGATCTTACGCCGGTAAGGAATGAACCTTTGCATTTTACTTTTCACAATGTAAAAATGGTCAATCCTGAAAAGTTAGTGCTGCAGCCATTTTACCAGATATACGATGCGCGCTATATGATGTATTGGCTGGCACTGACCAATAAAGGATACCAGTCCTATCTGGACTCGATCGCAAAAAGTGAAAGAGAAAAGCTCGAATTGGATAAACGAACTTTGGATTATGTAGCTCCCGGAGAACAACAACCGGAAGAAGATCATCAAGTGCAGAGTAACAAATCACATTCAGGCAATGCCAATGACCATTTTTACCGCGAGGCTTCCGACAGTGGTTATTTCAGCTACAATCTTGCAACAAATAGTCAAACCAATCTAAGTCTTATAGTAAAGTACTGGGGCGCAGAATGGGGCAACAGGAAGTTTGACATTTACATTGACGATCAAAAATTAACTACAGAAAGTAATACAGGTCGTTGGAACCAGTCAAAATTTTTCGACATTACTTACCCGATCCCGGAATCGATGTTGCAGGGGAAAGACCACATACGTGTGAGGTTCCAGGCATTGGCAGCCAATACGGCAGGTGGAGTTTATTATGTACGGCTTGTAAAGAATAAATGAATCATTTTTAAATATTAAATCAACAAAAACCAGGACATATACAATGAAACTAAGAACTATTTTTTCCCTGCTGGCAGGCAGTTGTTTCTTGTTTACTAACGTAAACGCACAAACGCCATCTCTGACGTTACATGTTAACCAAGCTAAAGAGAATGTCAGCCCTACCCTATATGGGTTGATGACCGAAGAAATCAATCATTCGTACGATGGGGGGCTGTATGGAGAACTGGTACGAAACAGAATTTTTAAAGACAGCAAAACGGAACCGGAAGGCTGGAGCCTTGTTAAGGACAATTCGGGCGACAGTGCCTCTATTCACCTTATTGCCGCGGATGAAAATCATATTACTTACGATGAACGCGGACAAGCGATCAACGGCGCCCTGTCAACCTGCCTCAGGCTAACAGTTGAAAAGGTTTCGGGAAGAGTAGGTATAGCAAACGAAGGTTTTTGGGGAATTCCTGTTCGGCCCTCCACCACTTACAGGGCATCATTTTATATAAAAGGTACTGCGCGTAAAGAACCATTTCGCTGGCCCTGGGAACCCAAACCCACAACGCCGCCATTGCCGGAAATTGAAAACAATACGCCGGGACCGATAACAGTTTCTATAGAAAGCAATGATGGAAAAAAGGTGTATGCTTCAGGAACTATTAATCTTGAAAAAAGTAATCTCTGGAAAAAGTATCAATTAAACCTAACAACCGCTGCAAATGTTACGCCAACCAAAGATGCCCGCTTTGTGATCTCTACGGATCGCAAAGGTTTGTATTATTTCAATTTGGTTTCGCTTTTTCCCCCAACCTACAACAACCGCAGCAACGGCAACAGGCAGGATTTGATGCAAATGCTGGTAGATATGCATCCGAAGTTTCTTCGCTTTCCCGGTGGAAATTTTTTGGAAGGTCCGTTGATCACTGATGCATTTCCGTGGAAAGAAACCCTTGGTCCGATAGATGGCAGGCCGGGGCACAGAGGTTCATGGGGGTATCGCGCTTCTGATGGTATGGGCTTACTCGAATTTTTAGAGTGGACACAAGACATGGGCGCTGAACCTGTACTGGCTGTGTATGCCGGCTATTCCTTGCAGGGCGATCACATTGACGCAGGCCCGCTATTACAGCCTTATGTGGAAGATGCACTGCATGAAATTGAATACGTGATTGGCGATACAACAACCTATTGGGGCGCCAAACGTGCTGCAGACGGGCATCCTGCGCCATTCAAACTGAAATATGTTGAGGTTGGTAATGAAGACTGGTTCGACAGATCTAACAGCTACGACGGAAGGTTTAAACAATTCAGAAATGCCATCAATGCAAAATACCCGCAATTAGAATGCATCTCTACTATCCCGGGTACGCAATATCCTTCCATGCAGGTTACAGGTAAAGAACCCAAAGTGGTTGATGAACATTATTACCGTAACTCGTGGGATATGTGGGAACACGCATCCCAATATGACAAGTATGATCGCAGCGGACCAAAAATATTTGTCGGCGAATGGGCCACACGTGAGGGTGCACCCACCACCAATATGAATGCAGCGCTTGGCGATGCTGCGTGGATGACAGGAATGGAACGCAATTCGGATTTGGTTATCATGTCTTGCTATGCGCCTTTATTTGTCAACGTGAGCAAGGATCCTGTCACAGGCAGAAAAGCATGGCAGTGGGATTCTGATTTGATTGGCTATAACGCGCTGAACAGTTATGGTTCACCTTCTTACTATGTGCAAAAGCTTTTCAATCATTATTTAGGTGACAAAATTGTTCCGGCAACATTTGACAACGTTCCTGTTCAAAACGCGCCGCTTACCAAGAGAGACAGCGCGAATGGAGTAAAGCCCAAAACCGTTCCGACTCTTTTTTATTCCGCTACCATGAACGACACCAGCGGAACCATTTACCTGAAAGTGGTGAACACGATTGGCAAAAAGCAAACCATAAAAATAGCTCTTGACGACGCTTCCAAAGTTTCACCTGAAGCAACCCTTATTACGGTAAAAGGTGATAAACCAACCGATACCAATACGATCGATGAGCCACAAAACATTGTTCCGGTAACATCAACAGAAAAAGGAGTCAGGAAAAATTTTAAACAAAGCTTTCCGCCGTATTCGGTAACCATTATGCAAATTCAAACGAGGTAAGCATTTTTAAATAGTATAACGCGATGTTGATTTATAAAAAAATAAAAAGGCTTGCATTATCAGCAGTTCTTTGTTTAATTGTGCCACAATTTTCAAACGCACAAAATGTCCATGCAGATAATGGCGATGGTACTTATACCAATCCGTTGATCTCTGCTGATTTCCCTGATCCCGATGTGATAAGGGTTGGCGATACCTATTACATGGTCAACACCACGATGTTTGTTTTTCCGGGAGTTACTATATTAAAATCACATGATCTTGTGAACTGGCAGTATTGCGCCAATGCAGTGCCGCGGTTTGATTTTAGCAAATGTTATGATCTGGATGGTTGTAATCGCTACGGGCATGGGCAATGGGCCACGAGTTTAAAATATCATAACGGAAAATTTTATTTGTTATTCATCACACTTAACGAAGGTGGCTTCATGTGCACTGCAAGCAAAGCTGAAGGTCCCTGGCATATCACACATTTACCAAAAGGATTTTATGATCCTGGATTATTTTTTGACGATGATGGGAAAGCCTATGTGGCGAATGGTTACAGCAAAATTTCTATTACAGAAGTAAATGATAGTCTTGAGCCTGTTGGCCCGGATTCATTGGTTTTTACCGGCGATATCCGTAAAGGACTCGAAGGAACGCATGTATATAAAATAAACGGCTATTATTATTTGTATTGTACGTATGGCGGAAGAGATGGCATGCAGGTAGCGCTTCGTTCAAAAAATATTTACGGGCCTTATGAAGAAAAGTTGCTGATGTACGATACTACAAAAGGCATCAATTACGGTATTCACCAGGGAGCTTTAATTCAAACACAAACCGGCCAATGGTGGACCATATTATTTGTTGACAGGGGTCCGTTTGGAAGATTTCCCTCGCTGCAACCGGTAACATGGAAAGACGGCTGGCCAATGATCGGCGCAAATGGAAAAGCAGTTACAACGTACAAGAAACCCAACGTTGGCAAAACTTATCCGATAACCGATCTGCCTAAGTCAGATGAGTTCAATGAAAAAAAATTAAGCATGCAATGGGGATGGAATCACAATCCCGATTCCACAAAATGGTCGCTCAGTAAAAGACCCGGTTACCTGAGATTGGAAACCGTTAGCGCGGTTTCCAACTTAACGATGGCGCGCAACACGCTTACACAAAGACCGTTTGCCAATCGCGATCAAACAATACCCACCACCGCCACTACAAAAATGGATGTTAGTCACATGAACGATGGCGACATCGCAGGACTGGCTCTGTTTCAGCAGCCCTATGCCTACATAGCAGTGAAGCTACAAAAAGGAAGGAAATTTATTTTGATGGTAAACGATGCTAAAACTGTTGATTCTGTTGCCATCAATCATTCAACGATATATCTCAAAACCATTGCCTCCAATTCATCGGGAAAAGCAACTTTTGAATACAGTACTGACAATAAAAATTTCAAACCGCTTGGCGATGACCTAAACATGAAGTTCAGTTTAAAAATATTTACGGGAAACAAATTCTGCCTGTTTAATTATGCGACCCAACAAACCGGAGGATATGTTGATTTCGATTGGTTCAGAGCCGCCAGCGATAATAAAAAGTAAAAAATGAATAAAAAACTAATTCTACTGTGCACGGTAATTCTTTCACTGGCACTGGTGCAATGCAACCACACACATCATTTACAACAAACAGCTGGCAGCAAAGGGCTGAAAGATTATTATAAAAATTATTTTCCGATCGGCGTAGCTGTTTCTGAAAGGTCGTTGAAAGATCCAGCTGACAGCGAATTAATTCTCCAGCAGTTCAACAGTCTTACTCCGGAAAACGCGATGAAGATGGGACCGATCCATCCAAGGCCCGATTTTTATAATTGGAGAAATGCGGATTCTATTGTTGCTTTTGCCATGCGTCACCATTTGAGAGTGAGAGGCCATAACCTTTGCTGGCACGAGCAGGCGCCGTCATGGTTTTTTACAGATTCTTCAGGAAAATTGGTTTCAAAAGAAGTGTTGCTGCAAAGATTACAGGATCATATTACCACGGTTGTCAACCGCTACAAAGGAAAAATCTACGCTTGGGATGTAGTCAACGAAGCCGTTGATGACAATCCGGATAATCTTTTACGACATGACCTGTTCTACAAAATATGCGGCCCTGATTATGTCGCCAAAGCTTTTGAATATGCGCATGCTGCCGATCCTAACGCGGTTTTATTTTACAACGATTACAACCTCGACCGAAAAGAAAAAGTGGATCGTGTTTATCGTTTATTAAAGCAGTTGAAAGACGAAGGCGTTCCGGTTGATGCCGTGGGCATACAAGGCCATTGGTCCATCTACGAACCTTCGAAAGAACAGTTGGAATACGCCATCAACAAGCTCGCTTCACTGGGATTAAAAATTCAAATTACGGAACTGGATATGTCGTTGTATAAATGGGAAAAGAACCGCAGGGCAAAGACCGCAACCGATGTAGATACTTACACACCGGAGCTGGCGCAAAAGCAGCCAGACCAATACAAAATGATCTTCGACGTATTGCGTGAACACAAAAAAGATATTACCGGCGTTACCTTCTGGAACATTTCAGACAAGTATACTTGGCTCGATTTTTATCCCGTGCCCGGAAGAAAAAATTACCCTTTGCTTTTTGATACAACCATGAAACCGAAGAAAGCTTATTGGGAAGTGGTGAATTTTAAGAAATAAAAATTGGGATTTTTTTCTGCCCGAACGAATTCGTTGAGGCAGCTGCTGGTTTATTATAAGCGTTGGTGTTTTATCTTCACAAAAATTATTACACTAACTTTTCTACCTCATGTTGAAGATTTACACCCTTTTCTTTTTATTAATTCCTTCTCTTGCTTTTTGCCAGGCAAAACATGATTCATTAACGATAGAACAAATAATGAGTGATCCAAAATGGATCGGCACTTCGCCCTCAGGGACTTTGTGGAGCGCGGATGGAAGCAAATTGTATTTTAACTGGAACCCGGAAAAGGCTCTGTCTGATTCTTTGTATTATATCACACTCAACAATCACGTCCCTGTGAAAGCAAGCGTTGAAGAAAAACAGGAAGTTGTTCCTGCTTACAAAATTGTTTACAACGAAAACAGGACGGCTTACACCTATGAAAAGGATGGTGACATTTTTTACCATGAAATAAAGCCTGCAAAAACAATTCGCATTACCGAAACAACGGCAATCGATTACAATCCGCAATTTTCATTTAATGGAAAGGATGTTGTTTATACAACGGATAACAATTTATTTGCGTGGGAAATTTCAACTGGGCAAACAAGGCAGTTGACCAACATGGTAAAAGAACCCACTGAAAGTAATAAAGAAAAACTCACCCCCGAAAACCAGTGGCTCAAAAATGAACAGGTGCAATACATGTTAGTATTACGGGAACGGTTAGACGAAAAAAAGAAAGCAGCAGAATACAATGAAGCAACAAAGCCGGAAGAACCTAGAAAGATCAACATCGGCAATGAGGCACTTCGGGATCTTGCTATCAGCCCGGATGGCCAGTTTATCATCTACCGGTTGTATAATGCACCGTCTCAAAACAGCCCGACAATTGTTCCCAATTACATTACCGAATCCGGTTTTACGGAAGATATCAAAGGAAGGCAGAAAGTGGGCGAGCCTCAGGGTACCAATCGTTTCTTTATTTATGATCGTGATGAAGACAGCGTGATTGAAATAAAAACTGATTCCATCGAAGGCATTCATGATCTCCCTGGATTTTTAAAAGATTATCCCTCAGAATTAAAAGAAAGACAAAAAGAAAATGACCCAAGAAAAGTAAATTTTGTTTCCGAACAATGGTCACCACGGGCAACGCATCTTGTGCTCGATATTCGCGCACAGGATCACAAAGACCGTTGGCTGATGCTTTGGAATCCCGGTTCAGGAAAATTAAAATTATTAGACCGCCAGCACGACAGCGCCTGGATCAGCGGACCCGGAATTTATAACGGCGGATGGATAGACGAAAATAATTACTGGTACCAATCTGAGAAAACAGGTTTCTCCAATTTATATTCAGTAAACGTACTTACCGGTGAAAAGAGGGACTACACGCCTGGAAACTATGAAGTGTGGAACGCGCAGCTTTCCTCCGACAAAAAATATTTTTACATCACCACCAATGAAGTAGAACCGGCGCAGCATCAATTTTATCGTTTACGCATTGCCGATAGTAAACAGGAAAGAATTACCACAATGGAAGGCGGCAACAGCGTTACGGTTTCCCCGGATGGAAAAAATATTGCCATTCTTTATTCGTTCACCAACAAACCACCGGAATTGTATTTGCAGGAAAACAAAGCCGGTACAAAAGCGGTGCAAATCACGCACAAGGCTGAAAGTGAAAAGTTTCAATCTTACAACTGGCGGGCACCTGAAATATTCACTTTTGCAGCAAGAGACGGCGCCCTGGTTCATGGAAGGATTTATAAACCGCAACATCCTGATGTGCATAAACCTGCTGTGATATTTGTGCATGGCGCTGGTTATTTACAAAACATCGACAAATGGTGGAGCGAATATTATTTCAGGGAATACATGTTCAACAACCTTCTGGCGGATCATGGATATTATGTGATGGACATTGATTACCGTGGCAGTGCAGGTTATGGCCGTGATTGGCGCACCGGCATTTACCGAAATATGGGCGGCAAAGACCTTACAGATAATGTGGACGCTGCCCGTTACCTGGTAAAAAATTTCGGTGTTGATTCAAACCGCATTGGTATTTACGGCGGTTCTTACGGCGGATTTATGACGCTGATGGCGATGTTTAAAACGCCAGGTGTTTTTGCTGCCGGAGCGGCTATTCGCTCCGTGACCGATTGGGCCAATTACAATCATGGCTATACTTCTGCAATCCTGAACCGCCCTTTCGAAGATAGTTTGGCTTATCAAAGAAGTTCGCCGGTTTATTATGTGAGCGGATTAAAAGGTCATCTCCTGATGTGCCACGGAATGGTGGATCAGAATGTGCATTTCCAGGATATTGTAAAAGTGACGCAACGGTTGATTGAACTTGGAAAAGACAATTGGGAACTCGCGCCTTACCCAATGGAAAACCACGAGTTTGAAGCACCCAGCAGTTGGACGGATGAATACAAGAGGATCTATAAATTGTTTGAAGAGGTGTTGAAGAAATAAATCAACAGTAAACGAACAAATAAAGCCAATTTTTATTTCACGTTCGTGTTACACAGCGCTATTCCACCTGAACCATTTGATTCCTAAAAAAGAAAATACAATCGCGTACCCAAAAGTTACAAACAGCGCCATGGAAGTAGTGCCGTTCCAGGAGGAGAGTTGCATACCTGAAGCAAGAATGGTTTTTACGGTACCAAAAGGAGACCAGTGTACAATATCCTTAAGCTGCTTTCCGAACATGCCAAGCTCACCAAAAATTCCCAGCATGATCAAAGCAATATAAACAAGGCGGCTGGTAGAGTTCACGGTTTCCGCATTCTTAACAAGCCCTACGATCATTTGGCCCAGACCGAGGTATAAGGCGCCGCCCAGCAGTGCCGTAATAAAAGTAAGCACATAACCAGACGCCCCCAAAGTGATATGATCATACTTGTAACCAACGATGAAAACACAGGCAGTCAACAGCAGGATCATCACCAATTGAACAGTCAGCCTGCTGAGCATAATGCAATAGGTGGACAAAGGTGTTACTCTTAATCTTTGAAAAACCCCTTTGTCACGGTCACGCGCAACCGAAATTGCATAACCCATAATCCCGATAGAAGTAAGACCTATAGTTAATGACATCGAAAGTGCAAACGGTCCGCCTACCTTATCAATAATTCCTTTCCAGGAAATTAAAATGATCACGGGCACCAGTAGCGACATTACTACCGAGCGGCGGTTGCGCCATTGCGTGGTAAAATCGGCACGTAACAAATTTGAAAAGGCGGCGGAAGTTTTAGGTATGGTTGTCTGCATTTTTAAAAGTTTAAGTTCTTACCGCTTTGCCGGTGAGGCCGATGAAAACATCTTCAAGCGTAATTTTTCCTTTTCGCGAAGCGCTGATCACTTCAGGATTGTCTTTATGTAATTCAATCAATCTTTCAGGTGCATCGGTAGCAATCACTCTCCCGTGATCAATAATGGCGATCCGGTCGCACACTGCTTCGGCTTCTTCCATTGAGTGTGTCGTGAGCAAAACAGAATGGCCCTTGTCTTTTATGGCTTCGATGCGATCCCACAACTGCCTGCGCGATTGAGGATCGAGGCCAGTGGTAGGTTCATCAAGCATCGCCAATACAGGGTCGTGAATGGTAGAAATGACCAACGAAACCCTTTGTTGCTGACCGCCCGACAACTGCCCGAATTTTTTGGATGCGGCGTCTTCCAGTTTGATATCCTGTAAGATCGTTTTCAGTTTTTGAGAATCAAGCTTTACGCCATAGATACCTGCAAAAAGTTTTATGATCTCACCAACGGTCAGTTCCGGTTGAAAACTGGTTGCCTGCAACTGCACACCCATATTGGCTTTGGCATGCATAGGATGCGTCCTTATGTTGAATCCGGCAACAGTGATCTCTCCGGACTCCGGCTTTATTAATCCTTCAATGGCGCTCAAGGTGCTTGTTTTTCCCGCCCCGTTCGGTCCCAGCAACCCGAAGATCTCGCCCGGTTTTACTTCGAATGATACATTTTTAACTGCCTGGAAATTGCCGTAAAAGACATCAAGATTTTCCACCTTTAATAAAGAGATGCCATTTTCTGCTTGCATTCAGTATGGTATATGAATTAGAAATAAAAACTAAATGTAAAAAAAATGAGGCATTCGCCTGAGGGAGGTGGGTAAAAGGTAAAAATAATGACATGAATGGCGAAGAGGCAACTGCAGCACCTTAAATCTCCAGCGTTTCCAAATACATTAAATATTGCTGAAGTTCAAGCCATGCCGCCTGCCATTTCTTTTTGGCTTCTGTTAATTTTTCGTGATGCTCTTCCGACAAATTATCTTTGGTATTGATGTATTCATCAATTTTGTCAACAGATTTTTTGTGCAGGTCGTCGAGATCTTTTGTATGTTCCATTTTGAAAGTGATTTGCACTAAAGTTACGCATATTCCATGCTCTGAAGAATGACTTCTGCTAAAACAGGGTTTCAGTAAACAAACAAAATTTGACAATTTTTATTTTCGCGTTACTATATCTCCACCATCGCTTTGATCACGTTATTAGCCGGAACCAAAAACTTTTCAAACTCCTCTTTCACCTGATCAAAATGAACGCGATGCGTGATAAAAGTGCAAGGGTCAATTTCCTTATTTTTTAAAGCAGCGCTTACCTTTTCAAAATCGGAACGTGTTGCATTGCGGCTGCTCATGAGCGTGGCTTCCCGCTTGTGAAATTCAGGGTGAGGGAAACAAATTTCTCCTTTTTGTAAACCGATCAACACATACCTGCCACCGTGCGACAAATATTGAAATCCCGCATTAATCGCTTTTAAATTGCCGGTGCAATCGATCACCACCGAAGGCATCTGTCCATTGGTAAGTGATTGGAGCTGTTCAATTACATCATTTGAAAGCGAATTGATCGTATGTTGCACTTGCAGCTTGTCTTTGCAAAACTGTAATCTGTTTTGGTTTACATCCATAACGATCACATTACCGCGGGTTATTCGTGCAAACTCAATAGTACCAAGTCCTATCGGCCCTGCACCAATTACTAACACATCTTCTCCCGGCTGAATTGAAGCACGGCCTACTCCATGCGCCCCAATCGCCAAAGGTTCCAAAAACGCCAGTTGATCAAAACTTAAGCCGTCGCCATGAAAAAGAGCGTACGAAGGCACTGAAAGATATTCTGCCATGCCGCCATCTTCGTGTACGCCACAAACGCTGATACTGCTGCAACAATTGGGTTTGCCCATCCTGCACGCAATACAATGACCGCAATTGAAATAAGGAATAATCGTTACCGCTTCACCAACTTCAAAACCAGGTGCATCATCAAAAGCCACCAGTTCACCCGCCAGTTCGTGGCCTAAAATTCTTGGATATTCAAAAAAAGGTTGTGTGCCTTCAAATGCATGAAGATCTGTTCCGCAAATGCCGATGCGTTTGATCTTAATGATCGCACGGCCCTTCGTCAACTGAGGTTCTTCTTTTGAAACATAATCAAACTGCCCCGGCTGTGTACAAACTAATGTTTTCACTGGTGATGTTTAAATGCAGTGTAAGATAATTATTTGTATTGGAGATGTGGATGCAGTAAAGCAACAAATATTGGAGAATTTTTTCTCAACAAAATTTTCTGCAAGCGACGTTGCGTAATATTCAAAATGCGCAAAGTCCACTTTTCGTAGGACGTTGCTGAAAAGTGAGATTTTTCATTTTAATTCCGCGGTGTTTCTAAGTCATGATCGTGTGGCACAATCTTCTCCCTTTATGTTACTGACCATGATTAATCATTATTCCATCCACTTTAAAATAGGGTTTGTATTCTACCAAACGCTTCAGCAGTGCCTGCCCCGATTCTCTTATTTCTAATGTTTCCGCTTCGTTTAAAGGTGTGATCAAGTATTCAAACGGACCCTTTCCATCTGCCAGCGTGTTGGCATCCGGATTTACCAAAAAGGGTTGCTGTTTAGAACCGGGCTCGATACCCAAATCTGCATTGGTAAGATAAGGAGCATAATACATATAGTGGGGCATGCTTACCGACGCTACATTGTTATTATGGGGATCATTGCTCGTGTATACCCGCATCATGGGTGCTTCCATGTAGGATATCCCGGGGCGCGAAGGAGCTTTGTAGTATTCTGATTTTATTCGTGCAATAATAGTATCCTTCACTTGTGCCGGCGAGTATTTGCCGCTGGCGCGCATGGCTGCCACATCAAGATAGACAGGCAGGATGGTTTTAGCACCTTCTTTATCAAAGCTAATCGGTGTAGCAACATCGTTGCGAAACTCCGCCCATTCCCATTCGGTTCTTGCAATAAAGCAAACAAATCCATTTGTTCCCTGCCTGGCTATATAATAGCCTTTAGCAGGATCGAGTAAATACACAGTTGCGGCATTGCGCAAATGTGGAGGAAGCGCACTCAGGGCAAAATCAGTTTCAAGATCTGCCGGCATCTTTTCAAGGGTCAAATAATTTTTTGTTTGTGCAGTTCCTTCTAATGCCAAAATGAAAATAAAAATTGGGCAGAGCATAATGCGCTGCCATATAAGTAAAGAGTTTTTCATCGTCAATATTTTGAGGAAATCAAATATAGTTTAGCGAATGGCCTTCTGAAGGGGGTAAATGCGACAAATAGGAGGCGTAAAGTGCTTTACATTAGATTTAAAAGGCGCAACGTCAACTATCTTTGAGGTTGCAAAGCAACAAATATGGACTACTTTTATTTCTATTGTGAGACATTGGAAGAAAATACCGAAATGATAAGCGGTGATTGCATTTAAACTTATTTATTAAACAAGTTAAGAATGAGAGACATCAACCTGATAGCGCAAATTTCTTTAGACGGGTTTGTAGCTGGCATCAAAGGTAAATTTGATAACTTTACGCAGGGCGAAGAAACCCTGGAGTTTGTGTGCAACATTACAGATACGGCCGATGCAGCGATGTTTGGAAGGATTTCTTATCAGCTTTTAGAATCTGATTGGCCTACAGCCGGAAGCAAACCGGGCGCATCAAAATACATTATCAAATATTCCGATTGGTACAATTCGGCATCCAAAATAATCTTCTCAAGAACTTTGTTAAAGGACAATTTGAAGAATGCTACCATTATCAGCGGGAACCTTTTGCCGCAGATCAACAAAATAAAGGAACAAAATGGAAAGGACATTTTGATCTTTGGAAGTCCGACAATTGCCCATGAGTTAATGAATCTGAATACGATTGACCATATCTGGTTAATTGTGCATCCGGTAATTTTCGGAGACGGCATTCCATTATTCAGAACAAGAAATCATAACATCCAATTCACACTTTCATATTCACATCGGTTGGCGAATGGTGTCATCTGCAACAAGTATGCATTGCGGAACTCCAATTAAACTGTGTCGGGTTTTTTGCAGCCCATCCCTTTACTCCATCACCTCCATTTTAAACGCCTGTATCTTAGGATCCGGTTCGGGAGAAAGGGAAAACCAGATTTTAATATTCCCTTTTTCTCCTTTTATAATAAAATAACCACGTAACTGGTTGGTGGCCACCACATCAGAAACCGATAAAATTTTACCTATTTTCTTAAACGCTTCTCTGGATTGTTTTTGCAGATCAGCGATAAAGTAATCGTCAAAAAAGTTGTCTGCAAATATCCCCGACTGCCTGGCATTGTTCCAGGAAGGCAACAGCGACATTATCTGCTGTTTCCTTTTCTCGAGGATTGAAGAGGCCGGTAAAACGCGCGGTTCCAGCTGCGCCCAATTCAACAGTGAATCAATGGCATCTGTCAAAACCGCTCCCATAGGGGCGTAGGTGAGGTTGCCGAAAACGACCATCCCGAAACCATAATCTGGCAGGATACGCCACTGGCTTCCAAACCCGGGTAAGCCACCAGCATGCGTGATCGTTATTACATTATCACAGTCCCGGTATTCATGCAATCCGTAACAGTAAGAATCAATGATATCGCAATCCTGGCCTTTTGCATTTTTTTCATGCGACCACACACGCGAGAAATTCCATGCATGTTGCATTTCCCTTACCGAACTTCTTTTTATGGGACCATCATCAGCACCGTCATGCGGCCATGCAGAAAGATGGAAGCTCATGTATTTTGCAAAATCCCCGATGGTGGTGATCAGTCCACCCATCGCTCCAAACGCACCACTATGTAATAACGGCTGCGCTACGAATTTCCCGTTTACATAACGGTATCCGATGACCAGCTGGTTGGCAGGAACATCCCCGTAATCCCAATAAGTGTGCGTCATTCCAAGCGGCTTGAGAATATTTTCGGTGATGTAATCCTGGTAGGTTTTGCCGGAAACTTTTTTGATGATCAACCCCAGAGTGGCAAACCCGAGGTTGCTGTATTCGTAACCGGTGCCCGGCGTAGTAGAAAAGCTGATCCCTTTTGCATACAGGCTATCCAGGTACGCATCGCTTCTTCCCAATTGCCTGTCGCCCCACGGATTGTCTTCCGGCAAGCCGGCATTATGAGTCAGTAAATGGCGAATGGTGATCAGCGGCGCATCCGTGGTAACGGTTTTCATGCCTTTCGCCTCCGGGATATATTTTTCAATTGGGTCGTCAAGCGATAATTTCCCTTCATCCCTCAATTTTAAGATCGCCATTGCGGTAAAGCTTTTTGTCATAGAGGCAATATGGTAATCAGATAAAGGCGAAGCCGCGATATTTTTTTCAAAATTGATCACACCTGAATAAAAAGAATGAACAAGCCGGCCGTCCACTACCAATCCATAAGAGATGGAGGGGAAATGATGCTCCGCAGCATATTTTTGAAACATAGAATCCACCCTGGCATAGGTGGCAGCAATCTTTGCATTCCTGTTTGGATCAGCAAAAAAGGGAGGCCTGTAGGATTGCGCCATCGCACTCAAAAAAACAATGCTGAAAAGCAGCGTCGCAACTAGTTTACAGATTTGGGTATTGGTTTTAAATTTTCTGCTCATGCAGTAAAAATAAGGATTTCGGTTATTTGTTGTCTTACTGTAAATTGGCATTTATCTCGTCCAGGCTTTGGCGCAGGGCACTGTTCCTTGCGCCAGTTGTCGAAATTTTTATTTTATCTGTCACAAGAGAGGACGCCTAAACCAATTAGGGGTTATTTAATCCGAAACATCTCGACGGTAAGTCCATCATGAATTTTAAAAAATAGGGTATCCCTCACAACGTGAGGATCTACCATGAGGAAAGGTCCCGCTTTATAAAGCACCACTAAGTCTCTACTATGAACCAGGTAATAATATGCTCTTTTTTCACTAAAGTAGTACAAAGAGTCTTTGCTGATTTCCCAGGTAGGCTCGCCACTATCTGTTCCCCACTTTCCCATTAATGTGGAGATTAGACTGTCTGTCGCACTATTATAAGAATTGTCCTTACCGGGTTCCCTTTTATTTTGATTACAAGCAATTACAAGTAAGATTAGTATGACGAAAAACCGTTTCATTGGCAATTTGTTCTTTAACTTCACGTCCGATCAGGTGAAACTTATATACAACGAATTTTACTTTATTAATTGCTTTACTTTCAAGAGCCCTTTATCATACGCTTTTCCATCAAGTAAACTATCTGTCTCAGAGATATTTAAATCTATCAACTTTCCTTCATTGCTCAATTTGAAAAATTTGTACTCAACGGTTCCTTTCAAAACGCAGGCAGCAAGAATTCCGTTTAATTCTGTTTTATTCAGGTTAGGCCATTCCTGAAATCCATTCATTTTCCTGTAACCAAGATTTGTCGGCCTGAAAATGAAAACATTAAAGGTCTCATTTGCCCTTGCCCCGGACTCATGGTGGGCAGGAGATCTGTAAAGCCATCACTATTCATATCTCTTAACTCGATGTAGAGTCGGCTAGTATACAATGAATCCGTTAAGATTTCTTTATTGCCCCGGTAAATCGTTATTAGTGTATTCAATTCATTTTTTGTCTCATTGTTGCCACTTAGATGAACTTTATATTTCGTTTTTTTTACTGTCCATGTCGAATCAAGGATCATGGTTTGAGGGTAGACTTCATTACCTGCCAATATAAGTAACATGAAGAAAAGTAAATTTTTCATTTGATATGTTGTACGACTTTAAATCTACTCCTTTGGCATATGCTTCCGCTTTTGGCATACATAAGAAATGGTCGTAAAAGCCATTTCACTTGTCATCCTCCGTCGGTCTGTTTTGGGACGCTTGGGCTGTATGAATATAGTAAATGAAGTTTTGAGATGAATTTTTATTTTGAAGTTGTCCTGAGTTGAAATCCTCAGGACAGCGGCGGAATTTTATTATGACGCTATAATTAGAATTGCGTGTAACGCATAGGGTTATTTTTTGAAATCTAAGGGAAGCGAGGATATATTTTTATCTCAATAGTTTTCCCATTCAGTTTTTATTCCAAGTCTCTTAAACTTATTTTCAATTTCAATTATTTCTCTTCCTCGCTTTAATTTATCTCCCTCAACTTTAAGCATATTTTGAGAAATCAAATACTTTTTTGCTTCTGACGGCTTCTTTTCAATGAAATACTTTAAGACAGTCATTTCAATTTCTGAAAAACTAAAGGCATTTAATTTGTATACGTTAAAAGCTTCCCAGGAAATGGGACACCACTTAGAGACGATTTCATTCCCAATAATTTCAGCATAGCTGCGAATTTCGTATTGTGCATGGCTATCCATTCTTAATGCTAAAAAATGAAGCAAATTGTGTAAGTCAATTTTCCAATATGCTTCTGTGTAGGTAGATAACGGCAAATCTTTTCTCGCTTGTTCTCTCGCGACATTTTTAGCTAGACGCTCCTCATAAATCTCTCTAATTTGCTGATGAAGGGCTTCCTCTTTCTTTGATAAAAGAACCCCGATAGATTCGTCTAAAAATTCCCCGCTCCCCTGTTTGTTGGAAGTTGATTGCTTTCTCCACTCATTGCTTTTCGTTTTTTGAGATGAGTCAATTGCTATAGAATATCTCGTAGAGTATTCATTCACATTGGCTGTTCTGTGTCTAATCCATTGTCTCCAGCAATCCATAGGCACACGAATATGAAATTTGATTTCGCACATTTCGAATGGAGTCGTGTGCGAGTGTCGGAGCAAGTAACGAATTAAACCTTTATCTTCATTTAATTTCTTTGTTCCTTTACCATATGAAACTCTCGCAGCCTGAACTATAGATTCATCAGATCCCATATAATCAACTACTCGGATAAATCCATCATCCAAAACTTTAAAAGGTTGTCCCAATATTTTATCCAATTCAGGGACAATTGTTCGTATTATTTTTTCTCCTTCCATCGCTTAAATTAATTAATTAGTGGTAAATCATAAATCCAAGAACTCCAGCTCTTATCGGAATACTTGTTTTCATAAATCTCCGGTAATGGATAAACAATTCTTACTTCCGGATTATGAAGTGCAAACAAACATGCTCCAAGAGCCATGGGTTTCGTTCCCAAAGGTGCAACATTTATAAATGTATTTGGATCTTCGTCTTCCTTTATCTGGTGTAGCAAGTTGTAAATTTCAAAAGGATTATTTGCTCTTGCATAAGCAACATTGATATTCCGGTCGCTAACAAGCTTTTCGTTGGCTATTAAACTTATGTCCTTGAATTTGGGTGTGTAGGAAGGAAATCCGTTTACAACAATAGTATCATTTGGAGAAACGTCTTCATTTATTTCTTTTGATAAATCTCCATCAAAGCCCAAAAGAATTACCAACTTTCTTTTTGCACCTCTACTCTCGTGCCCTGAATAACCTGGAATTTCTAAAATAGTAAGCGGACCACTACTAGTGTGAAAAGCCTTGAAGAGGCCCTTGGGAAATAAGTAGGACTTTGGTTCTGTGTAAAATACTGATAGCTTTTCAACTTTAAACCGTTCTTTTAGGAGTTTGATGATAAAATAAAAATATGGTTTTGTAAGACAAGAAATATCAATGCCAATTTTAGAGCTTATACTGAATGAGTTCTTTACGATTTCCTCTAAACAAGAACTCGGGCTTTTAATTTCACAAGCTATTTCTTGTAACGAATTATAAGTGAATGTTTGGTACTTGAAGAGCGGATCTGTTGCCGTTAACTCTTTCAAGCGCTCATTGAAATTAAATACAATAACCCGCTTCTTCTCTAATGATTTACATTTTGAAAGAACTTCATATGCTCGCGTATCTGACCCGCTTGCTAACATTAAATAGTCAAGTTCATTCAATGACTTATTAGTGCCATCAATAAGTTCCATCTTATAAATTGATTCCATCATAAATTTGAAAAGAGATCGTAAGAATTATTTTTTGGTTCATTATTTTCAGTTCCCTCAACATTTAAATAGTCACTCAGATTTACTTTATCTTCAAGCATTAGCTTTTTCAAAGAAATTTCATTGAGAGAAATAGATTTTCCGCCTCTTGTACGATAAGAAATTTGAAAGCTTGGACAGAAGATTCGGTTTATGGTGTAAATATCCTGCAAGCTTTCACTCGGTCCCGATCTTTGCATTTTAGGTTTTCTTTGAATAACTGTCCACCTGACGGCTGCCCTCATTGCTTCCTGCAACTTCTCGTCTTGAATTGAATCCACATTTATAGCAAATTGATTTGTTTCCGGATATCGCATTTGAAAGTCCAAATGAAAACCTCTAAAAATATTCCCTATATTCTCTATAAACTTAGAAATTAATCCTCCGTAGGTTTCAATTCTTGCAATTTGTTGTTTTTCAGCATTTGAAAAATCCGTAGCTGCTTGGTGCTGAAATTTTTTGGCGATTATTCCTTCGTTCAAAAGTTTGTCTGTGTCTCCCCAATCAGCCGCTGCAAATGAACGCCTGCACAATTCTATGAAATGTCCGACGATACCAGATGAAAGAAAAGCAAAAGTGTTGAAACTATAATACTGTTTATTTCTTCTATAGATTGAACACAGCAAAAAAGTCAAACTGAGTTTATATTTATCAATGTAGTCTCTTCGATATTTCTCTCCATCTTTTGATTTAGGAATTTTTCGCAAATAGTCATTCATTGACTTTACGGTTAGTTCAGCTGATACCCCTCGAGTAAGCCAAATAAAATTTAGTAGTTCTAGTAATGGATTTTGTGAGTATCTGACCTTTTCCAAATCCTCCTTTTGAATTTTCTTTGGAAACCCCTTTGGGTATTTCTTCGAGAACACCTCAAATATCTTATCCGGGTTGGAATGAGCTATTTCAACTGCTTCTTCTTCCAAATTCTCACTAACACCAAGGATTGATTTTATATTTGTAAATCCTCTTTCCTTCAATATTGGAATCGCTTCCAGTCGCTTTTTGCAGATATCATTTAGAAACTCTTGGTAGCCAGAATCTTTATTAACTACTTCCTCAAAAACAACTTTTCGATACTCTCTTCCTTCTTTTATAAAATCCTCCTTTGCAATCATATAGAATGTTCGGAAACCCTCTAATCTCATTCCAATTCTGAATTTAATATGAGGTTTAGTAAATCTCAAAAGTGTGTTCACTACCTTTTGCTGATAGTCAAGAAAATTTTCATACTCATCCAAAAGCAAAATAATGTTTAAAGATTTAAAGGTGGGAAGTATTGAAATAAGAAGTTCAGGGATTTCAAAGCTTAATGACTGAGATGAGAATCCTCGTTCCGCAGGTTTAAATTCATTCTTATAAAAAGGAACGTTTCCTAAGTATAACTCTACTTCTCTTATTCGTGAATCAAATTCATCTAGAACCTTTTCAAAAGTGTCTATCCCCTTAAAGTCAAGCAAGTCGCAAAGCTTTGGAATCAATGTTTGGTGAACGATTTTTTTATCAATTGTCTTTTCCTTCTCTAAGTATTTCAGGACTTCAATGTAACTTCTGCCCACGATAAGTTCAAAATAGTGAGTGAATACTGACGTCCAATATTCTTGACTCAACCCATACCCCTGAAATGATTTCAACTTTGCTCCATCAATTCGAAAATAGAATCCTACACCTTTATTTTTTTGAATAAGATCATTGAGAGTAATATCGTCTCGTTGACAAATTTTAATCTGAACGTCATATGACCAGTATCGCAAAAACATTGATTTACCTGTGCTTCTGCCTCCCATAAAAACAATATTTTGGGGGTCCCCATAAATATCTGCTTCCTGAATCTCAGAAAATAAATTGTATGTAAAAGGGTTGCACCAATACTCAAGTATTAAGTCAGTGTCAAGTTGAACAGCATTGACACCACTGAAAGGATTGCTATATAAATCTTTCATGATGCAAATAAGTTTGAGTTTTATAATTCTTATGATACCTTTTCAAGATAGGAATCCAACCATTAATCTGCCCCCAAAAAATTGGGAGCGTATTATCAGGAGTGTTGTAGAAAAAGCCAAATGTGAATTGCCCATCAGAATGACCTAAAGGGTGTAGCATAGGAACATTTATCTTTCTTCCATAGTGCACGGCAAAACTCTTCGTGTGTTGAATCAATTCTTTTTTTAATGTTGGATCACTGAAAGAAGAAAAAACATCAGACTCACTATGAAAACACTTATCCCGATTGTCAAGTCGGATTGCCGTTATAACTTCAATATTGAAATTGGTTTTTAAATACTTGAAAGATGCTTCACTTGCCATTAGACTGAGAAGATAAAATTTTTTCTTAGGGTATTTCGCCTTCGTCTTAGTCCAAAATTTAAACATCTGACCTGCTGCTCCTTGTGATAATGTTACGTCGTCAATGATAATTATGTTTTCAATATCATCACTAATGTTTTCAACAGAAAAATTGAATAATGTCATCGGTAATTTATTCTCATGCCTGAAAAAATAAGCAATGAATCCGCCACTGCCACTTGTTTCTTCTGATGAAATAACATTTGATTTTGAAAAAAAATCTTTTACAGCATCTTCTGGTTTTATTTTAGTTATATCAATCCCTTCAACAATTTTATGAATCAGATTTCTGTAAATCACTTTACACAAATGACGAACTTCGTGCTTATTGTAGAAGGTAAAATGACTAAGCAGCCATAAAGCTAACAATCGCTCATACTTTAAATCGCATGTTTCGCCTTTAAAATTGCCTAGCCAACTTTCAATATCTTTTCCAACCAACTCACTCTCCCAGACTGTTGTTGACGTATGTCTGATTATTTCAATCAGTTCCTCCTCTTTTGGAAAATCAGTAAAAAGCTTATCTATCTCCATTATTGAATTTCAGTTTTGATCCATTGATGTAATGTTCTTCTACCTCAATTGCAATCCATTTTCTTTTCAAAGATTCGCTTATCTCACCAGTGGTGTTACTACCCGAAAAAGGATCAAGCACCAAATCGTTTTCGTCAGTAAGAAATTTAATGAAAAACTCTGCAATGAAAGGAGGCATTCTTGCAGGATGGGGAGTGATTCCATTTTCCTTACATCCGTTTAAATATTTTGAATTTGAAGTTGTGTTTGCAGCAATTAAGACATTTGAAGGAATTGCGCCGCCATTATTTGTCAAAAAAGATTTCTCGCCAATGTCATGCTCAGAAGGCCTACGACCAGAATTATATTTTTTTGTTTTCAGCAATCGCTTCATGGATTTACTATATTCCTCTAATACATTTTTGTTATTTGCTTTCGGTTTTGCCGTTTTGGAAAGCCACCAAATTGTTGTAAAGGAATCTTTCACTCTTGTCCGTTCGATATTTACCCATTGAGCTGGGCTTGGCAACTTTGCTGTGTTGAACCAAACAAACTGCTGACATAGTTTGAATTTTCCTTTGGACTTTATTGCTAATAAGGTTTCGAGCGGCAACGTTGACATTATAGGTTCATTTTCTTCCCATGAATTTCCAATCTCTATTACCAACGAACCATCAGCCGCAAGGTAATCCTTCAATGAAGTAGTAATCTTTGCCAGCCAGTCTATATATTGTTTACCATTAAGATTACCATATTTCTTTTTTCTGTTTAAAGGAAATGGGGGTGAGGTGAAAATTAAATTGATCTTTCCTTTATATTTCTGAAATGCGTTATCCTTTAAAATATCTTCCACATTTCCGTGTAAGCATTTTCCAAATTTAGTAGTGTAGGCAACAGCAATTTTATTCTTGTTCACGGATAGATTTTAAAAAAAGTCAAAGATAGAATTCTCTCAAGCGGTTTTAGATTGAAGTTGAAAAAGTGGCTCATCATGTATAAGCATTCTTATCACAATCAGTGCGGTAGCACACCGCAAATGTGTCCATTGTCTGAGTCCTACAGAATAAATTTTTAATATTGTTAGTTTTGAAATCAAAATAGTTTTATTGGCTTTACAAAAAACAGTTGATCAATTGCGTCCCCCACTTAGTTTCTTCATAAAAGAGAAACTTATAAAGTGCTTCAAGATAAAAATATTTTAATACTTAAAAAAGAAATTTTCAGCGCATTCTCATTTTACCTTTAAAACTTCACAAGATTACCCCCTTAATTTCCCACAACTCTTTCCTCATTTGCCAAATCGAAAGCCTCCTTCCCCGAACGTTTAATCACTTTTCCAAACCCCGCCGCAATATCTCAAAAATGAGCCCGTTCTTTCCTCAAATTCCTTAAGCCATTCCGGAAAGGGGTCACTCTTCCAACAGGCGCAAGTCTACTGGCCTGAAACTTTTTCGTTACTCATGTTCCCCTACCATAAAAATGAAATTCTTTCAATCTATTCCTGGAAGTTCTTACCTATGTTCCCCCATTTAACTTTCCCCCCAACAAAATATTCCAAAACAAACCTTTACTTTTATGTTCAAATTTTTCCGGATGCGTGTATTTTTCGTTGTTGGTTTATTGTTGGTTTTTGTAACAGTTAAATCTCAAACGGTGGTTTCGCCGGGTGTTGGCTTTTACCCGCAGCAGCAGTCGCTGGTTAACAGCAGCCACCTCCGCGACAGCCTTACTGCACGCAAATGGTTTTTCAGTTCTTATAAAGGCCTTAGTACTACAGTTTCATTTTTTAAAGGAGGCAGTGCAACTATCTTTTCTGCTCCCCTGGGCCTGCAGCTCAACCGCAGGCTGGGCAATAACTGGTTTGCTTTTGCCAATGTATCAGTAGCGCCTTCCTACATAAGCATTAACCCTTCTTACCTGGAAGGTTTTAATAAAAACGGGTATGGCGGTGCCTTTAAACAAAACCGCTTTGGCCTGTACCCGGCCGCTTCTGTGGGCGTAATGTATATGAACGATGCCAAAACCTTTTCTATCTCCGGCAGCGTGAGCACAGAAAGAGGATATTACCCCGGAATGCCTTACTATCCCGTAAATAATGTGGCTCAATCGCCGCTTTTATTGCCGGCGCGGCAATAATGATCCCTAAAACATGGTTTGATACACCGGCACTCCTGCAATAAATCCCCAATCATTCAACGAATTATTCCAATAATTTGATGAATGATATTCATCATTCAATGAACGAAGCGCTTCTTTTGTTGAATGTCCACCATCTTTTGTTGAATGATAACCATCCTTCTTTGAATTACTGTTGTAATTGATTGAATGTAGGCCAACTTTCAGTGAATGACCAGTACAATCCACCAAATTATGCAACTTATTTGATGAATGTTGCGCATCATTTGTGCAATAACCGTAAAAATTTATCAAATTATATAGAAAAACAATAATAAGACAACTACAGCCGTTAGTAATAAACAATAACCATAAAGCGAACTGACATGAAACAATCCTTAAGTACCAATTTTGTTCCTTACAACGATTCGGATTTTTTAGTATTTGCCGGTAATGTTGTGTTTTGCATGCAAAACAATCCGCATTTTCCTGATCCTGTTCCGCCACTGGAAACTATCAGTGAACTGGTGAACGAATTTACTAATGCGCTCACAGATGCAGCAACGAAAAATAAGGTGGACGTTGCCGTTAAAAACACGCTTCGTAAACAACTGGAACACCAGCTTGGCCGCCTGGCATTGTACGTGATGTATGTGGCAGACGATGATGCAGCTATCTTACTAAGCAGCGGCTACAACCTTACTAAAAAACCCGAAGGAAATAAACTCGCAGAACCCGATGTGCCAACACTTACTTCAGTAGCCAATAGCGGCGAAATTATGAGCATGATAAGGGCGGTAAAGGGCGCCAAATATTATCTTCATGAAATTTCCACTGATCCTTTTGGCCCCAATGCCATTTGGCAAACGCATAGCTGCAGCCGGAGGAAATATACTTTCAGCAATCTTACTTCAGGTCAAAAATACTGGGTGAGGGTGGCAGTGCTGGGAACCGGCAAAGAAAAAACGGTAAGCGCAATGGCAAGCTTATGGGCGCAGTAAATCTTCACCTTTGGTTCGTGGGACACGAACCAAGGCGTGGTTGATGGCGATACAAACCAAGGCGCGGATTTAGAACAAAAGGTTTTAGTCTTTCTGTAAGGCGTCCAATTTATGCCCGATTAACAAGGGGTGAATCAAGAAGCCAAAATAAATGCTCCGTTCCGGATAAACTTTAATAATTTACCTTATGAAAGTTTATCAAATCTTCCTTATCACCCTAACGGTTGCTTCTATATCCTGCCAACAAAGGCAAAACACGAAGAACGATCTTCCCGGCAGCTTTGGATATGACAGTTCCTTTATTGTAAAACATGATTCATCGGCGATCGTGTTGGGCAAGGAAAATGCAAGGGTGATCGTTTCACCCAAATACCAGGCAAAAGTGTTTACCTCTTCGGCACAGGGCGACAGCGGGATTAGTTTTGGATGGATCCACTACAAAGCATTTGACGGTCCGTTGGATCCGCATATGAATGCTTATGGCGGCGAGAACCGGTTGTGGCTTGGCCCTGAAGGCGGACCTTTTTCTATCTTCTTTTCACCGGGAGCGAAGATGGAATTTGCCAGCTGGAAGACGCCTGCGCCTTTTGATTCCGAACCATGGAAGGTGCAAGCGCACGATTCAGCAAGTGTGACGCTTCAAAAAAATATGCTGCTTAAAAATTATGCGGGAACGGACCTGGATGTGACCATCGACAGGAAGATTACCATTTTGAGCCGCGATGAGATCAACAGGTTATTGGGGCTGGAGGCCCTTTCATCTGTTGAAGCAGTGGGCTATATGACCGAAAACAAACTGACCAACAGCGGTACCAACGAATGGAATGAAAAGACAGGAATGCCTTGCCTGTGGCTGCTCGACATGTTCAACCCTACGGAAAGTACGACCATTTGCATTCCTTACTCAGCACATGATACCGCCAAACCTGCCACTACCAATTATTTTGGGGAGATACCGGCGGACAGGATTAAGTATGGCAACGGCGTCCTTTATTTTAAAGCGGATGGAAAAAGCCGTGGCAAACTCGGGATGCATCCTGCCGTAGCAAAAAATGTGGCCGGTAGTTATGATGCGGCAAAGAAAATACTGACGATTATATTATTTGATATTGATAACAATGGAAGGTACCTGAACCAGGAGTGGGTAACGAACAAACCACCTTTCAGTGGCGACGCGGTGAACGCTTATAATGATGGCCCGCTGGCGGATGGAACACAAATGGGCCCGTTCTATGAATTGGAAAGTGTTTCGCCTGCGGCGTTTTTAAAAGCGGGCGAATCGATCATTCATCATCATGCGGTTTTTCATTTTACCGGTGATGAAAAAGGATTGAACACGATTGAAGAGAAAGTATTGGGTGTTTCACTGGAATCGATTGAGCAGGCTTTGAAGTGAGGAAAGATATTTTGTTGAAAGTAACGTGATGTTGGTGTTCTTGGATCGTCCTCAACTCTGGTTCGTGGGACACGAACCAAGGCGTGGGGTGTTGGGTATTTCACTGGAATCGATTAAGGACGCATTGAAGTGAGAAAATGCTTTTCAGCGCAAGCACACATTTGCTCTATTTAGAAGCCAGATAACGGTTCGTGAGTACACGAACCGGGGCGATAGACACGAACCGCGGCGGTAGATTAATATTGTGTTTTGTGTGCTTCAGACCAAAGGCTTAGTAAAAAATATAAAAAGGCTCGAAAATCACAGTTAGCAGAAAAAAAGTAAGGAAAATCCAAAATGAAACATTCAGAATTCTCTTCAAAATATTTCTTGTTCCTGCCTCCTGCCTTTTGTAAAAGCATAAAAACCTTTTGTAACTATTGCTAAACTTAATTGCTTCCATGTACTTTCCAAAAAAGGTCATATCCAAATAATAGTGTAGTATCAGTTTTAAAGCTAGACTTATAAATAGTCCGGTTACCAGAAAATTCTTAATCATTTCCATCATGTCTATTTTTTGCTTTGTTTTCGATGAATAACGATTGGTCTGGGTATAAAGTTTCTTTTTCTCACATTAAAGTATTATTTGTAAAAAATAATAATTACGCTTATCTGAGTTGAAGTTCATTTACATTCTTGTCAACCTTTTTCCATTCTGCGCTTTTGTCAAAGTCTTTCGGTGCCTCACTTGTTATCATAAAAAGAGGCGTTAAATAAACAACTTCAACAGTACGCCGGTTATAACCCATTGCACCGATGTTTTGCATTTGGAATTCTATCTTCTTAAGACTTACCTCTCTGTTTTGATACAATATTTCCTGCGTCTGCCAGGCACCTGATGAAAACACAATTACCATCGGGTTTAGAACAAAAATTAAAATCAGAAAAATTGCCGGGTAAACCATGCCAACTATTCGTCGTGTTTTTGTTTTTACAAAAACCAAGTTCCAAAATAAAATTATTGGCGTTCCAACGAGAAAGCCGAAGTAAACCAACGTTTTTAAAAATTGACTCTTAATGTCAAAACTTGTCATACTGTCCAGGAGAAAAAGTAAAACGATCAGGCCGTAAAGCAGGTTCAATATTTGGGTTATGCGTTTCAAGATGCGTGGTAAAGGAAAACGGCCATAAAAGTAATTACCACAGGAAGAAGTATTATTCCTATGAAGACCATATATTTTTTGTATTGTCTTGTTTTAAAAGCAGCGATTGAAAAACCCACTATACAGGCAACGATAATCAGGATAGTTACCATTCCCAGAAATCCAACAGCAACGGCTCGGGCATAATGGTTATCATAAATCTATTCAGCAAAGTTATCCAGGTAAAGCCACCATACAAAATAGATGGTCAGTGCAGACAGCGACAAGAGATTATTTCTTATAAAGTTCATTTCAGTCAATTTTTTGGTACAATCTCGCGCCTCCCAAAATAATAAGCAAAATTTATAGTTACAAGTTCTTTTCCTCGCAATTGGGTTTTTTAGCATACCACTACTAATTTATTATAGTTTTATTGTAAATATGCCTCTTCATATTGACAAAATATCCTAATACTCTTTGCTTGATCTGATCTCTTTTAAAATCAACTTTTCCATAGCCCAACTGTTGCACACATTAAGCCAGGGCTGTAAAATTCAAAGATTTTTATTTTCCTCCTCCTGCAGTTCTTTGCCGATCTCCCAATCAAAACCGAAAGGATCGGTAAGTCTTCCCAGGCGCCATCCGTATTCTTCGCCAACGGGAAACACCACTTTGGCTCCCTGTTGAATAGCTCCATCAAAAAGTTCGTTAGGGTTTTCTACTACCAAAAGAATTTTTATGAATTCCAACGTAGCAGTAACAGGTTTGTCATTTCCGGAAGAGATCGATTGTCCGCTTACCCAAAATTCAGCTTCGCCTACAGCCAATCTCAGCACCAGGCCTCCATCGGGTGATTCCATGCGATAAGTTTCTGTTGCGCCAAACGCTTTTTTATAAAACGTTCCGGCTTCAGAACTGTTGACCACATTAAGCCAGGGCTGTATCGACGTTTTCATTTTTATTCGGTTTTGTTGTGATTATCGTGAACAGAAAGAAAACTGTGGCAAGGATCATTAAATAGCCAAACCAGTCTCCATGTTGGCTGTAAAAAGTGTTGAGCTTCACCAGGGGAACTTTTCCAATGAGCCTGGCGGCCTTACCATCCGACGAGCTGGCTTCTGCAAGCACTCTTCCATAGGGATCACTGATCGTGAGCGTTCCCTGCCTTGCCGTTCTTATTTCTGAAAAACCGTTTTCCACTCCTCTTAATATCGCCATTCGCGAATGAAGCCAGTCATCAACAACGAAATCCCATGCCGGAACACAAAGAACGTCAATTTTACTTTTGCCGTATTGGTTTATATAACCCGGATAATCGAGATCTTTACAAATTGCCACACCTGCAGGATCATTATCAAATGTAAAAAGACCGATTTTTTTTCCCGGAGTAAAGCGATCCTCAAATCCTTTTACAAGATGACTTTTATTGTAGTTGCTCAAAACATTTCCCTTGTCATCTATCACCAATGCTGAATTGCGATCTTTTTTATTGATAAAGTTCGTGTACCCGCTAACTATGAAAACGTGGTTTGTGCGGGCTGCATTACTCAACATACCGATCGTTGCAGAATCAATTTCCCTCGTTATGTTGATGGCTCTTTCAGGCAGTACGACCACTTTTGATCCCTGCGACGCCAGGTTATTGATCTCTTTTGTATAATCTTTTGTATGTTGAAGTTCATCAGTATCGTTTAGCGTCCCATCCACTTTATGGGTTTTCTCATCAAGCACCGCTAAGCCGGCGGTTGTAGTATCGCCGGTACTTTTACTGAGTCTTACAAATCCGTAAATAAAAACCACTGCCAGTATCGATAAGGAAGTAAGCGATAAAAAAAGCAGTTGTTTTGTTTTATTACGAAAGCGCCAGGCAAAAGCAATTGCAGAAGGAATAAAAGTCACGAGGAAGGTGATGCCTAAAATTCCGGTGATACTCGCCACTTGTATAATAGGAAGAAAATTTGCCTGCGAGTAGGCGATGCTTGCTGCTGAGCCATCGTATGAAAAGGTTAGTAATAACCATTCATAAGTGGTAAAGAAAACAGGAAATGCAAAAACAGAATACCACGAATTGCTTTTGAAAAATACCGAACGAGACAAAACAATCACCAGGGCAAATATTAAAGGAAGTGCTATAGTAGCAATTATGGCCGGTAATACCGCAGCAACCGTTGATAAGTAACTGAACCAACTCAACCGGCCCAGTAAATAAGATATAAAGGCGATAAAAAAAGTTTCTTTTGCTGTGGCATAAAACGAACAAAGAAGTACAGGTACCGGAGCGATCCACAATAGATACCAAAGATCACCATGAAGCCCGTTTGAAACAAACCAGCATGCCCCGGAAATAAGGATTGAAAAAATAAATAAAAGTCGTTTGGCAGAAAGGAAATGCATTCCGTTGGGTATTGTTTATTTGATCGGTTTTTTATTTATTTTTTTCCCGGATGCCTTTGCTCTTTCGTTGTAATCCAGGCAGAGGTTAATCCAATATTCGAAATCTTTTTTGGATTCAAACCCTGCAGGTGTTACATAACAAAATCCTTTGTATTCTTTTCCTTTCATGATCATTGGCTGGTAGCCTGCTTTTTCAGCTACTACTTCGTATAGGGTAGGATCATAACGGCACATGAGATTTTCTCCGCTAACGCTGATGCACATTTTATCGTTCACCATAAAGGTGAGGCCACGAAACATTTTCTTTTCCTCTACCCGCATAGAAGGAACATTTGCAAGAAATTCCCGTACCCGGTCGGTAAGTTTTGTGTCGAAAGCCATAAGTCCTTTTTACAGTACTAAAAAATGCAGTAAACCCACAAATTCATTTAATTTTTATTTTTCGGAAATAACACCCTTTCGTCCCCCTCTGGAGCAAGCGTCTCGCTTGTGCCTATTACCGAATTATTTTTTTTCAGTACAGCCAAAATCTAAAACATAATTAAATTCACTGGCATTATTTTTTAGATAGACTGAATTTGATCCAAGCTCTTTAATTATAGTATCATTCTTATTAATTTTATTATATAACCCTGTCTTATCCCAATCAAGTAGAGTTAAAGTATCTGGAACTGCGGCATCGAAATTTTTTATTATAACTTTTTTTGTAGCATGATCCTCTTTGTCAATATACTTATTGATTATTATACCATTGAATTTATAATTCGTGAATAAGTCCAAAACCTTACATGCTGAGTGTGACGATTCGATTGTACCTTTTATTAGAAGGTACAACAAAATAGCACCAACTATCCCAATTTTTACGTTCGTAGTTTTGATCATTGATGAAATGCGAGATTTAGTTGATGGAAAAACTTTCCATTTTTATTCAGCTTGTTTAGCAAAGTGGACGCTTGCTGCACATTACTACTTTTCGTTTTTTTGAAAAATGTTTATTTCCCTTAGGTCAAATCCTGGCCAGCTATTTTTAGTGTAAACGCATGCTCACCTGTCTTTTGGCCGGGCAAGCTTACTTTCAATCCTTCATCATCTCTTTTAAAATCAACCTTTCCATAACCCAGCAATTCCACGTTTTCTATGTTGCCTGTTTTCTGATCGCTGGCGGTGCCGAGGGCTTTTATGAAAAGCGGGTTGTTTTCGGGCCAGCCCATGAAGTAGGCGTATAAGGTCTTGCCTTTTGTGGTAAACCGGATGTCCTGGTACGTCAAATCTTTGCGGTTGTTTTCATTAAACTGGGCCTTCTTTTCCTTATTGCTCTTATCCTCTTCGGGACCGGTTCCATAGATCTTCCACGGGCGGGTGGCATAAATACCTTCGCTGTTCACGGCCATCCATTTGGTAATACCGTCGAGCACATTGAGTTCATCGGGATCAAGCATACCGCTGGCCGGTAAGGGGAAGTTCAGCATCAGGTTGCCATTGCGGCTCACAATGTCAACGAGCATGTCGATTACGGTCTTTACTGATTTATAATGGCCAACGCGTTCTCGGTTGTAATGCCAATCGCCAATGCACGTGTCGGTTTGCCAGGGCAGAGGCCATATCTTATCTACCACACCTCTTTCAACATCCAAAACACAAATGCCGGTTCCCGGGGCAGAATCCCGCAAGCGTTTACTCGTATAAACCGCCTGTGTTTTGCCTCCATGTTTTGCTGCATTTTGATTGTACAAATGAGCCAGTATATTGAGACCATATTCTTCAAAAGGCACATGGCCATCACAATAAAGAAGATCAGGCTGGTAATTATCTACCAGGTCTTTGATCCGGTCGAACCAATGCTTCTTCCAGCTTTCAGGAATTCCATCTTCATTCCAGTCCAGGTCGGGTGCCAGCACTTCATCACAGCGGCCATAATATTCAAAATTTTTAGGGTTGGCGCCGTCATAGGGAATGCCGGCCATCGGCCCATCCTTGTCGCTGCCTTTGCTGGATGAAAACCATTTGTAGCTGATCCAGAGATGATCACTAATGCCAAATTTTAATCCATGTTTGCGGGCTGCATCCCGGAACATCCCGACGATGTCTTTTCCCGGACCCATTTTTACAGAGTTCCAGCGGTTGTATTTTGAGTTCCACAAATCAAAATTATCATGATGAACACCCATGCTCATAAAATACTTCGCACCGGCTTTTTTGTATAAGCCCAGTAAATAATCCGGATCAAATTTTTCAGCTTTCCAGGCAGGGATCGTATCCTTAAAACCAACCTTGGAGGGATGGCCGTATGTTTTGAGGTGGTACTCGTTTTGTTTGTACCCCTGGATATACATGTTGCGTGCATACCAGTCGCCGTATTCGACTGCAGATTGAGGTCCCCAATGAGCCCATATACCAAATTTTGCATCACGAAACCATTCGGGTATTTCATACGCCTGCAGCGAAGCGCGCGTTCCTTCAAAAGGTCCTTTTTCAATGGTTGGCAAGGCGGCCGAACGGGCTTTAGCTGCAACGCCTGCAGGATTTAGGTATAATGATGGAACACTAAGGGCAAAGCCTTTTAAAACAGATCTTCTTGAGATGGACATGGCGAATATGATTTATTGGTTCATTATGAATTAACTTCAAAACTTTATTCCAAGCTTTGTAAATTTGCACTCCTTTCAAAAAATGGAGACTTGTCCGAGTGGTTGAAGGAGCACGCCTGGAAAGTGTGTATACCTGCAAGGGTATCAAGGGTTCGAATCCCTTAGTCTCCGCACCTGCAAACCCAGTGCCTTGGTTCGTGAGGACACGAACCAAGGCGTTTGACTTGCTTGCGTCATTTCCAAAGTCATTTGTTCCAGATCTCAACCCTTTTCATTATTCTCTCCCTTCTTCCTCTTCCAAAACCGGGTTATCCTTGTCATCAAGCGTAGTATGCTTGCCCGGCCAATGAAGCTTAAGAAAAAGTAAGCCAAGCAATAGTAATACAATGCTCCACCATAAGCCTGAGCGCAAATTCTCTAACACTACATGCTGCGCTGCAGCAGCAGGTGCAAAAGCTGGAATGTTGGCGATTAAAATGATAATGCCGTAAATGGTTAACATCACGCCAACAAAAAACCAAATCGACAATCCATGTTCTTCATGCATAATAAATAGTTTTTACCAGAAAATAATTTGTAAAATAAGGAAAGCAACGAGCACAACAGCAGCCCAGAAAATTGGTCGTTTCATTAAAGGAAGATGCCGCTCGTTTGGCAATTCAGTGCAACCTCTTACGAGGCCCACTAACTGTGCCTCAGGTTTGGGTTTGGTTGCCAGGCTAACGAACACCGTTACCAGCACGCAGATGATCCACGACCAAAGCGCACGGTACATATCCTCGGCCATTGCTTTTGCGTCAGCGGATCCTGTTATCACAGCCAGGGCGCGAGGGTCAATTCTTACCCATGCCCACATCCCGATGGAAGCAACTGTTCCTGCCAGCAACCCCCAAAAACCACCTGCTGCTGTTGCCCGTTTCCACAACATACCCAAAATAACCGTTCCAAATAACGGCGCAATGAAAAAGCTGAACAACGCCTGCACGTAATCCATTATGCTCGCGGCATTTTCCACCAAATAAGCTGTACCGATACTGATAAGTACCCCAACAAAAGTGGCCCACCGGCCCATGCTTACATAATGTTTATCGGTAGCATTCTTCTTTGTAATGCTGAAATGAAGCGGTTTGTATATATCGTAAGTCCACACTGTTGAGAAGGCGGTAACATTCCCTGCCATCCCCGACATAAAACCCGCGATCAGTGCCGTAACGCCCAGTCCCAATAATCCCGGTCCTAAATAGCGCGCCATCATCAAAGGAAGGATCTCATTATAACTCTGTGCACCGGTTGCTGCTGCCTGTGCCTGCCCTACCAATCCCGGCATTACCGCCAAACCGATCAAGCCCGGTAAGATCACGATCAAAGGAACGAGCATCTTAAATCCTGAACCAATGATGGGCGCCATCTTTGCCGATCGCAGATCCTTTGCCGATAACACACGCTGCACCACCAAAAAGTCCGTTGTCCAGTATCCAAATGAGATAACAAAACCTAACCCAAACACAATACCGATCCATTGAATCCCCATCGGGTTATCATGAAAGTGCCCCAGCGATCTCCACATGTGTGTGTAATCGCCGTGGGGTAGATTTTGGTGAATACGGTTAACCATTCCTTTCCAGCCACCCACTTCCACAAGTCCCAGAATAGGCACGAGCAATGCCCCTGCCCAGATCAATACAAACTGCAATACTTCATTGAAGATAGCAGAAAGCAAACCTCCCAGCACCACATAAACCATTACCGTAATTGAAGACACCCAAATGCTGAAGTTCAGATTCCACCCGAGGATCACTTTCATTACCAATGCCATTGCAAACATATTTACGCCACTCATAAGCACGGTCATAAAAGCAAATGAAATCGCAGACAACATGCTGGAACTTTTGCCAAATCTCAATTTTAAATATCCGGGAACTGAGTGCGTTTTGGAAATGTAATAGAAAGGCATCATGATGATTCCTAAAAAGAGCATTGCAGGAATGGCGCCGATCCAATACCAGTGAGCCGCCAGTATCCCATATTGATAGGCAGATGCCGCCCAGCCCATCAGTTCCAGTGACCCAAGGTTGGCAGAAATAAAAGCGAGGCCGGCGATCCACATCGTCATCTTTCTTCCGGCAAGAAAAAAGTCATCGCCGGTTTTGGTGTATCTGACGAGGTAATAACCGATTCCCAAAACCATCAAAAAATAAATGATGATGATGAGCAGATCGGCCCAGTTGAGTGAGATTAATCCGCCGTCGAGAAGGAATTGGTTGAAGAAAATGTGCATGGCAATTATTTTATCGTTTGTTAGTAATTAGTAATAGAAGTAATTTTTTATTTATCGGATTGAGTCATTCCATCTCAGCTCATTTTTAAAATCATGAATATTTGTTCGTTCACTGATCAACACACTTTCAATGTCCGCCATATCTGCAAAATCCTCCAAATGCTCAGCAGTAAGATTTTGGCTAAAGCAGGTGTGATGCGCACCTCCTGCAAGGATCCATGCGGCACAACCTGTAGTCATATCTGGTTTTGGTTTCCACAAAACCCTTGCAACAGGCAACTTAGGCAGATCGTGCACCGGTGCAATCGCTTCCACTTCGTTAACCAACAGACGAAAACGGTTTCCCATATCAATGATCGAAGCATTCAAAGCACCACCGCCGTTCACATTAAACACCAGGCGCACCGGATCTTCTTTTCCACCGATGCCCAAAGGATGAATTTCACATTTGGGTTTTCCATGAGCAATGGACGGACAAATCTCAAGCATGTGCGAACCAAGCACCATTTCATTATCGGGGTTAAAGTGATAAGTGTAATCTTCCATAAACGAATTTCCACCTTTCAGTCCGCTGCCCATCACTTTCATGGCGCGTACCAATGCAGCCGTTTTCCAATCACCTTCTGCAGCAAAACCATATCCCGCAGCCATCATCCTTTGTGCACCAATGCCGGGCAATTGCTTCAAACCATGAAGGTCTTCAAAAGTATCGGTAAAGCCTTTAAAATTTCCCTGCTCCAAAAAATATTTCAGTCCGAGTTCTATACGCGCAGCATCGATTAAAGATTGGTGTTTTCCATTGCCTTGCTTCAGGCTATCGGCCAGCTGGTAAGTATCCTGGTATTCCTGTAACAATTTTTCAACATCATTATCGGCAACATCGTTTATGGTTTTTGCGAGATCCCCGATGCCATGGGTATTTACCGAGTATCCAAATTTAATTTCAGCTTCCACTTTATCTCCATCCGTTACTGCCACGTAGCGCATGTTATCGCCAAAGCGCACAAATTTTGCGCCCTGCCAATCGTTCCATGCAGCAGCAGCGCGTGCCCATGCATTGATCTGCTCAAGCACTTTTACATTTTGCCAAAATCCAACAATCACTTTCCTGCGTATACGCATACGCGTCATAATGAATCCGAATTCACGATCGCCATGTGCACTTTGGTTCAGGTTCATAAAATCCATGTCAATATCGCCCCATGGAATATCGCTATTGTATTGGGTATGCAAATGACACAGCGGCTTTTGAAGGATCTTCAATCCACCGATCCACATCTTTGCCGGGGAAAAGGTATGCATCCATGCAATGATGCCGATACAATTTTTTGCGCTATTGGCTTCAAGACAAATATTATAGATTTCTTCCGGCGACTTTACCGTTGGCTTCCAGATAACGGTAACCGGTATACGCGAATTGTCATTGAATGATTTGGCTATTACCTGCGAATGCCCTGCTACTTTTTTGAGCGTTTCTTCTCCATACAAATGCTGGCTACCTGTTACAAACCAGACTTCCAGTTTCTTAAGATCGATCATTAAAAAATGTTTACTTATTTGTTTAATTAAAAATTATTCATTCGAAACGAGTTCAATATCTTTTACCTTTTCAGGAAACCACAACATCATTTCACCTTTGCCCCTGTTGGCCCATGCGTAATAAGGGATCGCCGTAAATTTTTGTTTTTGCGTAGCGATACTTTCGCCATCATTTGTAATAACCACAGCCGGAACTTCCGCATCAATAGTTTCAACTCCGTTTAATAACCCGGGATTAAAACTTGCGTGAAACTGAGTGTTGGCGGGTATTACAATGTTGGAAGCTTTACCTTTATTGTCGACCCATTCTGCGCAATACATAATTGGTCCGCGTTGCAAGGCCACTTTGCCAATGTCATTTTTTACTTTGGAATTCGCAACTACCCTTCTTACCTGCATGGGCAATTTTACTTCGATCACATCATTCTTTTTCCACTTCCTGTTTAAAACTGCATAACCTTTTTCCATTTGATAAGGAACTTCTTTTCCATTGATGGTAATGCTTACTTTCTGATCTGAATTGTTTTCGAATGCATACAAATCGGAAGGAATAGCCTCATTATGTGCCCAGCCGGGAATGCGAATGAGCATTGAAAAATCGAAAGACGATTTTGGATTTATGATGAATTTCAGATCACCATTCCATGGATAATTATTTTGTTGGGTAATGGAAACGTCCTTGTTTTTTATCTTCAGATCCACATTACTGCTGATAAAAAGATTCGCATAAACCTGGTCATCCTTTTGCGCATAGATATAACCCGGAACAGAAGGCAACAACCGCACAAGATTCGTGGGGCAACAGGAACAAGGAAACCATCCGGACCGTTCCGGTTCCAGGTCAGGATGCGTGAAATTATTAGTTACCTGCATAGCATTGGTATAAAAAAATGTTTTGCCGTCGAGGCCAATACCGGATATCAAACCGTTGTAAAGAATCTTTTCCAACACATCAATGTACTTTGAATCTCCGTGCAACAAAAACATTCTTTCGTTCCAGAATACATTCGCAACAGCCGCACACGTTTCGTTGTAAGCAGTAGTGTTGGGCAATTGGTAATCGTCTCCATAACGTTCCCCATCTCCAACCGCGCCGGCACCGCCTTGCACATATAATTTTTTTGAAACGAGGTTATCCCAAATGGTATCAACTGCATGAAGCAATTTTTCGTCACCGGTCAAAGCAGTAACATCTGCCATTGCAGAATACAAATATCCGGCACGCACGGCATGTCCTTCTGCTTCAGTTTGATCAACCACGGGGATATTGTCCTGCCAATAGATTCCGTTCTTCCATTCATCTTTACTTGTAGAATCATAATGCACATCGCGGCCTCTTTCTTCCACAAAATATTTTGCGGTCTTTAAATATTTTTCTTCCCCGGTTATCCTGTACAATTTCACCAAACCCATTTCAACGATCTCATGCCCTGGAGCAGTATGTCGCTGATTGGCAGCAGGTCCAAAAACAGAACAAACCAAATTGGCATTTTTCAAAGCAATGTTCAACAAACTCTTTTTGCCCGTTGCCTGGTAGTGTGCCACTGCCGCTTCATACAAATGCCCGGCGTTGTATAATTCATGACTCAACTTCCTTTCGTTTACCCACCGTGTTGGACCTGCCCATGCCTGCGGATGTTGCGGATCAATAGATCTTGCTGTATAGAGATAACCATCAGGTTCCTGTGCTTTGCCAATGATCATGATCAGTGAATCAACATATTTTTCTAATTTTTTATTTGGGAAAAGGCTTAATGAATAAGAAGCGCCTTCAATGGTTTTGTAAATGTCGGTATCGTCAAAAGGATAAATGCTGCAGAACTTCCCGGTGTGTGTTGAAGCGAGCACGAAGTTTTCAACCCGTCCTGTTTTCTCGCACCTTTCAAAAGAAGCAGGAATGGTTACCGTTTCATTAATCTTCAATCTGGGCAGCCAGAAATTATCGCTCAGATGAACCTGGTTAAAAACCACTGCCTGTATCGGGTAATCTTTTTTTTGTGCAACGGCATTACTGCAGTACAACACGATCAATGAAAAAAATATTTTGTTCATAGCAAAGATTTATTCCGGTGTAATGCGCAACAGCAAAGCATCATGCGCATTTACCGTTTGTTGAAAACTCTTCTTAAAAATTCCTGCGTTTTTTCGTTTCCACAAATCTCTTATTCCTGCTTTTTTAAATGAGCCAATATTTTTAAAAGAAAAAGAAATCGTTTGGGGTTCCTGCTCCAAATTAAAAAGAGCAATATTTATTTGTTTACTGTTGCGGACATGCGATAGCCAGATCGCTTTTGTGCTGTCCTGGTAAAGGCATCGTGGATGTTCGGCATTTTGATCAACTGCAATTACTTCCGGGTTCATCAAAAGACTATCATCATAAGGCCGGTCTTCCGGCAGATTTCCGCCCATCATCAAAGGCGATTGATAAATACACCAGAAAGTGAAATGGGTACGCAATTCATCATTGGTAAAGCGACTGTAACGTTCCGGACCTACGGGTCCGCGTTTGGAAAGTTTCCCGATCTGCAACATATCGCAATCAGGCCAATGACCAGGGCCACCGGTTCCCTGCCATTGTTTGGCGTAATTCATCATGGCAATGATCTCTTTCCAGTTGTCCCAAAAGTCATCCGCCATGCGCCACATATTGGCATGAGCCATTACATGAAGTGAATTTTTTACAGGCGTAGCACCTGGTGATAAACTCAGAACAATCGGTCTTCCACAATTTTCAATTGCTTTATGGTAACCTTCAATTTCTGCCTTATGGTAGGGTCGTGCAATATCATCTACTTTAATAAAATCCACTCCCCACGAGGCATACAATTTCAATAAAGAATTCAAATATTCCTGTGCTCCTTTCCTTGTCATATCTAGCCCGTACATGTGATTCAACCATGCACAGGTGGATGTTGTATCAGCGATTTGGTCGGCAGTTATTCCATCTGTTCCCAATACTTTTGTTTTGGCCCAAACCGCTTGTCTTGGAATACCGCGCATTACATGGATACCAAATTTTAATCCCAATGAATGAATGTAATCCGCCAGTGGTTTAAAACCTTTTGCGCCAAACACAGACGGAAATTTATTTACGTCGGGCAACAATCTTCCAAATGAATCCATTGCCAGCCATGGAATGTAAGAACCGTCTCTGAGCCTGCTTTGATAAGGGTTTCCCACGGTACTACCCGGAGGATTGTCATAAGCCCAAAGAAAATCGACCACAACGTATTGCCAGCCAAGTTGCTTCAAATGTTTTGCCATATAATCCGCGTTTTCTTTCACCTCGTCTTCATGTACAGCGGAGCCAAAACAGTTATAGCTGTTCCAGCCCATCGGCGGAGTCTGGGCAAGCGTTTGTGCTTGCCCGTTACAAGCAAAGATTGAAAATAATATGACTAAGAATAGCTTCATTGTTGTTGGCCATAATAGCTGTCCGGCCCATGTTTTCGTTCGTAATGTTTTTTTATGAGCGCGTCTTTCAATCTCAATGCATCTGCTTTAATCGATTCTGTTAAGTAAGCCATCTTTGCAATTTCTTCAAGAACAGCACTGTTATATACCGCTTTGGCAGCGGTTTTTCCCCAGGTAAAAGGAGCATGATTTCCAACAAGAATCATTTCAACTTCCTCGTAGCTCAATGATCTTTCTTTTAAGGTATTCATCACCTGGAAGCCCGTCTGGTATTCATAATCTCCGCTGATCATCTCATCGTTCATTGGTGGCGCGCACGGAACATCGCAGGTAATATGATCTGCATGTGTTGTTCCATAAATGGGTATATCGCGTTGACTTTGCGCCCAGGCAGTTGCATACGTAGAATGTGTGTGTGCAATACCGTTAATCTTCTCCCAGTGCTTGTATAACACTGCATGGGTCTTTGTATCGGATGACGGTCTTAAATTCCCTTCAACAACATTGGCATCAAAATCAACGATCACCATTTTTGCAGGCGACAATTCTTCATACGGCACGCCGCTTGGTTTGATAGCAAATACGCCAAGGTTTCTGTCGGCAGCACTTACGTTTCCAAACGTAAACAAAACCAGTCCCAATTTTGGTAACTGCATGTTTGCTTCGTAAGCTTCCTGCTGAATATGTTCGTATTTACCCATGATTAATAATTAATGTACAATTATCAATGAACAATGAACAATAAATTCCACGCTTCAATGTTCATTGTTCTTTGTTCAATGTTCATTCTTCACTGTTCATTGTTTCTCATTTCTTAGCTGTTTTAATTGATGCGATTAATAATTTCAATATTTCTTTACAATCAACTTCAAGGCTTTCCGATACATTTTTTTCGATATAACCTGTGTCTCTCAAAAGATTTATCCAGTATTCAGATTCGTTTGCTTCCTTTAGAGCGATTGACATTTTATGAACAAAATCAATTTTACTTTGCCCATATTCAGCTTCTCTTATTAAAGCTCCTACAGAAGTCCCACTTCTCAATATCTGCCTTGATAAAACAAATTCTTTCTTATCGTTTTGCAAGTACTGTGAAAGTTTTACAATTCGAATTGCAAAGGCATAACTCTTTATTTTCAAAATGTTTTCGCCCATTGTTCATTGTCCATTGTTCATTATTCATTCTTCACTTTTCATTTGTCAGAAATTTTCCCAAAGCTTTATACTTTTCATACCTCCTTTGATACAACTCACTCTTATCTTTATCAGGAAAATATTCTTTATCAAACCCACTTCCCATTGCGTTCATCGCATCTTCAACCTTTTCATAAATCCCTGCTGCCGTTGCCGCAAACATAGCTGCACCGATAGCACACGTTTGTTCGGACCGGTGAATCTTTATTGTCATATTCATCACATTGGCCATGGTCTGCATAATGTAAGCCGACTTTCTCGCAACGCCTCCAATTCCTATCAAACCTTTTACCTCAACTCCCTGTTCAATAAACCTGTCCACGATCGCTTTGGCACCAAAACAGGTTCCTTCCACCAAGGCTTTGAAAAATCGCGGCGCATCTGTTCCTAAAGATAATCCTGTTATGGCAGCTTTGAGCAATTGATCGGCATCAGGAGTACGTCTTCCGTTTAACCAATCAACAGATAATTCATCATTTTCATTCAATGGTAATTTCTGTGCTTCTTCTGAAAGTCTTGTAATTATTTTACCCGAGATTTCTTCAATCAATTTATCAGCAGTTTCGGAATCTATGATTGAAGAATCGGCCTGCAAATTCTGCAACGGCCACATCAGGAGATCTTTGAACCATGCATAAGTATCGCCGAAAGCAGATTGCCCTGCTTCCATTCCAATCATGCCGGGAATGACAGAACCAGGCACCTGTCCGCAAATACCATTCACTAACGTGTCATTCACTTCATCCACAGGAGCGACGAGCATGTCGCAGGTAGAAGTACCCATCACCTTGCTCAAATGGTACGGTTCTATTTGTCCGCCAACAGCGCCCATGTGTGCATCAAAAGCGCCAACGCCAACGATTACATCTCTGGATAGCCCTAACTTTTCGGCCCATTCTGCCGAAAGATTACCGGCCGGTTTATCAGCAGTATAGGTTTTTGTAAAAAGTCGCGAAGTAAAATTATCCAGTAACGGATCCACCGATGTGAAGAATTCATTTGGTGGCAATCCGCCGAACTCACTTGCCCATAAAGCCTTATGACCTGCAGAACAAACTCCCCGTTTTATTTCATCTGCATTTGTTCCACCAGTTAACAAAAAAGGAATCCAGTCACAATGCTCCACGAAAGAATAACACGACGTTCTTACCTGTTCATCCACGCGCAGTAAACGAAGTAATTTTGCCCAAAACCATTCTGAAGAATAAATACCGCCAACGTATTGCAGATAGTTTAAGTCAAATTGCTTTGCCTTCTCATTAATTTCGGCGGCCTCTGATGTAGCTGTATGATCCTTCCACAGAACAAACATGGCGTTCGGATTATTTTCAAAACCAGGAAGCAAAGCCAGTGGAGTTCCGGATTTATCAACAGCTACAGGAGTAGAACCAGTTGTATCAACGGAGATTGCAGCAATGTTGGAAGCAATTTCTTTTCCGGCAATATTTACACAATCACAGATCGTGTTTTCCAATCCTTCCATATAATCCAATGGATGCTGGCGGAATTGATTTTGGGAAGGATCACAATACAATCCCTTTTTCCACCGCGGATAAAAGAAAACTGATGAAGCCACTTCATCCCCGTTGGACGAATTTACCAATACTGAACGAACGGAATCAGTTCCAAAGTCAACGCCGATGACAAATTTATTCTCCATCTTTTATTAAAAATTCAATAAGGTGTCTTCTAAAAAAATACGTTAAAGCAAGAAGATCGTTGTTGCCGTTAAAATCAATTAATTGTCAAATGTACAATTATTAATAAAAGATTATTCCTTTTCCTGATTTTTTTTACATGAGTGGTTTTGTTTAAACCTTTCCGATTATTTTTACATCTTATTTCCCCTAAAAAGAACAGTTGATGGAATTAAAACGCTATAACCGCCAGAACAGGATGCTTGTTGCTGTGGATTGCATCATCTTTGGTTTTGATGGGCAACAATTAAAACTGTTATTAATAAAAAGAGATTTTGAACCCGAGAAAGGAAGATGGAGTTTAATGGGCGGTTTTGTTCAACCGGACGAAAGTTTTGAAAGCGCAGCACAAAGAGTTTTAAAACAACTCACCGGGCTTGAAAATGTTTACCTGGAACAGCTTTATGCTTTTGGTGATCCACACCGTGATCCTTTGGAAAGGACTGCTTCCATCGCTTATTTTGCGCTGATAGATATTTCGAAATATGAAAAGCAGCTGAGCAGTGATTATCATGCGGAATGGTTTTCTTTAAAAAAGATTCCTTCACTCATTTTTGACCATAAAGAAATGATCCGGATGGCAAAAGAAAAGCTGAGGTACAAAGCGGCTTTTCATCCTGTTCTTTTCGAACTCTTGCCTGCAAAATTCACATTGCCACAATTGCAAAACCTGTACGAAGGTGTTTACGAATCGATGATGGATAAGAGGAACTTCAGCAGGAAAATTCTATCAACCGGGCTGCTCATCAAGCAAAAACAAAAAGACAAGGAAGGTTCTAAAAAAGGTGCTTTTTATTACAAACTTGACAAGAAAAAATACCGGCATTTATTCAATGCTTTCCTGAAATTCGTTCCCGATCCGGGCAATATAAAATAAGACCGAACCTACTTCAATTCCAGTACGACGACCGATTTGGCAGGAAGCGTTACCTCCAGTTTATCATTTTCTTTTTTCACACCTGAGAATTTGGCAAGTTTTACTTTATGCGGGTTTTCAAAAGAATTGTAATCATTGAATTTTTCTGAAGTAAGAATATTTCCGCTCACGCTATTCCATTTTGCTCCATTCAAAGAAGTGCGAACGGTTATTGCTTTTGTGGGATGGATATTTACCAGCGAAATATGGATAGCACCGGTAGAATCTTTTGAAGCCGATGCATTTACTGCTGGAAGATTTTCGTTTCCGGAAACATAACCAGGGGAGGAAAGTTGAATGGGAATCAGTTTCGCGTCCTGGTGAACTTTATACAGATCAAAAACATAATAGGTTGGCGTTAATACCATTTGTGCACCTTTTGTGAGCACCAACGATTGCAACACATTCACCGTTTGAGCAAGGTTGGCCATCCTCACCCTGTCGCTGTGGTTATTAAATATATTCAAGGTAGAAGCCGCTGCCAGTGCATCGCGAAGGATGTTTTGCTGGTAGAGAAAAGCAGGATTGGTTCCGGGTTCAACATCCGTCCACACGCCCCATTCATCTACTGCCATGGCTACTTTTTTTGCAGGATCATATTTGTCCATTACCGCTTCTTCATCCTCCACTACCTTCTTGATTTCAAGGGCTCTCTTGAGCGTGCCGAAGTACTGGTCTTCACCAAATTGAGTTGCAGAACCTTTCTGCCCCCAATTTCCTGTTGGTATTGTGTAATAATGAACAGAAACGCCCCACATCAAATTGTGCGGAATATTTTTCATGAGCACTTCCATCCAGTGCGTATCATTACCATTGGGACCACTCGCCACTTTGTTTAAATGAGCACCGGGATAATCATGGCAAAAACTGGCGTATCTCCTGTACATGTCAGAATATTGTTCAGGTGTCATATTCCCGCCGCAACCCCAGCTTTCATTTCCTACGCCCCAGAAAGGAACGTGCCACGGTTTATCGCGTCCATTTTGTTTTCTCAACTTGGTGATAGAACTTTTTAAGGGCGAATTCAAATACTCAACCCATTGCGACATTTCTTTCACGGTTCCACTTCCCACGTTGCCTGCAATATAAGCCTGGCAACCGATCAGGTCGCAGAGTTCCATAAATTCATGCGTACCAAAATAATTATCTTCCGTAACTCCACCCCAGGTGCTGTTTACTGTTTGTGGTCTTTTGTCTTTCGGTCCAATGCCGTCCATCCAGTGATATTGATCAGCAAAACACCCTCCTGGCCAGCGCATAAGCGGCACTTTGATTGCCTTTAAGGCATTTACAATATCCAGCCTTATGCCATCTTTGTTTGGAATCTTAGAATTCTGCCCCACCCAAAATCCATCATAAATATCACGGCCAAGATGTTCGGAAAACATCCCGTAAATGTTTTTTGAAATTGTTTGTGAAACAGAATCTGTTTGTAACGAAAGTGTTGCCACTGCTTGCGAATAAGAATTAAAAGCAACAGCAGAGAAAATAACAACAATGAGAAACCGGATGATGCGCATGGTTATGATTTTATTTTAAAAATATTTTCTTTAAAAGTAAAAGTTTAATAAAGTGATCTGATTTCAAATCGGTTTCCGATACGCACTATATCTTTTCAAACAAGATTGCAATTACGTTAATTATTGTCAAAAATACACTTATTTTATATTTTGTAAAATATGTAGGATTTCTTTTGCCGTGAAAACAATAATACCTTCTTTTTGGAAAATAAAAATTAGCGCTAAAAGTTCGTTCACTGTTTATTGGTGCGCAACACTATCCAACAACTCTTTCGGATCAAGTGAAGTATAATCTTCGATAAAAGAAATAATGTTATTGTATTGGCTAAACTCTTCTTTTGAATGCATTGTCGTAATTACAACACAATTCATTCCCGCATTCTGAGCCGCTTCCACTCCTTTTGGGGCATCTTCAAAAACGATACAATTTTTGGGAGGCACATCAAGTAATTGCGCACTTTTTGAAAAAGTTTCCGGATGGGGTTTGCTTGTCGTAACATCTGCTGCACTTACAATTGCTTTAAAAAAATGCCGCAGATCAAGACCATCCAAAACAAAATCAATATTCATAGGAATAGCTGCAGAACCAATAGCCATGGGTATTTCCATTTTTTGAGCCTTCTCGAAGAATTGTTGCAACCCTTTTATTAACGAGAGATTTGGCCGGTACGCCTGCTGGTATCTTCTTTCTTTTTCGACAGATAATTCACTTTTTCTTTCCGCAGTAAAATAATCTTCTCCAAAGATCCTGTCGAGTAACTCCACATTCTTTCCATACATCTGCACTTTCACTTCCTCCACACTTAGTCCTGCTTTTAGATCATTATTCAAAATGTCATACCATGCCCTGGTGTGATACTCCATATCGTCGATCATCGTCCCGTTCAGATCAAAAATAAAAGCGACCTTTTTCATTTATTGGTTCACCTTTATTTTATAAACTGTCTCCTGGTGGAATTTTTCGCCGGGTTTCAAAATGGTGTTTGGAAAATTTGGTTTGTTGGGAGAATCAGGATAGTGCTGCGTTTCAAGCGTGAAGGCGGAATGTTTGGTCAACAAATTTCCATCGCGATTGCGGAAAGTTCCATCCAGGAAATTACCCGTGTAAAACTGGATTCCCGGTTGCGTTGTATAAACTTCCAGGGTGCGTCCACTGATCGAATCTGTTGCTGTTGCTGCCTTAATAAGAGAAGTAGAATCCGACCTGTTCAATACATAATTGTGATCATACCCACCTTTGACTGAATCAATATCGCGACCGATCTTTTTAGGAGTAGTAAAATCAAAAGGTGTTCCTTTCACGGATTTTATTTCACCTGTCGGTATTAACGTGCTGTCAACAGGAGTGTATTTATCTGCATCAATCCACAAGGTTTCATCCAAAATAGAATTCTTTACATTTCCGGATAAATTAAAATAAGCGTGGTTGGTTAAGTTTATCGGAGTCGGCTGATCAGTTGTTGCGTCATAAACAATTTGCAACGCGTTATCATCTGTCAAAGTGTAGGTAACATGTACATCCAGGTTTCCGGGGAAACCTTCTTCCCCATTCTTACTTTGATAATTCAGCGCCAGTGAAGGAACTGTATCAGACGGAATAGAATCTTTCCAGATCACTTTATCAAATCCTTTCAAACCACCATGCAACGTGTTTTTGCCGTCGTTGGCATTTAATTTATAAGTATTTTTATACAATGTGAAAGCTGCATTTCCAATCCGGTTCGCATAACGGCCGATGAGTGCGCCAAAATAAGGTGGCTTTTGTAAATAAGGCGCCAGGCTGTCGAAGCCAACAACAACACTAGAATAATTTCCATTTTTATCCGGAACAACAAATGAAGTAACCGTACCACCATAATTGGTAATCGTAACTGTATCGCCTTTGTGGTTAACAAGGGTAAAAAGATAGACTTTTTGTCCATCAAATTCTCCCCAATCTTTTTTGGTAATCCCTGCTTTCACTTCTTGTTTTTTTTGCTCTTGAGAAGAATTGTTGCAGGAAGAAAGGAGAAAAAAGAAAGCGGCAATGACTGTTAAAGCTGGTAATTTCATGATGCTTGATAGTTTGAAAATGGATAAAATATTTTTTTCCGGAGCCTCAAATTCAAGGCAATATAGAAAAGATTTTTTATTACTGAATTGATTAAGCTTCATTATCCTTCAGAGTAAACAAACTTTTTACAAAGAATTTTATTCTGCCAATTACCTCAAGTCAGTGCTCATTAGAATAATAAGTAACTTACAATACCTAAATCAAAATGTATGGAGCAGATTAAAAAAGAAGACATCAAACAGGAAGTGTTTGATCTTTACGACGACTATGCGCACAACAGGTTAAGCCGGCGTGATTTTATGCAGAAGCTTTCTGTATATGCAGGTGGCGGACTTACGGTTTCATCGCTCACAAGTTTTTTGATGCCCGATTATAAAAACACTTTGCAGGTAAAAGAAGACGATTCACGCATCACGTCGGAATACATTTATTATGATTCTCCAAAAGGCGGAGGAAAGATAAAAGCACTGTTATCCAAACCTGCTGGCGCGGAAAGTAAATTGGGCGGCATTGTTGTTATTCATGAAAACCGCGGTTTAAATCCTTACATTGAAGATGTAGCCAAAAGAGCGGCTATTGCAGGTTTCATCACAATTGCTCCTGATGCTTTAACTCCTTTGGGAGGCTATCCCGGCTACGATGATGAAGGCCGTGAAATGCAAGCGAAACTCGACAAAAACAAAATGCTTGAAGATTTTGTTTCGGCTTTCCATTATTTAAAAAATGAGAAAGATTGCAACGGAAGAGTAGGAGTTGTTGGATTTTGTTTTGGGGGATGGATTGCTAATATGATGGCCGTTCGTCTTCCTGACCTGGCCGCTGCTGTTCCTTTTTATGGAGTGGCGCCGGAGCTTTCAGAGGTTCCCAATATTCATGCGCCCCTATTGCTTCACTTTGCGGGACTGGATACCCGCGTAAACGAAACCTGGCCGGATTATCAATCAGCTTTAGCTTCCAATGACAAAGAATATACCGCCTTCTTTTATCCAAATGTGAATCACGGTTTTCATAATGATACAACGCCACGATATGATAAAGCTGCAGCAGAACTTGCCTGGCAGCGGACCATTGATTTCTTCAATGAAAATCTAAAAAATACAAATGAAAAAACTGTAAAAACAAAACCGCCGAAAGATGGAGGACAGGGATAAAAAGCTTCCTTCTTACAAAAAGGTTCGTCTTACAAACTACTCACTCACCTTGTTATCATAATCCTTTTCCAACTGCGCCAAAGCTGCCTGGTAACCCATTGGATCAATAAAAGCAGAAGGATTATATGGATCACAGGAATGATGCTTATGATGCAAATTAAACTGGCTTGCGTGGGAAGCCAGCCATATATCAAAAGAAAGTTTTTTCATTTTAGAAAGCGTGTAGGCATAGTCGTTAGCAATGCCGGGATAAGATTTTACATCTGAAAATTTCCAGTCAATAATGATAGAAGGCATATTGGCAATAAGGACCCGGTAAGTTCTTTTCGCATCTTTCACATCAAACAAATAACTGCACGCTCCTTTTGTATGACCCGGATGATGAAGCATCACAAGGTGCATATTTCCCAAAGTAACTGTGTCGTGATCATGCAATAAACGATCGGCTTTCACCGGTGCAAAAGTTCTTCCATATTTTCCCAAGGCATAATCAGAAATACCACCATCAGCCAATACAGGTGCATCGGCAGCATCTACCATCAGCCTTGCGCCGGTTTGCTTTTTGATCTCCGCCATTGCGCCAACATGATCAAAATGGGCATGCGTGATCAACAGAATTTTTATGTCTTTAAAATTGAAACCGAGCGATTCAATATTCTTTTTGATTTGGGAAGCAGAAGAAGCAAGACCCGTGTTGATCAAAATATTTCCTTCAGGAGTTGTTATAAGATAACATCCCAAATCATAAGTACCTACATAATATAAATTCCCTGCGATCCTGAAGGGAACGTAAGGCTTAAGCCACTCTTCATTGGCTTTCGGTTCTTGCACCTTTTGAGCAGATGAACTTTTTAAGATCAATAAACAAATGGAAGCAACAAGAACGGATCTGGTGAAATGTTTTCGCATAACTGTTATTTGGTAAACAAATTTAAAGATTGGAGATTGGATGTAACCCCAGTTGCAAAATAAAAACACCTGGAATTTGTTGGTTTGCAAGACCAGAATTGAGCGCTATTAAATATTATGCGACCAAACAGCCAAAACCTGCGACGAATATCCATCACGTATTTTAAACGTTGTGCTCAAATATCCATCTTAAACACATTGAATCACTTTTAAAAATTACAATCATGAAAAAGATGTTTACATTATTCATCGCAGCAACCGGAACCTTTGGTTTTGCTTCTGCCCAGTCTTATCAAAAAAGCGTTGCTTATAATGATCATCAAAAAACAATAAATGACCATCGGCAAAAGGATATCTACCGGCAGGAAACCGCATCTTACCCAGGTCAATTCAATTCATACAATGAAAAAGTTGAAAAGATTAACCGTGAATATGACAGGAAAATCGCCATGGTAGAAAATAACCGGCATTTAAACAGAAGGCAAAAAGCAAGGCAAATTGAACGTTTGCAAAATCAACGCAAAAAAGAATTAAGCCAATTCAACTATGCAAATCGCTACCAACATTCAGACGACAAGAGATTTGACAATGACAAACATCAATGGTAAGTCCAGAATTTTAGGATCAAACAAATTTGGGTTAGCATTTATAAAAAAAGAAAAATGAGGTCGTTACAAAACGGCCTTTTTTGATTTGAGAGTTAGAAAATAAACGCTTAAACCATTGGCCAAAGTTTAAAGAATAACAAGTATTTCAGGCTCATAAATTAAATATATTTGTATTACAACCCCTGGTATGAAAAAGCAATGCCTGAACTGCGGTTACCCCGTAGAATTAAATTACTGCCCGCAGTCTTCGCAATCAACCTCAATTGGTCGCATCAGCTGGAGATCATTTCTTGCTGAATTTTTTCATGCGGTTACTCATGCCGAAAAAGGCATTTTTGGAACGACCTGGCAATTGGTAAAAGATCCGGGAAAAGTAATGAATGAATATCTTTCCGGGAAGCGAAAAAAATATCATTCACCGGTAACATTTTTTCTTGTGTGGGTTACGGTTTCAATTCTCCTGCAGCAAGCGTCGCTGGCTCTTTCCGGTTTTCATCCTGTCTATTTGAAAGGACTCACTTTTAGCAGTCCCGAAAGTATTCGTATTTTCATCAAAGAGGGTGAATGGTTGTACATTCTCACTTTTCCAATATGCGCCCTTCTTCTTTATTTGATACTTACAAGACCTATATTTAGTTATATCGAATCGATTGTTATAACAATGTACACTTTTTCAATAGTGTATATGTTTCATACGCTTTGCTACATCATTGGCGGATTATTACTGAGATTAAATGTGTTGCATTGGGGCTTTTATCTTTTCCAGATCATTGTTTCGTTTTTATACAGCATCTGGGTTTGTTATAGTGCGATGCGCCGGAAGAAAATTAAATTCCTTTGGCCGCGTATTCTTCTTTACATGCTTACCGATTTGATAGTGGTTTTAAGATTCCTTGAATTCCTCAGCATTTCATGGGCAAGGCTGGAAGAGAATATGTAACAGTTAACCCGGCATTTGAAAAAAACTGGTAGTTTTCATTAACAAGAAATTTCGTCGTAAACAGATTGTATTATGTCACAAAACACCCTCTTAAATATTGCCGTTCCATTTATTTTTATATGAAAAATATTCAACAAGTGAAAACAACTCCTGCAAAAAATATTGATGAATACATTTCATCCTTTTCGACTTCAACTGCCAAATTATTAAAGCAGGTACGCATGATCGTTAGAAAGGCAGCGCCAAAGGCTGAAGAAACGATCAGTTATGGAATGCCCGCTTTCAAATACAAAGGGAGGGTGATCATTTATTTTGCCGGGTACAAAAATCACATTGGTGTGTATGCTACTCCATCCGCTCATGAGGCGTTCAATAAAGAATTGTCAGTTTACAAACAAGGACGTGGCTCTGTTCAGTTCCCACTCGACCAACCGATGCCATTGGATCTGATCAGCAGGATGGTAAAGTTCAAAGTGAAACAACAGGATGAACCTGTTGATGATTTCCTTGCCAGCCTTTCTGCTCCTGCACGCCGTGCATTACAGAACAACGGCATCAAAACGATAAAAGATCTTTCCAAACTTACAGAAGCGGACGTATTGAAATTGCACGGGATTGGTAAAACCGCTATACCGGTTTTGCAAAAGACGTTAAAAGAAGCGGGGTTGAGTTTTAAAAAACCTTGATTCCCTTCATCAGATTTTTGGTGTAAAATCCATATCCACCGACACATTGATTTGCGTGACCAATCTTCTGCCAAGCAGCTTGGGCACCTTCACTTTAAAGCCTTCTGGTTTCACATCAAATTCAGATTTCGCAATTATGCCATTTTTTTTGATCGTTAAAACACCAGGATGCGAAACCCACCGGGTAACATTATGAATCGTGAAATTGCCACCTACCACAATCTTGTAAGTTCCCGGCTTACTGAAATTGACATCTGAAAGGTTTAGAATTTTCCCTACAAAATCGGTGTGCGGATATTTATCTGACTCCATATATTTTTTGTCAAAGGCTTCCTCAAAAGCCTTTTTCTTAAAGTGAAATGATTTTATGAATGTATGGAATTGAACAGCCCCTGTCGTGGTATCAATAGATGCCTGAACTTCATGGTTATCGGCCCTCACGCTTTCAAAAGGTTTCTGTCCAAAGAACGATACAAAACCTGTATGAGTTATAAATTCCTGTGCATGAACACAAACAGCAAACAGCAGTAAACAAGCGGATAATAATATTTGTTTCAAAATATTTCTTTCAAAACAAATGTACAAGGTATATTTTGAAGCGCTGACAAGAGGATCAACTGGTACAGATCGAAGGACCTGCGCCGGTTAAATCATTTTCTTTCCCTATTTTTATTCTCACTAACATTGTACAGCTTTTAGCTTCATAGTCATCTAAAAAACGTGTTGCCATGAAAATGAAATCTTTCCTGTTTTTTCTTTTGCTTTCTTTTGCTGCGCCTGTAATTAATGCCCAGCAAAAGGTAATTCAATTGTACAGGGGCGCTGCATCGGGTTCAGAAAACTGGACATGGAACGAACAGGAAAGTGAACACAATGCGTGGAACACCAAACTGGCCTTCAATGTTTCGCATCCTACGCTCACCGTTTTTCTGCCCGATTCTTCCGTTGCCAATTCCGGAACCGCAGCCGTTATTTGTCCCGGCGGAGGATTTTATGCCCTGTCCATTAACAGCGAGGGTTACGACGTGGCCAAATGGCTGGCAAAAAGAGGCGTTACCTGTTTCGTTTTAAAATATCGTTTGGTGCATGTGCTGGGCAATGATCCCGCAAAAGAATGGAATGAAGGACTTGGTACCAAAGAAGAAACTGATAAAATGAACGCAGATATTCCTTTGGCAATCGCTGACGGAAGAGCTGCCATAACCTGGGTGCGCGACCATGCATCCGATTACGGAATATCGCCGGATAAAATTGGTATCATTGGTTTTTCTGCGGGAGGCACGGTGGCTGCATCTACCGCTTATGGTTATACGCAACAGAACCGTCCTGATTTTGATGCACCCATTTATGCCTACATGCCACCGTCTTTGCAAAAAGAAATTCCTTCAGATGCGCCGCCTTTATTTCTTGCGGCGGCAACAGATGACGGCCTCGGACTAAATGCACACAGTGTAGATCTGTATAGCAAATGGACCGCCGCTAAGCATTCCGCGGAATTGCATCTGTATGCCAAAGGTGGTCACGGCTTCGGTATGCGCAAACAAGATCTGCCCACTGATTCATGGATCGATCGTCTTGGCGATTGGCTGCAACAGCAGGGCTTTACAAAAAATACTGCAACGCCTCACTCACAACAAATAAGCTACATGGAAAATATGTTGAACGACTGGGCCAACATTGGCCGCTATACTGAGGCCAACAAAAAATTGCCGCCGCCTGCTGCCAATGAAAAACGCGTAGTGTTTATGGGCAATTCCATCACCGACGCGTGGATCAATTCCGATCCCGGTTATTTTAAAAACAATCCTTACATCGATCGTGGTATCAGCGGCCAGACAACACCGCAAATGCTGGTACGCTTTAAAGAAGATGTGGTGAACCTAAAACCGGCAGTGGTAGTGATTCTTGCGGGCACCAACGACATTGCGGGAAACACCGGCCCTGAAACACTCGAAGAAATATTCGACAACATTGTGTCGATGGCGCAACTGGCCAAAGCCAATAATATCCGCGTGGTCATTTCTTCTGTGCTGCCTGCTTTTGATTATCCATGGCGCCCGGGGAAACAACCTGCGCAAAAAATTGTGACACTCAATAAAATGCTGAAACAATATGCCAACGATCATCGTATTGTTTATCTCAATTACTATGATTCTTTGGTCGACGGTAGAGGAGGCATGCAATCGCGTTATTCAAAAGATGGCGTACATCCCACATTGGAAGGTTATAAAGTAATGGAACCGCTTGCCGATAAAGCGATTGCGGAAGCGTTGAAAAGAAAATAGGTGATTACCGAAATTCCAAGATTTTAAAATTTCGAAATGAACAGAAGGGAATTTGCGAAGCTCTGCTCTTACGCTGCCATGTTTTTCCCATTGAAAAACGTTGCAGGAAATATAAGTGCCACGGGGTTGCCTGTAAATGAAGATGAAATCAAAAGTCGCGCTGTTGCTGCCTTTAAACGCTTTGAGCAGGTGTGGGATTTTAATGATTACTGGAAGCGCGGCAATACTTTTGATGCTTGTCTCACTTTTGCTGATGCGCTTCATAACAAATGGCCGAGGGATGCCGAAGTAATTGCCATTCAAAAAAGGATTGGTGAAATGCTGGAAGAAGACTACCGCTTTTTCCATTCGATCGATCCGGCACAAATGTGGGCAGATGATTTTGGCTGGTGGGGTTTGATGGGTATCAATGCAAGAAAACATTTGAAAAGAATTGGTAAGGATGGGCTTGCTGAGAAATTCACGCAACTGAGCATCCATTCTTGCTGGCAACAGGAACGAGACCATGCGTATGATTTTTCAAATTCAGCCAAACCCGTACCGCACGGATGCAGCAACGGTGATGCTAACGGGCGAAACAAAGGGGCGAAAAATACGGTAACCAACGTACTGTTCTTCCTGTTATCATGCCGGTTATATCGTTTGGCGCTAGATGAAGATCTGCCGAAGAAAGAAGATTTTTTAAAAATGGCCTATGAACAATGGCGTTGGTTTGATAGTTGGTTTAAGCTTGAACAATATCACTACCTGCAACAAATAAATACCGGCGGTGTGTTGGTTCATGAAAGGCCAACGGCATTTTTTAAAGGCTCCGATTATACAGAAACCAACCATCCAACATGGGAAAAAGGATGGCTTTGGACGGGCGACCAGGGAATGCTTATAGCGGCATTACATGAAATTTCGTCTTTCAAGGATGATTTATCTGGTTGGGTAATAAAAAATAAAATTACGCCTGGTTTTACGCTGGAACAATTAAAAAAAGAAGTAACAAAATATATATGGTTGTTGAATCAAGGTGTCAAATCCGCACTGGTCAGTAACAAAGATGATATCATCAGGGAAGCGCCTTTCAATGCGAACTTCGGGCCTGAGTTTGGCAACGATTACTTGGCGGGTCGTGGCATTATGATGCGCTATTTGGGCAAGCTGAACAAGAAAAGTAAAATTGATTTCAGTCAAAATTTTAAAGCGACTGCTTCTGCAATCTGGCAAACAAGGGATAAAGCAACCAATCAATTTAAACCCGAATTTACTTCCATTGAAAATGATAAGTTGTATGTTGATCAATACCGGCGCATAACCGGTTTTGGAGATGAAGTATATGAATGGCAAATCGAAGCGATGAATGAAAAACAAAAGAACGGCGTTTGCCAATCTATCGGAATGGATGCATTGGGTGCGGTTATTCGTAATTTATAAATTCAGCTTATATAGGAGAAGTTTTTCGTTTATCCATTAACGTTGCCCACAGCAAGCAAAGAAAAAAGAAGATTTTTTATCCTGTAAAAGTGATTAAACCTGCGGGGAAATCAATTCAGGCGTTTCAGCCGGTAGATTGACTGTGCTTTCCAAATATTGCCTTCTTACAACGCGTGCGGTTTTATGATCACCGGTGTGGCTCCAGCCCGGCGGCATCATTAAATAAAGCAGTTTGTTTTTTATTCCCGGTGCATTTCTTACATCCCTGAACAATGCCGGGAATTCACCAAAATAAGCATCCCAAAAACTGTTGGGCTTCATTTTTCTCGTAATGCCATATTCAATAGGGATCTCATCTTTTTCGACAACATAAGTTCCGAAAACCCTGTCCCAGATGTTTAGCAGATTGCAAAAGTTTGTATCCATGTAATACGGGTTGCGCGCATGGTGAATGCGATGATGGCCCGGAGTAAGAATGAAGCGATACATAAATCCCATCTTTCCCTTCTTCATAATATTTTCTCCGACGTGAATAAAAGCCCCCCAGGTTCCGTCGATGAACATGATAAAAAATAGGAGCGCCGGATTCACGCCGAGCAAAATGCAGATCGATGTCCTGATCACATCGGCATAAGGAGCTTCGAGAAAAAAATGAGCAAAGGTTACCGAGAGGTTCATACTTTCCGGTGCATGATGCGTAGAATGAAGACACCAAAGCAAGCGGACTTTATGGGCCAGGTAATGATACACAAAGTGAGATAGTTCCCAGGCAACGTAACCGTAAATGAGCCAGTACCAGGTGAAAGTTGTTTTTATGATCGAATACTTTTCAAAAAGGCCGATACAAAAAGCAACTGCAGCAATAGAAATAAACCTTCCCACAAAACTGTTGAACACATAGGTAAAGAAAGGAATTTTGTAATGAATGGCTTTGAACTTTTTGTAAAACAATGCCCTGGTAATTTCAAGAAGCAATATCAAAGGAATAAGCGGCCCGATGGCGCCTTCAATTCCCTGCAATGTATGAAGTGAACTATAATCGCCGCTCTTATACATTTGGATCCATTGCCCAAAGCCCCAAAAGCCGGTAAATTGATCCCATACAATTGAAAAGAAATGTTTGATAGCATCCATAATCAGGCTTTTAAAAATTCATGAAGTCAGTAAACAAATAATTTTGGAATATTTTTATTTAAATGCTAACGGTAAAGGTTAAATGCAATTTAATTTATGTCAACTTTACTGTCGGCAAAAACTTTGGCACTTTTCTCGCTTTTGTTGTCTGCTCAAATGAATAAGCAATCTTCAATAAAACCGGTTCGCTCCATGCTCTTCCAAAAAAAGAAATCCCGATAGGCAATCCAATTACATTCCCTGCAGGAACCGTAATGTGCGGGTAACCGGCAACTGCCGCCAGTTGTGAACTTCCACCCAGGAAATGATCGCCGTCTACCAGGTCCGTCATCCACGCAGGACTATCAGTAGGAGAAACGATCGCATCGAGATTGTATTTATCCATTACCGCATCAATGCCTTCTTCACGCGTCATGCGGTGATTTCTTTCCAGCGCTTCTTTATACTCGGGATCGGTAAGAGAACCTTTCGCTTCTGCCTGGAGAAACAATTCCTGGTTGAAATAAGGCATTTCTTTATCCGCATGCTTATTATTGAATTCGATCAAATCTTTTAGAGAATGAAAAGAAGTGCCGTTGCCACGGTGTTTCAGATAAGCGGCCATATCGTTCTTAAGCTCATAACGCAGCACTGTGCCTTCAGAATCATCAAACTTTCCAAGCGTATCAATCACAATTGGATCTATCAAAACGGCTCCTTGTTTTTGCAACACTTCCAATGAATTGTTGATAATCTTATCAACTGAAGGAAGAAAACCAAAGTATTGCCGAAGCACGCCTATCCTCGCTCCCTTTAATCCATTCTTATCCAAAAATTTCGTGTAATCACTAACGTTAGTTCGGTCTTTGTTTTGAGTAGCTTCATCTTTCTCATCGGCCCCGGCAATTGCACCAAGCAAAATTGCAGCATCTTTTACCGTTCTGCACATCGGGCCCGCAGTATCCTGAGAATGCGAAATAGGAATAATTCCCGACCGGCTCACTAATCCTACTGTCGGTTTTATCCCCACCAAACCATTTAAGGAAGAAGGACTGACAACGGAGCCATCAGTTTCTGTACCAACTGCAACAGCGCAAAAATTAGCAGCTGCGGCAGCTCCGGAACCGGAACTGGAACCGGAACAATTCCTGTCTAAGGCATATGGGTTTTTTGTTAATCCACCTCTTCCACTCCAACCGCTTGTAGAGTGCGAAGAGCGCATGTTGGCCCATTCGCTCAGGTTTGTTTTACCAAGAATTACAGCACCCGCATCACGAAGTTGTTTCACTAAAAAAGAATCTTTTTCCGGCTTGGCATCCATCAAAGCAATCGAACCGGCAGTGGTATCCATTTTGTCGGCGGTATCAATATTATCTTTTAACAAAACCGGAATGCCATGCATCGGTCCACGCGGGCCTTTTTCTTTCCATTCTTTGTCAAGTTCATCAGCAATTTTTAAAGCATCAGGATTTAACTGAAGCACGCTGTTTACAGTTGGACCGGCTTTATCCATCTCATTGATGCGCTTAATGTATTTTTCAATCACCAAACGAATGGTGAATTTGCCCGATTGATATCCTGAATGCAAATCGTCGATTGTTATTTCTTCCAGATCAAAAGGTGCAGTGGAAGAAGAAAAAAAGCTTTTTAGATTTTCACCAAAAGACAAAGCTGGTAACGTTACAGCAGCGATACCGCCCGCGATTCCGCTTTTTAAAAATTTGCGGCGGGTTTCCGTTATGAAAAAATTCTTTTCCTGTGCCATATAAAACAAACTGGTTTATTGCAGTGTGGTTTGTTGAAGAAAGGTAGTGAAAAAATGAATTTCAAATTATTTTGATTTTGGATGCAAGGATCAGTATTTTTTTGCTTGCTTACCTTTACGATAAAAATTTACATAGATGAAAGCATTTTTAGGAACAGGATTATTGGGAGCAGGATTTGTAAGAGCCATGCTCAAAAAAGGCGATGAAGTACAAGTTTGGAACCGCACTTTTTCAAAAGCAAAAGACCTGGAACAATATGGTGCAAAAGCATTTGAAAATATTGACAAGGCAGTGGAAAATGCCGACGTAGTTCATCTTGCAGTGAAAGATGATGCAACAGTTGATGAGGCTTTGGCGAAAGCAGAAAAAGGTTTGAAATCGGGAGCTGTAATTGTTGACCACACAACCACAACGGTAGAAGGCGCAGTAAAAAGAACCATGGAGTGGAAAGAAAAAGGATTTCCTTACCTGCATGCGCCGGTTTTCATGGGACCGAAAAACGCTTTGGAAAGTACAGGTTATATGCTGGTTTCAGGGGACCAGGAATTGATAAAAAAACTGGAACCGCAATTATCAGCATTGACAGGAAAACTCATCAATTTTGGAGATGAAACGGGCAAGGCAGCTGCAATGAAATTGACAGGAAATTTATTCCTCGTAGCGTTTGGTGCTTCAATAGCTGACACGCTTTCTTTTGCCGAATCAATGGGAATTTCGAAGGAAGAATTATCACGCTTATTTGATCAATGGAACCCGGGAGCGAGTATGCCGCGCCGGCTACAGCGCATGACCGGAAATGATTATTCTGATCCTTCATGGCGATTGGAAATGGCCAGGAAGGACACGGGTTTATTTTTAAAAGAAGCCGAACAAAAAGGTAAAACTCTTCACATAATTCCTGCTGTTGCGGCTTTGATGGATGAGTGGATAAAAAAAGGGCACGGAAAAGAAGATTGGTCAATTATTGGCAAACCCGAATAAGATTTTAATGGGCGATTAGAAATGTTGCTTTTGGAATTTCATTCATCGAACTGTCACCGTTATTTGAAGGATAGGGTTCCAATTTTTCAAATGAAATTTTATATCCTGCAACTGTTGTGTCAGCAGGGTAACCTAACGAAGGAAATGCTTTGAGCGACATTTTAAATGTATGCGCTGTATTTTTTTCATGAAACGTAACGCGGATCAAAGCTGTTCCCTGCCAAAAACATTCTGCTCCAACCGGGCAACGGCTGTCGGTGAGTAATGAATCAAAACAAATGTAGGCAGATGCTTTGTTGTCGCTGCATTCGTTTAATTGAACGGATTGAAATTCTCCTGTGCCTAATTTGAGTTTTTGGCAACCAAATAACAAAATCAAAAACAGCGCCAGCGATAAAAATGTTCCCTGCTTCTTCATGATCAAAATTTTATTGTTGACAACAAAGCCAGGCATTTCGTTGCATAAAAAAGCCGGAAAAAATTTTCCGGCTATTTTTTTATTCTATTATTTTAACTTAAGCCAGTATCTTCTTAAGGTAATTTAAACTGTTGGTCACATTCTGAAACGGCTGCGGTGCTCCATCCTGTTCCACAAAATAATATTTCATTCCAGATTCTTTGGCATTCGCAAAAATCCGTTTGAAATCAACCACACCCGAACCAACTTCTGCCGGCTCCATCTTCACTTTATCCAGATCTTTCACATGCCACAATGGATAACGGCCGGGATGTAATTTGAAAAGTTCAACAGGGTCTTGTTTTGCCTTAGTTGCCCACGCAAGATCAAGCTCCATTTTTACAAGGTCTTTATCCGTGTGGCCAAGAATATAATCAAATGGGCGAACGCCATCCACATTATCAAATTCAGTTACGTGGTTGTGATAAGCAAACTGAACTCCGTTTTTTTTGCACGCTTCACCAGCCTTGCTGAAAACTTCCACAGCTTTTTTTATTTCATCCAACGTACTTACAGGAATGCTTGAACAAACCAGGTAACTCAAACCACCTTCTGCAGCATCATCAGCAAGTTCCTGTGCATTATCAGTAAGATTCAAAGGCTTGACCGCATCTTTCTGTTTTGCAAAATATCCCTTTATCCTCGCGGAATCCTGCGCATTCTTTGCCATTTTCAGAATATCCTCCATCCTGAAAGCCGCTCCACCTACATGTGCAGAGCGCCAATGCATTCCGGCATCTTTTACCATTTTTGCAAATTCCTTTGGTTTGTAGCCATAAAAATTTCCTTTGTTAGAGCCCGCGCTTTCAACTTCTTTGTAACCGATCGCAGCTAATTTCTTTAAAGTTCCTTCTGTGTCGGAAACCATAAAATTTCCCATTGTATAAAGTTGCAACCCCGGCGCCGGATAGGAATTCTTGCCCTTGAAAAATGCTGATTTTCCTATTTGTGGAATTAATAAACTTCCCAGCGCGAAGGCGCCTGTTTGCTGAATGAATGTTCTCCTTGTAGCCATACGTTTTTTATTTTTGAAATGAATATTAAAGATATTGATTCTATTTAAAGAAAAGGTAGTTATCTTTAATATTGTGTCATTCAGACGCAATAATTTTTTGGATTCGGATCAATTCAATATCCAAGAAAAAAATTGTATAGCTTCACACATTGCCTGATCACTTCAAACTACTATAATGAAAAAACTACTCACAGCATTAACCTCAATCCTGGTATTTTTTACCTCGTGTAACAACGGAACCTCCACCAACAAAAGCACTTCGGATTCAACTTCCACTTCTTCTGTTGATCCCGCAAAGGATTGGAAGTTCGGTGTGGCTTTATGGACATTTCATAATGTGAATTTTCCGAAATCGCTTGATGAGGTGGACAGCGCCGGATTGACTTACATTGAACCTAATACTTTTCATAGTGCAGGACCGGAATTCAAAGATTCAGTGATCGGGCAACTTTCACCGGAAGGCATTCAAAAGCTTAAAGATCTTGTGGCAAAAAAAGGATTAAAAGTGGAATCGATTTACATTGTTGGAGATTCTACCATCGGTTCATGGAAAAAGCAGTTTGATATTGCAAAGGAATTTGGTGTAAAATTCGTAACGACCGAACCACCATTAAATATGTGGGACCAGATTGACAGCCTTGCCGGCGTTTATGGAATTAAAGTGGCAATTCACGATCACTGGAAAGGATTCAGCCATTACTGGAATCCCGATACGACTTTAATGGCAATCAAAGGCCATCCTAATTTTGGTGTTTGCGCAGACTTGGGCCACTGGCCAAAAAGCGGCATCGTTCCATTAGAAGCCGTTAAAAAATTAAGCGGCCATATTTTAGGTGTGCACTTAAAAGATGTAGGTGCATACAATGATCCTTCTTTAAAAGATGTAGTTGTAGGAACGGGCGTCGTTAAGTTTCCTGAAATCTTCCAGGAGTTGAAGAGACAAGGCTTTGACGGCTACATTTATATTGAGCGCGATTCCATAGAACCGGGCGGCAACCTTGCATCAGTTAAACAGGAAGCAAAATATTATAAGGACCAGGTCAGCAAATTAAAATAACAATTGCGCAAAGTCCGGTAAAGAAACAAATTCATTGAATTTTTTTGCCGGCAATTCGCCTGTTCCCGGCAGGGGAATTAATGAGTTTTTATGTCAAAAAACTACAATAAGCTATTTTTCTATTCAATGCAATGACTTATATCATTACGATAAAAATTATTGATTGATTTACATCATACGAGTACCAAATCCAAAACATTAAAGCCGCGAAAAGCCCGATCTAACTTTGTGTTATTAAACTCATCGTTATGAAAACAACAGTTATTGTAGGCGGCAACTTCGCAGGAATGACCGCTGCATTGGAAATAAAAAGAAAAGCCAAAGGAGATCACAAGGTGATCGTAATTGATAAGAGCCCGGTTTTTATGTTCATGCCTTCTCTCATCTGGGTGCCTTTCAGGAGAAGGGAAATAAAAGATATCAGTTTTTCAAAAGCAGAGATATTCCAAAATCATGGTGTTGATTTTGTTTTCGCCGAAGCACTGGAAGTAAATCCACATACACAAATCGTAGCAACTACAAAAGGAGATTTCCATTACGACCATCTCGTTATTGCCACCGGCCCAAAAGTAAAATACGACATTGCTCCGGGCGTAGCAGAATATGCGCATTATATCGGCACACCGAATGGCGCAATGAAGATCAGGAAAGCACTTGACGAGTTTAAAAAGAATCCCGGACCTGTTGTTATTGGCGCTACACAAAATGCTGGTTGTATGGGAGCAGGATATGAATTCCTGTTCAATTTTGAAAAGTGGTGTCGTGAGAATGGTATTCGGGATAAAGTAGATATTCACTGGATCACTCCCGAAACCTTTTTAGGTCACTTTGGAATCGATGGCATGACAGGTGCACAGTCAATGTTCAAAACATTCTTCAAGCTCTTTAAAATGCACGTGCACACACAAGTAGGTGTTGATAAAATGGATGCAGAAAATGTGTACCTGAGTGACGGAAAAGTTTTGCCTTACAAATTTACCATGCTGATGCCTCCATTTACAGGTGTGGATTTTGTAACAAAAAGCATAGACCTGCATGCCACTGCAGCCGGTTATATGCCGGTTGGCGACGATTACCGGCACGAAGAATATCCGAACATTTGGTCAGCAGGCCTGGCAGTGAATTTCAGCCTCCCCTGGAAACCAGGTATAGTTCCTTTCTCAGCACCTAAAACCGGCTATCCAAGCGATGTGACAGGAAAGATCGTTGCCGAAAATATCATCCGGGTTTTAAATGGGAAAACCAAACTGGTGCACAAAGCCTGGGGCAAAATTGCCGCTCTTTGTATTATGGATGCGGGTAAAAAAGAAGTGATCATTATTTCAAATCACCTGTTCAAACCACGAGCTTTTGCCTTGATGATCCCGAATCTTTTTTACGATTTCGGAAAAGTACTTTTTGAAAAATATTTTTTATGGAAAACGCGTAATGGCTACTCCCGTTTACCATAAAATTTACACAAATCAACTTTTACTTTTTCTATTTGTGGTTTGTTGAATTGCCTCCGGTCGGGGGCAATTTCTTTTTTACAATAAACCAGCAAATTCAATCGATTTTTATTTTGTCTCCTGCTACTTCCTTAAACCAAAGAGACTTTATAAAAAGCAACAAGATTGCCTTTCACATCTTTTGAAACATTCATTAAGAGCGTATCATGGCGTTTTGTGTCTTTATCCACTTTCAATTCGAAATCCTGCACTATGGGCGTCGGATTAGGCCCTTTAGGATATAACGGTGATGCATAAACGTCGTTTTCAATTTCTTTTGGAAAAAAGAAATTCGTGGTTAATAAGGTCTTACCATTCAGATGAACCTTTGCATGAAGATGGGTAATGCGTCCATTGTACCAGCCGGGAAAGATGGAGGTAAACTTGCACTTTCCGTCCGGACCCGTTTCCTGGAAACCACGAAGCCAGGTTTCATTAAGCGTCTTCTCAACTTTATAACCTGAATACACTCCATCCGCATCGCATTGCCAGATATCAACAATTGCTCCTTGAACCGGTTTACAATTTTCATCTTCAACCATAAAAACATACGTGATCGGAACCCCGGTTTTATGTTCAGTAATATCTACTCTCTTCAACTTTTCATCCTTATAAAAAGGACCTTCGGGCACGGGAGGAGTAACCGGATCATTGCATTCATTTGTAAAGGGATTTTTCCTGGCTGCTTTTGGAAATATCAAAGCTCCAACAAATCCAAGACCGGCCAGTGATAGAAATTTACTTCTTTTCATAACATGTTTTTTAAAGAAATTAAAAATTGGTAATTCAAAGACAGTAACTGCTATGGCGAAGTGCATTTCAACCGATATTAAAAATAAAGAATTAAATGGATACGAATGGCAATCATTTTTCATCATGTAATTTTGTTGACAAAAAACTATGCATATAACACAAGATAACAGGCTTAAGAAACTGATTGTGATTGGCGACAGGCTTTTGATAAAACCAAGTAAGCCTAATGAAAAGACGGCGAGTGGTTTGTATTTACCACCCGGGGTTCATGAAAAGGAAAAAGTGCAACAAGGCTATGTGATCAAAGCAGGGCCTGGTTACGCCATCCCTTTGCCGGTTGAAGATGAGCCATGGAAAGGCGAAGAAGAAAAAGTTAAATATGTGCCTTTGCAGGCAAAAGAAGGAGACCTGGCCATTTTTCTTGTAAGCGCTGCCACTGAAGTAATGTATGAAGGCGATAAATATTTTATCGTGCCTCAAGGTGCCATCCTGATGCTTGAAAGAGAGGAGGATCTTTAGTATTACCGTAACAATTGTTACCAACTACGCGGCATGGTCATTGTAGTTTTGTAAAAAATAAAATTTAATTATGGCAACGATACAACTCACCACAAAGGATTTTAAAGAAAAAGTTTTTAACTACGAGAAGGAAAAAGACTGGAAATACGAGGGCTTGCCGGCCATCATCGATTTTTATGCTGACTGGTGCGGACCATGTAAGATGGTGGCGCCCATCCTCCAGGAACTTTCCAATGAATATGAAGGCAAATTAGTTATATATAAAGTTGACACAGATAAAGAACAGGAATTGTCTGCGGTATTTGGCATCCAAAGTATTCCAACACTTCTTTTTATCGGTGCAGATGGAGAACCAATGATGCAACCGGGTGCATTACCAAAGCATATTTTGAAAAAGATAATTGATGAGCAGCTATTGGTTGTTCCGGCAAAAACAGAATCATAAATTTTTATCCTGGGAATCTTAAAAAAAGCCGGCAAGTGATTGGCCGGCTTTTACGTTTAAAAAAAATCGTAGTTTTTGTTTGTTTACTATCCTGTCAGTTACTCTTCATCAGTTTCCGTTGAACAACATTTCCATTAAACGCTGCTCTCAAAAAGTAGATCCCTTCAGGAAGCATACCAAGATCATCCAGGTTTTCTTCCGAATTTCCTTTGTGTAACTGAACAGTTTTCTTTTTTACAACATTTCCAAAAATATCACACAGGTTAATCTCTACAACTCCCTCCTGCGGAACAAATAAATTCATTTTTATCCTGTTTCTAAAAGGATTGACAACATTAACAGTAAAGGGCGATTTGGTGTTATAGACTGAAACAATTTTAGAATATTTGATCTCTTTATTGTTCTTATTTACCAGCTTTAAACGGTAAAAAACAACATTGGAAACATTTGTTTCATCGTTAAAAGTATAGCTGGAAATACCCTGCTCATTCTTCGCAGGCACACCTCCAACATTTGTAAAATGAATCCCGTCCGTACTTCTTTCTATTTCATATTTTGAAAGATTGTTTTCACTTTGTGCTGACCATTTCAAAACCGGATTTTCATTGAATAAAACAGCATTAAAATTTAGCAGGGAAACATTGAGTAACGGACAGTCGGTACTGTAAACTTTCAAAAAGACTTTTTGGCTGTTATCCACCGAACAATTTCCATCAGCAAGATTATCGGAGGTTGTTCCGACCTTGATTCGTAAATAAGTAGCACTGTCTGCTTTGGTCGGAACGAGCACCGTATCAACATGATAAACGTATAATCCATTTTCCAAAGTAGGCGTCCTGGTGCTTCCGGAGTTTACCGGCGTCCAGTTGATTCCGTCAGAACTAGTTTCCCATCGAAAATTTGTGTAATTATTAAAATAACTTTTTATTGTATCACTTACTGTTATCGGCCACCCTGCACAAGCAGTTGCCGTATCGCTGGGGTTCATGATCAGGTTTGGATAACATGTTGTAAGCTTAATATCATCCATTACCCAATCATTACCACCGCCGCCGGCAGCATTGTTTTTAATAGAGATTGTAAAACTTGTTTCGGAGGGGCCGGTTTTGTACAAGAAGCCTTTTTTCTGCCACTCATTATCATGCGGAACATTTCCTGTAGTGTAGTAGTCAACATCATTTATTGCAAAAGAAAGATTTGGTAAAACACCAGGAGTATGTGTGGTTACGCTGTTAGAGTCAATTCCACAAACACCGCAAATATTTCGAACCCAAGCTGAAAACTCATAATTTGTATTAGGGCAAAGGTCACTTATGGTTTGCCTGAAAGCTTCACCTGTTGCGTAACTGGCGTTAACCACTAACATATAGCCGCCATTGGTTCCGGGGGCAACAGGAAGATTGCCTGCGGCTGGATCAGTAGCGCCGGTATGATCGCCGATAATATCCCAAAACCCATTGAATACGCGATGTGAGTTGGGAGTGGGCGTATAGGGTCCCGTATTATCAGTAGTTCCGTCGGCACTGGTATTGTTGGCTATTGAGTAATACCCATCGTTTGGTGAGTTGGCGCCAAGGTTCAGTTTTGTATACCCAGGCACTATAGCAGGCAAAGACCGGTTCTGGGTTGTCCCCGATCCAAAAGAACTGTCAGTTGTGAAAGAAGCACTGGAGAAATTATTGCAGAATCCTGAGTTTTTAATAATTTTTATTCCTCCATAGTCAAAATGATATTGTCTTTTTACACCTGAAGTATCAAAATAAAAATTTCCTTTCGGACGCAGCGTATCACCAAAGCTTGCCGTGATTTTAAGCCGATAGGCCACAATAAACAATGTTGTTCCATAGAATTTTGGCTTATCGCCGGGATTCACAGTTCCACCACCACTCGTGGATCCAAAGCCGCTGGAGGTAGCGTTAGAAGCTCCCGTTCCAATATTTACGCGAAGGCGTGGCGAACCACTGCTTACATATACGCCAAGATCATCCCCGGAAGTATTTGTATAAGGTCCCCTAAATAAAAGCCCCTCGTTGGTGACGATCTTTAGAGAATTGTCGATGTATGTGGCACCAGTAGGAATCGTGTCGATATAGTAAAAGTTTTGGGTCTTATAATCTACTTTCACTAATGCGTGAATTTCGATGGTATCTCCATTTTCAAGGGTTCCACCGGTTGAGTTTCGAGTAACATTTTCATAACTGTAGCTGAAAGTTAATTTTTGGCCATTCAGCAATACAGGAATTATAAATGAAGATGAAAAAATGAGGAAGGAATAGAAATATTGCATCCTTTTTCTGCAAATGACTTTTTTAAACCCTAACTCATAAGAAGCAATTTCAATAAACTTTGAAGGGTACTTATTTTCCATAAAGAATTTTTTATCTCTCCAAAAATTCTTGTTGATTATATTATTATAACGCTTTATTGAAAAATTTATTTTTTAAGTGATCTTATTGAATCCTGCATTGCTTATTCTTTTATATAATATTTTACATATACTACCGTTTTATATTGTTTATGATTAAATCCGTTCATCCTGTGGAAAAAAAAATCATCCTTTTCCTTGTTTTTTATTGCCTGGTCATTGTTTCAGGATTCTCACAAAATGAACCATTTTCAGTAAGAACTGTAAACACCGGGTATCAGCTAAAGTCCGCTTGGGAACTATCTTACGGACCCGATGATTCCCTTTGGGTAACTGAAAACAGTTCCTACTTAGTAGACAGGATAAATCCACAAACTGGAGGGAAAACACTATTAATTGATTTAAGTGGCAAGCGTGATTTTACTACTTCCCTTTCAACCTGGCCACAAGGTGGATTAATGGGAATGGCTTTACATCCTTCAATGTACAGCGAGTGGCCCAATCCTACAAAACCGTGGGTTTATCTTGCATATGTTTATCATAATGTGGGATGCTTCACTGCAAAGAATGGAGAGGATAGTGGTTGTTTTTTTAAGACGAGAATCGTGAGATATACCTATAACCGTTCAAGTCGTTCTCTATCAAACCCTGTTACAATTATTGAAAACTTAAATGGAAGTACTGATCATAATTCAGGAAGATTGACAATTGGAGACGTCGGCGGAACATCCTACCTCTTTTATACAATCGGTGATATGGGAACCGGGCAATTCAAAAACCTGCATCGTACTAACCGTGCACAACTTCGTGATACTTTGGAAGGGAAAGTGCTCCGGTTTAATCTTGATGCAATTGGTTCAGCATCTGATCCGCAAAACTGGATACCCACTGACAACCCCTTTACAGATGCAAATGGAAATCATACTGCCGTTTGGAGTTACGGCCATAGAAATGCGCAAGGTTTGGCTTTTGGCAGCAACGGTGTTTTGTACAGCAGCGAACAACAAGATATGAGCGATGATGAACTGAATATTATTGAAGAAGGACGTGATTATGGCTGGCCTTTGGTTTCAGGATACAGTGATGGAAACTATGATGGTTGGACATTAGCCAATATGCCTGTAATAAGCGAAGAACAAGATTCAATAGATTACAATTTAAGAGCGCCAATTTATACTTTATACACAACTGCTAATCCCGGCCCATTGTATGGGACCAGTAATTCTACCTGGCCAACTGTTGCCTGCTCCAGCTTAGAAGTTTATGAAAATTATATTATTCCAGATTGGAACCGGTCATTGCTGATCCCTTCATTGAAGGCCGGGCAGGTATTTAGGGTTAAACTTTCTGAAGACGGACAAACGGTTTCCGGTATGAATTCAATTGCCACAATGAATTTGTATAACCAGGCTCGTCTGCGCGATCTTTGCGTTTCTCCAGATGGGCTCAAATTTTATGTTTCATGCGATATGTCTTCTCAAAATTCTTCTTACAAGGGAAAAATCCTTGAGTATACTTATACGGGTCCACAGGCAGTTTTATCAATTTCTACTGATTCGATCTCAAGACGGCTGATCAATAACAAGATTGAAGTTTATCCTAACCCGGTTCGGGATATTTTATTCGTAAAATCAATAAAGAAAGTTGAAAGTCCGCTCCATTATACGATTTTCGATTTGAATGGAAATGTGGTTTTAAAAGGCAACAGCGATGTAAACAATTTTGGGATCAATACTCAATCGCTTAAGACAGGCATGTATGTTTTCAAACTGTACAATGCTTATTACATCAACCTATTTTCTAAAAAGATAATTGTAAATTAAATACCGCATCAACCAATTTATTTTCTGAAAATTGAAAGTTTTTTTGTGAATCATCCTTTTGGTGGATGCTCAAGTGAATAAATAAATTAGCTTACTTTTTATTCCAGAGCTTTTCAATTCCAGTTCTTTTTGTGGATGCGATACCACATTAACATTTGCTGAGGCATTTAATTCTACAAATCAGCCGGATAGCGCATTATGAGGCCGTTTCAACACCGCTTGGCATATTTTTTATCATTGTTTATTTACCACAATATTGTGGAACCAAAAACTTTTATTATGCCTACAAAAAAGAATCACGGCCGTGACAGAGATCGTAAAGAAGAAGACAAAAAAAGTTCTTCCAGCCGCGAAAATCAAAGAAATGAAAGTGAGTCAAGGTAAGAAGTTGTAAAAAATGAAACTAAAAGAGGTGCAAATGACGCACCTCTTTTGGTTTGTAATTTATTCAGAAGGTAATGCGCCAACCATTTTAGCCGGGTCTACCCATTCATCGAATTGCTCAGGAGTTATATATCCCAATTTAACTGCCATTTCTTTCAATGTTGTATTTTCTTTGTGAGCTTTTTGTGCAATTTCTGCTGCCTTGTAATAACCAATTTTTGTGTTTAGTGCAGTTACCAGCATTAATGAATTATCAACATGTTTTTTAATATTCGCTTTGATCGGCTCGATACCTTTCGCGCAATTTTCATTAAAACTATTGCAACCATCACCAATCAATCTTGCACTGTGCAAAAAGTTATAGATCATCAATGGCTTGAAAACATTTAATTCAAAATGACCAGTAGCGCCGCCAACTGTAATAGCCACATCATTTCCCATTACCTGTGCTGCAATCATTGTTAGTGCTTCACATTGTGTGGGATTTACTTTTCCTGGCATGATCGAAGAACCGGGTTCGTTTTCGGGAATACTTATTTCGCCAATTCCGCTTCTCGGTCCGGAAGACAACATCCGGATGTCATTGGCGATTTTCATCAAACTCACTCCTACTGTTTTTAATGCTCCGTGTGTTTCCACAATAGCATCGTGCGCTGCAAGCGATTCAAATTTATTACCAGCAGTTACAAATGGAAGTCCTGTTAATT
>JBQCEG010000153.1:0-4301 GCA_051960475.1 Ginsengibacter sp.
CCGCCCTTGTTCAGGCTATTATGTAAGGTTTGACGGGCTGCAGATCGTACAGCATCATAATCTGGTATGGTATCTTTTGAAATGGATGCTGCATTTATAACATTAGTTTTGAATGCTCCAGGCTCTATTAGGGAAACATCTATACCCAAGGGCCAAACCTCATGTCGTAGTGCTTCGGTATATCCCGCAAGAGCATGTTTGGAAGCAGAGTAGAAAGCCTCTCCCGGTTCGCCAATCCATGCAGCCAAAGATCCAATATTAATGATCCTGCCTTTTTTCCGGTTCCTCATTATAGGCAGAACCGCATTGGTGACACGCACAACTCCAAAAAAATTGGTTTCAAAGATGGAATAGATTTCTTCCATGGAAGTTTCTTCGGCAACACCTAAATGCTCTATACCAGCATTATTAATAAGTAAATCTATGCTACCTGCCTTCACCAGCATTTCAGAAACACATCGCCTGACAGAATCATCATAACGTACGTCTAATTCCAACATTTCGATACCGTTCCCATCGGGCAACTTTCTTCGACTTGTACCAAAAACACGAAATCCTTGCTCAGCAAATAACTGTGCAGTTGCTTTACCGATGCCAGAAGAAGCTCCGGTAATAAGCACATTTTGTTTATTTGTCTGTTGTTGTTTCATTTTGTTTTACCTCATCTTTTATACCTTAGATAAAAAACGCTGGCATTTCTCTTTAATGCCGTGGCGAATAATAAATAATACAAACTCCTAACAAAGCAATTAATGCCCCAACAATGTCATACTTTGTTGGTGAATACTTGTCAAATTTATAAGCCCAAAGAAGAGATAGGACAATAAAGAAGCCACCGTATGTTGCATACACTTTTGCAAAATTAGAAGTTTGCATAGTTGCGACCACACCATAAAGTGCAAGTACAAAAGCGCCCAGAAGTCCATACCACAAAGGTTTGCCTTCTTTGAGCCAAAGCCAGATAAGATAGCCCCCGCCGATTTCGCAGAGCCCTGCCAGTACAAATATTGATATGGATTTTAGTATTGACATTGTTAACTACAATTCTAATTCTGATTTAATAAAATTTTTTGCTCCTTTCGGTCCTGTTATTTCTAACCATGCTTCACTTTTGTCTCCACTGATAGAAAGATTGAAAATGAAAAAGCCGCAACATATGCGTTCGGTCTTTACAAATTCAGCAAGTTCATCTACCATTTTGTCTGTTCCCGTAAACTTGTAAGAATATCCGTTTTTCAATTCTTTCTTTGTAAGCATCTGGCTTTTCAAACTTTTGATAACAGTTTCTTTTCGTTTTCTAAGTTCTGGTGTTGTCAGTTTGCACGTAAGTTCACCTTTTTTGTTTTTGGCTTCACAGTCGTCTGAACAAACGTTCGCAGACTTTGTAGTTTTTTTTATCTTGCTTTGAGCGTTGGAAAATGTTGTCATTGTTACGAAAAATTGAAAATTCTATTTCATATTTGTTTAATTTCCAAGGTGGAGCCTTCAAACGAATGCCTTTCACCATTTCATGAGGAATCAAACAGATTTTCGACAAATTTCCTGATTGATTTTCAGCGTCTATCAATAGGGTTTTTGTAATGTTGTCCCGGCAAATGTAACTTTTTTTTTTACGTGGCTCTATAATATTCCCAAATGGCATAGATATACAGACCTTTGATTTCCATTACAATACTGCCAATTCATCATTGCCCGCTCAAAATAAAAATTGTAATTATTTGTATGTTTACTGTAAATTATTATCTGAATCAGATTGACAGGATCGTTTGATTATCAGGATTAATTCCTCCAATCTTCTAATCTTGAAAATCTCATTCAGACAGCGAAGATGATAAAATATCCAGATGATAAAATCAATAACTGGTTTTTGAGTTGTAAAGATTGAGTGGGAAGAAGATGAAGCAAACTGGATTCATTATTTATTGGTGAATTTCAAAATTCTTTTTTGGCGTTTATTTATAACATAATCCAAATTCTAATAGCTGCATAGATATTGTATCCTTTTTAGCAGGTTTTTATTAGCAATCATTCACAACAGGATACAATCTCTGGATCATTTTTTTATTTTTATAACCAACATTGCAACGGTTGTCACTTATTCAACATCGGTTATTTTATTGCTTTATTCCATCATCAAAAAAAGATTTTTGTTGCAAAGAAAAAGTTGGTTGGTTTTTATTTCCCTTATTTTAACATCTGCTGTTATTGATAGTTTGAAACATATTGTAAACCGTACACGTCCTTTCATTACTTATCCTTCGATTCATAACCTGGTAAATGTTTCAACGGCTTCATTTCCTTCGGGGCATACCGGCGAAGTTTTTGTGTTGCCAACCGCAATTACACTTCTTTTTCAGAAACGGAAATGGTGCGTTTTAGTTGTTTGGATATGGGCATTTCTTGTTGCTTATACCCGCTTGGTTTTAGGGGTTCATTATCCAAGTGATGTTTTAGCTTCCGTAGTTATTGGAACAGGCATCGGTATTGCTTTTCCGCAATTCTTAATTAAGCGTGGCTTTCTTCAGCATCATATTCGTTGGGAACGATTATATTCAAAGCGGAAGGAATAATTTCCGCAGTTACTTTATCCGTTTTACCATTGTATTCTCCATCAATCTGAAAATCAATTTTTCTTTCCGTGGAAATCACTGCTTTTGTTGCTTGAAAAATTTCTACATTTTGTGGATTGAATGGCTTGCTGTTTAAAAACATTTTGATCATTCCTATAATTGAAATTTTTCTGACAACAACTATTTCAAATTTTCCAGAATATGATACATGAGATGGAAAGTGTAGGTGTATTATGTTGTTATTTTAAACATAGCGCCCAAGCCGTTATTCATTCAAAAAGGATTGGTCTTATTCAATAAATGTTCTTTAAAATTTTTCAAATTTATCGTTGAATATTAAGGAATGCAAATTGTGTAATGCGTTCTTGTTCAAAAATTATACAGAATCAAATCATTAGGACGCTTCGCAATGCAGAATAAAATGTTACATGTACTTATGTCAGCGCTTAGCAGAAATGAATAAAAATAACAAAGTGATTATTGAAACTGTTGCTGCTCTTGTCCTCAATGCGAACAAACTTTCGAAAAACTAAAATTAAAAATCTTCAATAAAAGTGCTTTTACTGTTCTTCAAATTTTCTCCAGAATCTGTTTTTACATTTGAATAAAATAAAAAATGAAAAAGACAAACAAAATATTATCCCTTGCTTTTGCTACCGGTATTTTTCTTGCTTCCTGCGGAAATAATACATCAAATGTTCCTGCAAATGTGAAAGCGAATTTTGAAAAAGATTTTCCAGGCGTAAATGCCAAATGGGACAAAGAAGATTCCAGTTTTGAAGCCAGTTTTAAACAAAATAATAATACAATGTCTGCAATGTACGATGCTAATGGAAACAAATTGGAAACAGAGCAGGATATTGATGCAGCCGCAATTCCGCAAAATATAAAAGATTATGTTTTTCAAAATTATAAAGGAAAAAACATTAAAGAAGCCATCATTACCAAAGCGAACAGCGAAGTAAATTACGAAGCGGAAGTAAAAGAAAATGATTTACTATTTACAAAAGATGGCCAATTTATAAAGGCAACCAAGGCAGATTAAAGTGTAAAATTAAAACACTGATTTTAGTATTAGTCAGAAATGAACTCAAAAGAGGAAGGGCGTATTGTCAAAAAACAAAGAACTATAGTTGTCGAATCCAAAGTCTTTCTTCAGAATTCCTTCAAAATTATTTTGTAATTTTTCCAAAAATTCGCAGTGAAAATATTAATTATAGAAGATGAAAAAAGCTTGAGCGAAAGTATGGCGGCATATCTTTCTTCACAGGATTATCATTGTGATATTGCTGAAGATTATGATACAGCAGTTTACAAAACTGAATACAATGATTATGATTGTATTTTGCTCGATATTACTTTGCCCGGTGGAAATGGATTAAAGATTTTGGAGCAATTAAAAGAAGACAAAAAAACGGATGGCGTACTAATTATTTCTGCAAAAAATTCTTTAGACGATAAAATAAAAGGACTAAACCTTGGTGCAGACGATTATTTATCAAAGCCGTTTCATTTATCAGAATTAAATGCGCGTGTTGCTGCAATTATCCGAAGAAAAAAGTTTGATGGAAATTCTATTTTGCAGTTTAATAATATCAGCATTGATACACAAAGTAAAACAGTAATGGTAGAAAATAATCCGGTAGAACTAACAAAAAAGGAATACGAATTGTTGATTTATTTTGTTTCAAATAAAAAACGGATTATCTCCAAAGAAGCAATAGCAGAGCA
>JBQCEG010000154.1:0-75070 GCA_051960475.1 Ginsengibacter sp.
CCAATGGAATTCCAATTTGCTGCGTGAGCATTGGTCTTGAATACAAAGGCGAAATGTTGATGGGCGCAGTTTATAATCCCAATATGGAAGAATTTTTCTTCGCCGAAAAAGGCAAAGGTGCCACGCTTAATGGCGAAAAAATTTCTGTAAGCGATAAAGACCGGCTGATCACAAGTTGCCTGGTAACAGGTTTTCCTTACACTTACCTCGACAATCCCAATGGGCCATTGGAAGTATTTTCAAAATTGATCAGGAAAGGCATTCCTGTTCGAAGATTGGGAAGCGCTGCGATTGATTTGTGTTGGGTGGCTGCAGGACGCTTTGATGGATTTTACGAACATGAATTAAACGCCTGGGACAGTGCTGCCGGTTTTTTGATCGTGCAGGAAGCAGGAGGAAAAGTTTCCAATCTTTTGGGCGATCCTTATTCTCCTTATGCGCCTGGAATAATTGCCACCAACGGAAAGATTCATGATGAGTTGCAGAAAGTGGTTGCGGGTGGAATGGTTGAAGGAGGTGAGTAAAAGAACAAATCCAACGATATTTTTTTCCAGAATTTCAACTTTGATTTCTCCTAAATTTGCACGATTTTAAATCAGTAATATGAAGAGCACTCCTTTCACTGAAAAACATATTGCGCTTGGTGCAAAGATGGCACCGTTCGCTGGTTTTAATATGCCAATTAGTTATTCAGGGATTAATGATGAACACCATACGGTTAGAAAAAATGCAGGCGTTTTTGATGTGAGCCACATGGGTGAATTTATTTTGAAAGGAGATAAAGCACTTGATCTGATTCAGCGTGTTACAAGTAACGACGCTTCGAAGCTGGTTGCCGGAAAAGCGCAATACAGCTGCTTTCCAAATGATGAAGGTGGAATTGTTGATGATCTGATCGTTTATTGTCTTGAAGAAAACAAGTCTTATATGCTTGTGGTAAACGCATCTAACATAGAAAAAGACTGGAACTGGATAAGCGAACACAATACGGAAGGAGTGGAGATGCATAATATTTCAGATAAAACCTGTTTGCTTGCTATACAGGGGCCAAATGCTACAAAAATCTTGGAACCTTTGACTGACATTGATATTCTCAATATGAAATATTATACGTTTCAAAAGGGAACTTTTGCAGGAGTGCAAAATGTGTTGATTAGTGCAACAGGTTATACAGGCGCGGGCGGAATTGAAATTTATTTTGAAGATAAAGATGACCACGCGAATGTGATTTGGAATAAGATATTTGAAGTGGGAGCGCCAAAAGGCTTAAAGCCCATCGGGCTGGCAGCACGCGACACTTTACGATTGGAAATGGGTTATTGTCTTTATGGAAATGATATTGACGACACAACAACGCCATTGGAAGCAGGCCTTGGCTGGATCACCAAATTGAACAAAGATTTTGTGGCTAAAGATATTTTGGCCAAGCAAAAAGGGGAAGGTATTAAAAAGAAACTCGTCGGGCTTGAAATGATCGACAAAGGAATTCCGCGTCATGATTATGAAATTCAAAATAAAGAAGGTGAAACAATTGGAAGAGTAACCAGCGGAACACAATCGCCGTCTCTTCAAAAAGGAATTGCGATGGGTTATGTTGACCTTCCGTTTTCAAAAATTGATACAGAAGTTTTTATAAAGGTGAGAGACAAACAGCTGCTGGCCAAAGTGGTCAAAATGCCTTTTGAATAGTCTTTTCTTAAAAAATATTTAGTGTGAAATAATGAGACCTGCAAAAAAAGAGATCCCAACTTTAAATACGGTTTTGTCGCCGGCGCTCTTGAATTTGTATGACATTACGGATTGTATTGTAGTGATCATTGATATTTTGCGCGCAACTTCTACCATTGCCACTGCTTTGCACAATGGCGCGCGTTCGGTCATCCCTGTTGATAGCGTAGCCGATTGTATCAAATTGGGAAAGCAAATGGAAGTGATCACCGCGGGGGAGAGAGATGGAAGAATTGCTGAAGGACTTCAATATGGAAACACACCACTTCAATACACTGTTGATTTTATAAAAGGCAAAACGTTGGTGCTCACAACCACAAACGGAACAAGACTTTTGCATCTGGCACTTGCAGCGAATGCGAATTCGATCATCACCGGGTCTTTTTGCAACATTTCTTCTGTTTGTGATTATTTGGTCAAAAAGAAATCAAGTGTGATTCTTGCGTGTGCGGCATGGAAGAACCGTATTAATATTGAAGACACACTTTTTGCAGGTGCGGTAATTAACCGGATCAAAGAGCATTTTGATATTAATTGTGACGCCACACAATTAGCCGAAACGATGTACCTGCAGGCAAATGGTCGCCTGCTTGATTTCATGAAAGAAAAGAATGCCTCCCATTATCACAGGCTTATGAATTTCGGTTTAGAAGAAGATATTAAGTTTTGTCTTACAGAAGACAATGCCGATGTTCTGAGTATTTACTCCGGCGGCAGATTAATTGCCGGCTAAACACTATCTTAATTTTTCACAATATTTTCCCATAAGTATTTAAAGGGCTTTTACCTCTTTTAGTTTTTGTTTAATTTTGCAAATTGCTTTTTTCACATTGAAGGAGTTTGAAAACAGCTTCTTTCATTCAAAACAAGAATATTTTTGGCACTACCCTATTTTATTAAATACATATATAATTCCGGAACTGATGAAGTGATTCGCCGGGGCAAAAAAATTTATTCCCAGCATTATGTTGAGTTGATTGATCACGATGAGCTTATGCATTCTGTAAATTTCAGGGTGAAAGACGACAGTTACAATACCTATTACAAAGTGCAGGTCCAGAAATATGATGACCCAAAAACTTTTTCTGTTCGTTGCTCTTGTCCTTACAACATCAGTGACATTTGCCGCCACGAAGCCGCTGCTTTGATGCAACTCCAGGATTTGGTGGATAAACATCTTCTTGATTCAAATGAGAATGATCCTGTTTACAATCAAAAACATACGGTTGTTAAAATCAGATCCATTGATCTCAAAATGATCAGAATGTTGACAGGAATGGAAAACTATACAGCAGCCGAAGAAATCTTAAGAACACATAAGTGCAATATCCTGGAAGCGGCTAATGAAAAAGTAGTTGCGGAACTTGAATTAGATGATGAGACTTTTCACATCATTCTTCAAAAAAATGAGGAAAGGAATTTTGATACTTCCTGCAATTGTGATGAAGGCGCGCATCCGTTGTGCAAACATAAAACTGCGTTATTTCTCCAGTTACTGAATAATTGGGGACCAAATTATTTTGACAGTATCCGCAACTGGGATAAAGAAAAAAACAAATTGCTGGAAGGGTATGGCTATAGTCTTGATGACGATCTTTCCGGCAAATTTGAGTTCATTTATAAAGAAGGAAAACCATTTTTAAAAGTGATCGATCCTTCGATAAGGAGAGTGGCAGCGCCTGTTTCAAGAAGTGTGGAACCTGAAGTGGCAACAGAAACGATTGAAGCTGAACCAAGACCATCGCTTGCAAGAAGCAAGCAGGTAACGCTGGTATTTAATGCAAATGAGAGATCCTTTCCATTTATTTCCATTGATGTGGTGAAGGGTGAATTTGATGAAGAAGAAAATAAATTCCTTGGCAGGATTGAAAAATTGGATCTTTCGAAATTTGTCAATACAAGTGAATTTAATGAGCGCGATAAACAACTGATCCAACTGGCAAGAAAACTACAGCAGTCAGAGATCAATAAATATTTGAATCGCAATTCGCCTTTCAGTGGCTATTGGGAAAATATTATTTACGACGAAAATGATGAATTGCCGCAGGAAACAAAAATGTTGATCGCGGAATTTCTTCATCCAAAGCTCAAAAGGATCTTTAGTGAAAATGAAGACAAAGAAGTGTATTACCTTCCAAGAGGAAAACGGTTCACCACACAAAATCTTGAATCACTCGATGTTTCAACTATAATCCCGGTTTTTGAATTTACTGTTGCGCCTTCAGGGAATGAATACATAATTGAAAGTGAAGTAAACCTGGATGGTGAAAGAGTCAAGATTTTGGAAAATGAATGGAATACAGAACTGATCTTTTTGCACGACAAAACGTTGTTCCTTTGGGAAAAGCCAGAACAGGTTTTGGTAGCAGAAAAATTTAAGAATCCACTTCGTGTTCCTGCTTCACAATGGCCGTCGCTTTTAAAAGAAATGGTGCTGCCGCTGGCAGATGAATACCGTGTTATTTTCGACAAATCACTTGTAAGAGAAACGAAAGAAGGTCAACCGGATATAAGCATTATGTTGATTGAAAAAGGCGATTACCTGATGTTTCAGCCGGTGTTTACTTACAAAGGTTTTAGTGTAAAAGCCGGTGATAAGGATACGATAATTGTTCCTGATGAAGATAAGGTTTTGATGGTAAAAAGAAACCTGGAAGCAGAGCAGGAATTTATTTCAAAATTATCCGGCTTGCATTCTCAATTCATCAATCAACCTCAAAACAAAAGTCTTGTTTTGAAAGGAACTGATGTGCTTAAAAACAATTGGTTCTTTTTGTTCGTGGATGCGATGAAAGAAATGAAGGTGCCGGTTTATGGTTTTGAGGCCTTGAAAAATTTCCGATTCAACACGGCCAAACCTTCAACCCATATTCACCTGAGCAGTGGGATGGATTGGTTTGATGCAAAGGTTGAACTTGCTTTTGGCGAACAAAGAATCGGAATTGCTGAAATTCAAAAAGCCCTTGCCAACAAGCAATCTTTTGTTCAGCTCAATGATGGAACGCTTGGGATTTTACCCGACGAGTGGATTAAGAAATATGCCTTGTTGTTTAAAGTAGGGGAGGGAAGGAATAATAACCTGCGTTTGTCCAAATTTCACATGAGTGTGATTGACGAGTTATACGAACAGCGTGACGAACGTGAACTTTCCTTTGAACTGGATGAAAAATATGAACGGCTGCGCAATTTCAAAAGCATTCCTGAATTGCCGTTGCCACAGCAATTAGAAAGCCGTTTAAGGCCTTATCAGCTTGCCGGTTTTTATTGGTTGAATTATTTGAATACTGTTGGTTGGGGCGGCATCCTTGCAGATGATATGGGTTTGGGTAAAACTGTTCAGGCTTTGAGTATGTTGCAACATTTTGCAGAGCAGGAAGGAAAATTAAAAGCTTTGGTGGTTTGCCCCACAACGCTTATTTATAACTGGGAAAACGAGATTGAAAAATTTACTCCATCGCTCACTCATCATATTCATCATGGAAATGCACGCTCAAAAAGAAAAGAAGATTTGGGCGATGACAATATAATCATCACTACTTATGGAACTTTGCGCAGCGATGTGCAAATGTTGATGAAGGTTGAATTCGATTACATCATTCTTGATGAATCGCAGGCAATAAAAAATCCTGCTTCAAAGGTGACAAAGGCCGCCGGTTTGCTGAATGCAAGGAACAGACTTTGCATGAGCGGTACGCCTTTGCAGAATAATACTTTTGATATTTATGCGCAGATGAATTTCTTAAATCCCGGTTTGTTGGGAAGTGTTGAATTTTTCAGGAATCAGTTTTCTACCCCGATTGATAAGTTAGGCGAACAGGAACAAAAGGAACATTTGAAAAAGCTACTTTATCCTTTTATTTTAAGAAGGACTAAAGAACAAGTAGCAAAAGATCTACCTGAAAAAACAGAAACCATTCTTTTCTGTGAAATGGAAAAAGCACAAAGGAATGTTTACGATAGTTACCGGAATGCTTATCGCAGCAAGATCCTTGGCGTTATCGACGAACAGGGCGTTGGCCGTTCACAACTTACCATTTTGCAAGGATTGATGAAGCTAAGGCAGATTTGTGACAGCCCTGCGATATTGAATGAAGATGAAAAATATGCCAATGATTCTATCAAGCTGGAAGAATTGACAAGGGAAATAACAGAAAATATTGGTGAGCACAAAGCGCTCATTTTCTCTCAATTTCTTGGAATGCTTTCACTCATCAAGCACAAGTTGAAGGAGAATGAAATCGATTTTGAATATTTTGATGGAAGCACGTCACCAACTGATCGTGAGAAAGCAATTCAGAATTTCCAGACAAATGAAAAATGCCGAGTATTTCTTATTTCACTGAAGGCGGGAGGAGTCGGATTGAACCTTACAGCAGCAGATTATGTTTATATTGTAGATCCGTGGTGGAATCCGGCGGTGGAACAACAAGCGATCGATCGTACACATCGTATCGGGCAAACAAAAAATATTTTTGCCTACAGGATGATTTGCAAGGATACGATTGAGGACAAAATTTTAAAATTACAGGAGCGCAAGCGTATCCTTGCAAAAGAGTTGATATCGGATGACCAGGCGTTTGTGAAGAGCCTGACCAAAGAGGATGTAGAATATCTATTCAGCTAAAAGATTTAAGAGGTAATAAAATCTTTCAACCTTTGAAATTCTCTTTTGTTGCCTGATTCAAACAGGGCCACAAAGTTCTTTGCCACGTGCTTTAAAAACTGTGAGAACGCTGACTTGTTTTCGTAAGAGTGGTTTTTCATAACGTTTTCAATTTTTAGGTAAACAATTATTGGACGATAAAATAAATACAATTTTTTCCGCTTTACAATCGCATTTTCACCCCTTTATCACGTTCGTAATTTCCGAAACCCGCTTTTACCACATTAATCCATGATGATTTCCGTGTCTTCTGTAAACTTTCCCGTTATGTTTAATTGGATAATAATTAGGGCTTTGCATCAATTTTGCAATAAGCCACTTCAATTTCTTTCCTAAAAAGTTAACCGGAATGTTTTCTCTGAGGTTCATAGTTCGCAAATACCTTGATATAACGTAGGATATTACAATTTATTGCTATAAGCAGTAAATAAAGAAACTGTCGAGATTTTTTTTCTGGTTTAGAGAATTCAAAACAAAAAAAAACCGCCGCAAAGCGACGGTCTTACTATTTGTAATAAAATTCTAGGAAGCTTTCTCAAAATGCTCAGCCACTTTTTTCCAGTTTACCAGGTTCCAGAAATTCTGAAGATATTCTGCCCTCCTGTTTTGGTATTTTAAATAATAGGCGTGCTCCCAAACATCAACACCAAGAATTGGACTGCATTTGCATTCAGCAATGTCCATCAATGGGTTGTCCTGGTTTGGAGTTGAGCAAATGGTTAATTTGCCATCAGCTACACCAAGCCAAGCCCAGCCACTGCCAAATCTTCCTGCTCCTGCTGCGTTAAACTTTTCTTTCATTTGGTCAAAAGAACCGAACGAATCGTTAATTGCATCTGCCAATTTTCCTTCAGGCTTGCCTCCGCCGTTCGGCGAAAGTATTTCCCAAAAGAAACTGTGATTCCAGTGTCCGCCACCATTGTTGCGAATTGCTGTACTTAAGCTTCCTGCATTTTTCAATAATTCTTCCAAGGATTTATTTTCATTTTCCGTACCTGCAACTGCCTTGTTCAGATTGTCAACATAACCCTGGTGATGCTTATCATGATGGATATGCATTGTTAGCTCGTCGATGTGCGGCTCTAACGCGTTGTAATCGTAAGGTAGAGGCGGTAATGTGAATGCCATAGTCTTATATTTTTTAAAGTGAGTGAATAAAATTGGGTTACAAATTTACTTAATGTATAACAGAAATCGGTATTCTTCCTTTTCAGAAGAAACAATTTTCCGCTTTTCGTAAAAGTAAATTGAACGAACTCAATGAGCACAAACTTTACGCCAGCATTATCTTTTCTTTTTGAAAAAGGTTTTTACCAGCGAAGCGCATTCTTCAGCAAGAATGTCTTTAACAATTTCAGTTTTGGGATGCAACATGTTTTTTGAAGATCCATGAAGTGATAAGCCTCCGTGTTTTGGATCTGAAGCTCCATAAATTAATCTACCAATCTTGCTCCAATATAAAGCGCCGCAGCACATTGTGCAAGGTTCTATTGTAACATAAATCGTTGCTTCGGGTAAATATTTTGATCCTAAAAAATTAAAGGCGGATGTAAGCGCAATGATCTCAGCATGCGCGGTAGAATCATTCAAAGATTCTACCTGGTTGTATCCACGACCAATTATCCTGTCGTTCATTACAACTACTGCACCGATAGGAACTTCATCCGCCTCCAGCGCTTTGTCAGCTTCTCTCAACGCCTGCTTCATAAAATGTTCGTGCGATTGCGACATCGATTACTTTTAAGCCGAAAGTACAATTTGGAATTTCAAAAATGAAAGAAAAATTATTTCATTTCCGGGATTGCCATTTCTTTAACTGTGCCAGTCCGCTTTAATGCGCCCCAACCTTGCAATTCACCCTTGATGGCTTTATTAAAAGATTTGAGCAGAATATAATACATCAACTGCCGGTAAACCAATCTTTGCGGCAACATCCAGATGAGCTTTACATGGTTTTCTTTTTCATAAGCGAATGCAAGTGCCGCCCCTGCAATATCCACCAATGTAAAAATAAAATAGTAGAGAATGATATGAGGAATGCTCGCGACAACAATTCCAAAAGAGGCTGCGAGCAAACTCAAGACTAAAATTATATCCGCCAGAGGAGCAAGAATGGGAAGAATAATTTGATAGATCAAAATGTTCGGCATCGCGATCATTCCAAAATTCTTGTATTTCGAATTGAACAAAGTGTCGCGGTGTTTCCAGAAACATTGCATCACCCCAAAGCTCCAGCGGAAACGTTGTTTCAGAAACTGCCTGAAAGTCTCCGGAGCTTCAGTATATGAAATTGCTTGAGTGCAATTCCGCACAATAAATCCATTTCTCAAAAGGCGCATCGTAAGATCACAATCTTCAGCAAGCGTGTCTGATGTGAACCCTCCAACTTCAATAATTGCCTCTTTTTTAAAAGCTCCAATTGCCCCGGGAACAACGGTTATGCAATTCAACAGATCAAATGCCCGACGGTCAAAGTTTTGAGAAGTAATGTATTCGATACTTTGCCACCTTGTTATCATATTTACTTCATTTCCCACTTTTACATTTCCGGCAACAGCAGCTACTTTTTCATTGTCAAATTTGTGCATCAACAAAGTCACAGCATCTGCTTTTAATTGCGTGTCGGCGTCAATACAAACTACAAAATCACCATTTGATTTTTCGATCCCAAAATTCAATGCAGATGCTTTTCCACCGTTTGGTTTCGTGTACACATGCACGTTAGATTTTCTTGAAAAATGTTTGTTTACTGTTGCAAAGGTTCTGTCTTTACTTCCGTCATCTACAAAAATCACTTCAATGTTTGGGTAATCCTGCAAAAGCAAACTCTTAACTGTTCTTACCGCATTTACTTCTTCATTATAAGCCGGAACAATTATGCTGACCAAAGGAAAGTGCGTTTTTTCCGTTGAAAATAATGAATACAAAAAAGGGGGTTCATTTTTTTCTTTTCTTTTTTGAATACTTGCCAGCAATGCCATCAAAATCATCCGGCCAACGGACAATAAAATTCCAATGATAAACAAGGTGAACAAGATTTGTCCTGCCCAATAAGCCGATTCAGCAAGAAAGAAATTGAACTGTCGCGTCCACCTGTCGCGCGCATTAGTTACTCTTGGCATCACCTGGTCTCTCGTTTTTCCCATCAGGTCAGAAACGGTTGTGAAAACATATCCTTTCTTCTTAAAATACTCAATGATCCGTGGTAGCGCTTCAACTGTTGATTCCCTCGTGTCGCCACCGGCATCGTGCAAAAGAATGATACTTGCATTATTAGATTCCACTTGCCGCACTACTCTTTGAAAAATCGAATCAGCTGAAATACCCGGAGCCCAATCATTTGGGTCGATGCTTTCATTGATGGTTAAATAATTTTCGCTCCTGCTTCTTTGGATAGGTGCCAATTCTTCGTACGTTTCCGGCTCGGAGTCAGCATTGTAAGGTGCCCGAAATAAAATTGTTGAATGGCCGGTGATGCTTTCTATAAGCAATCGCGTAAGTTTCATTTCGAGTGCCGCGCGTTGCAGACTCATTTCAGCAATGTTATGATGAGTAAAGGTGTGATTCCCTATTTCAAATCCGTCGTTGTATTCACGTGAAAGTATAGGGATATTTTGTTCTGCATTAATACCAATTACAAAGAAAGCAGCAGGCACCTTTTCCCTTTCAAGAATGTCTAAAATTTTGGGTGTCCATTCGGCACTTGGTCCATCGTCGAATGTCAGTATTAATTTATGACCTTTTCCGACTGTGGTGTCTTCAGCAAATTTCCTGATCACGTATCCGGAAGGCAATTGAAGATAATGCTGCTCTGCAATCAACTCTTCCGAAGAATCGATTTCAAAGCTTATTTTCCCTGGTTGGGGAGAATATAAAATATCTAATACTTCGCCTTCGCCCTGAAAAGTAACACTGTTGTGAATGATGGGAATCGTTTTTAAAGAGTCAAAATTGAACGGATGATTTTCAATTGAATCATTGCTCAGGTTCCGGTTATAAAATTTCCATATCCGCTGATCTTCACTTCCGAGTCGCCAAAGCGCTGTCCCCGCCGTTGGGAATTCATCACTAAATCTTAAAATATTAAACGTTGTTGCTGCATCGGTAAACCAAACTTCGTGGTTCACTACATCTGAAGTATCAGTTTCACTTTGGGTGACATAATTATAATGAAGATTGTAACTATCGTCGTCGTAAATGATCTTTCCATCGATGGTTTTTGCCTTGTTTATCGCATCACTGTAAGTAAGAGGAAGAGAATCTATTTTTCCGTCAGACCAACTGTATCCGAATCCGGCAACGCCTAAAATAATTTTCGAAGGATCAATACGATCTGAGGTCCAGGACAAAGCATCCTCAATCCACTTTTGTGCGCTTATTGGTCCTGGGCCCGTAGAACCGTTGAATTCGTCATAAGCCATTAAAATAATGTAATCATTATACAGCGAAAGCTTCCGGTAATCGTAATCTGAATTTTTTGGTTCTACATCCATCGTTACCAACATGTCTTTCGCATGCAGTTCATCATACAATTTCTTTTGAAACGAAGTGAGCGGCGCATTGGTTTTTTCGGCAATTTCTTCAAAATCCACATTAATACCATTCAACCCGTAAAATGATAAAGTATCAACAACTTGCCTGATAAACCTATTTTGCGAGGTAGAATCCTTTAAAATGTTATGGAGCAATTTTCCATCAAAATCATTTTTTGAGGAATTGAAATTGGAAAGGATTGGTAGGATTCGCAGGTGTTTTTGTTTCATAAGAACCAAACCTGCACTGTCAATTCTCGTTTGTAGTTTGTGTGTTGCGGTATCAATAAAAAACCATTCAGGAATTATTGTATTGATTTTATCGGCATTTTTTTGAAGATCCGGCAATGAAAGCTGAGCGTTCCAGGGCGTATAAAATGCCGCCCTGATCAATGAAAGAGAATTTGCTTTTGAAGGATGGTTGTTTTTATTTTTTGATGAATCCGATTTTAATTTTTTGAAAAGAAAATCCTTGAATCCTTTGTATTTAGTGTTCTGGTTGTTTTTTAAGATCAGCGGATTGGACGGGTCGAGGGCAGTTTGGTATTCGCGTGCCTTCGCCTGCAGGTTTGGAACATTAGGCAGCGAACCGCTGTACAATGCAATTCCCAATACGACCAGGAAAAAAATGGTGATCATTAATAGTACACGTGCTGTCCACTTAAACCTTTTCCACCTGGTTGGTTTGTCAGTTTGGAAAATTTGTGACGTTGGTATGGTGCTCATTCAATAAAAATAACGCTTTCAGTCAGCATTAATATGCGAAGTTAATCTGACCAATAATCCCATTACAATTGCAACACGCAAAATAAAACGGCTTAACAAAAAATTATTAGTTCTGCAAAAGTTGCTGCAAAGAGAAGGCCCCTGTAGAAACAGGGGCCGTTTACCAAAACTAACTGCTTATGAGAAAATTGAAATTTAATGTTGTTTGATTTGTATAGTTTCAAATCGTATGCCAAAAATAAAATGGCTTTTGTTAAGAAAGATTTAATAACTCCCCATTTTATTTCCTTAACCAAAATTTAATATTGGCATTTTTAGAAACTGAATCATTTCCAAATTAAAAATATCAATACAATGTTTGTTTACTGCTAACGATCCATCCGCAAGTTACGCCTGCGTAAGCTTCTCAGCGTTTTCGGCAAACTGCAAGGCATCAATAAATTCCTGCAGATCACCATTGAGCACTTCGTCAAGATTATATACGGTGAGGCCTATCCTATGATCTGTAACCCTGCCTTGAGGATAGTTGTATGTTCTAATTTTGGCAGATCGGTCACCCGTGCTTACAAGACTTTTCCTGTGGCGTGAAATTTCTTCTTCCTGTTTCCTTACTTCTTCTTCATAAAGTTTTGTTCGAAGCATTTGCATGGCTTTTTCGCGGTTGGCAAGCTGGCTTCTTTCTGTCTGGCAGACAACTACTAATCCCGTTGGAAGGTGCGTCAGCATTACTTTTGTCTCCACTTTATTTACGTTTTGTCCGCCTGCGCCGCCACTTCGCGCCGTCTCCATTTTTACATCACTTTCTCTTACATCAACGTCCACTTCTTCAGCTTCCGGCATCACTGCTACAGTGGCGGCGCTAGTATGTACACGACCGCTGGCTTCCGTATCGGGAACGCGCTGAACCCGGTGAACACCGCTTTCAAACTTCAAAGTTCCATACACATCCTCGCCCGTAACTTCAATCTGAACTTCTTTGTATCCACCAACAGTTCCTTCGTTTTCGCTTAAAAGCGCTGTTTTCCAACCTTTTGATTCACAGAACTTTAGATACATTCGTGTTAAATCTCCGGCAAAAAGAGAAGCTTCATCTCCACCGGTGCCTGCGCGGATTTCAAGTATACAATTTTTCTCATCCTGCGGATCTTTTGGGATCAGCATGGTGCGAATTGTCTTTTCCAGTTTTTCCTTTTCTTCTTCCAAATGGGGCAATTCTTCCTTCGCCATTTCACGCATTTCTTCATCATCACTGCGGATCACTTCCCTGTTAAACTCAATGTCATCAAGCACTTTAGCATATTTGTTTCTTTCATTTACGATCTTTTCAAGGTCGCGGTATTCCTTGCTTAATTGTTTATATTTTTTATTATCGCTCACGATTTCAGGATTGGTTAGTGCGATGCTTAACTGCTCAAATCTTGCCTTGATCGCTTCTAATTTCTCGAGCATTTCTTATTCTATTTTTAAAAGTGTGGTGATTGGGTAAAATGTTAACCAGTTTCTGTAGAAAATATTACCCTTTATCTTTGACAACAGTGCGCAAAATTAATCTAATCCTATTTACATGCATTATCGAAAATTAAAGGCCTCGTATTTATTTACCGGGGAGAAGTTATTGAAAAGTGAAAAAGTGCTCCTGGCAGATGAAAAGGGAAACATAATTAAATTATTAAATGAAAAAGAAGCAGGAAGCGATGCAGAATTTTACGAGGGTATTCTTTCACCGGGTTTTATTAATGCACATTGCCATTTGGAATTGTCGCATCTAAAAAATGTAATTCCCGAAAAAACCGGGCTGGTTGATTTTGTTTTTAAAGTAGTAACTGAAAGACATTTTGATGATGAAGAAATTGAAAAGGCGATGCAGGTTGCCGAAGAAGAAATGATCAAAAATGGAATTGTAGCAGTTGGCGATATTTCAAATAACCTGATTTCGATTAAGCAAAAGCAGAAGAAAAATCTTTCCTATTACAATTTTATAGAAACAAGCGGATGGCTGCCTTCGGTTGCAAAAAGAAGATTTGAAAAAAGCAAAGAGATTTTGGAAGCGTTCGAAGCCCAGGGACTAACGGCATCAGTTGTTCCGCATGCACCTTATTCTGTTTCGAAAGAATTATGGGAAAAAATAGTCGCCGGTTTCGCCGGAAAAACGATCAGCATTCACAACCAGGAAACTTCTCATGAAGACGCATTTTTCATGGAAGGCAAAGGAGATTTCATCAAAATGTATGAAATGATGCAATTGGATAATTCTTTTTATCGTGCCCAAAACAAACGCAGTGTTCAAACTTATTTTGCAAATTTTTCTTCCGCTGCTTCTGTGATTTTGGTTCATAATACTTTCACCAAACAGGAAGATCTAAATTATATTTTTGCCGCTAAAAACGACAACCAGCTAGTCTCTTTGTGCCTTTGCCCCAACGCCAACCTTTATATCGAAAATGTGCTTCCTGATGTGGAACTTTTTGTGAAAAATAATTGCCATATTGTTTTAGGAACCGACAGTCTTGCCTCTAATCACCAATTGAATATTTTGGAAGAGATCAAAACAATTCTTACCAATTTTCAGTCGATTACAACAGAACAGGTTTTGCAATGGGCAACTTTAAATGGAGCAAAAGCTTTGCAAATGGAATCGCAACTTGGAAGTTTTGAAGAAGGGAAAAATCCCGGAATTGTTTTGATTGAAAACGTTGAAGAAGGAAGGATTACTGGAAAAGCAACAATTAGAAAATTGATATAGTTATTGATGGAAATTAACCCATAATCTCGGACAAGACATTCAAAGTTTTCATCTGTCCAAATTCAGGCACATGCCATAAATAGTAATTTTCGAGCGTCTTTAAAATAGAAAATCGTGTGCGCCTGTTGAGTTTTATTTCTTCAAGTTCCTGCGGTTGAAAGGCGCGTAAAAATTCTGCAATGTGGTGACTGATTTCTTTATTCACATGATCCGGAGCAGCTGATTTTTCATCAGAAAAAATTCCTTCCTGCAGGTTAAAAATATTTTTTTCTTCAGAATAATTATCTAACAAACGAAAGCCCAGCATTTGCGCCAGGTGAATGGCAAAATAAATTGCGAAGTTGGCAGTGACTGAGTTGGTTGAAATGTCCAATTGCAAAAAAGCATCTTCACAAAAATGGAAAAGTTCTTCATTGGTTTCAGGCTGCTTTAGACATTTTTGCAAAAGTTCAACCATGTAAAGGGCAATTGAATTCTTTGTTACATCGCTAAAAATATTTTTGTAGAGTGAGCTCCACTTTAAGTCTTTAATTCGCTGTAAGTTTTTTAATTCATTGTGATAAACCTGCATTTCCAACAAAGATGAAGGTTGAAAGAAATGGGCTTTGGAAGATTTTCCGGAAGTGCGCACACCATTTACCAAATATGATTGTATCCCAAAAAGTTCGGTAAAAATGGAAACGATAACACTCGTTTCGCCATATTTTACAGTTTTTAAAACAATTCCCTTGGTTGTGTAATTCAATGTGAAAATTTGAAAATGTGACAATTCGAAAATTACAGCAAACGAACAAATAATCTGAAAAGATATTTTCTTATTCAGCAATAAAACATAACAACAACAAATCAATTCTCACCAACCGATTAACCTATTAACAAATAAACTAATTAACTATTCACCCAATAAACCTCTAATTTGCACTCATGCATAAACTAAAAAAATCGCTGGGGCAACATTTTTTAAAGGATGAAAATGTGGTTCAGAAAATAATTGAGGCATTGAAGCAGCATCCTTTTAAAAATTTGCTGGAAGTTGGGCCGGGCGGTGGCGCATTGACAAAGCATTTGATAAAAATTCCGGATGTTCATTTTAAAGCCGTTGAGTTGGATGAGGATAAAATTGATTTTTTGGTAAAAGAATTTCCTTCGCTTAATAACGATCTTATTCACAAAAGTTTTTTGGAAATTGACCAGCCGTTCATCGAACCTTTCACCGTCATCGGAAATTTTCCTTATAACATTTCAACCCAGATTTTATTTAAGGTCCTGGAATGGAAAGAATATGTTCCTGAAGTGATTGGCATGTATCAAAAAGAGGTTGCAGAGCGTGCGGCTGCAAAAGAAGGAAGCAAGATTTATGGAGTTCTGAGTGTACTCGTTCAATACTATTATAATGTTGAGTATTTATTTTCTGTCGGCAATGAAGCTTTCACTCCTCCACCAAAAGTGCAAAGCGGTGTGATCCGATTGACCGCCCGAAAAAAATATTTGCCGGTAAAAAGTGAAAAAGCATTTTGGTTGTTGGTAAAAACTGCATTTAACCAACGCCGTAAGATGTTAAGAAATGGCGTAAAAGGTTTGTTCACTAAAGAAGTGTTGGAAGATAAATTTTTTGATCGAAGAGCAGAAACTTTAAGTGTGAAGGAATTTGCAGACCTTACTTTTAAAATGGTTTAAAAATCCGGTTCAAATCCAATGGATTTTGAATTTTTCTTAATTTATTTTCCCTTTCTTTAGTTGTAATTTTACAAATCTCATTGTAATACAAACTTGATATGTCCAATAATAAAAAACATAAAGTCAGAATTGTTACCGCTGCTTCATTATTTGACGGTCATGATGCAGCCATTAATATAATGCGCAGGATCATGCAGAGTAAAGGTGCCGAGATCATTCATTTGGGCCACAACCGGAGTGTGCATGAAATTGTAGAATGTGCAATTGAGGAAGACGCGGACAGCATTGCCGTGACCAGTTACCAGGGCGGCCATTTGGAATTTTTTAAATACATGAAAGATTTGTTGACAGAAAGTGGCTATGGAAATATTAAAATATTTGGCGGCGGAGGAGGAACAATTTTACCGGCGGAAATTGAAGAACTGGAAGCTTATGGAATTACCAAAATTTATTCGCCGGATGATGGAAGAAAGATGGGATTGGAAGGAATGATTGAAGATGTGGTTATTCGGTTGGCAGAAAAGTCGAATGAAGAAGAAAAAGTAAAATCGAACGGCCATAACGGAAAATATGTTTTAGGTGAATGGCGCGACATAAAAACCGTTGCTAAATCAATTACCCAAACAGAAAATGAAAAGGCTTTTGAAAATCTGAATAAAGAAAAGGAAGGGAAGAGTGCTCCTGTTCTTGGAATAACCGGCACCGGAGGTGCAGGAAAATCTTCTGTAACGGATGAAATTGTCCGAAGATTTTTGAAAACGTATGATGATAAAACAATAGCTGTTGTTTCAGTCGATCCATCAAGAAAAAAAACCGGTGGTGCTTTGTTGGGCGACAGGATCAGGATGAATTCCATACACAGTCCGCGTGCTTACATGCGTTCGCTGGCGACACGCGAAAATGACAAAGCAATCAGTAAACATGCTCTTGGAGCGATTGATATTTGCAAATCTGCTGGCTATGATCTTATCATTTTAGAGACTGCCGGTGTTGGCCAAAGCGACGCTTCCATTTTAGATCTTTGTGATATCAGTATGTATGTGATGACGCCGGAATATGGAGCTGCTTCTCAATTAGAGAAGATAAACATGCTTGACTATGCCGACATTATTTGCCTTAATAAATTTGACAAAGCCGGTGCTCAGGATGCATTGCACGATGTAAAAAAACAATACAAACGCAATCATGGTTTATGGACTTCCAAGGATGATGAACTGCCGGTTTTCGGTACCGTTGCATCAACTTTTAATGATCCCGGTTGCAATGCTTTGTTCAATAAAATTGTTGAGGAAGTTAATACTAAAACAGGCCGAAATTGGAAAAAATATTCTTCTCCGGCAATCGATGAAGATTACACCCATTCGATTATTCCCGGAAAACGCGTTCGCTATCTTGCTGAGATTGCTGAAGAAATTGAGAATTATAATAAGCTGACAGAAGAGCAATCTGGTATTGCTTCGCAATTGTATCAGTTAAATGGAGCAATTGAAATTCTCAAAAAAAATAAAGAAGCAAAAAGTTCGTCTGCTGTAAGGGAACTTGAAGAAAGAAAAGACGAATTAGAAAAGAAGATGCTGCCGGTTTGTAAAAAGCTGATTGATGAATGGGAAAAAACGATCACTCATTATCAAAAAGATTATTTCGAATACCAGGTGAGAGGAAAAGTGATCAAACAGCCTTTGTTTATTGAATCACTTTCACACTTGAAGATACCAAAAATTGCTGTTCCTAAATTTAGAGATTGGGGTGATATTCTGCGTTGGCGTTTACAGGAAAATTTCCCTGGCAAATTTCCTTACACTGCGGGAGTGTTTCCTTTGAAGCGCGCAGAAGAAGATCCGACACGAATGTTTGCGGGCGAAGGTGGACCGGAAAGAACCAACAGGCGATTTCATTATGTGAGTTTCGAACAGCCGGCGAAGCGCCTAAGTACTGCGTTTGACAGCGTGACCTTATATGGCGAAGATCCTGCGACAAGGCCGGATATTTATGGAAAAGTTGGAAATAGCGGAGTAAGTGTCGCTACGGTTGATGATGCAAAAAAATTGTACAGCGGTTTTGATCTTTGTGATCCGAAAACTTCTGTGAGCATGACCATTAATGGTCCTGCGCCGATGATGCTTGCTTTCTTTTTAAATGCAGCAATTGACCAGCAATGTGAAAAGTACATCCTTGAAAACAACTTACAGTCAGGCATACACGAAATCGCACGAAAAAAATATAAGCAAAAAGAATTGCCGAAATACATTGGAGCAGATGGCAAGCTGGTAGTAATTGAAAAGAACAAGATCAAAGGTGTTTTACCGCAAGGAAATGATGGGCTTGGATTAAGATTGCTTGGATTGTCAGGTGAAGATGTTTTGAGTAAAAAAGTATATGAAGAAATAAAAGCAAAAACACTTTCTTCTGTTCGCGGCACTGTCCAGGCTGATATTTTAAAAGAAGACCAGGCACAAAATACCTGCATTTTTTCTACGGAGTTCGCTTTGAAATTGATGGGTGATGTGCAGGAATATTTTATAGAAAATAAAGTGCGGAATTTTTATTCCATCTCGATAAGCGGTTACCACATTGCGGAAGCAGGCGCCAATCCTATTACACAGCTTGCTTTCACGCTCGCCAACGGTTTTACGTATGTTGAATATTTTATGAGCCGCGGAATGAAGATTGATGAGTTTGCGCCCAATCTTTCTTTCTTTTTCAGCAATGGAATGGATCCGGAATACAGCGTTATTGGCAGAGTAGCAAGACGTATTTGGTCCAAGGCAATGAAGTATAAATACAAAGCCAATCCGCGTTCGCAAATGTTGAAATATCATATTCAAACGAGTGGAAGAAGTCTTCATGCGCAAGAAATAGATTTCAATGATATAAGAACCACTTTGCAGGCGTTGTATGCGATCTACGATAATTGCAACAGTCTTCATACAAACGCTTACGACGAAGCGATCACAACGCCAACAGAAGAAAGCGTTCGCCGCGCAATGGCAATTCAATTGATCATTAATCGTGAATTAGGAACTGCAAAAAATGAAAATCCAAACCAGGGAAGTTTCCTGATTGAAGAATTAACGGATTTGGTTGAAGAAGCCGTGATGGCAGAGTTTAACAGGATTTCTGACAGGGGTGGAGTTTTAGGCGCGATGGAAAGAATGTATCAGCGGAATAAAATCCAGGAAGAAAGTTTGTATTATGAATCTCTGAAAAACAATGGGGAACTTCCTATCGTTGGTGTCAACACATTTTTAAATAAGGAAGGTTCTCCCACAATTCTTCCGCAGGAAGTTATCAGGAGCACGCAGAAAGAAAAAGATCAGCAGATTGAAAACCTTGAAAAGTTTCACCAACTTCATAAAGAAAAAAGCCGGGAAATGTTAGAACGTTTGCAACAGGTGGCTATTCAAAATGGCAATCTTTTCAAAGAATTGATGGAGACCGTGAAGTATTGCTCCCTGGGACAAATTACTCATGCATTGTATGAAGTAGGCGGACAGTACAGGCGCAATATGTAAAAGCAACTACCCAAAAAAAGCGCCTTGAAAAAAGCGCTTTTTTTTATTTATTTAATCATGGAGTTTTCGCGTGTACTCGTCCAGCCTTATTATTTTGCCGTTTTTTAACCTCACATCATCGATAATATCTGCAGAATCTTTTTTGCCATTATTTTCTTCCCATGTTTGTTTATACCACATTGTAACCCATTCTTCCTGCCCATCTTTTGAAACTACAGATTCCCAATCACCCATTTTTACATTCGTGTTTTTCAGGTTGCTGCGCATACGGGTGAACATGGCTTTAAGACTATCTTTTGGGACTGTGATGTCAAGCGCGTCGAATTGAAGATGAACTGAGTCTGCAAATTGAGCAACTGATTTATCAATATCTCCCTCCTCATAACCTTTAAGAGCGGTTAATGCCGTTTGTGTATTTGCGCTGCTGCCCATCTTCCAATAATCAGGATGGTCAATCGTGTACGGATAATTAACTTGTTCAGCTTTGGGAACAGTTGCCGTGGTATCAGCTGAAACTTCAGAACCGGAATTGCTTTTTGATTTACAAGCAGCCAGTGCTATTGTTCCTAAAAAAACAACAAAAAACTTTTTCATAATAGATAATTTTTTACGTGAGAAAAATTGGTTTGAAAAGTCGCGGTGTTTTTTAGGAATAAAAAAAGTTGGTGGTGCTTTTTAGGAAATGAATAAGCAAATTAATATTTCTTAATTCAATTTCAAAATTAATTTAATATCAAGATGTTTTTATTAAATGTTGTTTTTAACACTGATAAAAACAGCCGTTTTATTTTCATTGCTTTTATCTTTATCCACAAATGATTTAAATGAAATTAAAATTCTTCTTTTTTGTGGGTTTACTGATCTTTTCAATTTCGTGTAACAAATATGCTGCTACAAACAGGATGTATAAAAAGCAGGCGAAATCTTTCTCAAAAGTGATCAAACATCCTCCTGTTGATAGCTATTATAGTAAACGCAATTGGGTGGGAACAACCAATTTTGGAATGCGCAAACCTGACTTTGTGATCATTCACCATACTGCTGAAAACAGCTGCCCGCAAACACTTCGAACATTTACGCGCCCGACTTCGCAGGTAAGTGCGCATTACGTGATTTGCAAAGACGGCACAGTGCATCACATGCTGAATGATTATTTGCGTGCATGGCAAGCCGGCGTTTCTTCATGGGGAAATAATAAAGACATTAATTCTTGTTCAATTGGTATTGAACTGGACAACAATGGTTACGAACCTTTTCCTGCTGCACAAATAAACAGCTTACTAACGTTGTTGGATACACTAAAAACAAAATTCAATATCCCGACTGCAAATTTTATTGGCCATGCAGACATAGCGCCGACAAGAAAAAAAGATCCTAACGTGAATTTTCCATGGCAGATGCTTGCAGAAAATGGTTATGGTTTGTGGTACGACGATACAACAATGATCAATGTTCCTGAAAATTTTAATGACTTGCAGGCGTTGAGAATTATTGGTTATTCCATAAAAGATACTTCAGCGGCAATCGTAGCTTTTAAAAGACATTTTGAAACCCAGGATAGCAGTGCCACTTTTACTGACGCAGATAGAAAGATATTGTATGATTTAATGGAAAAATATCAATAGTTCCAATTGTGCGAAAACCTTGTTTGAACCATTTAAAAAAAATAACATTTTCGTTTAACCAAATCCGGTGAAATTGAAACAGAAGTCACTTTTTTACTTCGTTGTCTTTATCGTGATCGTTTTTGTCCTCTTAAGGACATTTACTCACTTTAATTCCGAAAATAAAAAGCGAGAATCGTACAGGGATACAGCCCATTTAATTCTTACAAAACATGTAAGATGCAGGATGGGTTGCAGGCACATTACGAAGCAGGAGATCAAAGAAATTGTTGAAAACGGAAAGGTAAATTATCGCAAAAGCGGAATTGGATCTAAAGGTGACAGCACTTTTGCACTGGAAGGTTTTAGCCATGAAAATCAACACATAAGAGTAGTCGTTGCGCCGGAATCCGACGGCCTTGTAATTATTACCTGTATTGATCTTGAGCACGAATGGCCCTGTAATTGCTATTAAAAAAGCGGCAAACCTGATAAAGCTTTTATTTGTAAATTTGTCGATATCGATATTATCAAATGTCAATGAAAATTAAGTCATATCTGGCAAAGCCTTTTGCCCTTTATATATATAAACAGATAAAAAAATCAATGCTCACTGCTGTTGCCGATCAGAACAACATATTTAATATGCTGATCAAGATAGGAATGAAAACCGAATTTGGCAAAGAGCATCATTTTGAAAATACAAAAACCCATGAAGATTATGTGAAGAATGTTCCGATTCGTGAGTACGAAGATTTTAAAGTTTATATTGAAAAATTAAAACAGGGGAAACAAAATATTTTGTGGAAAGGTTTTCCGATCTATTTTGCAAAAACGAGTGGCACAACGAGTGGTATAAAATATATTCCAATCACCAAAGATTCTATTCCCAATCACATCAATACAGCACGTAATGCCTTGTTATGCTACATGGCGCAAACAGGTAAAAGCCAGTTTGCTAATGGCAAAATGATCTTTCTAAGCGGTTCTCCGGAATTGGAAAGAATTGGAGGCATTCCTACCGGTCGTTTAAGTGGCATTGTAAATCATCATGTTCCCCGTTATTTAAGAAGCAACCAATTGCCAACTTTTGAAACGAATTGTATTGAAGATTGGGAAGAAAAACTTTCCGCCATTGTTGATGAAACGGTTAATGAAGATATGACACTGATCAGCGGCATTCCTCCATGGATTCAAATGTATTTTGATGAACTGGAAAAGAAAACGGGGAAAAAGATCAAGGATATTTTTAAGCGCTTCGGTTTGCTCGTGCAAGGAGGTGTAAATTTTGAACCTTACAAAGCCAAACTTTTTGAAAGCATCGGAAAAAAGATAGATACGATTGAATTGTATCCTGCGAGTGAAGGATTTTTTGCTTTCCAGGACAGCCAGACTGATGAAGGACTGTTGTTGAATACAGACAGCGGTATATTTTATGAATTTGTTCCTGTTGAAGAGATCAGTAAGAAAAATCCAACGCGGCTTACACTGAAAGATGTTGAATTAAATAAAAATTATGTGCTCATCGTCAGCAGCAACGCCGGTTTGTGGGCTTACAATATGGGCGATACCATAAGGTTTGTTTCATTAAATCCGTATCGACTTGTTGTAACCGGAAGGGTGAAACATTTTATTTCTGCCTTCGGAGAACACGTTATCGGTGAAGAAGTTGAAGATGCTTTGTTGAAAGCAGCAGAATCTGAAAACATTCATATCACTGAATTTACGGTTGCTCCAAACATTTCAGAAGGAGAAGAAAAAAGTTTTCATGAGTGGTTTATTGAATTCGAAAATATGCCTAAAAACCTTGCGCAGTTTGCTAAAAAAGTGGATTTGAATCTAAGAAAGAAAAATATTTATTACGACGATCTTATTAAAGGAAATATTCTGCAACCTTTGAAAATACAGGTAATGCAAAAAAATGCATTTATCAATTACATGAAAAGCGTTGGCAAACTTGGTGGCCAAAATAAAATTCCCCGTCTGAGTAACGACCGCAAGCTGGCTTCTGCCCTGATGCACTGGGTGAAAAAGCAACCTGCTGAGGCAATCAAATAAAAGCACAATTTTATTTTTCTCTTTCCGTTTTCTTTTGGATTTAATTATTGTAAAAGGTATAATAATTGAAAGCTTAAAGAGAAAACATCTTATGAAAAAAACTCAGCTTTTGTTACTTGGTGCATTTATGGCAGGTTCTTCTTTATTTGCACAACAAACATCCTTTTCTGCTACGACCAACACTTCGGTCAAAAAGGAAAATGAGATCAAATTGAACTTAATGGCGTTGGCTCTTAAATCCGTAAGCATCGAATATGAAAGGCAGATTGCCCCCAAAAAAACATTTACGTTCACATTCAGAACGATGCCCAAAAGCACATTACCATTTAAGAACAGTTTTAAAAATTCAATCAGCGATTCTTCAACTTCCAACCAATTGGATAATTTTAAAATGGGAAATATTGCGCTAATGCCATCTATCCGTTTCTATCTTAGCCGTCGTGGTGCGTTCCATGGATTTTACATTGCGCCCTTTGTAGAATATGGTCACTATTCTGCTGATTTGCCTTATAAGTATTACGATGGTGAATACAAAACAATTCCGCTTTCAGGAAGTGTGAACACATTTACCGGCGGGATAATGTTTGGAGCACAATGGAGTTTATCTTCCTCTGTTTCTCTAGATTGGTGGATTTTCGGACCACACTATGGTTCTTCAAAAGGAAGTGTGAGTGGCCGTCAATCACTTTCTCAATCAGAACAGGATGCTTTAAAAAGCGAATTAGACAATCTTGATATTCCGCTGACTAAAACTACCAATACCGTTGATGCGAATGGAGCTGTGGTTAACTTCTCCGGGCCATGGGGAGGCATCAGGAGTGGATTATGTTTAGGAATAAAATTTTAGTTAAAAAATTTGTTTACTATTTTTCGGCAACCACGGCAGGTTTCATCTGCATATTTTTCCCAAGAAAGTTTCAAAACTCTTCCAGTTTCCAAAAAGTTGCACTTTTAAATTTAGCGAGAAAGACGCTCATTTTAATTTTATTTATTTTTGCCAGCCATGCAACTTTTCCAGGTATCAGATAAAAATACTGCAAGAGAATTTTTAGAAGTTCCTCTTATAATTTATAAAGACGATCCCAATTTTATTCGTCCGCTGGACAAGGATATTAATGATGTTTTTGATCCCCAAAAAAATAAAGCATTTCGGTTTGGCGAATGCGTCCGTTGGGTTTTGAAGGATGAAGAAGGGAATTTGATTGGAAGGATTGCTGCATTCGTTCACAAAAAATACCGGAACAAAGGCGACACACAAAAAACCGGTGGCATTGGCTTTTTTGAATGCATCAACAGCCAGGAAGCCGCCGATATGCTTTTTGACGTCAGCAAACATTGGCTGATGCAACGGGGTATGGAAGCGATGGATGGACCGATCAATTTTGGCGAGCGTGACCGCTGGTGGGGCCTTGTGGTGGAAGGGTTTAAACCACCGATTTATTTAATGAATTATAATCTTCCTTACTATAAAGACCTTTTTGAAAATTACGGTTTCAAAAATTTTTACAACCAGATTTGCTGGCACATGTTTGTTGATACTGAATTGAATGAAAGATTTTTGGAACAAGCGGAAAAGTATGAAGCGCTTCCCGGTTACAAAGCGGTTCATATCGAAAAAAATGATCTGAAAAAGTTTGCCAGCGATTTCTGCACTGTTTACAATAAAGCGTGGGCAAGTCACGAAGGAAATAAACAGATGACTAAAGAAGTTGCCTTGAAGATGTTCAAATCAATGAAGCCGGTTATTGACGAAAGGCTTGTTTGGTTTGTGTATCATAAAGAGGAGCCAATTGCCTTTTGGATCAATCTGCCCGAGTTGAACCAGATCTTCAAGCATTTTAATGGAAGGTTTGGTTTGATCGAAAAGTTGCGATTTTTGTGGATGAAGAGAAAAGGGTTAAATGATAAATTTACGGGGATAGTGTTTGGGGTCATACCCGAATATCAGGGGAAAGGAATTGATTATTATATGATCACAAAAGGCGCTGCTGTGATTCAAAAAAAGACAAATTATAAAGAACTGGAACTTCAGTGGCAGGGAGATTTTAATCCAAGGATCTTAAATATTTCAAAACATATTGGCGGAAAACAGAGCCGGTTGTTAACCACTTATCGCTATCTTTTTGACAGGACGAAAGAATTCAAACGCCATCCTCTTTTAAATTAATTCAGCCTCTGTTTTTTCAAACGAAAATTAATCTATATATTGATTTTGTAATTTTCTTTTAGGCGCGGGTTTCTTAACTTGCAGCAATTCTTCAATTGCAATAAATTCATTTTTGAAGGTTCGGTTTTATGGATAAATTCATCGTTTCAGCGCGGAAGTACAGGCCACAAAATTTTAGCACAGTTGTGGGGCAATCTCATATTACCACCACTTTAAAAAATGCTATTAAAAATAACCAGCTGGCGCACTCATTTTTGTTTTGCGGTCCGCGTGGAGTAGGAAAAACAACGTGCGCAAGAATTTTAGCCAAAACAATTAACTGCGAAAACCGAACTCCGGAAGGTGAAGCTTGCAACGTTTGTAATTCCTGTGTTTCTTTTGATAATGGCAGTTCAATGAACATCCACGAGCTCGATGCTGCCAGCAATAATTCCGTAGATGATATCCGAACTTTGGTAGAACAAGTTCGGTTTGCTCCGCAAGCAGGCAAATACAAAGTGTATATAATTGATGAGGTGCACATGCTTTCTTCAGCGGCGTTCAATGCTTTTCTGAAAACTTTGGAAGAACCTCCATCCTTTGCCATTTTTATTTTGGCGACAACAGAAAAGCATAAAATAATTCCTACCATTTTATCGCGTTGCCAGATTTTCGATTTTAAGAGGATTACCAACAATGACACTGTAGAACACCTACAGGAAATTTGTGAAAAAGAACACATCACGGCGGACAAAACTGCGCTGCATATTATTGCTGAAAAAAGTGAAGGATGTCTTCGCGATTCTTTAAGCATTCTTGATAAGATCGTGAGTTTCACGAATGGTTCACTCACTTATGCCAACACACTTGAACACCTTAATATTCTTGATGAAGATTATTATTTCCGATTGGCAGAAGGTATGCAAAATCAAAATGCAGGCGAAGCAATTTTGTTATTCGACGAAATCAACCGCAAGGGGTTTGAAGGTGATATTGTACTGAATGGATTTTCTGAATTTTTGAGAAATCTTTTGGTAAGCAAAGATCCGAAAGTAGCAGTATTGCTTGAGGTTTCAGAAGATTTTAAACAACGCTATTTTGAAATGGCGTCCAAAATAAATGATGCGTGGCTTTTGAGCGCGCTCAATATTTTAAGTGAAAGCGAGATCAATTACCGAATGGCGAAAAACAAACGCCTCCATGTTGAACTCACTTTCATCAAACTTTCTTACCTTAACCAGGCACTTAACCTGGTGAACGAAAATGGCCAGCTTTCAAAAAAAAAACAGCTTGAAAGTGTAAAGCCGGTTTCATTTAAAACGATTGCCCCTGTCGCGGTTCCTTTATCAAAAGCACAGGCTTCAAAACCTGTTTTGCCTGCAAAAAAAATTACAACTTCTGAAGCGAAGCTGGTGATTGATAAAGAAGCAGAACCCAAAACCAATCAACAAAAAGCAGACGCAAATCCTCCTTCTAAGTTACCAAGAACAAAATTCTCCAAACTGCGTTCTTTGGAAAAAGTTTGGGAAAAAGTGGCTGAGGAAAACAGAAACAATTATTCCAAAGAATTAAGTGAGGAAGAATTGTATATCGCGTGGGGAAAATATATTGAGATATTGATGAATTCCAATAAGAAACCTATTGTTTCTAATTTCAAAACTGCAAAATTGAATATCGTTGATGAAAATTGTTTTGAAATTGTTACACAAACGAGTTTTCAGCAAAAATTTATTGAAGCGGAAAGGGGAGAATTGATCACTCATTTTCAATCACACTTCAACAACCGTTCTCTTATTTACCGGTTGGCTGTTGAACCGGGAGCAGAAGATGAAAAAGCGCCTAAGGAGGAAATACTTTCTCCAAAGCAACAATATTTGAGGATCATTGAACAATATCCTTTGGTAAAAGAATTAAAAGACAGGTTAGGAATGCAGTTGGATTTTTAGGAAAACGTTTTGCGCTATTTGGTTGTAATGTATTGGAAAATAAAAACCACGACTTTTTCTTTGCTTACTGGTGTTTCTAAACAGGGATAAATTAATCATCCTAAAATAAAAATTTTGATTATTTCTTCATTTACCGGCTTAAATCTTAAATCCTCAGTTTAACTTATACCTTCTTCAATTATGTGGCAACGCCTTGCAAAGTTCGTTTTAAAAAACCGCCTGATCCTTTTAATTCTGTTATTTCTTTCCACGGCTGTTATGGCTTTTTTTGCAAGCAAAGTGAAAATGAGCTATGAGTTTTCCAAAGCCATTCCGATTAATAATCCTAAATACAAAGACTATCTTTCTTTTAAAGAGAAATTCGGAGATGATGGAAACGTATTGGTGATTGGTGTAAAAACAGACCAATTTTTTGAACTAAAAAATTTCAGGGATTTTGCCCAACTTAACCGGAATTTAAAGAAAGTGCCTTATGTAGAAACAGTTTTGAGTGTAGCCAACGCTGTGAATCTTTTGAAAGATACTGCGGGTCGAACACTGGATGCAATTCCTATTTTTCCAAAAGATCCTTTGACGCAAAGTGCTGTGGATAGTGCAGTACATACTTTACAAACGCTTCCTTTTTATCGCTCGCTTTTGTATAATCCTTCAACGCACGCTTATCTTCTTATCGTTAGGATCAACAAAGAAATTTTGAATTCGAAAGGCCGCACAAAAGTCATCAATGATATTATTGGAAAGACGAACGAATACACTTCAGCAACAAATATTCCTGTACATATCAGCGGTTTGCCATTAATAAGAACACAGGTGGCGGACCGGATTGCGCATGAAATGAAATGGTTTGTTATCGGCTCTTTGATCCTTTCTGCGCTGATTTTGTTGTTAATGTTCCGTTCCGTAAAAACAATGTTCTTGTCTTTGCTGGTGGTAATCGTCAGTGTGATCTGGAGCGTTGGAATCATGTATCTTTTTGGATATAAAATCACTTTACTCACCGCGTTAATTCCTCCTCTTATTGTAGTGATTGGAATCCCAAATTGTATTTATTTTTTGAATAAATATCATTCAACTTATAAGAAATCCGGAAATAAAGAACAATCGCTTATTGACATGGTGAGCAAAATGGGTGTGGTCACTTTATTTTGCAACATAACTGCGGCGATTGGATTTGCTGTGTTCGCGCTTACCAAAAGTGCCATTCTTGTTGAGTTTGGGCAGGTTGCCGGTTTGAGTATTATGCTGATCTTTATTATCTCTTTTATTTTGTTGCCTGGAGTTTTGAGTTACATCGAGGTGCCAAGTGACAGGCAATTAAAATATCTCAATATTAAAATATTTACCAACTTTCTTCTAAAAGTGGAGCACTGGGTTTTTAATCACAAAAAAATCGTGTATGCATTTACGGTAGTTGTTGTGGTTTTTTCAATTTTCGGAATTTTCAAATTGAAGACCGAAGGATTTATTGTTGATGATCTTCCCAAGACAGATAAGATATATAAAGACCTGAAATTTTTTGAGCACAATTTTAATGGCGTGATGCCACTTGAAGTTGTAATTGACACAAAGAAAAGATTTGGGCTTGCCGGTGCGCGTATACTTCCTGTTTTGGTAAAAATGGATTCACTTTCTAACTACATTTCTAAACAAAAGGAAATGAGTAAACCTCTTTCAATTGTACAAGGAATCAAATTTGCCAGGCAGGGATTTTATGAAGGAGATTCCTCTCATTATGCACTTCCCAATTCATTCGATATTGCCTTTGTTGCTGATTATTTGCGGCCTCAAAAGGATTCCGGTTCGGGAAATAATTTATCAAAACTATTGACAAGCTTTATTGATACCGCCCGTGAAAGCACGAGAATGAGCATCAATATGGCTGATGTGGGTACGGAAAGATTACCGATAATTTTGAAGAATTTGAGAACCAAAACCGATCATTTTTTTGATTCAACAAAATACAATGTGACGTTCACTGGATCAACAATAACTTTCCTGGAAGGCAGTACTTACATCATTAACGGTTTGAAAGAAAGCCTGCTTTGGGCATTCCTTTTTATTGCGCTTTGTATGCTCTATTTGTTTAGATCGCTCAGGATTTTAATTTGTTCTTTAATACCAAACCTTATTCCATTGGTTGTTACAGCGGGAATTATGGGTTGGGTAGGAGTGAGGCTGAAACCTTCGACAGTATTAATTTTCAGCGTTGCATTGGGTATTGCCATCGACGTCACGATCCGGTTTTTGGTTAATTATAAACAGGAATTGCCTGCAAATGATTTGAATGTTCCAAAAACAGTTTCCGAAACCATCAAACATACAGGACTTAGCATTTTGTACACTTCATTGGTTTTGATTGCCGGCTTCGTAATTTTTTGCTTTAGTGGATTTGGCGGAACCCAATCCCTTGGATGGCTCACCTCTGTCACTTTGTTATTTGCTACACTTACAAACCTAATTCTTCTGCCCGTTTTACTTCTGGACCTTTCACCAAAAAAGAAAACAAACTCCAATCAACACCAGTAAACGAACTTTTTGAGTGAATTTTTGGTGTAGAATAAATTCCTCAGGAATCGCTGTTTCTGGCTTGTTCCCGTTGAAATCCAATGATTTTAACGCAATTAAAAAAAGGCATAAGAATTTCTTATTAACTTTTACATCATAAATTAAAATTATTATGAGGCCTATATGGACGGGCGCCATAGGTTTTGGGTTAGTAAACATTCCGGTAAAAATTTATAGCGCTACAGAATCAAGCAATCTTGACCTGGATATGCTCGACAAAAAGGATCACGCGCATATCAAATACCAGAGAGTCAATGAAAATTCGGGAAAGGAAGTTCCCTGGAGCAATATAGTGAAGGGCTACAAGCTCGACAATCAATACATCGTTTTGGACGAAAAAGACTTTGAAGCAGCGAGTGCGAAAAAGACGAAAACCATTGAGATAAGCGACTTTGTAAAAGAAGATGAGATTAGTAGTCTTTATTATGAAACTCCTTATTACCTGGAACCGGACAAATCCGGAACGAGACCTTACAAGCTTTTGTTGGAAGCCCTGAAGAAAACAAAAAAGGTGGGCGTTTCAACATTTGTAATGCGCAACAAGGAAGCACTTGCGATTTTGCGGCCGGATAAAAATGTGATCGTGCTCAACAAGATTCGCTTCGAACAGGAAATCCGTGATCCTAATCAACTAACACTTCCCAACAATACAGAAGTGAAACCAGCAGAATTGAAAATGGCTGTTACATTAATAGATCAACTCACAGGAAAATTTGATATTTCCAAATACAAAGACACTTACAATGAAGAGTTGTTGAAACTTATTCACGACAAGGCAAAAGGTAAGAAAGTAAAAGCTCCTGAAATGAAAGTTGTCCATAGCAAAACTCAGGACTTGATGGATCAGTTGAAGGCAAGTCTTGAAGTAAAACGTAAAAAAGCATCCTAATGGCACTGACACTTTATAATAAAAAAAGAAATTTTAAAGAAACTGCCGAACCCGAAGGGAAGGTAAAGAAATCAGTTTCCAAACTGATCTTTGTTGTTCAGCGGCACAAGGCATCAAGACTGCATTATGATTTCCGCCTGGAACTTGATGGAGTTTTAAAAAGTTGGGCTGTACCAAAGGGGCCGTCGATGAATCCCAAAGACAAAAGGCTGGCTATGATGGTTGAAGATCACCCTTATGACTATAAAGATTTTGAAGGGGAAATTCCGGAAGGAAATTATGGTGCAGGAATAGTGGAGATTTGGGACAGTGGAACTTATTCTGATATTGATAATTCTCCACGTGAAGAAGCTGAAAAAAATCTTCGCGCAGGCCTTCGTTCCGGGGATTTTAAGTTCCGTTTGTTTGGAAAGAAATTGAAAGGTGAATTTGTATTGGTAAAATTAAAAAGCAAAGACGATAATAGCTGGCTGCTCATAAAGCATCGTGATGAAGAAGCAACTGATATAGATTATAACAGTGAAGAGTATACGAAAGAAGATTCACCAATAAACGAATGGCTGTCGGGAAATAAAAAATCTTCTAAAAAAAAGAGCCGGCCAAATCAATAAATAATTTTACCGCTTCGATGAAAAATGGAAATAAGATCAGGAATTTCATAAAGCCAATGCTGGCCAAAGAAACATCTGAACCATTTGATGATAAGAACTGGCTCTATGAAATAAAATGGGACGGTTACCGGGCTATTGCAGAAAAAAAGGAAAATGCTATTTCGCTTTATTCCCGCAATGGACTTGATTTTAGGTCAACTTATCCTGCCGTTGTTCAGCAGTTAAAAAATTTGAAGGGTGAGGCAATTGTTGACGGGGAAATAGTTGTTTTGGGAGATGACGGCAGACCGGATTTCCAATTTCTGCAGCATTATTCTGAAAACCAAAACCGGCCCATTCAATATTGTATTTTCGATCTTTTGGAATTAAATGGGAAAGACACGACTTCGCTTCCACTTATCGATCGAAAAGAATTGCTGAAAAAGATCATTCCTTCCAACGACCCGGTTCTAAAATATTCTGATCATATAATTGGAAAGGGTAAATCTTTTTTGCAGGTTTCAAAAGAAAAAGATTTGGAAGGAATTATGGCCAAAAAAATGGATTCAAAATATTTTCCGGGAAAGCGAACGACTGATTGGTTAAAGATCAAGAATCATAAAACCGCAGAAGTTATTATTGCCGGATATACCCAACCTTCAGGTTCAAGAAAATACTTTGGTTCGCTTATCCTCGCTGCTAAAAAGGGGAGCGAATTCATTTATATGGGTAATGCAGGCACAGGTTTTAACCATAAAAGCCTGAAAGAATTGTATGAACTTTTTCAGCCTTTGGTTCAGAAAAAATCTCCTTTCAGGGAAAAAGTAAAAAATAATTCAGCCGATACCTGGTTAAAGCCGGAGTTGATTGCAGAAGTAAAATTTTCTGAAATGACCGCAGACGGCAAGTTGCGTCACCCGGTTTTTCTGCGGCTACGCGACGATAAAACGGTAAATCAAATCAATCTGGATAACGTGGAAGAGATTGCTAAACCTGCATCAAACAAAAACAATAAAAACGCGGGTAAAATGAAAAAGAATAATAAAAATGATTCCGTAGAGATCAGTAAGGACGGGAATGACAAGACCTATTCATTTGGAAAAAACAAGGTCACTGTCACTCATTTCAACAAGGTTTATTTTCCTGATGAAAAAGTCACCAAAGGTGATGTAGCAGAATATTATCTTTCCATGGCAGAATATATTTTGCCCTATTTAAAAGGCAGGCCTGAATCACTTTTGAGAAATCCGAATGGCATCAAGCAAAAGGGTTTTTTTCAAAAAGATGCAGCTGACGATACGCCATCGTATGTTCATTGTAAGCAAGTATATTCTGAATCGACAAACAAGGAAGTAAATTACATTGTTTGCGACAATATTGAAACGCTTATTTATCTTACGAATCTCGGTTGCATTGAACTAAATCCCTGGCATTCAACGGTAAAAGACCTGGATAATCCGGATTACCTGATGATCGATATTGATCCTTCTGATAAGAATACATTTGAGCAGGTTATTCGTGTAGCCCTCACCGTTAAAGAAGTCCTTGACAATGCCGGCGCTCCTTGTTTTTGTAAAACTTCCGGCTCAACCGGTATGCATATTTATGTTCCGACAGGAAAGAAATATTCGTTTGAGCAGGTAAAGGATTTTGCTTACTTGGTTTGCATGATGGTAAATGACGAACTAAAAGATTTTACAACGCTTGAAAGAAATTTGCAAAAGCGTGGAAAGAAACATATTTACCTGGATTGTCTTCAAAACCGGCGGGGACAAACCATTGCGTCAGTTTATAGTTTGAGACCAAAACCCGGTGCAACTGTTTCAACACCTCTTTTGTGGGAAGAAGTGAAGCCCGGATTATCCCCAAAACGATTTACAATTCACAACACATTGGAAAGAGTGCAAAAAATGGGAGACATTTTTAAAGATGTTTTAGGCAAAGGAATCGATCTTTCAAAATGCCTGGAAAAATTAAAAGCTTCCTCGGGTGAAATTGCGCTGAGCAATGAATAGATGGCTGTGTCTTCAAATTGCCCATTAAAGAAAAAGTCTTCTTTAAAATACGCTTCTTTCACAAATCCGGCGCCTTCCAAAACCTTGGCTGAAGCCGTATTTAATGGTGTAATTCGGCCTTCAATACTGTGCAACTTGAGTTTCTGAAAACCATAAGTGAGTACAGTAACCATAGCTTCTTTTGTTAAACCTTTTTGCCAGAATTCAGGAAACAACATATAACCAATTTCAGCACGATAATGTTCTTTAATGATTCGCCACAGGCCAAAAGTTCCAATCATTTTTTCCGGGTTTTCTTTCAGTGACATCGCCCATGTTATGCCTGAATTTTCTTCGAGCAAACCATTTATCATTTTAATAAAATCCTTTGCTTCGTCTATTGAAGTCATTGGCTTTTTACCAATATGGTTCATCACTTTGGGATTGGAACGAAGTTTAAAGAATTGTTCCGCATCTTCATCAATCAATTTTCTTAATAAAAGTCTTTCTGTTGAAAGTTGAGGAAAAGGGGTAAAATTGATATCGAGCATAAACTTCTTTTTAAAAGCATGTGAAGTTAGTGTTAAAGTGAAATAAGAATAAAAGATGGAGATAGATTGTAAACGCAGAAAATTTGACTTTTTTTATTTCCTCATTCTGACGGTTAAGTATAGACGAAGAGCATATTCCAGGATAAAAATGAAACTAATTTATTTGTTTACTTAAAAAAAATTAGTCCCAAACAAGCATGTGCGTTTCTTTGATAACGCCCATGATGAAAGTGCTTTGAACATGACCTACATTTTCTGTCTCACTCAATTTATTTACATGAAAATCATAATAAGCGTTCATGTCTTCACACACAACTTTTAGCATAAAATCAAAATCTCCGGAAATGCTGTAGCATTCAATTACTTCATTCAATTGGTTGACGACTTTAATAAATTTGGCCCCCGCGTATTTGCCATGTTGTTTTAAAGAAACATAGCAAATTACCATCAGCGATTTGTTCACTTTCTCATTATCGACTAGCGTTGCATATTGTTTGATAATCCCTGCTTCTTCCATGCGTTTAATTCGTTCGTGAACCGGCGTGGTACTAAGATGGACTTTTTCGGCAATCTCTTTCACTGTGATGCGGGCATTATGTTGCAAGAGCTTCAGGATGGAAAGATCCTTTTTATCCGGCTGGTAAGAAGTGGTTGCTGATTCTTCTTTTATGGTTCTTGTTTTCATTCTTAAACAGGAGATTTTTCTTTTTAAAACAACTTATGTGCAAAAATATTCTAAAGTTATAATAAGTATTAGTATTTTATTCTAATGTTGTTACATTTGCATTCTCAAAAAAATAAAACATTTATTATGTCAACTGCAACAAAAAATAATATTGACTTTGATCTGAAATACAAAGTGAAAGACATAAGTCTTGCTGATTGGGGTCGCAAAGAAATCAATTTAGCAGAAGCTGAAATGCCGGGATTAATGGCGCTTCGTGAAGAATTTGGAAAAGAAAAACCTTTAAAAGGGGCACGGATCGCAGGTTGTCTGCACATGACCATTCAAACAGCTGTGTTGATTGAAACGTTGGTTGAATTAGGCGCTGAAGTAAAATGGAGTTCATGCAATATTTTTTCAACTCAAGACCAGGCTGCCGCTGCAATTGCTGCTGCCGGAATTGGCGTTTTTGCATGGAAGGGAGAAACACAGGAAGAAGCAGATTGGTGCATAGAACAGACTTTGTTTTTCGGAAGTGAAGATCGCCCGTTGAATATGATCCTTGACGATGGCGGCGATTTGACGAACATGGTTTTTGATAAATATCCTGAGTTGATTCACAACATCAAAGGGTTGTCAGAAGAAACTACAACAGGCGTTCACCGTTTGTATGAAAGAATGGAAAAAGGAACCTTGCCTATTCCTGCTATTAACGTAAACGATTCTGTTACCAAATCAAAATTTGACAACAAATATGGTTGTAAAGAAAGCCTGGTTGATGCGATCAGGAGAGCAACTGATGTTATGATGGCCGGAAAAGTTGCAGTTGTTGGTGGTTACGGAGATGTGGGAAAAGGTTCTGCAGCAAGTTTACGTGGCGCAGGAGCAAGAGTGATTGTAACAGAAATCGACCCGATCTGTGCTTTGCAGGCTGCAATGGACGGATATGAAGTTAAAAAAATGATTGATGCAGTGAAAGAAGCAGATATAATTGTTACTGCATCCGGTTGCCGTGATCTGATCACAGGAGAACACTTCAAATTAATGAAAGACAAAGCGATTGTGTGCAACATTGGCCACTTTGATATTGAGATTGATATTGCATGGCTCAATAAAAATTACGGTGATACAAAAGATGTTATCAAACCGCAGGTTGATAAATATACGATCGACGGAAAAGACGTGATTGTTTTGGCTGAAGGCCGTTTGGTGAATTTAGGTTGTGCAACAGGTCATCCAAGTTTTGTAATGAGTAATTCATTTACCAACCAGGTTTTGGCGCAGATCGAACTTTGGAATCATCCTGATAAATACGAAAATAGAGTTTATGTACTTCCTAAACATTTGGATGAAAAAGTAGCTCGTTTGCATTTGAAAAAGATTGGTGTAGAACTCGACGAACTTTCAGATGCTCAAAGTGCTTACCTGAATATTGCGAAAGAAGGCCCTTATAAGCCCGAAATGTACAGGTATTAATATTCAATTCTGGAGACGCAGAAAACCCACTTTGCAAAAGGTGGGTTTTCTTTTTATCATAACTTCTTCTCTTTATTTACATTTGTTTAAAGTCATTTTATGCAACAAAACAAACCCAAGCTTGACATCATCAACATGTTGCTTGAAGATTGCATCATGGCATTCCCCGTTTCTTCTTTTGTGATCAGCATTTACCAGCAATACCAACGAAGGGGATGGTTAAGCAAAAAGCAATTACAAGGTTTATATGATAAGGCTTCCAAAATAAATGGGGTTCTTCCCGGAAGGCTTGCTGCATTGGAATCTATCATAAAGAAAATGCCGACACGTGAGAAATCGCAAGTTCCTGAAAATGCACCAATTTTTGAAAAAGATAAAGAAGCCGGAAAGATGATTGATGCAATCCTTTCTAAATATCCGCAACACAAAAGAGTATTGTTCTTAAAAGCCAAATATGACAACAACGACATACTTTCTCCTGCTGATGTTTCAGAATTAAAAAAGTTCAGCAAAATGTTGAAATAAAAAGTTCAGGATTTCGTTTTCCTTTTAACATAACATTTTATTTCCGGATTAATTTCCGACAACAATTTTTAGTCTTATAAACAGAATCAAAAATTGTCAATTATGGAAAAAATTTTACAACAGGAAATATTACTTATGACCGGCACTCATTTTTCCTCAAGACAATGCTGGCAGAAGTTAAACGAAAACGAGCGCCTTGGTTCAGAAGCTGATCAACTCCAGGATGCTTGCTGGAATGGTCTTTTGAAAGAAATGCTGCCGGAAGTAGTTGCAAACAACAAAGAGCTTTACCTTTGGCAGATACGGGAAAATAAATCAGGATTGGAGATTGAGCTTGCTGAACTTCCTTCTGAGATTGATCCTTATTTTTCTATAGATCCTTACTTGTTTACTGAAGGTCAGTTTATGAATTGATCAAAAAAAATGATTATTTGTTGGCTTACTGAATAGAAGAATATATTCTTCAGGAATTCTCTAAAACTATTATTCCTTAAAATAATTTTCCATTTTTTTTGTTTGTTTGCTCGAAACTTTATTCGTTTCCACTATCGTGATTTTGTTTAAATAACGAGAAGTCTGAGTTGCCGAATTTATAACTGAAGGTCAGCCTGAAACTCCTTACCCAATGGCGGTTATACGTTTCCTGGTAAAAAGAAGGTGTGTCGTAAATTACGCCGAAACGATGAGTGTTGAAAATGTCATTCACAGCGAAAGTCACAGATGCACGATTGTTTTTGAAAAGGCTTTTTTGCATGGCAAAATCAGAATTAAATCTTTCCAATCTTCTTCCCTGTGGAATCACACTTGGTGAATGATAATTGGCAGTTAGCTGAAAGCTGAGATTATTAAATACATTGGATTTGTTCCTCGTTTTGATTTTATAATTCCCTGTAAGTTTGGTGCTGAAATCTATTCCTTCATTGCTAAGGTCCAGTGAATTTTGTGCAGCATTTACTTTTCTGTAGCCGACATTCATGCTTGGAGTAAGATCGAAATTATCACCAAATTTTTCTTGCAAAGTTAATTCTAAACCGGCTCTGTTTGTGCTGTTTGAGTTGATAAACGTGTTCAATATTGCATTGGGGTCCACGCCGGCTGATTGAAGTTTGTTATATTGGTCAGTGGTAAGCGTATCGCTGTAACGGGTAATGTCGCCGGTTGTATTCCTGTAATAAATTGAAGCCAGGAAATTGCTATTGTTCTTAAAGGATTTGCTGTAATTGAATTCAAATGAATTGCTGTATTCCGGCTTCAACTGAGGATTTCCTTGTTGAATGTTTAAAGGATCGTTGATGTCGATAAAAGGATTTAACTGCCAGAAGTTGGGCCTGCGAATTCTTCTTGAGTAATTCAATTGAACTTCATCGTTGTCATTTATTTTTTTCGATAAATACAAACTTGGGAATAGTGCATTCCATATATTTTTTAATGAAGAAGGATATTCATATCCAAATTTCTTTGCGCTGTCCAAAAGTGTTCCTGTGAACTTAGAATATTCACCACGCAAACCTGCCTGGTAGCCAATGCTTTTTAATTTTCCTGTATAGGTAATATAAGCAGCCTGCACGTTCTCAATATATTTGTAATTATTACTCAATGGCAGTTTGATTGATTCGCCATTTTTCACCGAGAATGAGTTGAAATAACTTTGATAATTATTAGTATAGCTTCTTACACCGGCTTCCAGTTTTTTGCCATCTCCCAAAGGATTCTCATAATCAATGTTTGCTATCACCTGGTTGTTGCTGTTTGCTCCATCATCCTGTACTACATCAGGATTGCCAACGATGCTGCCGGAAGGATCATAAAATGTATTTGTAATCGCATTATGGTCATTCACATTTCCATAGTTCATTTTGACAGCTGCGTCTATTTTCTCTCCTTCTTTTGGAAACTTGTGTGTGTAGTAAAGAGAGGAACTGTTTCTTTTAAATTCAAAATTCCCGTCTGAAAGTCGAAGACCTGTTTGCGTCAAAGTATTTGCGTTATCATAATATTCCTGGTCCTGATTCTGAAGATTAGAAAATTGGCCATTAAAATATCCTTGTGACAAAGTGATTGTATTTCGGTTGTCAATAAAAATATCAACCCCGCCACGAAGCCCAATGAATCGTCTTGTATGATTATTAAGCGAATGTTGAATAAAATAATTGTCAACGAACCCGTCCGTTTTATTCTGCCTTAGACTGTTTCCATGAGCATCATTATTTGTGTAATTGTAATGACCAGAAACAAAGAAATTAAATTTGCCCTGGCGCAGATTGATGTTCGCATTGCCGGCATATCTTTCGGGGACGCCCCCGGTAACAGAAACCAATCCATTAAGTCCATGGCGTTTATTTTTCTTTAGAATCACATTGATAATTCCTCCTGTTGTTGAAGCGTCATATTTTGCAGAAGGATTAGTAATTACTTCTATCCTGTCAATATCATCAGATGAAATCTGGTCAAGGGTCAAAATAGTGGGCCTGCCATCCACAAAAATTGTCGGCGAGGAATTTCTTAATTGTACATTTCCATCCACATCTACAGAAAGGGAGGGTATATTTTTCATTACATCCACGGCTGTTCCTCCTTTGGAAGTAATACTTTTACCTACATCAAAGACTTTTTTATCAATGCCTAATTGCAAAGCAGGACGTTGTGCGACAATGGTTACCGCCTGTAATTTTTGAGCACTGTGTGCCAATACAATATTCCCCAAATCCTTTTGAATTACCTGTTGTGAGTTTGGATTTTTATTGTATGAAAATGATTGATCGTAAGCAGAATAGCCAACTGTTGAGATCTGCAACCTGTACCGGGATAATGGCGGGATTTTAGAAAAGCGGAAATCGCCATTTCGCTTGCTTAGCATTACAGCAATGAGCGAGTCGCCTTTTTGCCCGGGAAGAGAATCACTTTTTGGGGCAAATAATTGAACTGTAGCACCTCCAATTCCTTTATTGTTTTGAAGATCGACCACCTTACCGAAAATACTGTTGGTGTTTACTTCTATTATAGTTGCATCTTGTGTTGGTAAAGGTTCTTTGTCAATTTGGGCTGAAAGTTTTGCATTAATAAAAACAAGAGTAAAAATTAAAAGTATATTTTTCATCATCATAAATCATCATCTGTTCAAAAGTAACTTCAATTGAGATCGTACTTCTGTGAGGTATAAAATTGGGATTGCGGAAAGTACATATTTTGCCCACTACAATTATACCGTTCATACATTTAAACATTTTTCAGCTTGAAAATTTAACATTTACGATCTATAATAATAAAATTCGAAGGGATTGTTGAAGGCAAAAAAAAACCGGCTTGCGCCGGCTCTTTTCAAAATATAAAAATCTAAAATTTATTTGCCCACTACCTGGTATTCTACTTGTCCATTCACATTTTCTTCTTTCAAGTAAACGTTATCAGGCGTTTCATAAATCTGCTCTCCGTTTATAGTAACAATCTTGGAACCTTCGGGAAGTTGAGAAACCATATCTCCCATTTGCAAAGGTGCTGCATCCGGCAAAACTGAATTGTCCTGGACAGGTGTATTATTAATAACTCCATTTTTTCCAACTACTTCAAAAACCTGGTTACCATTATCGTCAACTTCAGGTTTGTAAAAAGTGCCGTTCAATTCATATAGACTTTCACCATTGATGATAACTGATCGTGCACCGTTTGGCAGTGAAGAAACCATAGCGCCCATTGGTGCATCAACCACCTGGTAATAATCATCGTAATGCCTGTAATAAATTCCATTGTAATAATAGTAGGGAATTCCACCGATAAACAATCTTACATATCCAAATGGCAACACGCTGATGTGAATGCCAAAGGGTGGAAAGATTGGCTCATAAAATCCGTTGTAATATCCATAAAAATATCCTCCATAATAGTAATAAGGATAGCCACCAAAATGGATAGAAATAAAATTGTGTGGAATATACCTATATCGTGTTCCATACATAAATCTTGTCCTTCTGCCATAAACGTATCCATAGTAATGATCATCACGATCGTAGCCCCGGTAGTAATGATTATCCCGGTTATATCCACGATTGTAACTGTTCCTGCTATCGTAAACATTTCTTGAGATCATTCTGTTGCGATCGTAATTGCCCATTCTGTCAGAATTATTTCTTGCAACGATCAACCTGTCGTTTGTTGAATTGTTCCTTTGAGCATAAACTCTTTGATTGGAAGAAGGTGTAGAAAGATTTCTTGTTGGTGATACCCTTGTTTGATTAAAATTTCTGTCAGGTGCCTGGCGAACAGTGATTTGTCTTGAAGGTGCACTTTGAACCCTTGAAGGGGAATTATTGCTGAAAGTTCTTACCGGTTCTGACCGACTTTCCATCTGGCGTGGAGCAGAGGGGGTCCGGGAAATGCTTCCTGAACGGGAATTTCCACTTTCCCTGAAAACACGTCTTTGTGCATTACTGCTTGTGAACAATGCAACGAAGAAGACCGAAAGCGGTAAGATTTTAAAGATGTTCTTCATTTATTGATTATTAATTTGTTAGAGATGTTGTTTCCAAATTTAATTCTTTTCGATGGTTATTCTTGTTAAATGTTATTACGGTATTTCTCAAAAATATCCAATTGTAAGACGTTCAACAATTAAAAAAGTTTAAGCGGTAGAAGAATTTTTTTTGGTACCAATGGAAATATCCTTTTAATATTGTGAATCAGCCGCTTCGACGGGTATTTTTGTATTCTTCAAAAAAAACAATCAATGAAAAAAATCTCCTATCTCTTTCTTTTTTTGCTATTTATGATGATTTCTACAACAGGTTTTTCTCAATATAAAACCGATAAAAAGCTGGAAAAACAACTCAAAGAATTACTCGATAAATTTCACGGAACTGCAGGAGTTTACGTACGGAATTTAAAGACCGGGAAAGAAGCTGCGATCAATGCAGATACCATTTTCCCAACGGCCAGTATTGTGAAAATTCCCATCCTGGTTGGTGTTTTTAAAAAAATAAATGATGGGGTTTATACTTATCATCAATCCTTTACTTATCGAGACAGTATTGCAAGAGGTGGTTCAGGATTAATGCAATTTTTCAAAGATTCAACCCCAACCGATTTGCGCACAATGGTTTCATTAATGCTTGCACACAGTGATAATACGGCTGCTGTTTGGTGTGAAAAACTGGCCGGCGGAGGAACAGAAATCAATTCATGGTTAAGAAACAATGGATTTAAATATACACGTGTAAATGCCCGGACTGTGGGACGTGAAGAGCAAAATAAAGAATTTGGCTGGGGCCAGACAACGCCGCGCGAGATGGCCAATTTATTGACAATGATCAGAGAAAGAAAAGTGGTAAGTCAGGCAGCCAGCGAAATAATGTATCGCGCCTTGACCAAAGCATTTTGGGATGAATATGCACTCTCACAGATTCCTCCATATGTGCAGGCCGCTTCCAAACAGGGAATGGTGAATGATTCGCGCTCTGAAGCAGTTTTGGTAAATGCTCCTCATGGCGATTACGTTTTTTATATCGCTACAAAAAATAACAAAGACCAACGATGGGTAACCGATAACGAAGCCTGGCAATTGGCAAGAGACGTTTCGGCATTATTATGGAATTATTTTGAACCACATTATGGATGGAAACCAGCCAAAGGCGTTGAAAAATACCGTCAATAACTGGATCAGTAAACAAACGAATTATTAGATTTTTTTCTTTAGATAATTTCTGGATATGTCGAAAACGGTTGAAAAACCAACTTTAACACCTGGACTCAAATATCTTATAACGATCGGTTGCGGCGTTATCGTTGCTAATCTTTATTATTGTCAACCCTTGCTTGGTGAGTTTTCAAGATATTTCAAGGTGTCAGAGGAATCCGCATCATTTGTGAATATTTGTTCGCAGATGGGATACGGATTGGGTTTGTTTTTTATCGTTCCTCTTGGTGATATGTTGGCAAGACGAGGCTTGTTGATTTGGATGCATTTGCTGGCAGCTTTAGCGCTTATCGGAACCGGTTTTGCTCCAAGTATTTATTGGCTATATTTCCTCAGTGTAGCAGTCGGAATTACCAGTACCGCTTGCCAGGTTTTTATTCCTTTAGCAATGCACCTTGCATCAGAAAATGAGCGCGGAAAAGTATTAGGAATCCTTATGGGTGGATTATTAACCGGAATTTTATTATCGCGCTCATTAAGTGGTTTTGTGGCTGAATTTTTAGGTTGGCAAGCAGTATATTTCATAAGTTCTGGGTTAATGATCATCATGACAATATTGATTTGGAAATTTATTCCCGGCGAACAACCTTCTTTCAAGGGAAGTTATTGGCAGTTGATGCGTTCATTATTCAGTTTGTTCAAAGAACAGCCGGTTATAAGAGAAAGCGCGTGGATCGGTGCTTGTCTCTTCGGCGCCATTTCCGCATTTTGGGCCACGATGGCTTTTTTTCTGGAGAAACCGCCTTTTGGATATTCACTTTCGGTTATCGGTCTTTTTGGAATTATTGGAGCAGGAGGAGCGTTGGTGGCACCTTTCATCGGCAGGATCACAGACAAATATGGTCCGTTTAAACCGATGAGAGCAGGTATTTTTTTAATGCTTGGAGGATATCTTATTTTGGTGGCAGCCAAAAATGGAATAGCGCTGATGATCATTGGAATTATTCTTATTGATATGGGTTTGCAATCAACTCATATTCCTAATCTTTCAAGAAATTATTCTTTATTACCTCACGCACGAACTCGTTTAAACACTATTTACATGACCTTCTTTTTCATAGGAGGAACAATTGGCTCTTCGCTTGGCTCTGTTGCATGGAACAAAGGTGGTTGGACAGGCGTTTGTTTTTCAGGAATTGTCCTTATTGTTTTAGGAGCACTTCCTGTTTTTCTAAGCAGGATTCAGAAGAAAGCTATTGCTTAGTTCCTGGTTTAACTTGCATTCAAATCCTTAAAAATCTGCTTAATTTATTTTGATAATGTGTTATTTTGCACATTAATGATAAACAAGTCATACGAATTTGAAAATGAGCCTGCACCAAGACCTTCTTTTTTAACCTGGCTCTGCATTCTAACTTTTATTGGAAGTGGCTGGACAATCGTCAGCAGCGTTTATACTTTTGTAGCCGGGCAGAGATATGCTAATATAGTCAGCCAGGAAAAGCCTCTCAGAAATGATTCTGCTTATGTAGATTCAAGTGGCAACGTTCATAACGAACGCAGAGTTTTTTCTGAAAAGATCAGGGCTTCTTTCAGCAAGATTTTAGATAAAGACAATATGCGGAAATTTGCCATTGGCAATTTTATTGCTGCCTTATTTACTTTAAGTGGTGCTTTATTGATGTGGCGATTAAATCGTACCGGGTTTTATATTTATATCCTTGGAGTCATTATCGGCCTTGGTGTTCCGGTTTTAATTTTTGGGAATGACTTGATCGCGGTGGGCGCTACTTCCTTCAATAATTTCTTCGGGATTGTTTTTATCGCCTTATACGCTTTAAACCTGAAGGCAATGAATGGAGGAAAAGTTCAGGCGTGAACTTTTATTACCGCTTTTATTTTAGAAAAAAATAAGAATTAACCTTTAGTGAAAATCAAAATATAATAGTACATTTGCAGCCAATTATTAAAAACTATTCTAAAAAAGATGTCTTATTTAACTTCAGAAAGTAAAGCAAAATTCTTTTCAGAATTTGGCGGCAGTGAAAAGAACACAGGCTCTATTGAAGCACAGGTTGCGATTTTGACCAAAAGGATCAACCACATTTCCAATCATTTAGGTACTAATAAAAAGGATTTTAGCAGCCAGCGCGGATTGATGCAGATGGTAGGTAAAAGAAAAAGTTTGTTAGCTTATTTGAGCAAACATGATTTAAATGGTTATCGCGCATTAATTGAAAAGTTAGGACTACGTAAATAATTGTTGCCATAATGATATTGAAAGCATTCCCAACTGAATATACGGTTGGGAATACTTTTTTAAAATAATTTAATACTAAAAATGAATACTCCAAATCCAATTGATGTAACCTTTGATATCGGCGGTGGCCGAATGGTTACGATTGAAACAGGCAAATTGGCCCGCCAGGCTGACGGAGCAGTGACCGTGCGATTAGGAAATTGCATTATTCTTGCTACCGTTGTGGCTACCCAGGAACCGAAAGAAGGACAATCTTTCTTTCCACTCATCGTTGATTACCAGGAAAAATTTGCATCAGCCGGAAGAATTCCCGGCTCTTTTTTCAAAAGGGAGGCACGCTTGAATGATTATGAGGTTTTGACTTCAAGGTTAATCGACAGGGCACTTAGGCCTTTATTCCCTGAGGATTATTTCTGCGATGTGCAGGTTTTGGTTTCTCTCGTTTCAAGCGATCCTGAAATTTTACCCGATGCGATGGCATGTCTTGCAGCATCAGCAGCACTGGCTGTTTCGGATATTCCGATTAAAGAAATTATTTCTGAAGTGAGGGTTGCAAGGGTAGATGGAGAATTTGTTGTAAATCCTACCCGCGGCCAATTAGAAGTGGCAGATCTGGAATTCCTTGTGGCAGCTACTGACAAGAATATCATGATGGTTGAAGGCGAGGCAAAAGAATGCCAGGAGGAAGATTTGGTTAAGGCTCTTGAAGTGGCACATGAAGCAATAAAATTACAGGTTAAGGCGCAGGAAGAGTTAAGAGATAAAGTAGGCGTAAAAGGCAAGCGTGATTATACAAGGCCATATAGAAATGCTGAAATAGATGAAAAGGTGATTGCATTTGCCAAAGAAAAAATGTTGGAAATTTCTTCGTCTGCTACAGCAAAAAATGAGAGAGCAGAAGCTTTTGATAAATTACAGGAAGAAACAGTTGCTCACTTTGGAGAAGAAATCTCTGATGAGGATAAAGCACTTGTGAAGTATTATTTTGGTGAACTTCAGTATCACGTGGTTCGCGATATGATCCTTTCAACCGGCAAAAGATTGGATGGACGCGGGTTGCAGGAAATAAGGCCGCTTACAATGGAAGTAAGTATTCTTCCTTCACCTCACGGTTCTTCACTTTTTACCCGCGGTGAAACTCAGTCTTTAACTACTGTTACGCTGGGTACTCCACTTGATGAATTATTGGTTGAAAGCGCAGCCACCAGCAATTATTCCAAATTCATTTTACATTATAATTTCCCTCCTTTCTCAACCGGTGAAGTGAGAATGATGCGCGGTGTGGGCAGGAGAGAAGTTGGACATGGAAACCTGGCTATGCGTTCATTGAAACAAATTATGCCTGGAAATGATTATCCTTATACAGTGAGAGTGGTAAGTGATATTTTGGAAAGTAACGGATCTTCTTCAATGGCTACAGTTTGCGCAGGTTCACTGGCATTGATGGATGCAGGTGTGCCTTTCAAAAAACATGTCGGCGGAATAGCGATGGGATTAATTTCAAAAGGCGATAAATACGCAATCCTTTCTGATATTCTTGGAGATGAAGATCATTTGGGAGATATGGATTTTAAAGTTACCGGCACAAGAGATGGCATTTGCGGAGTTCAGATGGATATTAAGGTGGATGGTCTGAGCATGGATGTGATGAGGCAAGCTCTTGACCAAGCCAAAAAGGGAAGATTGCATATTTTGGATGCGATGTACAGTTGCATTCCTGAACATAACGCTGATGTAAAACCTCATGCGCCAAGAATGGAAAAACTGATCATCGATTCTGAATTCATTGGTGCAGTGATCGGCCCGGGCGGAAAGATCATCCAGGAAATTCAAAAAACCACTGGCGCTACAATTAATATCACTGAAGTTGGTAAAACGGGAGAGGTAAGTATTTTCTCGGCTAATAAGGAAAGTCTTGAACAGGCCGTGGCCTGGATCAACAGTATTGTTGCGGTTCCTGAGGTCGGTGATGTTTATGAAGGAACTGTAAAAGGAATTAAAGAATTTGGCGCTTTTGTGGAATTCTTGCCGGGCAAGCAAGGTTTATTACACATTTCAGAAATAATGTGGAAGAGACTTGAGAATATGGATAATGTTTTCCAGGAAGGGGATAAAGTGAAAGTCAAATTGATCGGGATCGATCCAAAGACAGGGAAGTTTAAGCTGAGCAGAAAAGCTTTGTTGCCGAAGCCTGAGCAAAATCAATCTTCTCAAAACAGACCTCCACGAAAAGAACAATAATTTTTTAAAATAATGATCAATCGAAAGCTTGTAATTTTTACAGGCTTTTTTTTATGAATAGATTTTTCAAAATACAAATTGAGAGTCCTTCAAAGGAAGAATCAGAAATGCTGATTGCACAACTTTCTGAAATCAATTATTATGCTTTTGAAGAAGAAAATAATTTGTTGAATGCTTACGTTAAAGAACAAGATTTTGCTGAAGAAAAATTAAACAAGATTTTGCCGCCACAAGTTTCATTTTCCAGAGAAATAATAGAAGAAGTAAATTGGAACAGTCTCTGGGAGAGCCAGGTAAAACCGGTTAAGATCAGAGATTTTGTTTTTATCCGCCCTTCGTTCGTTGCCCCGGTAAATGATGTAAAATTTGATTTGATCATAACGCCAAAAATGAGTTTTGGTACGGGCCATCATGATACAACTTGCCTCATGATAGAAATGATGGAAACGATCAATTTTAAAGAAAAAACGGTTGTGGATTTTGGAACCGGAACGGGAATCCTGGCTATACTTTCCGAGAAATGCGGTGCATCAAAAGTGATTGCCATTGATTATGATGAATGGAGTATTCAAAATGCGGACGAGAATATAATTGCGAACGATTGCAATCGTATTGACCTAAAGCAGCAACAGGAAATATCAGGAATTAAGAAGGCCGATATTGTTCTTGCAAATATTAATTTAAACGTAATTAAGAAGGAGGCAGATGCAATTGCCGGTATTATTGAAAGTGAAGGATTATTACTCGTTTCGGGATTTTTAGAGAAAGATGAACGAGAGATGAAAAAAACCTTCGAAGCGCTTGATTTTGTTTGTATTAAGACAAAAAAAATAAACGAATGGGTTGCCGTTTTAATTAAGAAGAATTGATACAAATTTTATGAAATTTAATGGGACAATAGAACGATTTAATAGCTATATTTGCTTCCCCTGATTTGAACTCAAACACCAAAAATGAAAGAATTAATTTTAATTATACTCGCTTACTTTATTGGTTCAATACCAACAGCAATCATAATTAGTAAAAGTTTTTTCAATATTGATATTCGTGAATATGGAAGCGGCAATATGGGTGCCACTAACACTTTCAGGGTTTTGGGCCCAAAGTTTGGAACTATAGTGATGATCGGGGATATGCTGAAAGGAATTTTAGCTGTTTCACTTTATAATCTTCTTCCTTATTATTTGAACAACGAATTGGACAGGACCAACCTGATGTTAGGACTGGGTCTGGCTGCAGTAATCGGTCATATTTACCCGGTTTGGGCTGATTTTCGTGGAGGTAAAGGAGTAGCCACTTTGTTTGGAATGGTGCTGGCCATACAACCGATTGTGGCTATCAATTGCGTCGGCGTTTTTCTGCTGGTTCTTTACCTCACAAGATATGTTTCATTAAGTTCTATACTCGCTGGCGTTGCGCTTCCTATCTGCGTATTGTGGATTTATAATGAGCAGGAAGTTTTTTACCGCGTATTTGCTGTAGCCGTCGCGGGATTAATTTTACTCACTCACCAGAAAAACATCAGCCGCCTTTTAAAAGGAAATGAAGGTCGCGTCCCCATCCTTAAACACCGCGACAAGCGGAAATCACAAAGAAAAGACCTGTAGAGTTTTTAACTTTCTCATACTTCCTTAGTCTAAAAAGTTATTCTTTTAGATTCCAATTTTATTTTTGGTACATCAATTGTTTATTCAATTAAATAAATATAATACGTATGAAAAAGCTATTCATTCTATTGATAAGTTCTGGTTTGTTTTTTTCGGCTTGTACAAAAAATGCAATAACAGGAAGAAATCAACTTACTCTTGTTCCGGAGTCAACACTTCAACAAGAAGCTGTTACCCAATATCAAACTTTTCTATCTCAAAATAAAGTAGTGAGCAGTGCCAATAACCGTGATGCTGAAATGGTTAAAAGGGTAGGGACAAGGATTGCAAATGCAATAACAAAATATTACGCTTCCAAGGGATTATCCAATCAACTCGCGGGTTATAAATGGGAATTCAACCTGGTTCAAAGCAAAGAAGTAAATGCCTGGTGCATGCCGGGCGGAAAGGTGGTTGTTTATACAGGATTATTGCCTGTTACGCAAAATGAAGCCGGACTTGCAATTGTGTTAGGACACGAGATAACTCACGCTGTGGCACATCACGGGCAGGAAAGAATGAGTGAGGCTTTGGTTGCGCAAGGCATAGGCGTAGGTGCGGATTTGTTTACACAAGGAAACCCAAAAGTGAATAATATTTTTAATGCTATTTATGCGCCATCCGCCCAAATTGGAGTCTTGTTGCCTAACTCAAGACAGCAGGAATATGAAGCAGACCATTATGGTTTGATCTTTGCGGCAATGGCCGGATATAACCCAAGAGAAGCAATTCCGTTATGGGAAAGGATGTCTAAATTAAATGGCGGGAATCAAACTCCGGAAATCCTGAGTGATCACCCCTTGGATTCAAAAAGAATTGCAAAATTAAAAACATACATGAACGAGGCGCTGAAGTACTACCACCCGGTAAACTCTTAGGCGCAGTAAATTAAGGCAGTATTTTTAGTTAATCGGGTCAATTTCTGAAGAAAAGATTTTTTTTCGTAAATTTGCACCTGTCTTGACTGCATACCTATTATTTTTCAAAAATTTCCTGTTTTCAGGAAATACCTTGCAGTGAATTAGAGACTATTTTTTAACTCTTAAAATATTGCCTCAATTATGTCCCAAACAATGTTTGAAAAATTGCAATTAGAGGATGAGAAAAATTTGCTGATCCAGGGTCTTCCTTCCACTATTGAGAAACAGTTTTCAAAACTATCCTTTTCAAAAAATGTAACACCACTTTTAAAAATCAGGAAAATTGATTTTGCACTTGTATTCGCTTTGAATTCAAAACAACTGCAAAAAATATTTTCTGAACTTTGCCCTGCGTTGCACGATGGAACAAAATTGTGGATAGCATTTCCAAAGCAAGCTTCAAAAATTGTAAGCGACCTTAACCGCCACGGTTCATGGGACTTCCTGATAGAACGTGGTTATGAGACAGGGGATAAAGTAGCCCTCGATTATGTATGGAGTGCACAACGATTTACAAAGGCACAGGTTTGTGAACAAATAAAACCAAAAACCGCATCAAAAGTTGTTACTATGAAACCAGATTCAAGAAAGTTTGCTGAAGCAGAAGGTTTCTAAGATTTATTAAATATTTTAATACACTTCACCATCTCTTAAGGGATGGTGATTTTTTTTGTCCCACTGAGAACGGCCCCACAGTGAACCAATAATTTTGAAGAATTTTTATCTTGACCGATCACTTTTGGGATATCACTTCATGATTACCATTCCGATTTCTTTGGTCAGTTGCATTTCTACTTCTTTTAAATGTGAGTGAGTCTGGATCAACAACATTTGCCTTTCAACAGTTTTTGCTTTCCCAAGTTCCTCGTTATTCAGGGTGATCATTTTTTTTATCTTCTTTAAATCCAGATAACGAAGGGTTGAGGTGATGTCTGCTTTATAAGTTTCTTCCTTTGTTGGAACAGCCATTTCATATTTCTTTTCCCAACCGTCGCTTACTTCATAAGGGAATTCGATCAGGTGAACTACCGCATTACTCATTGCAAGATCGTCGGTATATAAAAAGTTCTTTGAAGTAGGTTCAAGGTTTGCTTCATACCACGCTTTGTAAGTACTTACAATTTTTTTAAGCATTGGATCTTCAATCGTTTCTTCTTCAATGAAATCATACAAAAGATAATCAGCCACTTTTTTTTCTCCTTCCCATTCATTGAGCCCATATTCGAGCAAGCATCTTACGAGCGATCTTTCATGATGAATTTCATCTTTCACCAATTCGATTGGCGCTTCTGGTTCTCCTGAAATTTCAGGAACTTCTCCCGGCGCCTCCTGCGAAAATTTATCCTGTTGAAAAAATTTCTTTTCATCTTTCGAAAGTTTTTCCCTAATAAATTTGTTTACAAGATTGTGTAATCCTCCTTCATCTATCTGTAAAATCTCAGCAGTCTTGCGGATATAATCCTGTTGTTTCGTAAAATCTTCAGCCTTGTTGATTTTTGAAATAGATTCAGCGATCCTGTTTACAAGTTGTGCTTTTTTGTTTGTATCAGTTCCGGCTTCTTTTAAAGAATGCTCTAACTGGAATAAAATAAATTCCTTTTTGTTTTCCTTGATAAAATCAACAAGCTTAGCTGCGCCGTTATTGTTCACGTAACTGTCAGGATCTTCGTTTTCAGGAAGCATAACCAGTTGCACGTTTAAACCTTCTTCCAATGCAAGATCCAAACCGCGTAGCGCGGCTTTTACTCCTGCAGCATCACCGTCGTATAATATGGTAAGATTGGAAGTGTATTTTTTTATCAAACGAAGTTGATCGGGCGTCAGCGACGTTCCGCCACTTGCCACAACGTTTTCAATTCCTGATTGGTGAAGAGAAATTACATCGGTGTATCCTTCAACCAGCAAACATTCATCTTGTTTGTCAATCGCTTGCCTTGCAAACCACAATCCATAAAGAATTTTACTTTTTACATAAATTTCATTCTCCGGAGTGTTGATGTATTTGGGCGCCTTATCATTTTTCCTGATGAGCCGGGCACCAAATCCGCATACTTTTCCCGACTGATTATGGATAGGAAATATTACCCTTCCTCGATAGTTATCCTGCAATCCACTATCACGTTGAACCACCAAACCTGTTTTGACCAAAAGGTCTTGATTGAATTGTTTTTCAACCGCTGCTTTCGCAAAAGCATCACGTGCTTCAGGATTGTAACCCAAATCAAATTTTCTTATCGTTTCTTCCCTGAAACCTCTTTCTTTCAAATAACTTAAACCGATGTCGTTTCCTTCTTCGGTGTTGAATAAAGCTTCTGAAAAAAAATTTTGAGCAAAGTTGTTGATGATGTAAAGGCTGTCGGCTGTTTGCTGCTGCTGCTTAAATTCAGGGCTTGTTTCTGTTTCCTCAATCTCCACATTATACTTTGCAGCAAGCCATTTCAATGCTTCTACATAACTGTACTTTTCATGCTCCATCAAAAAGCTGATGGCGTTGCCACTACGGCCACAACCAAAGCATTTGTAAATTTCCTTTGAAGGAGAAACTGTGAAGGATGGTGTCTTTTCGTTATGAAATGGACATAAGCCGATATAATTCGTTCCTCTTTTCTTAAGTTTTACAAACGAATTGATGATCTCAATAATATCAATCCTGCTTACAATTTGTTGTATGGTTTCCTGGGGGATCATTTCATGCTATAATCAGCTTTTTTATTGAAGTCAAGAAGATCAATAAGTCCAGGCCAAACAAATAATTGCAAAAAGTATGACAAGTGCTGCGCTAACTATGATTGTAGCGATGAAGTTTTTCATTGAAATAACTTTACTCATTTTATTATTGTTTTTTTGCGGAGTAAGAAAATTTATTGATTCCTGCTAAATATTTTGAATAATAAATTTAATGGTAATTAGGCGCCCAATTTTTCAAAATTAATCTTTAAATAGTGAAATCTTTAAGTGAATATTGCTGCTTTATAATAAGTTCGTTAATATCCATTCATCCTTTACCCGCTCTTAATTTCTTTATCTTTGTTACCTCAATTTTTAATCATGGCTAAGAAAGAAGTTTACATATTATCTGCTGTTCGTACACCGATTGGCAGCTTCGGAGGAAGTTTAAAAGATATTCCAGCCACTCAATTGGGTGCAGCTGCGATAAAGGGTGCTGTTGAAAAAGCCGGGATAAATCCAACAGATGTGAATGAGGTTTATATGGGTTGCGTTTTACAGGCAAATTTGGGCCAGGCTCCTGCCCGGCAGGCTGCGATTTATGCCGGCCTTCCTGAAAATGTTTGCTGTACAACGGTTAATAAAGTTTGCGCCAGCGGGATGAAAGCCATCATGAATGGTGCTCAAAGTATTTTATTGGGCGATGCAGACATAGTTGTTGCAGGAGGAATGGAAAATATGAGCAGTGCTCCTTTTTATGCCCCAGCCGTTCGCTGGGGAAATAAATACGGCAATTCAGTTTTAATTGACGGGATGGCTAAAGATGGTTTAACTGATGTTTACAAAGATTACGCGATGGGTAATGCGGCTGAACTCTGTGCAAGAGAATGTAATATTTCCCGCGAACAACAAGATGAATTTGCGATTGAAAGTTACAAACGAAGCCAGGCTTCAGTAAATGAAGGAAAATTTAAAATTGAAATTGTAGGTGTGGAAATTCCCCAAAGAAAAGGAGATCCGGTACTCATGGAAAAAGACGAAGAGCCGTTCAATGTAAAATTTGATAAGATTGCCGGGTTAAAATCTCCCTTTGAAAAAGGTGGAAGTGTAACTGCTGCCAATGCCAGCACTATTAATGACGGTGCTGCTGCGGTTGTTTTAATTAGTAAAGAGAAGGCAGATAGTTTGGGATTAAAACCAATTGCAAAAATCCTTAGTTATGCTGATGCGGAACAAGCTCCCGAATGGTTTACTACTACACCTTCTTTAGCAGTTCCAAAAGCCATAAAAAAGGCAGGATTGAAGATCGAACAAGTGGATTTTTTTGAATTGAATGAAGCCTTTAGTGTTGTTGGCGTTGTAAATATCCAAAACATGAAGCTAGATGGTTCAAAAGTGAATGTAAACGGAGGCGCAGTTTCTTTGGGCCATCCATTGGGAGCCAGTGGCGCAAGAATAATTGTCACTTTGATCAATGTTTTGAAACAAAATAACGGAAAGATTGGCGCCGCGGGAATATGCAACGGCGGCGGCGGTGCAAGTGCAATGTTAGTTGAACTTTGTTGATTTTCTAAAGTCCATCCTCGCAAATTCTTCTTAAAAAACTCTTAACAGGCAAAAAGTATCCGTTTTTCATTTGTTCACTGGAAAAAATCTTTTGACCTTCTTTCAAGGTCTTCAATTTGCATATTTATTTCCTGAATCTCTTAATTCTTAATAGATTACAGAGTTAAGAGGTTTTTAATTAAGCACTTTCGAGACTGGTAATTCTTCTCTTAAAATCCAGCAATAAAAGCCAACTTTAAACGTTTATTATAGTTGTAGGAATTATGATTCACATTTTTGCCTATGAAAAGAATATTTTACATTTTATCATTATTTATTAGCCAAAACGTCTTTAGCCAGGCTATCACATCCTCCATCCAGGCAAATTTTGGTGTGGATGCCGACTTACAGGCAAATTTCTATAATTCAAAGCTTACACTAACCGGGGATGATGATTGGTTTACAAGAGTTACAAACACTGGAATCGGCGTTATAGACACAACAGGAGCATCCGCTATTCTTGCACAATATGCCAGTAATACTTCCTCGAGATACAATTCATTTTATAAACGCATGAGCGTTCCTCCCTTTACAAGCGTAAATAATAAGTTGTTGCTTGGTGCTGCATTTATTCGTGACTACCATGATAATGATTCAACCTCATTTTCAGGAAGCAAAAATGGTCAGAGTCCTGGTGTTTGGTATTCTCCCACTACTCAACCAATTCCTAATAAGAATGATATTCTTGATGTAATGATGCATCTCAGGAGAGATGGTCCTTCGATAACTGACTCTCTTTGGTTATTCGCCGGCGTTTCAACTTATGCAACAACAGGAGACCGGTATTTTGACTTCGAAATGTATCAAACCAATCTTTCCTTTGATAAAACTTCAGGGACATTTTCAGGTTACGGTCCGGATGCCGGGCATACTACCTGGACTTTTGATGGTTCAGGAAATGTGGTAACGCCAGGGGATATAATTTTTTCTGCGGATTATGGCAGCTCAACCCTTACAAGTATTGAAGCGAGGATTTGGGTCAATAGAGCGTCTTTATCCATAACTCCTGCAGGATTTGATTGGGTAGATCCGTCCGGAGCAACAGGTTTTGATGGAGCATCCAATGGTTCAACTTATGGTTACGCTGCCATAAAACCAAAATCCTCCGGAAACTTTTATACAGGAGTTGAAAATGATACAACTACCTGGGCCGGCGCTTTTTCACTTATCCAGGGTGACAATTCATTAGTGACCAACTACAACGCCGGTCAGTTCATGGAATTTTCTGTAAATCTCACAAAGCTAGGTCTTGATCCCAATACAATGGTTGGTAAAAGCAGTTGCGATATGCCCTTCAGAAGATTTATGGTGAAGTCAAGATCTTCCACTTCCTTCACTTCACAATTAAAAGATTTTGTTGCACCCATAGATTTTTTCCAATCTGTTGCCGGCCAAACTGCGTCAGATGCTTCTTTGTTTTGTGGTTATACAGGTCCTGTGAATTTATATGTTAATGAACCTTCTTCAAGTTCTATTTACACGTGGTCAACTACAAATGGTGATATAGTAACTGATCCGGTCAATGACACAGTCACCGTAGATGCAGCGGGAACCTATGTTGTATCACAACAATTGCAATCCTTCTGTCCAGCATATGCAACTGATACAGTTGTAATTGCACCATTTGACCCAAGTTGTAATGTTTTGAACAGCACCATAACTCACTTTTCAGGATATGTGAACAAGTTAGATGCACAATTAAATTGGTCAGTTTCCAACAACGAAGAGATCAAATTTTTTGAGATTGAAAGCAGTATTGATGGAATTAATTTTTCACCGTTACAAGAAATCAAAGCCCTACCTTCAGATTTTTCATCAGTCAATTATGATTATACTGATTACAATGGTTTTAAAGAAAATTCTTCCACTTTCTATCGGTTAAAAATAATCAGCGTTTCAGGAAAAGTAACTCTAAGCAATATTATTCATTTGTCTGTAAAAAATGATGCCGGCAATACAATTAAAATATTTCCCAATCCGGTAAGGGATAAGTTCCAGGTGAATGTAGATGCTGTGCAAAAGGAAGCTATTGAACTATCAATTTACGATGGAACCGGCAGGTTGATGAGAAAGATCAATAAAGACATTGAAAAAGGCAATTCGCTTATTACAGTTTCCGGTTTTGCAAGCTGGCCAACAGGAATTTATACTCTAAAAGTTATGGCGGGTAAAGAATGTTTTGTCAATAAAATGATTCTCAAAAAATAAACTGTTCGTCCTTCAAACTCGCACAATATTTGACAGAATCTTTTTTAATAAAATTGTATTTTTACCTATAATTTTTTTAAATGGAAATAGTACCCGGCCCATTATTGCAAAAAATCAATTCTCCTTCTGATCTCAAAAAATTGGATCGAACCCAACTTCACCAACTAAGCGATGAATTAAGGCAATACATTGTAGATGTGGTAAGTGTTCATGGTGGCCATTTTGCTGCCAGCCTCGGTGTTGTTGAATTGACTGTTGCTTTGCATTATGTTTTCAACACACCTTACGATCAGCTGGTTTGGGACGTGGGTCACCAGGCCTATGGCCATAAAATTTTAACGGGCAGGCGTGATAATTTTAGTACGATCCGAAAAAAAAATGGCATAAGTGGTTTTCCAAAAAGAGCAGAAAGTGAGTATGACACTTTCGGCGTTGGCCATTCTTCCACTTCTATATCTGCGGCCTTGGGAATGGCGATGGCTTCTCATTATAAAGGAGAGAACGATCGTCAACATGTTGCCATTATTGGCGACGGCGCAATGACAGCCGGAGAAGCTTTTGAAGCAATGAATCATGCGGGAATTGAGAAAAGTAATCTCCTTATTATTCTGAATGATAACTGCATGAGCATCGATCCGAATGTGGGCGCATTGAAAGAATACTTAACTGATATTACTACTTCTCAAACTTATAACAGGTTGCGCGACGATTTCTGGAAGGCACTTGGAAAACTTCCGGGCAAAACCTTTTCGCGCAAAATGGTTTCGAAGATTGAAGCCAGTTTGAAAGGGATGGTCAGCAAAAGCAGCAATCTTTTTGAATCTTTGAACATTCGTTATTTCGGTCCGATTGATGGACACAACATAACAAAGTTGGTTGACACGCTCAACGATATGAAGGAAATTCCGGGACCTAAATTATTGCACATAAAAACAGTGAAGGGAAAAGGTTTTGAACTTGCAGAAAAAGATCAAACTAAATGGCATGCTCCGGGGCTTTTTGATAAGATCACCGGAGAAATTTACAAGAAAAAATATGACATTCCTCAGCCTCCAAAATACCAGGATGTTTTTGGTCATACAATAATAGAACTTGCAGAAAAGAATAAAAAAATCATAGGCGTTACACCTGCGATGCCCAGCGGTTGTTCCTTAAAATACATGATGGCACAAATGCCCGATCGTGCATTCGATGTTGGAATTTGTGAGCAACATGCAGTTACATTAAGTGCCGGAATGGCGACTCAGGGTTTGCGTGTTTTTTGCAATATTTATTCTTCGTTTATGCAGCGCGCTTATGACCAGGTGATCCATGATGTTGCACTTCAGAATTTGCCGGTTGTCTTTTGTCTCGACAGGGCAGGGCTTGTAGGTGAAGATGGATCAACCCACCAGGGCGCCTATGATATTGCTTACATGCGTTGCATTCCCAACATGATCGTTAGTGCGCCAATGAATGAAAGTGAATTGAGAGATTTGATGTATACTGCACAGCTCGAATCCACAAAAAATCCATTTGTGATCCGTTATCCCCGCGGACAGGGCGTGAAGCCGGAATGGAAAACGCCGATGAAAGAAATTGAAATTGGTAAAGGAAGAAAGATAAAAGACGGTGAAGAGATTGCCATTCTTTCCTTCGGCCATCCCGGAAATTTTGCCGCCGAAGCGATAAGAGATGTTAAATCAGAAGGATTAAATCCTGCTCATTACGACATGCGTTTTGCAAAGCCTTTGGATGAAGAGTTATTACATGAAGTCTTCCAGAAATATGTTAAAATAATTACTGTTGAAGATGGAACTGTTTTAGGTGGATTTGGTTCTGCTGTTTTGGAATTTATGAACAATCATAATTACAAAGCAGATGTAATGATCCTGGGAATTCCCGATGAGATCATCGAACACGCTTCACAAAAGCAACAGCAAGCCCAGGTTGGAATTGATGCAGAAAATATTGCAGATGCGATCAGAGCAATCGCAAAGATTGATGTTGAAAAATTATTAAAAAGCTGAGTGAAAAATCACTCAGCTTTTCTTCGTCAGGCGAAATAAAAATCCTTTTAATTTCTTCGTTTACTGTCTTCCTAATAATTTATTTGTGTGTTGGCGACATATAAAACAGCAGTTTGCCACCATTCATTATTTCGGAATGCGTGATGTACAAACGATTTAGTGGTTTGCCATTTAGTTCAATTTTTTTCACGTAAACGTTTTTGTCGCTTTGATTTTTAGCTTCGATCGAGAAAGTTTTTCCATTCTCTAAATGTAAAGTTGCACTGTTTACAGCAGGACTTCCAATCTGGTAATCAGGGGATCCCGGTGCGACAGGGTAGAAGCCCATCGTACTGAAAATATACCATGCACTCATTTGGCCGGTGTCATCGTTTCCACCCAAACCTGCGGGGCCTGTATGGTATTGATTTTTTAAAATCATGCGAACAGTTTGTTGTGTTTTCCACGGCTCATCTGTCCAGTTGTATAAGTAGGCAACATGATGTGAAGGCTCATTTCCATGCACGTAGCCGCCAATGATACCGTCGCGTGTGATGTCTTCTGTTTCTGCAAAAAACTTATCAGGAAGTTGCATGGTGAATAATGTATCAAGGTAATGCGTGAACTTTTTCTTTCCTCCCATTAGCTGAATTAATCCCGCTGGATCTTGCGGAACAAACAAGGTGTAATTCCACGAATTACCTTCAATAAATCCCTGTCCCGAGGTGCTGAGCGGATCGAAATCTTTTTTGAAACTTCCATCACTTAATCTCGCGCGCATAAACCCAACAGAAGGATCAAAAACGTTTTTATAATTTTTAGATCGCTTGATAAATTCATTATAAATATCCATCTTGCGCAACTTCTTGGCCATCTGAGCAATTGCCCAATCATCATAAGCGTATTCTAAAGTGGTTGAAGTGCCGGTACCATTTTTATCAACAGGAATGTAGCCCATGTCTTCATACAATCCAATGCCATCATAATTTCTGTGTCGTGCAGTTGTAACACAAGCATCCAGAGCTTTATTCGGATCAAAAGGTGTATTGCCTTTTACAACCGCATCGGCAATTACTGCAACGGCATGATAGCCGGTCATGCACCAGTTTTCATTGGCTGAGTTAGACCAGATTGGTAACATGTGCATCACACTTTGATTATAATGCGCCAGCATTGATTTGATCATGTCGCCGTTTCTTTTTGCCTGAATAATGTTGAATAAAGGATGCAAAGCGCGATAGGTGTCCCAAAGTGAAAATGTAGTGTAATTAGTAAAACCCTTTGCCTGGTGCACATTTTGATCAAGCCCTTTATACTTTCCATCTTCATCCATATAGATTGTCGGATTGATGAAGGCATGATACATCGCCGTATAAAAATTTACTTTTTCTTCTTTATCTGCATTGATTACAATTTTGTTCAACTCTTTATTCCACTGCTTTTGTCCGGCTTCTTTAATTTTTTCAAAATCCCAACCGGGTGCTTCAACTTCCAGGTTATTCAGAGCTCCATCAGTACTAACCGGCGACAGCGCGAATTTTATTTTGATCTTTTCTCCTTCATTTGTTTTAAAATTGAAGTTCATGCGCAGTTGACGTCCTGCAAGAGCAGGAAAATTTTTAGACTGATCAAACTTTCCCCAAAAGCCCCCATACGGTTCAGGTTTTGAAAAATTTTTGTCGCCATATTCTAAAAATGGTTTTGAAAATCTCATGGCAAAATACAGCGTGCGTGTTCTTGCCCAACCGTTTGTTTGGCGATAGCCAACTACTGTTGAATCGTTCAAAACGCGAATGAAAGTCCAAACATTTTTATCGGGGTAATTATAAATGCCGCTCACTAAATCAAGAATGATGTGCGCGCTATCTGTTTTAGGAAAAGTATATTGGTGAAACCCAACGCGCGCAGTGGTTGTAAGTTCTGCTGTAACGTTGTAATCGTCGAGTTTTACTTTATAATAATCTGCCTGTGTTACTTCGGTGCTGTGCGAAAATCTTGACCGGAAACCACTTTCGGGATCATTGGCTGTTCCGGGATTTAGTTGCAATTTTCCCACTGTTGGCATGATTAAAAAATCTCCCAAATCAGAATGTCCGGTACCACTGAAATGCGTGTGACTAAAACCTACAATCGTCTTTTCGTCATATTGATAACCTGCACAATATTTATAAACATCGGGATTATAATGGCCATTGGTTTCATAAGGAATAGTATCTGTGTCAGGACTTAGCTGCACCATCCCAAATGGAACAGTTGCGCCCGGATAAACGTGGCCCATTCTTTCAGTACCGATGATCGGGTTTACATATTGAACTAATTTTCTTTTTGTGACCACGCTGAAGCAGCGACAAGCAAGATGAATAAGGATAGAATTAGTTTACGCATTGAAAAAGATTAAGTGAAAAAAATCCCGTAAAAGTAGGAACAACTTACGTATTTAAACAAGCAAGTTCAAATAAAATAAGAACTCTTTAATTAGAAATAAAAGATTTGATTTATTTGTCTGTTGACTGGTATAGTAAGGATGTAACGGAGACGGTTAATCGAAAATTAATTAAAGTAATTTATCTTCAATTTCTTTCCAGTCTTTGACTCTTTCATAATTTTCTTCCAAAATGTTGTGATGTTGGGTGTACAGGATTTTTCTACCCTGGAAATGACTGAAATTCCTGGTACGATCATCGATCATAATATCAGTCTGCACAATACTTTTATTGCCACAAAGGCAAATTTGTCTCCAGGTAATAAATGGAAGATTTTGCGAGATCCATTCGAATTTATCTTTCAGTGAATTGGGAAATTCCAGCGCTGCAGAAACTATATAGAGATCATATTTGGCATTTAGTTTTTCCAATACTTCCCTGGCATAAGGCATGATCTCAAGGTCGCCAAAAAATCCCGGTGCATTCAAATATTCATGAAACTTTGTGAAGTGCTCGGGGTTGACTGCCTGTTTCAAATCGCGGCCATGCAATTCTTCTTCCTTAAAAACTATTCCGTATTCATTCGAATACCAATCCTTCAACTTCTTGCCTGTGTCAGTTATCACTTCGTCCATATCAACACTTAGTGTTAGCATATTCTTCCCGTTTTTGAGGCTTGCAAATTATTATTTTAAAAAGATATGAAGATACACCTTCAATGAATTTTTATCGCTCACGATCATTCAAATTCTTTTAATGCCTGTTGAATTTCATTGATCACACGCAGGTATTCCTCTTTTGTTTGATTTACAATTTCTGTTCCCAGTTCTTTATTGAGCAACTGCAAAGCGCTTTCAAGCGTGGCTTTTATTTTATTTACGTCCATCTTTTTCTTTTAAATTTAAAGATTGATTTTGTTGAAACCAAAACAGATCAATTCAATAGTAAAGAAACAAAAACTGCAGATTTTTATTTTTGCTTATTCGAGCACCACCACTTTATCTTTTGGATATTTAACAGTATAACTGATTTGTAATTTTTTTTCTTCAGAAGGCTTTAAAGAAAAGTTCCATGAGGCGATACCGGTGTCTTTATCAAATTGTGCATCCGGTACTTTAACATCATTTACATCTATTTCTTTTGTGACAGATACAGGAACCTGGTCTGTTATTGTCAAGTTAACAGGAACCCGCTTTGTATTTCGAACTGTAATTTCAAAAGTTCTTGTTTCTGTTTTATTACTGCCGATAAAGCGTTTGCTGCTGAATTCTTTTACAAGTTTTCTTGAAACTTTTATTCCGTTGTCTTTTCCCAGTGACAAGGCAAGTGTATCGGTTGCCGCATCGAGGTCTATATAAGTTTTTCCCAAATAACTTCCTTCATAAAATAAACTGGCTTCCCCCGACCGAAGATCATAAATCTGCCAATTGACAATGTGCGCATTCAGGAAAGCAGCCGCTTCCACTTTGGGAACACTCAAATAATTGTATTCGGCGGGAATTTCAAAGTCTTTGATGCCAATAGTTTTTGTCTTTCCATCAGTTTCCAAATCATACTTATCCTTAATTTTATATAAAGTAGTTGTAGGTTGATATTGAGTCGAAACTGTAATGGTCTTCATTGCTTCTTTTCTTTCTCTTTTCTGATTTGTGTTTACCATAACTCCCGCAACACTACCTGTAAGGTCTTTTTCCACCCCATAACCTGTAACCACAACTTCATTTAATTGAGTTGAAGCTTCTTTTAATGCAATCGTAAAATAGCCAGGTCGTAGGTTTACTTCTTTGGACTCATATCCTACTGCCATAACTTCTATAATACTGTTAGCGGCAAACTTTTCAAGTTTAAAAAATCCATTTTGATCCGATGAAACGCCCATCTTGCTTCCTTTTATTATTATACTTGCTCCCGGAATCGGTTCTCCATTTTCATTTGTAACTCTACCAGTGGCAATTCCTTGTATTCCTTGATTTTTATAAGAAACACTCGGATCGTAGAATCCTAACTTCCATGGTTGTAATTGAGAAGGAGTTGCATTGTCATTTGGATTTCCGGTGCTTAAAAGCAGTGAAACGTTTTTCCACGTTTCTCCACTTCGCTGATAAACATTGGCGTTCATTAAAATGTTTAGTGGTTTTGTAACGTCACTCACTCTTACATCATAGCTGGGGTACCAACCTGCATCTTTAACATTATAAGAAAGTTTGAAATTTATATTTCGTGCTGACGTGCTTTCAATGACGGCAGTAACAATATTATTTACACTGTCTTTTTTCTTACTAAATTCCTGCAATTGTTCATTGAATGTTTTTAATTGATTTTGTTCAGAGTCGATCCTATTTTTAAGATCCAATTGTTTTTCGTAAACCTCCGTAAGCCTTTGCCTATGTAAATCTAGTGCCTCTTTAAGTTCACTTGTTTTTACTCCTGCTTTTCCTCCTATTTCTTCATTTTTATTGAGCATCTGTTCTTCGTTATTGTAAACCTGGAGAAATTTATTGTCTAGGTTGATCTTGTCTTTTAAGGATTTTATTTTACCTAAATAACTCTTTTCCTGTCCATCAATAGTCCTCTCTATAAGAAAATCTTTACTTGTTTGTACAGAAAGCAGTGTGATATCTGCATCGGCATTCAATTGGATACTTTTCTCATCAAGTTGATTACTTAAACCCGAAAAAGTTACTTCCGAACGACCGGCAGGGATTGAAACTGCTGCTGTCCGTTCGACTGTCGCGCCTTTTGAGAAAACAGTAACATTACTGATCGTTGTTTTTGCATCATTCTTTCTTAATTGTGCAATTGAAGAAAAAGAAACAAGAAGGCAAAAGAGAAAGATATGGAGTCTCATAAGCTTTATTTTTATTTAGTAAAAATAAAAAAAGGGTTGGAAAAAAGAAACTATTATGGAAGAGCAAAAATTTAGTAAACAAACAATAATAGCAATATATTTTTCCAGATGAATGATGAGCAAAATCTATGCTTCCATCTTTTCAGAAGGTATCATTATTTCGCTTTCTACAAAATACATTTCGATTTTTCCTTTATTCTTGGCGGCCTTCTTTCCACGGTAGATACAACGGAATTTTTCTTTAACCAATTCATAAGTAGTTCTCGAAATATTGATCCTGTTTGCTTCACTGTTCTGCTCCATTCGCGAAGCCGTGTTAACCGTATCGCCCCAAATATCAAACGCAAACTTTTTGTCGCCAACTACTCCTGCAACTAACGGTCCCGTGTGAATGCCAATGCGAATGTCAAAATAATTTGCTCCATCAGGTCCTGTTCTGAAGGTCTTTATCGCATCCAAAATTTCTATCGCTGCTTCAACTGCATCTATTGCACTGTGTGTTGAAGGATCCGGAACACCGCTGACGCATAAATAGGAATCGCCAATAGTCTTTATTTTTTCCATCCTGTATTTTGAAATGATTTCATCAAATTTCGTAAAGCATGTATCAATAAGATTCACCAATTCTTCCGGAGAAAGAGTTTCGCTCTTGCTCGTGAAATTTTCAAAATCAGTAAACATTACCGTAGCGATTTCATAACTTCTTGGTTTGGTATGGCCGGTTTGTTTTAGTTCATTGGCCACATCTTCGGGCAAAATATTTAACAACAAGTCATCGGATTTTTTCTTTTCAACCTGCAACTCATTGGTTCGTTCGAAAACCTTATTTTCAAGTTCAGAATAAAACAAAGCGTTTTCGATGGAGATCGCCATTTGCCCGGCAAGTAGTTTTAAAACAGCAACACCTTTGGTTGTGAAAGCGCCAGAAGTCAGGTCGTTGGCAAGATAGATCACTGCTTGTATTTTTCCCATATTCATCAATGGAATGCAAAGTATAGACTTGCATTGGTTCTTCTTTATAAATTCATCATTGCCGAAAAGTTCACTCCTGCTGGCATCATCCAGGATCACAGTTTCCTGCGTCATGTAAACATAACTTACGACCGATTCAGCAAGAAGTAGATTACCTGAAAGCGGGATCGACTGTAGGATTTTTACATCCTCATTGTCTGCTTTTATTTCTGCCTCGATAAACTTTTCGCCTTCTTTTTCCATTATTAAAAAGCCATTTTGGGCGCCTGCATTTTCAAGAATGATCTGCATCATTTTTCTCAAGAGTTTTGGTAACACGATTTCACCGGCAAGTGCTGCGGAAGCTTTCAGCATCGTTTCAATATCGATGTTTGTTGTTTGGCGCGCGACTGATTCGCCTGACAATTGGTTTTGCCATTCTGCTCCTCCACCACCGCGCAACTGCACATAATGCCTTTCCATTTGTTTTAATTTCGCGGTTGCGCCCCAACGTTTGTAAATTCGATAAGCATTTTGTAAATAGAAATTGGCGAGCAAATCCTGCTTGGTGTTCATGAAAAAACGACCGGCTCTTTCCCATGTTATGGCAAGATCTCCGGAGATATTTGTTTCGGTGGCCGCCTTTAATGCTTTATCATAAAGAATTTTCGCTTCTTCATTATCACCTTCAAGAAATTTGCATTGTGCTTCAAGTAGGAATATTTTATCAGTGTAATTTGAAGGACAATATTTTTCATACTTCCTTATTTCACGGATGTCATTTGAAACCTGCTTCAATATAGATTTCTTTGATGGTGAAGTGGGAGGAATATCAGTGATCAATAAAGAACGATAAAAATAAAACAATGGGTACAGGGTGGTTCCCCTGACACTTTCCTGGTATTTTTCTACAATCGGTGCATATTTCCGCGCATTTGCACGATGGTTGAATATTAAGGCGAGATGTAGTTTTTGCAAGTAGAGGTTTTGAAAATAGATCTCATTGCTTTTACTTACATCTGCAAGCTCCATTTCTGATTCATCAAAAATTTCCCCTGAAAGGACATCCGGATTTTTGGTTTCTTCAATTAGATTAAGAATGGATTGATGAAACAATTTCATTCTCTTTAGCGTAAGATCCTGCTGAAACTTTTCGATTTGTAATTCAAGTGATTCGGCTTTCTTAGAAAGATCAGGAAGGGGATAACCCATAATGAAAAACTGGTAAACAATGTTATGGGCTGCATATGAAGCATATTCGTTGTCGCCTGACTCAAGGCCGCTTGTAAAAGCTTTTTCAAGATCATGAATCGTTTCAGTTATTGGAACTTTGCGATGATCAAGAAATAAATTTTTAGTAGCCAGAATTGATGCGATCAATTCTTCAGCATGAATTTTTTTGCCAGGTGCAATGCAATTTCTCCAAACTTAATTCCTTTGTCTATCTCATTCAAAAAGACGCTAAGAATATATCCGTAGGCCGCAAAACTAAATGGTGATTTCCTGGAAAGACCATAATTTATTGTGAGCTTGATCATCTTAAATGCGAGCAGAGGAACTAGGTTGGGTACAGCAAAGAAGGACGCGGAGGAAATATCTGATAAAATGCGCATTGCTGCATTTTTTTCCGGGTCTTTCATTTCAGGAAGATTGTCGTAATAATCCATTGACTTCTTACGCAAGAGAAATTTAATTTTCACCAGATCCTTCAACACTGCAAATTTTCCCGGCTTCAATGGAAGAACAATTCCCATCTTTTTCAAAATCTCTAATCCCAGCTTTACCGCTTCAAAAGGTTTGTTTTCAGCGATCAGCTTTTTGATCTCTATTTCCCAACCTTTTACTGAATCAATTAATGATTTACTATCCGCCAGGATTTTTCCAACATAGAATTCAACCTTTTCATAATCGCCTGAGAGGTAAGCGGCATCTGCAGCATTCGTGGCGAGATCTAAAATGAATTCGTATTGGTCGTCCCAATCACTTTCCTCTAATATTTTATAACCTGTTTCAAAATAGGATAAAGCCTGCGGAAAAGCAGTTGAGGTCATTGCCTTATTTCCGGCTCTTAAATTAAGTGCAGCAAGGTTGTTTTTTTCTTTCTTATCCCTGATTTTTGCTGCTCCAAGATTCCATTGCTTTACAAGGTCGAAAAGTCTTTCATCAAGCTCGCTTTCATTGTAATTTGTTGTTAATCGCTGTCCATTCAGCAGGTGCATTGCTGCTTTTTCATCCTCAGGAATTAATGAATAAAAAGCTTGCTGGATTCGGTCGTGTGCAAACTTATAAGAATCATCAGCCACAATGATCAAACCTTCTGCAACCGCAATATTTATTAAACCTTCAACAGTCCTTTCACTTATCTGTTGAATGACAGAAAGGTTTCTTTTTGTAAAATTATTTCCAATCGTCGATGCGGTTTTAAGCAATTCAAGTGTTTCTGTGGGAAGTTTCAAAATAAATGACGTCATCAGTTCCACAACATTTCCGGATACATTCAAATGCAGGATCATGTCGGAATTGAATTGCCATTTCAATTCGTCAAAATCAAAATGCAATAAGCCTTCATCATAAATTGATTTCAAAAATTGCCTTACATAAAATGGATTTCCTTTGGTTTTGCCATAAATAATTTCTGACAACACAGAAATGTTTTCCTGCCTGGTAAGCAAAGTGTCATTCACCAAAGAATGAACATTTTGATAGGAGAGGTCTCCTAATTCAAACTCTTCATAAGGAACTTTATCTTCTTTCAGTTCATTGAGTTTTTTATACAATGGATGATTTTCATCAACTTCATTTTTCCGGTAAGAACCAATCAGCATTGCAAAATCAATGTCCCGGTTTTCAGTTATAGTTTTAAACAAATTGAGTGAAGACGGATCTGCCCATTGCAAGTCATCAACAAAAAGAACAAGCGGTGCATCTTCATCTGCAAGGCTTTTAAAAAACCTGGTGAATTCATAGTTAAACCTGTTTTGCGCCTCAAGACCTTTCAACTCTGGAGCTTCGGCTTGCTTGCCTATAATTTTTTCTATACCAGGCATGAATTGCGTCAGGATTTTTCCTGAATTGCCAATTGCATCCGTCAATTTTTTCGTCCATTTTGCTTTGAAGTTTTTATCCCCCGCGAGGATAATTTGTATCAGTTCATTAAACGTTTGAACGAGGGTAGTGTATGGTGTCTCAGAACTTATCTGGTCGAATTTTCCTTTTAAAAAAATACCTTTTTCCCGAACGACATACTTCTTCAACTCTTCGACCAAAGCTGTTTTTCCGCTGCCCGAATTTCCGGAGATCAACAAAATTCTTTTTTCGCCTGCCGCACATCTTTCATATAATCCTTTCAGGTTTTTTAATTCATTTTCTCTTCCATATAACTTGTCAGTGAAATTTAGTTTTCCTGAAAAATCCAGTGCGCCGATTGAAAAACCTGTTTTAAGAAGGTCATCAATATTTTCGCTCTTGTTGTTTTGTTCCAAACATTTTTCAAGATCTGCTTTAACGCCGAAGGCAGATTGATAACGATCTTCGGCATTCTTTGCCAGGAGTTTCATTATAATCTGCGAAAGTAATTCCGGTAGTTCAGGGTTTAATTGACGGGGATTTAAAGGGGTTTTGGCAATATTGGCATACATTAATTCCAATCTTGCCTCACTGTCAAACGGCAACTGCCCGGTAAACAAACGATAAAGAATGAGGCCGAGCGAATACAAATCCGCTCGTTGATCAATCGCATGATTGATCCTTCCCGTTTGCTCGGGTGCAATGTATTTAAGTGTTTCAATTTCTTTTTCTCCGAAAGAAGTTATTGTCTCTTCAAAAACAATTCCTTCACAAGCCAGACCAAGATCGATCAGGTAAATTTTGTTGGTTGCTTGTTCAACAAGAATGTTGCCGGGCTGAATGCGACGGTGAAAAATATTTTCTTTATGAAGAGCGGCCAGCGCTGATGCAATGTCGGTTGCAAAGTGCAGTTGTTCGGTGAGTGAAAGTTTTTTAGAAGAAATTACTTTATCAAGATCTTTCCCTTCGATGTATTCAAAAATCACAGCTTCATGTCCTTCAAATTTTTCCCTTTTCAATGCCTTCCTGATATTGGAGCATTTCAAGCGGGAAGACAGATCAAATTCGTTATCCAGCTGCGCCAAACTCTCTTTCGATGGAAACTCTTCGTTCAGGATTTTGATGCACGAAGCCTTGCCAATTCCGCTCTTCCCGGTTTTTACGATTAGCGAGTCAATACCATAATGAACAACATTTGCATGATCAATGTTCTTTATCATTTAAAAGTGTTATTAAATGGTTTTTACAAAATCACAATTAAAGAAATGGTGTGTTCGAAAGAGAGCAGGTTGGTTTTATAGGATTTCAATTGCTATGAAAGTAAAGAAACTTTTCAAAAGATTGTAAAAAAATAATGTCCTTCACATTCTTAAAATCTTTAATTTTAAGGAGACAATCGATAACAACGTTTGCTTAAACTGCACTTATTTCAAATTCAATTCAAATGATCAGGCAAAACCCGCTCACTTTGCTTACTCCTGTAAGAGAAGACCGGTTTGAAAAACTGAATGAAATACTTGAGAAATTCAAGGTGGGACTTAACCATGGTTTGAATGAAAGGTTCGATCGTCTGGGAACGCTTCATTATGCGCGTTGGTTTGTGCTGGAGGAAAAATCTTTTCGCGATAAAACTGCGTTTACTGTCCCTGTTAGGTTGGTTTTTTCTTCCAACTTTGATGGAGATGAAGAAGCGCATGCAACAGGACTTGTAACGGTTTTTCCAGAGTATTTTGACGAGCTGTATGAATGCTGCCAAGGATATCCTGAACCACAGGATAGAACAACCGCAAGCAGGAAAAATTATCTTTTAAAGTGGAAGGTGAAAACAACCGCTTTTTATACTGGTGCACCAGGAAGAAGTTTGAAACAAATCCAGCAGGAAGACGCTTTGCAAAGATTTATTCGCTGTTATGTAAATCAAAAGAAATGGGATGGAATGTCGGCGGTTCAAATCAAAAATGCAATAAAGGAAGAAGTTTTGAAGAAGCCTGAATTTGCTTTTGCCAAAAAACCGGAAAAGACACTTGACACCAATTGGCCGGGATTGATCCTGATGGGTTTGATCATGCTTATTCTTTTGCCGGTTATCATTCTATGGATTTTGATGCTTCATTTTTTTTATGAACGAAAAGACAAGAATTGTTATGACAAACGAAGTGTTTTAAACGATGATCTTGTGCACAGACTTGAAGAGGATGAAGATCTTTTTAATCAAAACCAGTTTACACAAGTGTTGGTGATGAAGCCCGGAAAAGTAAGATTGATAACTGTTCAAGCATTGATGTTGTTTGCAAGGACGTTGATAAAAAACCTGTTTGTAAAAGGAAAACTGATGGGAATTCCCACAATACATTTTGCGCGATGGGTATTGATCGATAACAACAAGCACATGATGTTCTTCAGCAATTTTGATGGAAGCTGGAATCAATATCTCTGCGATTTTATTGACAAATCCGGTTGGGGATTGACGGGCATTTTTAGTAATACGGTTAATTTTCCAAAGACAAAATTTTTGTTCACCGGCGGCGCTTATGATGAAGAACATTTTTTAGCCTGGAGCCGCGGAACACAAATTTTGACGCAAGTTTGGTACAGTGCTTATCACAATCTTTCAATCAAAAATATTGTGAACAATACCATCATTCGAAATGAATTGAATCAAAACTTTTCTGAAAAACAAGCACGGATATTTTTAAACCGATTTTAAAATCAACGCTTAATGGAACGACTGGAACTTTCAGAAATTCAAGGTTTTCTTGTGAAAGATTACAATGAAATGCCTTTTGCAAAATATTTTCTTTTGAAAGTGACTGATGCGCAAAAGGCAAAAGTTTATCTTAATGAAATTGCCAGAAATGTTACGTCTGTTGTTGAAGATAATCGAGATTATTTATTAAATATTGGGTTTACTTCAAAAGGACTTTTGTCACTGGGACTTCATGAAAATAATCTTCGATCTTTTATTCGTGAATTTCGTGAAGGAATGGTAACGCCTCACCGGCAAAGACTTCTTGGAGATTTTGACAGCAGCGATCCTGCTACCTGGATTTGGGGTGGGCCTAATAATCAAAGCATTGATTTGATCATTCTGCTTTTTGAAAAAACGGCTGAAAGTCTTCAGGATACCGAAGGAAAATTGAAGAAAAAGTTTGATCAATCGGGTTTGGAAATCCTTCATATTCTTTCAGCCGATACTTTTCCCGGCGGCAAAGAGCATTTTGGTTTCAGGGATGGAATTTCCCAACCGGCAATCATTGGTTCCGGCGCTGAAGTTTTGGAAAGAGATAATATCAAAGCAGGAGAATTTGTTCTTGGCTACAAAAATGAATACAATGTTTTTCCTGACACACCTTTGATAAAAGAGGCGCAGGGAAACATGGAAATGCTTGCAGATGATCCCGACGGAACTGATCAAAAAGACCTCGGCCGTAACGGAACTTATTTTGTTTTGCGACAATTAAAAGAAGATGTAAATGGCTTCTGGAATTTTTTGAATGAAAAAAGTAAAAATGAAGACGGAAGTTGGAATCCTAATGAAAGTACCAAACTCGCTGCAAAAATGATGGGGCGTTGGCCAAGTGGAGCCTCTTTGGTGAAATTTCCTGATGAAGATCCGGGAGATTCAAATGAAGATAATGATTTTGTTTATACAGAAATAGATAAACACGGATTCCGTTGTCCAATTGGTTCTCACTCACGTCGGACAAATCCACGGGATAATTTTGAAGAAACCGGACCGGCTGAATCTTTAAAACTCACAAGGAAACACCGGCTAATGCGCAGGGTTCGTTCTTATGGAGAAAAATTTGTTGGTTCTGCAACGCAACATTCACCCGTAGACGAAGTTGGAATTTTGTTTGGTTGTTTTAATGCAGACATCAACCGGCAATTTGAATTTATCCAATACACGTGGGCGAATTATCCAAAATTCAAACAGTTATATGCTGATCCTGATCCGTTCATCGGAGTAAAGGAAAACCCGGCTGAAGGGGTTGTGCAACAATTTACTATTCCGCAGGAAACCCACAATAAATACATTGATGGATTAAAAAGTTTTGTGACGGTGAAAGGCGGCGCTTACTTCTTTTTTCCTTCTTTAACTTCCTTAAAATACTTAAGTACGATTTGACAGTGTAGAAATAAAAAAAGAAGATTTTTATTTTGGTTTCCTATTTTTCAAAAGCGTCTGCAATCGCTTTGGTATCCATAAAAACCTGTACTTTAATTATTTTTCCATCCTGCAATGTAAATGCCTGAACCCAATCGGCTGAATAACTTCTTCCTGTGGGTTTTACTTCTGCTTCATCATGCCCGATAACGACCACCATATCGTCGTTGGTGCAAAATGTTTGCGGAATAAACGATTTCATCTTTAAATTTTCTTCCTGGATTGCAAACATTTTCATTACTTCTTCAATCCCATTGAAAGTACCTGAAAATGGAATGAAAGGTGCGCCTGCTCTTCTCCAAATGATATCTTTACTAAATGCTGCAAGCACTGCCGGAATATTTCCTTTTCCAAAATCAGCGTACATCTGCTGTATTACCTGTTGGTTGTTGTTTTGCATTTTTATTCAAGTTTGTACCGTTAAAAAAATTTTCATCTGCTGTTGGTTCAACCGGTGTTTTCATATTTTGCTGATGGCGAAAAGCGCTCATTTCTTCATAAATAATTTTTCTCGACCTGTTGAAATTGCCAATCGGTTGATGTTCGGGCAAAGAATGCCAAACATTAAAAGAAAGCTCTTCTCCAAATTCCCTTTGTTCGGCGGTATCAAAAATTTGTGTCGGAATTCTTATGGTTGCCAACTTTTGAAAAGGAGAAGTCCATTCAACAGTAGGATCTTCAATCGGCATGGTTTCAGCATTGGTTTGAAATTGCACACAGAAATCGAAAAAGATCTCATTTTGCGATAAAGTTTCCTGCATTTTTAATCTTAAAAAATCCGGGTCTGAATTATCAAGATTGGTCTTTAAATTATTTTTTGAAGAAGGAAAAATTGCATATTTAACTGCACGGCTCTCATCGCCAAAACGATAAGGAACCGTGCTGTAGTAACTAAGTTCGAACGGATGATTGCATTTTATTTTTGCCTTTGCACCATTGATGAAGATGGAAGCATTTTTAAAAATAATAGGAATTTTTTTTAAAACAGGTCCCTGGAACGGAAGCATTGTTACAACCTGTAAAACGTGATAAAAGTCTTCTACTTCTTTGGCTACAAAAGATTTCGTGTTCATCAATATGAAATCCTGGTTGATATTTCTTTCCTCTCCCAGCGGAATCTTTTCTCCGGGAACATTCATGATCTTTATAGCGAATCCGCGTAGATCTTTTTTGAAATCAGGCAACGGTTTTGTGTTGCCGTTTGAAAAACGTATCCAGGCCGGAAAGGATCTTTCTTCTTTAAAAATGCCGACTTTAAGGTCTTCAGTCAAATCTTTCTCAATGATAAATTCAGCTTTCACACAACCGTTCATTTTTGGATGAATCTGGCGTAATTGCTTCTTATTCTTATGAAGGCGCAGCATTTGCAATTGCAAAAGTTGCGCAATTTGATGGGCTAATTTTTCCTCGTTGGCTTTGGGATATTCTTTCCCGATTTCTAATGGTGTTTGGATGGATTCACTTGCTGACATGTTTTTGCATTTCTAATTTAAATTGGAGTTTGACAGGCAGCAAGGTTTAAGAAAAAGGAGAGAGGATTTAGAATTATTCTTTTGAACCATTCTATTTAATAGTATGAATTTAGTAAATTTTATTATCTTTATTACATCTGATAAAATCCTCGACAAACCGCCTGCTCGCCTAACGTATTCATTATTCCTTTTTATTTATGAATAAAAATTTTTCAGATCAAAGCGATTGGGACGAGCTCGTGGATTTTATTTCGGACAAGCAACTTACTCCTGTCATTGGTAAGGAAGTTTACGAGTTTAAGAAGGATGATCTTTTAATTCCGATAGATCAATATTTATCCGGGCAGATCCTGAATGCTTACCAGGTTACGGATCAAAATAATTTGTCTCTTTCAAAAGCCGTCGATTATTTGGTGATTGAAAAGAGAATTAAAATGATGGACATCATCCGGAAATTAAAAATGATGGTAAAAGACATCAGTTTTGAATTTCCTTTATTGACTGAATTTTTAGGAATTGCCGATCTGAATTATTTTATCAACACAGCAGTTTATAATAACGTTCTCGAAAGTAATCTTGCCAAAGCAAGAAACGTTACTCCAACCTCCATTAATTTTTCCATCAACGAACCTTTTTCTGACAGCGATGATTTGGAGCGGTTGAAACAACCTTTTGTTTTCAACGTTTTCGGTTCGTTGATCAATACGGTTGATCCGGCGTTGAGCGAAGAGGATATGCTGGAATATACCGGTTGCTTCAAAGAAAAAATGGCAAATGCAGTTAACCTGACCAATGCTTTAAAAAATAAAAATCTTTTGTTTCTTGGTTGTGCTTTTCCCAATTGGGTAGTCCGCTTTATTTTAAGGCTTTTGTCCAACGAACCGATGCATGATTGGGGCACAAAAAGAACCATTCTTGTTGTAAATGATCCATCAGAACAGCGGGATATTCAATTTGAATTTCTGAAAAATTATGACGTATCAACTTTTACCGGAAGTACCGTCGAATTTGTTAATGAATTGGCGCGGCAATGGAAAGCAAGGAACCGTTCAAATGTGAAAAATAAAATGGTTTTTCTCAGTTATACAGTGAAGGATAAAGATGCTGTTGAAAATTTGAAAAAGGCAATTGAATCGATCAATAATGTTAGTTGCTGGTATGACAACAGGGAGATTGCGGCAGGCGATGATTTCAAATTGGAAATTGCAAAAAACATTAAAGCGGCAGATTTGTTTATTCCATTGATCTCTGAAAATAGTTTGTTGCATAAAGATGGATATGTGCAAATAGAATGGTTCACCGCTGATAATGTAAATACTTTTAGAAAAATAGACGGAAGAACTGACAAATACCTGATGCCGGTTGTGATTGACGAAACAAATCCTTACAACGAAAATGTGCCGAAATATTTTTCAGAATTAAGTATTGGAAAAGTGCCTCTTGGTAATCCTGCTCCTGAATTCATCAACCAGCTTAGAGAAACGCTCAATTTAACTTAAGGGAATTATGGCAATCGAAACCACTGCGCCTTCACAAAAGAATTCCTTATTTATCGGCCTTGAATCTTATTCAGAAGCCAAGGCAAAAATATTTTTCGGAAGAGATGAAGAAATTGAGCGGCTCACAAATCTCATTAAAACCAATACACTGACTATTGTTTTTGGAAAATCAGGAACCGGCAAAACTTCATTATTAAATGCCGGCGTTTTTCCCCGACTGAGAAAAGATTATTTTCTTCCATTCCGAATTCGGCTGGAGTTTAAAGATGATAGTCCGGACCTTGTCAGTCAAATAAAAAGTATTTTAAAAACTGAAATTGATAAGTATGGTTTCAAGGTAGAATCTTATCCTTCCAGTGAGACAACATTATGGGAATATTTTCATTCTGAACCTTTATGGAAAAGTGTTACACCAATTTTGATCTTTGATCAGTTTGAAGAAATTTTTACACTTGCTAAAAAAAGTAATCGATTTGGAATGCAGGAATTGGAGAACTTTTGGCAGGAATTGGCCGACCTGATCGAAAATTCCATTCCTGAAAAACTGAAAAAAAAATTCCTTGACAACAAAGACAAAATCGGCTACAGTTATAAAAATCAAAAAGTAAAAATTGTATTTGCTTTCCGGGAAGAATTTCTGCCTGAGTTTGAAGGAAAAACAGCAAAAATCCCATCTTTAAAATCCTCACGCTTCAGGTTGTTACCGATGAATGGCAACCAGGCTTACGATGTAATCACCAAAACCTGGGGCACCGCTATTGATGATAAAGAAGCGCACAAGATCGTCAGTTTTTTTGTGAGTGAAGAAGATGAAAATAAAAGTTATGAATTGATGGAAGTTGAACCTTCATTGCTGAGCCAGGTTTGCACTTACATTGATAAAGAAAGGATCA
>JBQCEG010000155.1:0-21205 GCA_051960475.1 Ginsengibacter sp.
GGGCTATAGCTATTTTCAAGCCATTGTCGTAAATGGGAGCCCTTCCCTGTTTGTGTGTGTTCATATTTAAAGATCAATTATACATACTTATTACCTAAATATGTAAAGTGATTTTAGTAATGAGACACTTTACAGTTCAGATTGGTAATCCTGAATGAGCTTTACAGTGGTTAATGATAATACTGATTAGGCTTTACAGCATTTAGGACGATCCTTAACAGGCTTTACAGTTGTTTGCTTATGCTTTTCTTTTACTTTCATTAGTTTTACATATTTTATGTCACCGGTTATTGGTCGTTTCATGGATCGAAGGTATAACGAAGGGATATCGAAGGGGTAACGAAGGGGATACGGCTCAAACCCCTTTCAGTCATTAGCTGTCTCGTACCTCTTCCACTGTTTTGTTTCTGCTCCTTAAGATTGTTGTTGGCGGGGACGCGAACTACGGCGCTGGTTGGCGAGGACGTCATAATTGCTTTTGGCGGCGCCAACGCGGCGATAAAGATTTGTTGTTGGCGGGGACGCCAACAACGGCGCTGGTGTACCGCCACTGGAGATTGCCAATTGCTAATTGCGAATCACGCTGCTCCTGAGTATCATAAGTGGTTATTGCATACTCCTGTGAGAGAGGATCAGGAGATTTTAAATTTTTGACGGATTGCAGGCGATAACCCTCTTTGTTTGTTGTTGGCGGCGACGCCAACCGCTCAAAAATTGCCAATTGCTTATTGAACATTATCTTCGAACACAAATCTATTCAACCGTAAGATCATGAAAACCTCACCCGTTACCACCGATACAGAAAATGTCGCCAAAGTCCTCGATTTCCTGGATCAGATCCATCCCATTTCATTGAAAGCTAAAAAAGTACTTGCCAAAGATTGTTTCCCAATGAAGGTGGATAAAAAGAGTTTTATTTTAAGGCCGGGTGCCAATCCGCAATATTTTTATTTTATCATAAAAGGAGTCATCCAGGGGTACATAAAGGAAAACGGGAAAAACATTACAACGTGGATCATGCAGGAAGGAGAGATTGCAGGGGCTTTCAGGGCTGTGGGCACCGGTAAGCCTACAGATGAATACATTCAGGCGCTTGAGGATTGTGAACTGGTTGCTATTCCCATCTCCACTACCGATTACCTTTATGATCATTTTCCCGAAACAAATGTTATCGCACGCCGTTTGTGGGAATTCAAATACCGGCAGGCAGAGGAGCGCGCCTATATGGTAAGGATCCCAAATGCTTCCAAAAAGTACAACCATTTCAACCAGGTTTACCCCGGTTTGGTGAACCGGATTTCCCTGAAATACATTGCCACTTTCCTGGGAATGACATTGGAAACGCTTTCCCGGATCCGGAGCCAAAAACCGAAAAAAGCTATAATGCCTGCGGGTGAACTTACAAAAGTTTAACCGGTATTCCCGCTGTTGTTGGCGTCCCCGCCAACAACCTTCCTTGCCAACGGTCTCTTGTAATTAAAGATCCTTCAAATATTTCAGCGTACATTTATTCAATGCTTTTAAGTTACCATACTGAATTTCTAACTGCCACAATTTTAAACTGGAAACATCTTTTTAAACAGGATTGCTACAAGGAAACCCGCTGTTGTTGGCGTCCCCGCCAACAACCATACTGGCTAACGGTGTGTTTTAATTAAGGAACCTTTAAATATTTCATCGTACATTGGTTCAATGCTTTTAAGTTACCATACTGAATTTCTAACTGCCACAATATTAAAATGGGATCATCTTCTTAAACAGGATTTCCCGCTGTTGTTGGCGTCCCCGCCAACAACCTTCCTGGGTAACTATCTTTTGCAATCTAAGAATCTTCCAATTTTTTAGAGTACATTTATTAATGCTTTTAAGTTACCATACTGAATTTCTAACTGCCACAATTTTAAAATGGAATCATCTTCTTAAACAGGATTGCTACAAGGAAATTATCATCGATTCATTTGACTGGCTTGCCACCAACAAAAAATGTACAATCAATGCTTTTGTGATAATGCCTAATCATATTCATCTTTTATGGAAAATTTCAGATGGTCTTGAAAGAAAGGATGTTCAAGGTGCTTTTTTTAGTTTCACCGCGCACCAATTCAAAAAACAGATGAAGAAAAGCGATCCTGAATTATTGGAATCTTATTGTGCAAACAAATCGGACAGGGTTTTTCAGTTTTGGAAAAGGGTTCCCATGGTGAAAGAGTGCCGGACAGAAAAGTTTTTCAGGCAAAAATTTAATTATATTCACTTTAATCCTTGCCAGGCACATTGGAATCTTGCTGCTGCACCGGAAGATTATAAGTGGTCGTCGGCAAATTTTTATGAAAGAGGATTGATAGATTTTAAATTTTTGACGGATTTCAGGCTATAAGGATTTCAGAATTGTTGTTGGCCGATTTCAGAAAATAACACTTCTTATTTGTTGTTGGCGGGGACGTCAACAACTGCCCAAGAATCCTTGCCAGGCACATTGGAATCTTGTTGCTGCACCGGAAGATTATAAGTGGTCGTCGGCAAATTTTTATGAAAGAGGATCAATAGATTTTGAATTTTTGAAGGATTTCAGGTTATAAGGATTTCAGAAGAATTGTTGTTGGCGGGGACGCCAACAACCGCCCGATAAGCCTTCTTATTTGTTGTGGGCGAGGACGCCAACAACGGCGAGGCACATTGGAATCTTGCTGCTGCACCGGAAGATTATAAGTGGTCGTCGGCAGATTTTTATGAAAGAGGATCAATAGATTTTAAATTTTTGACGGATTTCAGGAAATAAGGATTTCAGAATTGTTGTTGGCGGATTTCAGGAAATAAGCCTTCTTGTTTATTGTTGGCGGGGACGCCAAGAACCGCCAGAAGGAAGCCAATAGCCGCAATTAATTTTTGTTGGCGGGACGCCAACAATGGCCCCAGACGGATTTCAGGCGATAAGGATTTCAGAATTGTTGTTGGCGGGGACGCCAACAATGGGCGGCGCTTCCCAGTTAATCGACATGTATTTTAATTTTTTAAATTGCGGTAAGTTCCATTCTCAATTCTGCAGTCATGGAAAAGAATATAAAGTGGAATACCGCCGGCGGGCATTCACCGGTAAATGCTTTTTTTAATTCTATTGCTCCAATTTCCCCGGGAGCCACCAATGTTTTTGATCAACATACTTTTCCAATACAGATCAAAAAGAACAAGTTACTGCTCAAGCCCGGTTCTGTTGCCGATCATTTTTATTTTATTGTAAAAGGTGTGGTGCGGGGCTACATTAAAGAAGAGGGCCGGCAGATCACCACATGGATCGTTTCGGAGAATGAGATCATTGGTTCTATCCGTACTTTGGGCACCAATACCCTTTGCCAGGAATACCTGCAGGCGCTGGAAGATTGCGAATTGATCGCCATTCCGATCTCTGTTACTGAATATGTTTTTGACCGCTTTCCTGAAACCAATGTTATTGCCCGCCGGTTGTGGGAATACAATTACCGGAGCGCAGAAGAACGGGCCTATATCTGCAGAATTCCTTCGGCAACAAAGAAATACGATTTGTTCCTGAAAAATTATGGCCATCTTATGGGAAGAATCCCTCTCAAATACATTGCTTCCTTCCTCGGGATGACGCTTGAAACCCTTAGCCGGATCCGCAGCCGCCAAAAAAATTCTTGACGATTGTCAATTTTCCGGATTTTCTTAAAAAATTTAGTCATTTTCAAATCTGATGCTACTTATAGAAAATCAACGAGTTATGTTGTAGAAAATTTTCTATTAAACAATATTAACATGTTTAATGATGTTTAAATGACACGACTTACACACTATGATGAATATAATATGCGTTTGATTGAGAACAATTTTGAAAAGACCGTATGCCTGATCATCAAAAGCAATTTTATTTATTCAATTATCAATGAAAAGACTGCTTCAAATAATCTTGCGTGAAAGGGGGAAATTACGTTTCAACAAACCCTCTAAAAGAATTGGACAAAGGTTATTCCTGTTGGCCTGGTTTCTTGTCCTTTCAATCCTGACTGCACGGGCAGATTACACTGTACCCAGTGGTTCCAATATTAATGCTTCCTCAATCACCGGGCAAAGTGGGGTTCTCACCATTAACGGAACACTTACTGTTTCCTCTAATGTTAATTTATCAGGGTTTACCAGTATAATTATTAATGCGCCAAATGGAAAGATATATTGGTCGAACAACAGCGACCTGACGTTCCCTGCAGGTACGACGATTGACATAGCATCAGGTGCACCGGGGCTTCAAAGTAATGGGAGCAACTCTTCACAGCGGTTGATCGTGGGAAGTGTGATCATAGCCGTTTCCAACGACAAATCAAACGCAGCTTCGTTCAGTTTTGCACAGTTCAATCAATTAGGAGGACTTCCGCAATACGCCACCAGTTACAGTGCACCCGCGTGCAGCAGTAATTCATTTTCTGCGACAGTAAGTCCTTCAGAAGTGGTATCGGGGGTCACTTACTCCTATTCATGGTCAATAAGTCCGTCTGCAGGATCCTTCAGTTATAACAGTGACCACAGCACTGCTACCATTAATCCCGGGGCAGGCACGTACACAGTTACATGTGTCGCCAGTGCCAATACATATCAAACTACTTATTCTTTTACGGTAAATATTCCATTAAATTATACCTGGCTGGGTGTTACTTCTAACTGGAGCGATCTTTCAGACTGGTGCCCCGGTGTACCTAATGCAACAGCTTCAGTAACTATTCCTTCAGGTGTAACAACACCCACCATTGAAAGCGGAACCGTAGCAACGGTAAACAATTTAACCATCAACAGCGGTGCAACGCTCATCGTTAATGGAACTTTGCAGGTAAAAGGAACGATTACCAATAATGGTACACTTGACCTCACAAATGGTACGCTTGAGATGGATGGAACTTCCGCTCAAAGCATTGCCGGAAGCATGTTTGAAGACAAGACCATCAAGAACCTGGTAGTGAGCAATTCAGCAGGGCTATCCGTTTCTTCCGCTGCCAATGACACTTTAAAGATATCCGGTAGTATGACATTTAGTTCTTCTACTGCCACTATCAATACCGGTGACAATGTGGATTTCTTATCCACTCAATCCGGTACCGCCTACCTGGGGCCATTAGGTGCTTCCAATGCGATCACAGGAAAAGCGATTGTTGACCGGTATATCAATGTTGGTAATTCAGGGGCTGAGCACACAAAATCATGGCAATTCCTGTCGTTTCCTACTGATGGATCTAGCATAAAGGAAAGCCTGATGGAAAACGGCGTCGTTACCGCCGGGTATGGGATTTGGCTTACGGATCCGGGAGGAACGGCAAAGGGATTTGACGGAAGTTCCTATGGGGCTTCCATCAAAAGTTATGATGCAACAAAGGATAGTTGGGTAGGGGTTTCCAGTGCCTCTGATCCCATACACAATACTGCTGGTTACATGATATTTGTGAGGGGCGACAGAACGGTGAATGGCACAAGCGTCACTACTCCCAAACCGACCATACTTCGTTCAAAAGGTACATTATTTACCGGCACTCTTTCGCCAATCACCGTAACTGCCGGAAAGTATGGTTCAATAGGAAATCCTTATCCAGCTCCAATTGATTTCAGTCAGCTGAGCCTGGCAGGGGGAGTGGATGACCTTTATTATACCTGGGATCCCTATTTATTTGGTAGTTACGGTTACGGCGGCTACCAAACGATAAGTGCCACCAATGGCTGGGTTCCTGTGCCGGGTGGAACTTCAGCTTATCCTGCCGGGGTGGCTAATTCCACTATTCAATCCGGTCAGGCATTCTTTGTGCATTCAACGGCCAGTTCTTCCTTTGTAGCGCAAACACCAACTGTTACTATAAGCGAAAGCAGTAAAGTCGCGGATAATGCAACCAACACTTTTTCAAGAAAGGCACTGAAGGTATCTTCCCCCCTGAGGCAATTTCTGAGGAATGATCTCTTCATCCCCTCAAATGGTAAACTAATAATTGCTGATGGTAATGCAATCGCTTTTGACAGCACTTTTAGTAACAAACTGGATGGCAATGATGCGTTAAAGTTGATGAACAGCGGAGAAAATTTTGGAATTAAGGAAGGGGGTAAATTACTTTCTGTTGAAGCTAAAGCGCCACTCAGCATCCAGGATACGATCACCTTTGCCATGAGCAGTTTGGGAAGGAAAACTTACCAGTTGAGAATTGTTCCGGTAAATATGCAAAATGTTGAACTTCAACCATTCCTGGTTGATAGTTATCTTAAAACTTCAACACAACTAAGTCTATCTGATACTAACGTTGTCTTTTTTGCTGTTGATGCGAATTCAGCCTCCGCTGCCTCGAACCGGTTCAGTATTGTGTTCAGGCAATTGGCTGCCTTACCGGTGACCTTAACCTCTTTGGAAGCAAACAGTGTATCGAACGGGATACTGGTAAACTGGAAGACTCAGAACGAGAGCGGGATTTTGGAGTATGATGTTCAAAGATCAACTGATGGGAGTGAATTTGAAACATCGTCAATTACTGTGGCATCAAACACCGGTAGTGCTTCCTACCAATGGACCGATTCACAACCGGAAACAGGAGCGAATTATTACCGGCTTAAGACCATTGGGAAGGATGGTAAAATCTCCTATTCGCAGGTAGTAAAGGTGATCGCAGGAAAGCAACTTCCTCTCCTCGTCGTTGCGCCTAACCCAATCATCAACGGGAATATTCACCTTGTATTTAAGAACGAACCGGCAGGTAATTATTTAGTGAGCTTTGCCAACCAGGTAGGGCAAATCGTAATGACAAAAACGATCCTTCACACCACTTTAACCGAAGCAGAGGATATTGCTACCGATAACCTTACAAAGGGACTTTATAATCTATCTGTTATAAAACCAGATGGAAATAAAGAAGTTATGAAGATAGTAGTGAATTAAATATAAGGTCAAAAACAGTTTTATCCCATCCGGATTTAGAAACAGATTATCAATTCTTTAGGACAATAAACTGCCCTCTCAATACGTTGGATAAATAATTCAAACTCAGAGTTGAATGATTATTCAGCTGACCAGTGCCATTAAAACGAAAGCGAATTCCCTTTCGCGCGTCTTGCTGCTTATAATTTTTATAAGTACATTGAATGGTATGGCATCCGGAAAAGGGAAACCTTCCATCAATCCTACGAAATATTCCTCTTCAAAAGAAGCAGCGGTAACGTGCGGTGTTCAAATGCAGGATTCAGTAGTGGGATGGATAAAATCAAATACTAACAACCAGGTTTTTTATTTACTCACCGTTACCAACACAGGAACCGCGAGGGATTCATTCAGTTTTAGCCAAATAACCTCAGGGACTCCACTTTATTCCTATATCGAGACAATTAACGGAACAAGCCTTACCCGGACACCCGGTATTGATCCCGGCGGCAGTTATACTTTCATCATCCGGTTTGTAGTACCAAACGGTTCTCCTGCTGAAACAACCAATTATACAAATCTTGTTGCCACTTCCTCAATTTGTGGCAGTTCCAGTACGGATACCAGCCATCTTTTAACCCATCTTTACAGCGGAAAGGTAAGTACCGGGGACAGTTGTGACGTACAGATAACCAAAACAGCGAATTCGGGTACTGTTACCGCGGGGGATAGTATTACCTATACCATTTCTCTTATTAATAATTTACCTGCTTTCGCTAGCGATGTGTTTGTAAACGATACTTTACCTTCTACTGTCGTGTACGGGTCTTCCAAGGTAACGGTAATACCATCCAACTTCAGCTATTCCCTGACCTATAATTCCACTTCGCGCGTTGTCCAATTCAGGGCACTTACAGCGCTTCAACAAAGTCAACCCGTGACTTTTACCATAACCGTCAAAGCGGTTTGTACTGCCATTCCCTCTGTGACCAATAAGGCGATGGTAACTTCCTCAACCTATGACAATAAAGCATCCAATGATACTTCGTCGGTGACAACCAATGTGACCACTGCTTTTTCGGCGCCTGTCGCCAGTGGCATTACCAATTGTTACAATTCTACGGCCTCGTTAACCGCTTCGGGTGCAGGATCAGGGTCAGGTTACCAATGGTATTCGGCCTCTTCAGGAGGAAGTCTTTTGTACACCGGACAGAATTATACTACACCGGTACTGAACAGTTCGACCACTTATTATGTTGGCTATTATGACCTGGACACCACTACCTGCACAGGACCGAGAACGGCCGTTACCGTAAATGTAACTGCGGCTCCTGTGATAACAGGACCCTCCAATATAACCGTCTGCCCTGCAGAACCGGCGTCGTTTACCGTAAGCGCTACCGGCACCAGTCCCGCCTACCAATGGCAGGAAAGCGCGAATGGAGGTAGCAGCTGGTCAAATCTGGTGAATTCTTCCGTTTACTCGGGTGTAACAACCACTTCACTAACGGTAATCCCAACGTATACCATGAATGGGTATGAATACCGTTGCCAGGTGGCTTCCAACGGTTGCAGCAATACTATTCCCGGAAGTGCAGCTACACTTACGGTAAGAAAATCATATACATGGCTTGGAGTAAATACCAACTGGGATGATTCCCAAAACTGGTGCTCGGGTGTTCCGGATTCATCCTGTGATGTTACCATTCCCTCCGGATTAACCTATTACCCGGTCATCACCGGCACAGCAAGCACACATGATATTTATATAGCCGGAGGCACCACAGTCACCCTTGATTCGGGAACCATCCGTTTATTTGGCGCGGTAAGTGGCACAGGGCTTATTGATGCCCAAACAGGAACAGTCCAAATGAAGGGTAGTGCGGCGCAAACCATTGGTGGGAGCAACTTTACGAATAAGACAGTTCGAAACCTTGTTGATGGCAACACCAATTCTTCAGGTCTTTCTGTTTCCTCTGCTTCTGCGGATACCTTAAAAATATCGGGAACACTTTCCTTTGGCACCAGTATCAGTAAATTAAGTACGGGAGATAATATCAACCTGTTGTCAACCGCTGCTGCAACGGCCAACGTAGGTGTAGTGAATACCGGCAATACCATAACGGGGGAGGTGATTGTTGACCGGTACATCAATACCGGTACCGCAACCGGAGAACATGCCAAATCCTGGCAATTTTTGTCAACACCGACAAGGGGGCAAACCATCAGGCAAAGCTGGATGGAGAACGGCAACAATGCGGCGGGATATGGTACAAGGATCACAAACTCTTCAGGAAGCGGTTTTGATGCATTATCCATTTTACCCTCAATGAAATATTATGATGCTTCAACAAACGACTGGACTGGTGTAACAAATGCAAACGATTCCCTGTATAAATTAAGCGGTTACATGTTGTTTGTCAGAGGCGACAGAACTGTTGTCAATACCTTTGCTCCTGCCAATAATACTATACTTCGCTCAAAAGGAAAACTATTAACCGGGACAGTAGGTCCGGTTACAGTGACCCCAGGCTACTTCCAATCCGCAGGCAATCCTTATGCATCAATCATTGATTTTACAAAAGTTACCCTGGGGGCTGGAGTTGACAACAAATTTTATGCGTGGGATCCTTACCTGAACGGGACCTTTGGCTATGGCGGATACCAGACGGTTACTGAGGCAAATGACTGGAAACCGGTACCGGGGGGTACTTCACCTTATAATGCCGGTGTTGCCAATTCAACCATTCAATCAGGGCAGGCTTTTTTTATTTACTCGACGGGAGTTTCTTCCTTTGTTGCGGCAGACAATACACTCTATTTCACCGAAGATTGTAAAGCAGATGGTAATACTGCCGCGAATTTTTCCAGGAAATCCAGTGTTTCTTCACCGGCTAATAAAGCGTTCCTGCGGGCAAGTCTCTATTTGGGGCCGGGACCAACCGGACAAATTGCCGACGGTAATGCAGTTGTCTTTGCCTCAAAATACAGTAATAAAGTTGACGGTGATGATGCTGTAAAAATATATAATGGAGGTGAGAATTTTTGTTTATTAAGGGATGGGAAGTTACTGGCAGTGGAAGCGAGAAATCCACCTTTGGTTACTGACACTCTTTTTTATTATTTGAGCAATCTTCATCACGCAACCTACCAATTAAGATTAGCGCCCGAAGGAATGGAAAATATGGACGTGCAACCGCTGTTGTTGGATACCTATAAGAACACGCGCATTCCAATAAGTTTAACAGATACTACATTTGTAAATATCAGCTTTACTTCCGATCCTGCTTCAAAGGCACCGGGAAGGTTCATGGTTGTTTTCCGGAACAAACAATCTGTAGCCATTCCTTCTGTTTCCCTGCAGGTGGACAATGCAACTTCGGGGGTAATCCTAAACTGGAAGGTTATTAATGAGGGTTATATCCAATCCTACCAGGTTCAATTATCCAAAGATGGCAAGGATTATACGACTGTAGGGAAGCTTGCTGCAGATCCAATGAAAAATGGAACTTATAATTGGGGTGCAGGAAAACCTGTGCCCGGTACTTACTTTTACCGCATTAGTTGTGACGCCATGGAGGGGGAGAATCTGATAAGTGATAGTGTCCTGCTTTATGTTCCCGAGCAAAAGGTAGGATTGGCTCAAATCTCGGTTGCTCCGAACCCGGCTCAAAAGGGCTCCCTGAGTTTCTATTTATCCAACCAGCCGGCAGGGGTTTATTCTGTAAAACTATTCAATGCACAGGGGCAGATTGTTTTTACCGGTAAGTGTCCATTTGCAGGGAACTCCGGTTCAATGAATTTTAACGGTGTGCCTGTCTTAGCAGGACTTTATGACGCACAGTTAACAATGCCTGGCGGCCAAATAAAAGATTTTACAGTTCTTTTCTAAGGTGATCAAATTTGCTGTTACCTACTGCATCCAATCTCTTTCACTTTATTGACTTTTATACTGGTTTTCAATTAAATGCAAATATTTTTCCGTTGCACAATAAAAGGGGGAGGGTATTCGTTCCATAACTGAGCTGTCAACAGGCAGAGGGTTATTTGGAAGCGCTAACCATCCATTTTTACCTCATTGTTTTTTGCTTGTTGCTTCATTTTCAATATAAATTGATCCAAGCCTATGAAAACATGTATTTACTTTTCCCTCTTATTTATTGTCCTTAAAGACTTAACTGCTTAAGCTTCCCCGGTAGCGTTAACAGGAGGATTTATCAATGAATAAGTCAAACTTATTGCTGTTGGCATTAACCTGCCTTCTTGTGCCTGTGGCCAAAGGCCAAAAGAATAAACAGGAAAGGGCAGAAGCGGTAACCTGTACTACCCCTGTCGTGTCTTTAAGCGCCGATTACTGTACCGATCCCGATAAAGTAATCCTTACAGCAAGTCCATCAACGGGCGTTACTTATTTATGGAGCACCGGTGAAACCACCCAAAGTATTATAGTTGATGTTGCAGGGACTTATACAGTAACTGCAACCACCAAGCATGGAGGTTGTAGTGCCTCTGCACAATTAAGTGTAGGCCGGGAATTGGTAACCAATGGGGATTTCACCCAAGGAAATACGGGGTTCACCAGCGGCTATGCCTATAAGGCTGATTCAGCCGGCTACAATATGGAATTATATGATGACAGCGGTAATAATGGCTATGGTGTAGGTACCAATGGACAAAATTACCACCCATCCTTTTATGGAGAAGACCATACTAACAATCAAACCGGCGCCAGGAATTTTATGCTTATAAACGGTCATGGCAGCGTTGTCGTGTGGGAAGAAACCGTTCCCGTGGAGCCCAATACCAATTACTATTACAGTGCCTGGGGAATGAACCTCAATCCCTCATCTCCTGCCCGGCTGCAGTTCGAGGTAAATGGTGAAAAGATCGGGACAATCGCCGACCTGAACGATGCGCCAAAGCCATCCTCGACCTCGCAGGTCAATTTAAATAACTGGGAAAGGTTTTATTACGGAAACACTACCGGGTGGAACTCAGGTTCTGCGACAACAGCCGTAATTCGCATTATTGATCTCAACGGGGATCTGAACGGAAACGATTTCGGATTGGATGATATTTCCTTTGCCTCGCTGGCTCCGTTCCTCATCGGGCCTGAGGTAACCCAGGAAATATGCCCCGGAGCGTCCATCAATTCAGTCAGTTTCCAGGTCGGCAGTGGCGGGCCGCCTTCGGTTACCGGTTTGCCCCCGGGCGTTTCCTATACATTTGATGGGTTGAACCTCGTTATTTCGGGGACACCTGATTCCATTGGTACTTTTAACTATACCGTTTCTACTACGGGCTGTACAGTCCCATTGACCAAGTCGGGCACCATCACCATTAAAAACCCAGGCGTCTGGACCGGCGCCATTAGTTGTGACTGGACAGATCCGGGCAACTGGTGTTGTGATATCCTGCCCACAAGTACTACGAATGTTGAGATCAATTCAGGTCTTACCAACTACCCGGTTGTATACAATACCGATACGGGTTTTTGTAAGAACATTTTCATCGATAACACCGCCTCTGTAATTGTATCAAAAAGTGGAACCCTGCAGATCCATGGTGATATTACCAATTCGGGTGTTTTAAACTCGGTACAGGGAACGATTGAGATGGGGGGATCGGCAGCCCAATACATCTCGGGTTCAGAGTTCTTGTCCAACACGATCAAAAATTTGACGGTGAGTAATACGAGTAGCGCAGGACTGTCCGTCTCCGCTGCTTCTGCTGATACGCTGAAGATCTCCGGAACCCTTTCTTTCGGAACCGACAGCAGTAAATTGATCACAGGAGATAACATTGACCTGTTGTCAACCGATTCTGCTACTGCCAATGTAGGCGTTGTTAATCCATTGAATACCATTACCGGGGATGTGATCGTTGACCGGTACATCAATACCGGTCCCGGAGCAGGGCAACATGCGAAGTCATGGCAGTTTTTGTCAACCCCCACCAGGGGACAAACGATCAGGCAAAGCTGGATGGAGAATGGCAACAACGTCGCCGGGTATGGGACCCAGATCACCAGCCCCTCAGGCAGCGGGTTTGATGCTACATCCATTTTACCGTCGATGAAGTATTATGATCCATTGAGCAACAGCTGGATTGGTATATCAAGTGGAAATGATTCCTTATACAGGTTGGGCGGATATATGTTATTTGTGAGGGGCGACAGGACGGTAGTAAATCCCTTTGCGCCTGCGAACAATACCATAATCCGATCAAAAGGCAGTTTACTGATAGGGACCATTGGACCTCTAACCGTAATTCCGGGCTATTTTCAATCAGCCGGAAATCCATATGCTTCGATAATTGATTTTACAAAGATTGAACGGGGAGCAGGAATTGACAATGCATTCTATACCTGGGACCCGAACCTGAACGGCAAATACGGTTATGGTGGCTATGAAACTGTTTCAGAGGCGAACGACTGGAAGCCGGTTCCCGGTGGTACTCCTGCTTATGATGCCACTGTTTCCAACCCGACCATTCAATCAGGCCAGGCATTTTTCGTTTATGGAACCGGGGCATCCTCTTTTATTGGCGATGACAACTCGTTATATTTCACTGAAGATTGTAAGGTTCCCGGAAATGAAGTGGTGAATTTCTCGAGGAAAGCAAGGGCATCACAGGAGGAAACGAAGGCTTTTTTGCGTGTCAGTCTTTACCCGGGCAGTGATAAGAGAACACCTGTAGCTGATGGTAATGCCGTGGTATTTTCCGACCAATACAGTGACAAGGTTGATGCCGATGATGCTGTGAAATTAGTCAATGGGGGTGAAAATTTGGGATTGTTAAGGGAAGGAAAAGTATTGGCCATAGAAGCACGGAACTTACCCACTGTTACAGACACGCTATTTTATTATATAGGTAACATAAGTCAAAAGACTTATCAATTAAGATTTGCTCCGCAGGGAATGGAAGAATTCCATGTGGAACCATTGTTATTAGACAGCTATAAAGATACGCGGATTCGTATTAGTTTAAAGGATACAACCCTTGTCAATATCAGTTTCACTTCTGATCCTGCTTCAAAAGACCCGGGTCGATTTAAAGTGGTTTTTAGAAACAGGGAAGCAACGGCCTTACCGGGTGTAACACTCTATTTAAACAACACATCAGGGGCAATAATGCTCACCTGGAGAGGTTTGAAGCAGCATGGAATAAAAGGGTACCGGATCGAACAATCACCGGATGGAATACACTTCCGGTCAAACGGATATGTTACTGTCTCTGAAGACAGGAATGCCAGCTACAGTTGGTCTGTGAGCCAACCTGTTCAAGGCCATAATTATTACCTTATAAGGGTTGTCGGGGCAGATGGAGCTGTTGGTTTTTCCAATACCAAAGATGTCATTGTTGAGGGTGATAGAAAAGTTGAACCGGGAATTACTGTTGCCCCTAATCCTGCCGTTAAGGGGCGCCTGCGGTTTTATTTTTCAAACCAGTCAACGGGTGATTATTCACTGAATCTTATTAATCCCGCGGGGCAATCCGTCTATAGAGGTAAGACGTCTTTTTCGGGAACTAATGGTTTTTTAAGTTTTACAGGCTTACCCGGATTAAGTGGTTTGTACAAGGCTATGTTGACAAAGCCGGATGGGACGACAAGCGTGTTTGTGGTAGTTTATTAGTAATAAGGTAATTAGCTGATTAGCTGATTAGCTAATGTACTAATGAGTTAGACTATTTCCGGGTTGGTGAGTAAGAAAGCAATGAACAAGGTCAGGAAGTGACGACTTCCTCTATCCCTTCGAGCACCTCATTAATATGCAGGAAATTATAAAATGGATGTCAGGCTGAGGCCCTCGAAGCCGGGTTGAGAACATGAATGCCCATTTATCCTGCAAACGAAATAAGGATGAGAACATTTTAGAATTTGGGGCGACAAAGAACGATTGACTACTGTCACCCTTCGAGAGCCTCAGGATGACAGACCGCGATTTACGATTGTCACCCTTCGACTACTCAATTTTGATACTAGATCATTTTAGATAGATGAACGCTTCTTGAGAAGGATGTCAGGCTGAGGCTCTCGAAGCCGGGTTAAGAACACGAATGCCCATTTATCCTGCAAACGAAATAAGGATGAGGACTTTTTAAAATCCAGGGTGACAAAGAACGATTGATTACTGTCACCCTTCGAGAGCCGGCCGTTGGGAGTCGGGCAGGCAGGGTGACAGAGGATGATTTACGACTGTCACCCTTCGAGCAACTCTTTAATAAGAAGGAAATTATAAAATGGATGTCAGGCTGAGGCTCTCGAAGCCGGGTTAAGAACACGATTGCTGATTTATTCTTCAAAGGAAAAAGGATGAGGACATTTTAGGATCCAGGGTGACAAAGAAAGATTGACTACTGCCACCCTTCGAGAGCCTCCCGCAAGGAGTCGGGCAGGCAGGATGACAAGAACGACTTACTACTGTCACCCTTCGAGAGCCTCAGGATGACAGAGGGCGATTGACTATTGTCACCCTTCGAATACTCCATTTTGATGCTGGAGACATCTTAAAAACATGAGCGCCTCCTCAGAATGATGTCAGGCTGAGGCTCTCGAAGCCGGGTTAAGAACACGATTGCTGATTTATCCTTTAGACATGATAGGATGAGGATCGCTTCGGAAACTCCGGCTGACAAAGAGCGATTGATTACCGTCACCCTTCGAGAGCCTCAGGATGACAGAGACGATTGATTACTGTCACGCTTCCAGAGCCTCCCGCCAGGAGTCGGGCAGGCTGGGTGACAAAGGATGATTAACGACTGTCACCCTTCGAGCACCTCTTTAATAAGAAGGAAATTATAAAATGGATGTCAGGCTGAGGCTCTCGAAGCCGGGTTAAGAACACGATTGCTGATTTATTCTTCAAAGGAAAAAGGATGAGGACTTTTTAGAATCCAGGGTGACAAAGGGCGATTGATTACTGTCACCCTTCGAGAACCTCTGGGTGACAAAAGGCGCTTTAACGACTGTCACCCTTCGGGAGCCTCTGGGTGACAAAGGGCGATTGACGAATGTCACCCTTCGAGAGCCTCAGGATGACAGACCGCGATTTACGATTGTCACCCTTCGAATACTCCATTTTGATGCTGGAGACATCTTAAAAACATGAGCGCCTCTTCAAAATGCTGTCAGGCTGAGGCTCTCGAAGCCGGGTTAAGAACACGATTGCTGATTTATTCTTCAAACGAAATAAGGATGAGGACATTTTAGGATCCAGGGTGACAAAGAACGATTGACTACTGTCACCCTTCGAGAGCCTCTGGATGACAAAGAACGATTGACTTCTGTCATCCTTCGAGAACCTCTGGGTGACAGAGCACGATTAACTACTGTCACCCTTCGAGAGCCTCTGGGTGACAAGGGGCGATTGACGAATGTCACCCTTCGAGAGCCTCTGGATGACGAAAAACAATTCTAAAAAAATATCTCTATTAAATTTTCTTCCTTTTTAAAGAGCGGTTATATTTGCAACTGAATAGAGCCTGATACTGTTTATCCCGATCCGTCTTGCATTCTTTATCCTACAAATTTCCAGGTGAACCAAAAGGAAACGAAATTAAAAAACAATCAAATTATGATGTCGTTTGCTGTTGGACACGATAAACTGAATTTATGCGTTTAATTTGTACAGTTGTAAAGGATGCCATCAAAACAACCGTCTTAAATGAAAATTAAGATTTCCCTTTTCCTGTTTGTTTACTGTCTATCGCTTACGTGCAGGGCGCAGGTAGATTATTTCGGTAGCTCAGTAACTTACGAGGCTGGTATTTCATTGGGGCCAATGAACAGCCTTACGGATATTGGTGGCAGGAACGGAAGGGGTACACGCGGACCAAAAGACCTCAACATCAAAAGCACCACATTGTATGGTAGTCTCTATGGAACAGCTATGTACAAACATTTTTTCGGGCTCCGGCTTGAAGGTACCATTGGCCGTATCAAATCCAATGACAGTTTGTTGAAATCATTCAAGATCAACCAGGGGGCCATCGGCCGTTATTCAAGGAATCTTAGTTTCAGAAGTCCCATATATGAATTATCACTTACTGCTGAATTTCACCCCATTGATTTCTTCGGGAGTGCAGATCCGGAAGGGTATCCCAATGCATTTTCGCCTTACCTGATCGGTGGGGTAGGTGTGTTTCACTTTAATCCTCAGGCGAACTTAAATGGAAAGTGGATCGACCTTCGTCCTTTACATACGGAAGGGGAAGGATTCGCGGAATATCCTGCCAGCAAGGAATACAAGTTGACAAAATTGAATGTGCCTGTAGGGGGAGGCATTTATTACGAAATTTCTTCCAGCCTTAATTTAAGGATAGAATACATCAGCCGGATAACATTTACTGACTACCTGGATGACGTCCACAACAAATACATAGACCCGGCACTTTTTTCAAAATACCTGAGTGGTGATAACCTCACAAATGCGCTCATTCTGAACAACAGGGGAAGGACAGACGTATTACCCTCGCAGACTACGGCGCACCCGGGTGGAAGAAGAGGCAATCCATTGAACAACGATTCTTATTTCACCGTCAACATAAAGATCGGTTATGCCTTTGGCAGAAACGGAGGTGGCGGAGGAGGAGGCAATGGCGGACCGGGAATCAACCTGCGACGTCTGCATAGGCAGCAAAGGTCGTGTCCGAAGTTGTTTTAGAGGAGGGGCAATGGTGAATCAGCAATCAGCCGTCAGTCGTCAGCTGTCAGCAATGGTGAATGGTCAATGGTGAATGGTGAATGGTCAATGAGCAATGAATAACGAACGATAGTGAATGGTCGAAAAGTAATCAACGAAGATATTTTCTATAAATTAATAATTCCTTCCAACAAAATTACCACTACTTGTTATCGACAAGGAAGCAATTGAAAAGTTGTTTTTCTATTTTCGTTTATCCATCAGCGTTAAGTTCTTAAACTTGTCCTGATTCGATTATCGTGTGTGCGTCACTGTTATAAGTAGATGAATGGCTAATTCGTATCCGGATACCTGATTTGGTTTGGCACGAATTCAATAATTTTCAGGAATTTTTTTGCCACGGATTACCCGGATTTCACGTATTTCCCGGTAATAAAAATAACAATTGAACACTGTAATAGTTTCCCGGATTTGGTAGCAAAATTCAGAACAACGTACCAGAATCGAGTATCAGGCATCCAGTATCGAGCCGCAAAGGCCCCTTCTAAAAAATAGTTAATAATTCATGTTGTATATTCCAATTATTAATATTAATATTGCAGCGTTAAGTACCTGGATTAGCCAAAAAAATCCACTTACCCAAATTCCCCAAAAACCAATTTTCTTATAATTCAGTTGAAAGACCACTGGTCTCGTGATTGTTATTCCAATTTCCTTTGCCAAGACTGATCTACGTTTAACCCCACCCATACGGAAAACCGGTACCACAATCCTTTGTAAAGATTCGCTTATCGTTTGGTCACAATTAAAGAGTTTTTATGAGGAAAATTTACTTTCCAATTTTTAAAGGGGATTTAGTGAAAAATAAAATCGGAAAATTAATTTTCGGTTTATTTGTTGTTTTAGTGGCAACAGGATATGGGAGTGTGTCAGCGCAATCAATTACAGTTACAAATGTTGCACCAACGCCTGTTTGTGCCGGTTCTGATGTTTCTATAACATTTGATGCAATAAACGGAGGGTCTGGTAACCACTTTGACAACAGTACAACCTATACAATATACTTAAGCAATTCTTCCGGTAGCAATTTTTCAAGTTTGGGTACATTTTCTACCACCGGTATCAGTTATAATACAAGTGATAATGGTACTACTTCGGCTATTACGACAACCGTAACTTTACCAGCATCATTGGTTACCGGAAGCAATTATAAGATTTCCATCGGGTCTGCCAACCCTGCTTTTGATGGAAGCACCGGAGCAGGAGCATCAAGTGCATTTACGGTGAATGCATTAATAACGCCAACAGTTACTGCAACAGCAGATCCAAGCAATACTTTTTGTGCAGATCAACCAATAACTTTTACCGCTACACCAGCAAATGCGGGAAGTTATCAATGGCAAATTGATGGTGTAGCTTATGGATCAAACTCAACAAACAATACAATATCGTTTCCAAGCGGCACCATTCAAAACGGCCATAAAGTGAGGGTAATTCTTACTTCCAACAATCAGTGTGCGTCTCCTAAAACAGCTACAAGTCAATATGTAACGGTTACAGTTTACCCACTCCCGACAGTAAATGCGGGAGGGTCAATGACGGCAATATGCCAGGGTGGAACTTCGGCAGCATTGGGAGGATCATATGGAGGAGGAGCAACCGGGGCGATATGGTCAGATGGCGGAGCGGGAGGCACATTCAGCAATAACGGAGGAAGTACACCCAATACGGCGACCTATACTGCTTCATCAACATTTTCAGGAACGGTAACCCTTACCCTTACATCCCAAGGAGGATCATGTGGAACAGTAACAGATACAAAAACGATTATAGTCAATAAGAACCCTACTGTTAATGCGGGAGGGGCGATAGCTGCAATCTGCCAGAGTGGGACATCGGCGGCGCTTGGCGGATCATATGGAGGAGGAGCAACAGGAGCGGTGTGGTCAGATGGAGGAGCAGGAGGCACATTCAGTAATAACGGAGGAAGTACACCCAACACGGCAACCTATACTGCATCACCCACATTTTCGGGAACGGTAACACTTACCCTTACTTCCCAGGGTGGATCATGCGGTACAGTGACGGACAGCAAGACGATAACGGTCAATCAGAACCCTACTGCCAATGCAGGAGGCTCGTTAGCGGCTATCTGCCAGGGAGGGACATCGGCTGCAATGGGAGGCTCAGTAGGCGGAGGAGCTACAGGAGGAACATGGAGCGGAGGTGCCGGAACCTGGACCAATGCCAACAACCCGTCAACAGCAACATACACAGCAGGAGCATCTGAATCAGGTACGATCACTTTAACCCTTACCACTACAGGTGGTGTGTGCGGAAGCACTACAGTTACCAAGACGATAACCGTCAACCAGAACCCTACTGCCAATGCCGGAGGCGCATTAGCGGCTATTTGCCAGGGAGGGACATCGGCAGCGCTCGGTGGTTCGGTAGGTGGTGGAGCTACAGGAGGAACATGGTCAACGACCGCAGGCGGAACTTTTAATCCCGGCCTGACGAATTTAAATGCTACATGGAGCCCACCAGCAGGCTATAGCGGAACAGCTACATTGGTATTAACAACCACCGGCGGCTCTTGTGGAACAACATCAGCAAGTAAAACGATTACCGTTAACCCAACCCTTGTTCCCACATTAAGTATCACTTCAACTTCAACCAATATTTGCACAACAGCTCCTTCCGGATCAACTCCGGTTACTTTTTCTATTTCATCCTCTACAAACCTTGGTAACGCTCCCAGCTATCAATGGTTGCTAAACGGATCGAATATTGGCGGCCAGACCGGTTCAACGTATACAGCAAATTCTCTGGTAAATGGAGCACAAATATCCTTGAAGGCGACTTCGAATGCTACTTGTCCTTCGCCGTCTACAGTCACCAGTAGTGTAATTACAATGACGGGATATACTCCACCTGCTCAACCGGTTTTTGCAGGATCGTCCGGAAATGTTAACCTGACAAGCGGCATTTGCCCGTATGTGTCTGGGCTTGTTTATACGGTAAATGCCGACCCCAATGCAACTTCTTATAATTGGACACTTCCATCAGGATGGAATATTACAGCAGGAGCCGGAACCAACTCTATTACCGTCGAAGTACTGCCATCAACTGCTACAGGAAATTTATCTATTTCTGTTACTGCTCAAAACGCCTGTGGGGCAAGCAGCTCAAAAAGTCTGACCGTTAACGTTAATACATCGGCTGCAGTTTATGCCGGAGCTGATGCGCGTATTTGCACGGGTACTTCTTATACAATCTCTGATGCATCAGTAAGTGGGTACGTTAATACCAATTCAGGGTTCGGTTGGTCTGCTCTTAGTGGCTCATTTAATAACACTTCTTCAGTTAATCCCACTTATACACCATCAATTACAAGTGGAACTGTTACGCTGACCTTAACGAGCACTAAAACAACCGGCAATCCAAATTGCAAAGTTTTGACGGATAATATGGTTTTGACTGTGGTGCCGCTTCCGACAGCTGCAGCGGGAACAGCTATATCAACATGCTCTAATTCAGGTTCGGTGAATATCACTACGGGCAGCACTGCCACCAACTATGCGAGTGTGACCTGGACATCGAGTGGAACGGGAACGTTTGCCAATGCCAATTCGCTTACAACCGCTACCTATACTCCGAGTGCAGCAGA
>JBQCEG010000156.1:0-10222 GCA_051960475.1 Ginsengibacter sp.
CCTTTTTCAAAAATTCCATCTTTTTGGCAATGGTATTCTTTCTTCGGAGAATGAGCGCCTTCTGTATAAGTGATCAGTTTGTTGCCGCTCAGGAATTCATCAGCAATGTTTGTTGCTTGCGTTAAAATTCCACCGCCATTATCCCGAAGATCTAAAATCAGGCTTTTCATTCCCTGTTTTTTCAATCGCTGCATTGACTGCATGAACTCATCATAAGTAGTTTCAGAAAATTTATTTAACCTGATATATCCAACGCTGTCTGCAATCATGTATGCCGCATCAAGACTATAAAGCGGAACAGGGCCACGCACGATTTTAATTGTCTTTTGAACTCCGTTTCTAAAAATAGTAATGTTTACCGGCTGACCTGCTTCACCTTCGATCAGGTTTCTTAATCTCTCAGCTGTAATATGATTTCCTGCCACAATAGAATCTCCAACTTTTATCAATTGATCGCCGATGATCAAGCCTGCATTTTCAGAAGGTCCTTTTGGTAAAATATTAACCACATTCACGGTGTCATTGATAATGTTAAATTCTATCCCGATACCAAAAAATTGTCCCTCAAGATCTTCATTCACTGCTTTAAGTTCTTTTGCAGGAAGGTAAACAGAATGAGGATCCAGTTTGGAAAGGATGGTTTCTATGGCAAGATTTCCCAGTGAATCAATATTTTCTTTGTCCACATATTTTCTCTTTACCAGGTCCAAAACTTGTGTTACCGGCTTTTCCTTTGCCACGTAGAAAATACCGCTGCCCGGCATGTTTCCCTTAATCCGGTATCCCACAAACATTCCGGCCACCACACACAAACTCAACAACAACGGAAGCCATACCTGTAATTTTTTATTGCGCATATTTCTGATTGTTCTATTTTTATTTTTTTTGAAGTTGCAAATTTCCTCAATAAACGTGATATAATGATACCTTCCATCAAATTGATTGCTGACAGTGGTTCTTCCAAGACAGAATGGTGCTTGTTAAAAAATTCGAAAAAAACTTTGTTTACTACCCAGGGCATGAGTCCTTATTTTTTAAATGCGCACCAGGTAGAGGAAATCATGATAAAAGAAGTATTCCCTTTTCTCAAGAAAAGCAAAGTAGATGAAGTATACTTTTATGGCACCGGTTGTAAGAATCCTGTAAACAAAAAAATGTTCAAATCCGTTTTCCAAAAGTTATTTAGAGAGGCTGAAATTGTTATTGACAACGACTTATCCGGAGCAGCTAAAGCATTATGCGGCGATGAAAAAGGAATTGCGTGCATTTTGGGAACCGGCTCCAACTCTTGTTATTACAATGGAAAAAAGATTGTAAAAAACAGTCCGGGACTTGGTTTTATTTTGGGTGATGAAGGAAGCGGCGCTTTTTTGGGCAAAATGGTGCTTCAACATTATCTGTACAATATTTTTGATGAAGATTTGCGTTCCCGTTTCGATGCGAAATTTGTTACAACTGAAAATGAGATCATCGAATCGGTTTATAAAAAGCCCTTGCCAAACCGTTACCTCGCTTCATTCACAATATTCCTTGCCGAAAATCGTGGTCATTACATGATCGAAAATATTATTGAAGATGGTATTAACGAATTTTTCTTCAGGCATGTGATCAGTTATAATGAAAGTTCAAATCTACCCATTCATTTTACCGGAGGAGTAGCTTATGGATTCCAGGAAGTGGTAAAACAATTGTGCCTTAATTATGGCCTAAAACCCGGAATCTTTTTAAGGACTCCAATGGAAGGTTTGATAAAATACCACAGCAAACCAATTAAAAATTAAAAATTACGAATTAAAGATTACGGTCAAAGGTTGTTGGATTTTTTACAATATGTAATTCGTAATTGAAATTTCCTTCGTTAAGTATTTCCTATATCGCAAATCGTTGATTTTTAAATGAAGTAACTTTGCATTCAAAATTATTTCTATGCTCGATAAAATAGAAGGTGCCATTGAGGATATAAAGAATGGTAAATTGGTAATTGTTGTTGATGATGAAGATCGCGAAAACGAAGGAGATTTTGTTACATCCGCCAAAAACGTAACGCCGGAGATTATCAACTTCATGAGCAAACATGGAAGGGGATTGATTTGTATGCCCATTTCAGAAAAAAGATGCGATCAATTACAGTTGGAACTGATGGTTAATAATAATACGGCAATGCATGGAACTCCTTTTACCGTGAGTGTGGATTTGTTAGGTCATGGATGCACAACAGGAATTTCTGCACATGATCGGGCCAAAACTGTCCAGGCAATTATTGATCCTGAAACCAAACCGGATGATTTGGGAAGACCGGGTCACGTTTTTCCTCTACGTGCAAAAAATGGAGGTGTATTAAGAAGAACAGGCCACACGGAAGCAACGATAGATTTAGCGAGGCTTGCAGGACATGGAGATGCAGGAGTTTTAGTAGAAATAATGAACGAAGATGGATCGATGGCTCGTTTACCTCAGCTAAGAAAAATTGCCGACAAACACAATCTGAAATTAATTTCGATAAAGGACCTGATTGCCTTTCGTCTTGAAAAGGAAACACTCATTAAAGAAGACGTTCGCGTTCACATGCCTACAAAATATGGCGATTTTGAATTGATTGCTTTTACCCAATTGAATACAGGAGAGGTACATATGGCACTCAAGAAAGGTGATTGGGAAAAAGACGAACCGGTTTTGGTAAGAGTTCATTCCAGTTGCATGACCGGCGACATTCTTGGCTCCTTGAGATGTGATTGTGGCGATCAGCTTCACAATGCTTTGAAGATGATCGAAGCCGAAGGAAAAGGTTTGGTTTTGTACATGAACCAGGAAGGCCGCGGAATTGGTTTGCTCAATAAATTGAAAGCTTACAAACTGCAGGAGCAGGGAATGGATACTGTTGAAGCCAATTTGAAATTGGGCTTCTCAATGGATGAAAGAGATTATGGCGTGGGTGCGCAAATCCTCCGCCATTTGAATATTTCCAAACTCAAATTAATAAGCAATAACCCTAAGAAAAGAGCCGGTCTGCTCGGTTACGGGCTCGAGATCGTTGACACAGTTCCAATAGAAATCATTCCCAACAAACACAACGAAAAGTACCTCCAGACAAAAAGGGATAAAATGGGACATAAAATTTTAGCGAAGTAAGAATTAAGTTATAAGTGTCAGGTTATAAGTAGTAGACACATTAGCCAATTATCCCTTATTTTTGAGGCTCGTATTTCAAACTTTTTAATTTAAAATTTTCTTATGAGCACTGTAGATCTGATAATACCTAAACTGGGAGAAAGTATCATGGAAGCCACAATTTTAAAATGGCATAAAAAACCCGGTGATAAAGTACAAATGGATGAAACCGTGCTCGACATTGCAACTGACAAAGTGGACAGTGAAGTTCCTTCCACCGCAGAAGGAACGATCTCGGAAATTCTTTATAAAGAAAATGATGTTGTACCCATCGGGCAGGTGATTGCGAGAATCGATACGGGCGATGGAAGTTCTGAAAGCCAGTCCTCACCATCATCTTCAATGTCAACTGAAGAGCCTGAAGAAGCGGAAGTAATGGAGGAAGTTCCTTATACTCCTGATGAAAAAAGGTCAACTGGAAATGGTTCGGGAATCCGGTTTTATTCTCCTCTTGTTTTGAACATTGCTTCCAGCGAAGGGATTTCTATGAGTGAATTGGAAAAGATTGATGGCACCGGCCAGGACGGGAGAGTGAGCAAGAAAGATATTCTGGCTTATCTTGAAAAAAGAAAAAGTGCTCCTGCGAAAGAAGAAAGGACGCAAGCACCACCGCAAAGACACGAAGTTCCTGCAACATCACAAAGACAAGAATATTCTCCAACTGTTTATTCAGGGAATGTTGAGATCATCGAAATGGATCGGATGCGCAAGATGATTGCAAAGCACATGACTGATAGCAAACACACAAGTGCACATGTTACCAGTTTTGCTGAATGTGATGTGACCAATCTTGTTTTATGGCGTGAAAAAAATAAAAAGGAATTTGAAAAAAGAGAAGGTGAAAAAATTACTTACACACCTTTATTCATAGAAGCGGTCATCAAATGCATCAAAAAATATCCGATGATCAACAGCAGTGTGGATGGTGACAGGATCATTATTAAAAAAGACATCAACATTGGAATGGCAACTGCAATGCCAACCGGAAATTTGATCGTGCCTGTCATTAAAAATGCAGATCAATTGAATTTAACCGGGCTTACCAAACAAGTAAACTCGTTGGCCAATGCAGCACGAAATAATAAATTAAGGCCGGACGACACGGCAAACGGAACTTTCACTTTAACAAATGTTGGCACTTTCGGAAGCATCATGGGCACGCCAATAATAAATCAACCGCAGGTTGCAATCCTGGCTGTAGGAGCAATAAAAAAACGCCCGGTTGTTATTGAAACCGCCCAGGGAGACAGCATAGCCATTCGCCACATGATGTATCTTTCACTCAGTTACGACCATCGAATTATTGACGGAGCTTTAGGCTCTACTTTCTTAAACGCAGTAGCCAATGAGCTTCAGAATTTTGATGAGAAAAGAGGGTTCTAGAATTTTAAATTACGAATTAGGAATTACGAATTAAGAATTGCATAAGAGTCCAAAGGCTTAGTAAATAAACAGATTTTTCATAATTTTATTTTGAATTTTACTTCTTGATATTTCACCATTCTGCGTCAGTCTTCCTATTTACTCAAGAAATTAATCATTCCTGTTAATGCATTCATTAAAACCTTCATCAAACTGTGAAGCCTCCTTATTAATGCTTACTTTTGCGCCTCAAAAAAATAACGGGGAATGATAAGTGTAAATAATGTGACGCTCGCCTATGGAAAAAGAGTCTTGTTTGATGAAGTAAATCTCAACTTTGTTAAGGGGAATTGTTATGGAATTATCGGGGCAAACGGCGCTGGCAAATCAACCTTTTTAAAAATTATTAGTGGAGAAATTGAGCCAAATAAAGGTTCTGTTTCTATTACGCCGGGCGAACGGATGGCTGTTCTAAAGCAGAACCAGTTTGAGTTTGACGAATCAACTGTTATCAATACTGTTTTAATGGGCCACAAAAAAATGTGGAGCACGATGTTGGAAAAAGATGCCATCTATATGAAAGAAGATTTCAATGAAGAGGATGGAATGCGTGCGGGACATCTTGAAGCAGAGTTTGGTGAAATGGGCGGTTACACAGCCGAAAGTGATGCTGCAACTTTATTGAATCAATTGGGTGTTCCTGATGACGTTCATCAAATGCTGATGAAGGATGTGGCTGCTAATTTAAAAGTTCGTGTCTTGCTCGCGCAAGCGCTTTTTGGAAATCCCGACATTTTGCTTTTGGATGAGCCGACAAATAACCTCGATGTAAATACAATTTCCTGGTTAGAAAATTTTCTCGCCGATTATCAAAACATTGTGTTGGTGGTGAGCCATGACCGTCACTTTTTGGACGCTGTTTGTACGCATGTTGCGGATGTTGACAAACAAAAAATAAAAATCTATACAGGTAATTACACGTTTTGGTACGAAAGCAGCCAACTTGCAGCAAGACAAGCGACCGATAAGAATAAAAAGATGGAGGAGAAGAAAAAAGATCTTCTCGATTTTATTGCACGATTTAGTGCGAATGCTTCTAAATCAAAACAAGCTACTTCAAGAAAAAAAGCTTTGGACAAACTTGTTTTTGAAGACATCACACCAAGTAATAGAAAATATCCTGGTATCATTTTCAAACCGGAAAGAGATCCCGGAAATCAAATTTTGAATGTTCAAAAACTATCAAAAAAGACAGAGGACAAAACCCTTTTTAGTGACGTTACTTTTGATGTAATGAAAGGCCAAAAGATCGCTTTCCTCAGTCGTGATCCTGCCGCGCTCACTTCCTTTTTTGAGATTATCAACAATAAGATTAAAGCAGATTCAGGCACATTTGAATGGGGAACAACAATAACAACCGCCTATTTACCCAATGACAATTCGGAATATTTTAAGAACAATCTCACTTTATTGGATTGGCTCAGGCAGTTTGTTCCGGATCATTATACGGATGTGGATGAAGATTTCCTAAGAGGATTTTTAGGAAAAATGCTTTTCAGCGGCGATGAAATTCAAAAGAAAACAAACGTATTGAGTGGAGGGGAAAAAGTTAGATGCATGATCAGTAAAATGATGCTTCAAAATCCAAACGTGATCATGCTCGATGAACCTACAAACCATCTCGATCTCGAAAGCATTACTGCATTTAATGATGGCATGATCAGTTTCCCTGGAATTGTTTTAATGACCACTCATGATCACCAGTTTATGCAAACAGTTGCTAACAGGATAATTGAGATAACGCCAAAGGGAATTATCGATCGCCTTTCAACTTATGATGAGTACCTGGAAGATCAACGCGTGAAAACATTGCAGGAAGAATTATACAGTTAAGAAACTGGCATTTTCAAAATTTCGATCTGTTAAAGCAATATTAATTATTAGATGCCGGATAGCTGAACATTAGATATACAGCTGTTTTCAATGATTTAATTCTCTGACAATCATCAATAAATTTTGCAGCAGCAGATTTATTATCAATATTTTTGCACGAATAATAATCTTAATCGTAAAAATTATCTTCATGAAAAAAGTATCTGTCCTATTATTTGCCTTAATCTTTTTGGCCGCTGCAACAACTCATGCACAAACTTATCAGACAGCTCTTGGTGCTAAATTTTATACTGCAAATGGTTCGATTGGTGGTGTAAACATACGTCATTCAACTTCACAGAATACTGCGTTGGAAGGATCTCTTTTATTTTTTAATGGTGGTATTGGATTCGAAGGATTGTATGAATACCAGGCACCGATAAATGGAGCAGAAGGATTACAATATTTTGTAGGAGGCGGTGCCATGATAGGTTTTGGAACAGGTCCGCGTTATAATGACGCACACAACAACAGCACTTCGTTTGCTTTGCGACTGACTGGTGGAGTTGATTATAAATTTGCTGATGCACCCATTGATATCAGTCTTGGACTTGATCCTTTTTTCTACCTTGCTCCTTATACTTCTTCTGATCTCGCTCTTGGAATTGGATTGAGATATGTAATTAAATAAAATGATAAGCTGGTTATTGGTCAATACTTTTTAAAAAATTCCCGGCAACTGCCGGGAATTTTAGTAACTAAATTAGACGTGAAAGAAAATGCGAAAAAAGATCATTGCATTTATTGATTTTTTTTATCCTCCATTTAAAAGAATAATGCCCGAACAAACTTTTAGATACGCGGTTTGCGGCGGCAGCAATATGCTTCTCGACATTTTTCTTTTTTACATCAGTTTCAATTTTATTCTCCAAAAGAAAATTCTTCACCTGGGATTTATCGCTCTTAAACCTTACAATGCTGCATTGGGTATGGCATTTTGTATCACGTTTCCGCTCGGTTTCTTATTGAATAAATACATTGTTTTCCGCAGTTCCTATTTGCGAGGACACATTCAACTTTTCAGGTATCTCATCATAGTTGTACTAAATCTTTTTATCAATTATATCCTGATTAACGGGATGGTTGAATATTTACACTTTTATCCTACGATCTCAAAAATATTTGCGACCATTATCATCGTCACTTTTAGCTTTCTTTCTCAAAAGCACTTTACTTTTCGGGTGAGGAAAAATGTTAGCAGTGAATGAACAAAAATTGGATTTTTTTTATTTGAATTGGGGAAGATTTTATTTTCCCACTCTTGAATCACGTGAGTTTAATTTACCAACAGATTGTTGAAGTTGCTCTTTGGCTTTTACCAAATGATCGGCTGTTTCAAAACAATTATTGCGTTTAAGAACATGGATGAGTTTATTTAACGCCTTCTCCAATGGAGATGTGAAAACATGATCGCCCATACAACTGATAATTCGTAAAATAATGTCTTCAACTCTTTTTTTATCCCGGCTATTTAGCCTGTTGAACAAAAAAGAAAAATTTAAGAGAATCTCAGCAAAAACCATGTGTTGCAAAGATTCAGAAGATGCGACTGCCAGGGTTTCCAGCGAAATAAAAAGTTTTTCTTTTGCCTGTGAATTGTAAACGATTGGATAAGGCTTTTCTTTTTGTTCCTTCTTTTCATCATCCCAAACTGACAACAAATTCCTGATCGTTCTTACGATAAGAATGCCGGGATAAGGATTTGATTTTGCCGTTGAAACTGAAGTCCACGCGATCATTTCCAATTGCTCAATTGCATCTCCGGGATCATTCCATGTTTTTCTTTGTTTTTGGATATCGGTTGCCTTCACGACGGCATCACAAATCTTGTCATTATCTTCATTCGATTCAGATTTCACCTCAGCAAAAATGTCATGCACAGTCAGGTAATCGCCGATAGAAATTGTAAAAATTACTTCTGCTTTTCTTTTCATAGATTTAATCGCGTTGTGGATCATAGTGGCATTAATTCCCACCAAATAGCCATATGTTTCTGTTTTTACATAGTGAGAAATTTTTCCTTCAAATGAAGCAGCGCGTTTTGTTTTCATCAAAAGTTCCCTTTCACTTTTTTGTGCTTTTAAGATATTTTGAAAAATTGCTTCAATGATCACGGGCGGCCTCATTTCATTTACAGTTGTATAAATGAGCAAAAGCAGGAAGTAAAGAGCAACGATGGTCAATAAGAAGGCCACGCTGCCTCCAAGAACCGGGTTAAAAGGACTGGCAACGGTTGCCAAAATAAACAGGCAATATAAAGTGAGACCAACAAAAAAGCCAAAATAAATTTGATTGATTTTATTGCGCAGAAACTGGTCAAAAACTCTTGTTGTCATTGCACTTGCTGATTGCTGCACGACAATCAGCAGAAGGGTTATTGTAATTGAGGAAACGGTAATAAGACTTCCTGCTAAGGCAGCTAAAAGGCTGCTCGTTCCCTTCGGGTCAGAAAATATTTTATCCTTCATGAAATGGCGAATGGGATGAAGCCAACTAAATTTTGAATGATCAAGCAGATTAGTAATAAATGCCAATAATAAAAAGCAAAGAATAATGATACTGGGAACCTTAAGAAACTCCTGGAATGATTTCTTGATCGCTTTCCAGGTATCAAGTATTAAGTTTGATTTTTTTTTATCCAAAACTTATGTTCATTTTTCAATTAGTAATTTTAGCAAAAGGCAACAACTTTGGTGCTAAAAAAATCTAAATCGCTTCTTTTATTAAGAAGTCATAAAAAAAGAGGCTGTACTAACAACCTCTTTCGATTAAATAATACCAGCAAAACTTTTAGTACTCTTTCAAAAGTTTTGTAGTAATTGCTTTACCGTCTTGCAGTAATTTCAAAAAGTAGACTCCTATGGGTAATGCAGTTGTATTAACTGTTGTATGAAAATCTGAAATGTAATCATTCACTGTTTTGATCCATACAGTTTTTCCTGAAGCATCAATTAAAGCCAACTTAAATTTGCTTGCTTTTCCTCCCTTCACATCAATCTGAATTAAATTTTTAAATGGATTCGGGTAAACTTTTACTCCTGGAGTTTCTACAGTTTCAAGCAATCTCTGCATTTGAAAATTACTTCCATCATTGTTAAACATATAAGCTGAGGAAGGATCTACCATCATGGATTGAGTAGAAATTGTTGAAGATCTGTATAATGTCCAGGATGGTATTTGCTGCTTTGTTACTGAAGGACCTTGGTAACTTACTGATAAGACGTTGTCTCCCAACTGTTGGAAATAGCCAACGGAAATTGTATGGAAACCAGCTTGAAGCCCAATGGTTCCAGACCTTTCTGTTGCAGGTTGAATGGCGTCGTTGTCTACTACAAGTTGATTATCGATATACAATTTGCTTCCATCATCTGAAGTAGTATAGAAGGTATATTGACCATCAGCAGGTACGTTAATATATGCATTGAAATTGATACTATAAGAATAATTCCTGTTTGCAACGGAAATATCAAATGTATTTGTACTCCCAGTCTTCACAGGAGTCATTGAATTGAAGTCTGGAACGGAATAGAAACTTCCTGCTTCATAATACTTATAATCAACACCATTCACCGTATTGGATGGAAATATTGCAGGCAAGAGACTGGAACCTGTTCCTGAATTCCTGTACAATGAAGAAGTAGGAATACCTTGCTTTCCGATTCCTGGCCCTGAATAACTTACTGATAAAACATTGTCCCCAGCTTCCTGGAAGTAGCCTACGCTAATCAAATGTTTACCTGCTTTAAGTCCAATTATACCT
>JBQCEG010000157.1:0-4038 GCA_051960475.1 Ginsengibacter sp.
CGATGTGACCTCAACATTACTTTTAATAAATGGCCGGGCATCGAGCCCGACCATTTTTAGCAAGAACTTCGCTGCTGGCTCTGTTCTATCAATATTATCAACTGACACAGTTTATTTTACACTCCCTCTCTTTCCATTTGTTGTAAAATCCTATCGCGGCTTGTCCTTTTGGATGGCATTCGCGGTGTACAGAAATTCCATTTTCTATCGTTGTTTTTCCACCGTTTTGATGTTCATTTAAATGATGAATTTCTAAATCATCCCACTTTATTTCTAAATCACATACTGCACATTTTTTATTGTCTCGATAGTAAATAATTTCTCTTTCAAGCTGACCATACCCTCTAATCAAATCCTTTCGAAGTGGTTTTAATATCTCAAACATTTTCTCTGAAAAAAACTTATGCCGTAGCTGAATAGTTCTTGCCATGGCAGCTCCCGTTTGGGTTAACGCTCCGTATTTAAACCAATATTCTCCTTCTCTCGCCTTTTTGTCAATAGCACTATTATTACGAAAGTTGTCAAAAGCGTAAGTAAAGAGATATTGCCAATTTTTTGTATAATCATCAATAAGGCTTTCAATTAAAAGCAGTACATGAATAGCCTCATGTACTCTAAGTTTAGGTCCTTTGTATCCTTCAAAAATTTCAGCAGCAACATTTAAAACTTTTGCAAATCTTTGAACTTGTGGATTTGATATATCAAATCCCAAATTCCGGTAATAATAATCATCTATTTGTTCTGTCCCTATATCAAGCCAATTACCTTTTGTTGCTTGTTCAAAATGCAACATGCCTATTTGAGCGCATAGTTGGCGAACTTCTCCCCTGTCAGGATTTGGTATTTTTATATACCTTTTAAAAAAGTCATGACCTGGGTATCTTGCTAATTCCCTTTTTCCCCCAAATTTTAAAACAAATTCTGTGTATCCACCAGGCCAAGCATCTCTCTTTTCCTGGGCATTTAAAGGAAGTCCTGCTTGTAATCTAATAAATAAATCTCTTGCTTCATCTTCATTTTCAGTTATGACTTTTACAATAAAAAGCTCAGTATTGTCAAATCGGTTCCTTGTTTCTTCATCAAGTCCGTAATAATCACAATGAGCCCATGGACAAGGGATTTGTTTAACAAAATTTGGGAACCGAGCAGTCTTATCGTCCTTTACAGGGTCGAATAATTTAAGTGCATTTTCGCCAAATAGGAATAATGAATTGATACGTTGTTGGCCATCTATAATTTCTAGGTCTTCACGCTGCATACCTGCAACTATTTTCTTTTTATGATGTAAATAAATAAGCGGCAATGGATATCCTCTCAATACACTATCAATTAATTTTTTTTGTTGTGGCTCTTTCCAAACAGCTCCTCTCTGATATTCAGGATTGACACTTAACATCCCATTACGCTTCAAATCCAAAAGGTCTTTGATTTTGATCTTGTCCCCGTTTAATTCCATATAATTCTATTTTTTGATTTTGTTTTCTTTATAGTGTTATTTTCCAGCATCGTCACTGTATAAATAGAGTGTGAGTAGCTGATCGCCTACATTTTTTTCTTCATATCGAGCTCAATGATAAAATCTTTCAACGTTTCTTTAAGTTTGTCTGCTCCGGAGATGCTATCCTTATAGACTATTATTCTATAATGCCTGAGGTCGAAGGGAATATCGTTGAGGTCTTGTGTCAATAATATTACCTCTTTTGATAAAGCATGAGCTAACCCAAGTTCGTAAAAAACATTTGGATTTCTGTCAGTTAGGTCAGCTATGAGAAACTTCGCTTTTTTTATATTAATCCATATATCATCAATTATAGGTTTCGACGTGAATATCTCATCTGCTCTAAGTGATTTATATTTTAAATCCTTTAGAACAGGTTTTATTATATTTTCATAAATAGGGTTTAGCTTGTTAGTAAAAGGCATAATAACAAAACAAAGCTTTGCATCGACTTTGATTTCGGTTTTTTCAAAACTAGGAGATTTCTCTGGTGCAGCTGATAATGTTTTGAAAGCACTAGTTAAACGAACTTGCTTTAAGCTTTGAATTTGATTGCCTGCCATTCCTAAGCTTTCAAGATTTGCTAAGATTCTTGATATATCAGTTTTACTATTGTCCCATTCAAGGAAATTCGTTAGAGTTATCTCTAAGAAACTGAAGAACTGTTTCTTAGTTTTGAAGAGAGCGTTTAATACGAGTTCAAACGCCTCTTCATAATCACTCGGAGGATCAAAGCCGATAATAACAACATTCTTACTATCTCTAATAACTTTTATTGCCTCTTCCCATAATTGATCATAATTATGTTCCAGCATCAAATGATTAAAATCACTTGTTTTAAGATAGCGTCCTATATTAATTCGGAGCAGATTTGCAAGAAGAGGCTTGATTTGTGGTTTTAAGTCAATATTCATTTCATTTGAGCATTCGATTAAAGCTATCAGGTAACTGCCCCATTTAGGTAACTGATTATAAACAGTTTTCAATTGCTACATGTATGTGGCAGCAATGCAATTGCTGAACATTGTTGGTTATCCACCACAGTTAGTTTCTTCTTACGGAGAAACTCAGATCAGCGCTTCAAGGTAAAAAAATTTTAATATTTAAAAAAGAAATTTTTTTGCGGGGGCAAGTGTTGGGGAAAAATTCTAATCGAATCAGGGTTGCCAACCTTTCGAAGGTTGGCAACCCTTAAAGTTCGAAAGAATTTACTTAATGAAACACAAAATGAAGATCATGTCAAAAGGCTTTTACTAAAGGAGCAGCAAAGTTTCCTTTATGTGCTCAAACTTTTCCAACAAAGTATCGGTCTTTTCCTACAAATCGTCGGGGCTTTATGAAAACTCCTCAAACTTTTAAGAAAAGAAACCAATCCCTTCCCTGAAATGATCAATCTTTTCAGAATGGTCGCGCAACTTTTCCGGAAGTTGACGCGGAATGTTGTTCATTTTTTGCACAAAGAGAGAAGATAAATTGATGCTTTACATTTTTCGCGTAAAAATCAACCGGATATTTTAACAAAAAAGGGGTAAAAGTGCCCACCGGTTAAACAGGGAATTTACGGTATTTTCCGGGCGGTATTACCCCATTTTATCATTCTTTCATTTTTTTCTTTCTTGCCAAATGCAAAAATTCTTTAAGATGACCGTATAAAAATGCCTCGCGGGAAGATATAATATAATGCTTATATATCCAAGCAAAATCAATGACGGCGCACCTCTTGCAGGATTAAAAAATTTTTATTTTGTTTGTCTTCCCGTTATGTTGACGGAACCCGGCTCCGGGCAATTGTCCTCCGGGAATTTTTAAACCCAAAATCTAAATGCTTATGTTAACAGCATCAGATTTGTACGACGGAGTAGTTACACGTCCGTACAACAGTTGGTCAGACACAAAGCTGTCTTCTGAAACATCGAAGATACAGGTGGCGATGACCAACAACCCTTTGTTTCCTACACCCAATCCCACAATGCAGGTATTCAGCGACGCAGTTGCTGCATACGTATCGCAGCTTGCCAAAGCAGGCACACGCGATGCCAATGCAGTTGCGGCCAAGAACAGCCGCCGTGCCGAACTGGTAGCCCTTTGTGTTCAATTGGGCAACTCAGTCAGCAACACTGCCGATGGCAACGTTGAAGCGCTCGTGAGCACAGCCATGCCCCTGAGAAAAAAGCGGCAGAGCATTGTGATCGAGGCGCCTTCCAACTTCAGGATCACCAATGGCCTCAACTCCGGCGAGCTGGATCTGAAGGTAGACGGCCAGAGAGGCGTTAGCACCTTTGGCTTTGAATACACGACAGATCCGCCAACGGAAGAAAGCGTGTGGGTGAAAACCATTTGCACCACCAGCCGCTGCACCGTCAAAGGACTGACACCAGGCAAAAAATACTGGTTCAGGGCTTTTGTCACGGGTAGCAAAGGCCAGCAGGTGACGGGCGAGATGATGATCAGCCCGTATGTGCAATAGCTTACCAAAAGCTAACTGCGGCTTAGTAAAAAGGCCGGTTTCTATGAGGAATCGGTCTTTTTTTATTATTGGA
>JBQCEG010000158.1:0-41396 GCA_051960475.1 Ginsengibacter sp.
ACCCTTTGACTACTAAATTTTAATACTAAATCAATTTTAGAAAGATGAGCGCTTCCCCGGAAGGGTGTCAGGCTGAGGCTCTCGAAGCCGGGTTTAGAAGAGGAAATCGTAATTTATTAATTGGGCATAAATAACGACGAGATTTCTTTATGGACTCGGGTGACAAAACCGACCGACTACTATCACCCTTCGAGAACCTCAGGATGACAGAGAACGATCAACTACTGTCACCCTTCGAGAGCCTCAGGATGACAATAACGATCAACTACTGTCACCCTTCGAGAGCCTCAGGATGACAAAGGGCGATTAACGAATGTCACCCTTCGAGAGCTCAGGATGACATAAAGCAATACACTACTGTCACCCTTCGAGAGCCTCCCGCCAGGAGTCGGGCAGGCAGGGTGACAAAGAACGATTAAACCAGTAACCAGAATCTTAAATATATGAATCGATCCTCCTCCCGCCGCGATTTTATGAAGAACAGTGCCGCTCTTGGGCTGGGACTGGTTTCGCTGCCTTCGCTGCTGGCGAAGGGAAGCGGATATAAGAATTCCGAATCATCAGATAAGAAGAAGATCGTTTGTGTGGGCGGTCACCCGGATGACCCGGAAAGCGGTTGTGGGGGAACGCTGGCCAAACTACGCAATGCGGGTCATGATGTTACGATCATTTACCTGACGACGGGTGAAGCCGGGATACCGGGCAAAAGTCATGATGAGGCGGCGGCGATAAGAAAGCAGGAGGCGATCAATGCGTGCAAGATACTTGATGCAAAACCGGTTTTTGCCGGGCAGATCGATGGTGCTTCTATAGTGGACAATGATTGGGTACAAAAGATCAAGCAACTGATCATGGATGAGAAGCCGGACATTGTGTTCACCCACTGGCCGGTGGATTCGCACAAAGACCACCAGTCGGCCAGCTTGCTCACGATTCAAAGCTGGATGCAGGAGCCGCAACAGTTTGCCCTTTATTTCTTTGAAGTGTGCATAGGCGAACAAACGCAAATCTTTCATCCTACAGACCTCGTTGACATCACTGATACACAGGACCAAAAAAGAAAAGCGGTGTATTGTCATGTGAGCCAGGATCCGCCGGGGATTTATGAATGTGGTCATGCGGCAATGGAGGATTTTAGAGGCAGGGAATTGGGCGTGAAGGCGGCGGAGGGATATGTGCGGATGGTAGGGAAGAAGGATTCTAATGTGCTGATTTGCTGATGTGATAATGAGATCTACGAACCGGTCGGGAGCTGCAGGATATTTTACATCACTATACGTGCAACTACTTTTAGAGAAACCGAAGAGTGTATAATGATTATCCAGCCCAACGGACCGGCTGCTTGAGCTTAATCTTCGAGAAGTATCGCGATATCCCGATCTGCTACGGTTGTTTGTAAAACCTGATTTTGTTGCCCAGTAAAATGTATTTCAATAAATAAAAAGATTTGGTTTAAAATTCTTTATGAAAAAAGTTTTTAAAAGATTATTTGAATTATTAGGCTTTAAATTAGTGAACAAGCAATCATTTAATAAACTTTTAAGTGATCATCATAAAAATGAAATTGAGAAAGTAGAAGTGGAAAACGGTTTAAAAAAGATACAATTTCTATTGTCATATACGGCTAGTGAAAAAAATTATTCGTTAGATCTAAACAATTTTTTGTCTTTTGCATCTGGTAAAGTTTTAAAATCAAAAGCCCAACTTTTTCAGGATTTGTTGGCCTTATACCTTACAAAGGAAAAACGTAAAGGATTTTTCGTTGATTTTGGCGCGACGGACGGAATAGAATTGAATAATACTTATTTGCTTGAAAAGGAATATCAGTGGAGCGGTATTTTAGCAGAACCTGCAAGGGTTTGGGATAATTCGCTTAGAAGAAATAGAAACTGTTTTATAGATTCAAGGTGTGTTTGGTCTACCTCCGGAGAATTATTACTTTTTAATGAGACTGAAAATGCGATATTATCATCAATTAATTCATTTTCTGATATTGATTTTCTTTCCGATGAAAGAATAAATAAAGCAAGTTATGAGGTTCCAACAGTTTCACTGGAAGACTTATTAAAGACATACAATGCGCCTTACGATATTGATTATTTATCAATCGATACTGAAGGTGCCGAATTCGATATACTACAAGCTTTTAATTTTGAGCATTATTCAGTTAAAATTATAACAGTAGAACATAATTACACTGATAAAAGAGAACAAATCTGTGATTTATTGACGATGAATGGCTACAAAAGGATTTTCGATAAAGTCAGCCATTTTGACGATTGGTATATATTAGAAAGCAAGCCCTAAAAGGTATTATTAACGGACCTATTTTATTTATGAGTAAAAGATATTTTATTTAAGTAATTAAATTGTATTTATTTTTCTCGTGAAATCTATTCTTATAATAGCTCCTTACAATTCTTTTTTGCCAAGAACGGTAGAGACTCTTTCTATTGAATATATCAGGATCTTATCACAAACCTCCAAGGTCTCAATAGTTATCAATGAGTCTGTTGAGGAAATTCAAACAGCTATAAACGATTTATTTAAGGCAAAGAATGTGACCATTTATAATATCTTTTCAGAAGAGAACCTATATGATCCGTTTTATAAATTTCTGCCAAAGAAATTAACCAAATATCTACGCTATTGCTATTACACAAAACAGATTGCCATTAAGGCGGATTTTATTTTTGTAAGATATTATAATTTGCTCGTGAGATTATTGCGCGCACAAATCTTTGACGTTGTTATCCTCGAAAATGCTTCAAGTCTTAAGGCAGTAAGTGTTATTCGCCAATTTGATAAAAAGGTTACAGTAATCTATGACGCTTCATCTGGTAAAAAGCGTCTTCATAGTTCGTTCAAAGATATAAATGCTGTGATTGCAGCGGGTGACGATGATTTCAACGTATTCAAAAAAAAGAACAATGGAGGAATGAAAGGAATAGCGATTGAAGGTATTGATAAAAAAAATGTTGCAAGAAAGATTGGTGATTTTATTCAAGCGCAACCAGGTAATATTAAAAAATGGAAAATGAAAATTCATTTTCTAACTTTTGCTTCCACCAATTATAAAAATACTTTCAGAAGGATCACAACCGAAGCAGAAAATTGTGGCTTTTTCGATACTATTACGTGTTTAAATGAGTTTGATCTGCCAATACAATATAGAATCGATAATCAGGTAAATGAACAAACAAGGGGGTACGGTTATTGGATTTGGAAAAGTTATATAACGAATCAACTTCTCTCTGAAATTCCTGAGGGAGACATATTAGTGTATATTGACGCCGGATGTTCAATTAACTGCGAGGGTAGAAAAAGATTTTACGACTACATAAAGCTATTGACAACCTCCGAGTATTCAAATCTTTCCTTTCAATTAAATTTTCCAGAAAAAATATATACAAAAGGCGATTTATTTAAACACTTTCATTTGGAAGAAAATAATGCAATTAGAAACTCTGGTCAATTAATGGCAACATCTTTCTTAATTAGAAAAGATAAAAGTTCGGTAAATCTTACTGAAAAGTGGTTCACCCTATGTCATGAACATAAAAATTTATTAATAGATTCGCCATCTTCTTATCCTAATGATCCCAAATTTATTGCACATCGTTATGATCAATCTATTTTTTCTATTTTAAGAAAATTACAGGGCAGTATTATTTTAGGCCATGAAACATTTTTTGAAAACTGGAATGAAAATAGGCACTTCCCTATTCATGAAAGAAGATGGAAGAGCTAATCAGTTTAAATAATTATTTACAAATGTTCTCATCTACTGACAATAAAATCAGCGGATTAAAAAGAATTTCAAATTGAAGAAAGAGCAACACTGGGATCTTGTAATCACACCCAAGACACGATTATTAGATCTGAAGCTCAAGGAGCTGTGGAAATACCGGGATCTTTTACTATTGTGGGTGCGCAGGCAGTATGTGGGTGCTTACAAGCAAACACTGATGGGACCATTGTGGCATTTTATTTCCCCCATTTTTGCTACGCTAAGCTATATGTTTCTTTTTGGTAAAATTGCCAATATATCCACTGGTGGCGTTCCTATGTTTTTATTTTATTCTGCCGGTATAGCTATCTGGAATTTCTTTTATGGCTGTTTTAGCAGTTCTTCAAGTGCTTTTTCTGCTAATGCAGGTATTTTTGGGAAAGTGTATTTTCCAAGGCTGATTATGCCGCTGGCAAGTATTGTTTCCAGTCTTATAAAGTTTGGAATACAACTCTCTCTCTTTTTGGTAGTATATTTTTATTTTATCATTCGGCAGGGGTATCATCCTGTTGTTGGATGGGGTTTATTGTACATTCCTGTGTCCCTGGTTTTTCTGGCTCTTACAGGGTTTGGTATGGGAATTATTATCTCTTCGGGCACCACCAAATACCGCGACCTGGGAATAATGGTTGGTTTTGCCATGCAGGTGTTTATGTACGTTACGCCTATTGTTTATTCTTTTTCAACTTTGTCGCCTAAAATGAAGTACTGGGTATCTTTCAATCCCCTGGTGGCACCTATTGAAGCATTTAAATACGCTTTTTTTGGAATAGGCGAATTTTCTTTTAGTAGTTTCCTATATAGTTTCGTGTGGATGGTGTTGTTATTGTTTTCGGGCATCCTGCTGTTTAACAGGGTGGAGAAAAATTTCATGGATACGGTTTAGCCCTTCGACAGGCTCAGGATGACATTCCCTTCGGCAGCCCTTCGACAAGCTCAGGGTGACAGTCCCTGCAGGATGACAATACATTAATAATTATAACTTCTACAGTAATTTTCATGAGCAACGTAGTAATAAAAGTAGAAAATCTTTCGAAGCAATACCGGTTGGGTGAAGTGGGCACCGGCTCTATGAGAGACGATTTTATAAGGTGGCGGTACAAGATCATGGGAAAAGAAGATCCATTTCTTACCATCGGTGATGAAAATGATCGAACAGTAAAAAGTACGAGCGAGTATGTTTGGGCATTGAAGGATATCAATTTCGAAGTAAAGCAGGGCGAGATCTTAGGAATCATCGGAAGGAATGGTGCGGGTAAATCTACGCTTTTGAAAATATTATCCCGTACTACCGGCCCAACAATAGGAAGTGCTAGAATGAAAGGCCGCATTGCCAGTTTGCTGGAGGTAGGCACGGGCTTTCATGGAGAATTAAGCGGCAGGGAAAATATATTTTTAAACGGCACCATTATGGGAATGACCAAGGCGGAAATAAAAAGTAAGATGGATGAGATTATAGATTTTGCCGGTGTAGAAAAATATATTGACACGCCGGTAAAAAGATATTCTTCCGGTATGTATGTACGCTTAGCCTTTGCCGTTGCGGCACAATTGGAACCAGATGTTATGATTGTAGATGAAGTGCTTGCTGTTGGTGATGCAGAATTTCAGAAAAAGGCGTTAGGGAAAATGAAAGATGTTTCGGAAGGAGCGGGTAGAACAGTTTTATTTGTGAGTCACAATATGCAAGCTATTCAAAATTTATGTACGTCCTCTATTTACCTTGACAAGGGGTTTTTAATAGCTAAAGATGCAACTAATAAAATATTGACAGAATATTTAAAAAAAAGTGCAAAGAGATCCTATTCAGCTACTAAAGATAGCTCACAAAAATCTATTTTTATTTATGAAGCTATTTTAATGAATGACAAAATATTTCACGATAATTCCATTATTATCTCTTTGAAAATTAAAAGTGAAATTGTCAAGCTTATTTCAGTTGATTTTAGAATTATTTCAGTTTTGTCTATCCCGGTTGCTTTTTCATCTGTAGGAGCGTTAAAATATGATGATCAAATTTCTATTAAGAAAGGAATCAATTCAATAGATTTTAAAATCAACGTATCAGGTCTGGCGATTGGAGAATATAACCTTTCAATAGATTTAACTGAACCAAATGTCCGATACTTTGATCGATGCGAAGAGTGTTTAAATTTTGAGATTATAAAAACAACACTTGATGATAGACAATTAGAACAGTTTTGGAATTATGGATTTGTACAATTGCCAATTTCTCGAATAAAATAAGTAAAATCTGATTATTGAGACTAACCTAATTTCTGGCAAATGAATGGAGTGGCTTTTTAAGATTTACGGAAAAGATAAAAAAGAGCCTGCAGGGGCCGCTGGTAATAAATCCTTTTCTCAGTGTGGTGAAGATTTATTAGTCAGATATATTTTTAATTTGCGCGGTATTGAAAGGCCGTCTTACATTGACATAGGGGCACATGATCCATATTTCTTAAGCAATACGGCTTTGTTTTATGCAATCGGATCTCGTGGCATTAATATTGAAGCTAATCCAGCATTAATAATGAAATTCGAAAAATACCGGCCTGATGATATAAACTTAAATTTCGGCATAGGCACTTATGAAGGTGAACTTGATTTCTATCTTATGAAGGATAGTACATTGAGTACATTTTCTAAAGGAGAAGTAGATTGTATGATTGTAAATGGGAAAAACTTATCAGAAATAAAGAAAATAAAAGTAACCACTATTTCCAATATTTTAAAACAATACTTTAATGGAATTTTCCCTGACTTTCTTAGTATTGATGTAGAGGGATTAGATTTTGAAATACTGCAATCAATAGATTTTGGAAAATCATGCCCGAAAGTAATCTGTGTAGAGGCTGCGGAGTATTCTCCGATTGGCGCGGGGAAAAGGAAAGGTCAAGTAATAGAATTTCTGGTTTCGAAAGGTTATTATGAATATGCGAATACAAATCTGAATGCTATTATGGTAAAAAATGAATTCTGGTTTATATAATGGAATTGCCATTCTTTTCAATTGTCATACCCACTTTAAATTCTGAAATAACGCTTCAGAACTGTTTAAACAGTATATTGTCTCAAACATTTTCCGATTACGAAATCATTGTTATTGATGGACTTTCCACTGATTCAACTTTGAGCCTTGTAAAAGGATACTCTTCACAATATAACTCGATTAGATGCCATTCCGAAGAAGACAAAGGCATTTATGATGCTATGAATAAGGGGATTCGAAGAGCGAGGGGAGAATGGCTTTATTTTTTGGGAAGTGATGATTTGATCAACAATAAGGAAGTTTTGCAGCAAGTCTATTCTTTGGATAAGCGTGATTATGAGGTAGTATATGGGAATGCAAAAATTATAGGAAAAACGGCGTGGGCGGAAGAAGGACAGTTGTATGATGGCGAGTTCAATTTGCAAAAGCTATTGAAAAAGAATATTTGTCAACAGGCGATGTTTTATCATAGAAGTTGTTTTACAGATACACCTGCTCCTTTTAATGTTGAGTATGAAATATGTGCAGATTGGGATTTTAATTTCAGATGCTGGGCAAGAAAAGAATTTTTATTTGTTGACATTACTGTAGTTGATTTTTATGGTGGCGGAGAATCTACCCGGAAGAACGCAAACCAAAAATTTTATGACGATTTCAACAAAAACGTTTTACGGTATTTTGGCCCCAATGTGGTTAAAAGCATAAGTGAGACCATTCCTGCTCAGCAGGAGCTTCGGGAGGGCCGGAAAAAGCTTCTTCTGGCGAAGAATTGGCTGAAGAGCAAACTTAAACCTAATGCCCCACAACTTTCCAAATAGCCAATCAGTTCATGTTTAAACGATCTGTAAAAAAATACTTCGTTGATCCGATTGAAACGGTAATAAACAGAAGTGTTTCTTCAAACCTGAACGCATTTGGTGATAAATATACCAGTGGGCTCGACAACTTAATCACGATAAATCAAAAACTTTTATTTTTTCAACTGCAGAAAGCCGATTGTAAGCTAAGTGATATAAGTCTTTCTATCTTTTCTGAATCAGATGAGGATGGTTTGTTATTGTATATTTTTTCGAAAATTGGATTTAAAAATAAAGTTTGTGTTGACATAGGTGGTGGAGCGGGCTTAACGGGCAGCAATTCGGCAAACTTGTTTTTAAATCATGGGTTCAGCGGGTTGATCTTTGAAGGTCATAAAGATAACGCTGATGCACTTCGTAGCGGGTACAAATCCAATAAAGCCACCAGGCATTTCCCCCCGGAAATCATTTGCGAATATGTGACACCCGAAAATATTGACCGGTTAATTGCGTCAAAAGGGATCAAGGGCGCAATTGATTTATTATCTATTGATATTGATAGTGTTGATTACTGGATTTGGGATGCAATTAGGGTTATTGAACCCAATATTGTCATTGTTGAGGTGCAATGTATCCTTGATCCCAATGAGTCTAAAACGGTGCCCCGTGATTTTAAAGAAACCCTGTTTGAAACCGTCGATAACAAACGTTATGGAATTTATAACAGCGCATCCTTATTGGCTTTTACTAAGTTAGCCTCTAAGAAAGGATACAGTTTGGTAGCCACGAGTCAATTAGGCTTTAACGCAATTTTTATCAGGAATGAACTGGTAAGTAATTGCCTTCCCGAAATCTCTGTTGAACAGGCATTGGATAAGCCTTTTGTAAAGTGGGCTCAAAAAGCTTTCGGTGATAAGGTAAAACGATTCGAATGGACAGAAGTTTAGAAAAAAAAGCGCGCGTGATTGCGTTCTACCTACCCCAATTTCATCCCATTCCTGAAAATGACTCATTTTGGGGCAAAGGATTTACCGAATGGACGAACGTAACCAAAGCAAAGCCTTTATTTAATAGTCACAGGCAACCGAAGTTGCCCGGCGAACTTGGCTATTACGATCTGAGAGTGCCGGAAGTGAGGGAGCAACAAGCATCCCTGGCAAAAGAAGCCGGGATTGAAGGTTTTTGTTATTGGCATTATTGGTTTGGCAATGGTAAAAGGACCCTGGAAAGAGTATTTAACGAGGTAGTAAAATCAGGCGAGCCAGACTTCCCTTTTTGCCTGGCCTGGGCAAACGAAAGCTGGACGGGTAGGTGGCACGGGCTTAATGATGAGATTATTGCAGAACAAACTTATCCCGGTGAAGAAGATTTCAGGAATCATTTTTTTGAGATACTTCCGGCACTTAAGGACAAACGATATATTAAGGTGAACGGCCGGCCGGTGTTTGTTGTATACAGACCTACCGATCTTCCTGACCCTGGATTTTTTACCAGCTGTTGGAATGAATTGGCTACAAGAAACAATTTGAATCAATTTTATTTTATCGGGATAACAGATGATTCGCTTCCGCAGGAATACGGATTTGATAAGCGAATGCGAAGTGCGTTGGCGGGAGGTGTCCCTAAAGTTAAAAAAACATTCTTTCAGAAAATTTCCGGGACTAAAGTTCCTGATCTGTTGTACGAGTATAAAGATTTGATAAAAGAAAGAATTGAATGTGCGCATGAAGAAGAAGAGATCCCGTGTGTAATTCCGAATTGGGACAATACACCCCGTTCAGGATACAACGGTAGAATCTTTTTAAATGAGTCTCCCAAACTGTACCAAAAATGGCTGGAGAAAACGATAGGAGACTCGCAACTCAAAGAATTTGATGAAAGGCTTGTATTCCTCAAGTCGTGGAACGAATGGGCTGAAGGCAATTATTTAGAACCGGATGAACAATGGGGAAAACAGTACCTGGAAGCGACAAGAAAAGCCATATTCGGTCTGCAATAATGCAAGCTCTTAAAATCAATTAATAACTATCCTGAAATTGAAAGTCTTAATTGTAGCGGAATATGATGATGGAAACACAGTAATAAAATCTTACGTGGATGGGATAAGACAATTGTCGGACGTAAAAAGTAGCGTTTCTGATTTTTGGGATTGTAAGACAAGATTTGACATAATTCATATTCATTGGCCGGAGCTTCTCTTCAAGTGGATGCCAGTTGAAGAAGGAGAATTACAAAAATTAGAATTAACACTTGAACATTGGAAAAGAGCCGGAGCAAAAATTGTAGTTACCCGCCATAACAGCAAGTCGCATCGTAACTTGCCGTTAGATGATCAATTGTACGAGATTGTCTTTAAGAATGCAGACGCCTTTGTTCATTTGGGTGAAAATAGCTACAATGAGTTTATTGGTAGTCCGCTTTACGGTTCAAAAGTCAATGTTCAAATAAATCATCCTAATTATTTTGGTATCAAAATCCAGTCAACAAGAAATGAGGCCAGGAAGAAATTGGGCTTTAAAGAAAATGCAGTAGTGTACCTTGCTTTTGGCGCCATGCGCCATGCCCGCGAAGAAAGAGATTTGATATCCGCTTTCAAAAAACTTGATCTAAAAAATAAGAAGCTATTGATTGCCAGGTCCTTTCTGTTTAAGAGTTACATTTCTTTTAAGAAATATCCGATTAAAAGATTGAAGAATGAGATGGAGAAATTCATGTTACGGATGAATAAAATAGAAGTTAAGGCGAGTTCGCATATCCGGGAATCAGAGATGACCGATTTATTTTTGGCATCTGATGTTATTTTAATTCCACGTTTAAACCAGTTAAATTCCGGACAACTTTACTTAGCATTCAGCTTTGCTCGAATCGTAGTTGGCCCTGAAATTGGTAACATTGGAACTACCCTCAGACGGACGGGCAATTTTCTATTTAAGCCCGGAAACGAAAGCTCTTATGTCTCAGCCCTGCAAAAAGCAGCTGCACACATACACACTCGGTTAGGCACTGCCAATTATCAATATGCAGCTTCTGAATGCGACATACATAAGATTGGGAAAGAACATCTTCAATTGTATTCGGTGTTGGGAAAAGGGAATATAATTGCCGGTTAAATTACCCGCTTTGGAAAATCGTCTTATAGCCTAAAGAGAGGGCTCCTGTCGATTTTAATTCTTCTATATGAAGGTGTTTCTATCATTGACAATTCTTCTGCCCAAATAAAGCCCGCCATGAGAAGGAAAATAAAAATAAATTTTACTGATTTTTATCCGGGTTTTGAAAAAACAAATAATAGGATTTTTAATACATTAACTATCCACTACGATTTAATCATTGATGAAGCAAAACCTGATTACCTCATCTATTCATGTTTTGGACGGGATTTTCTAAAATATGATTGTGTCAGAATATTTTACACCGGTGAAAACATAATTCCTGATTTCAATTTCTGTGACTATGCTACGGGGTATGCATATCTAGACTTCGGAGATCGTTATATCCGTTACCCTGATTTCCTGTTTAGTGCCGGATTAAAATCGGCAATCCAAAGAAGGAAAACCGGAGCCGTTAGTCTTGAAAACAAGAATCGATTCTGCAATTTTATATATAGTAACGGAGATGCAGATCCCGAAAGAGACAAATTTTACTACTTGCTTTCTAACTATAAATCAATAGATTCTGCCGGCAAACACTTAAATAACATGCACCTCCCTGCCAGGAAGAAAAGTTGGTCTTCGGATAAAATTGAATTTATGAGGAATTATAAATTTACAATCGCTTTTGAAAACTCTTCCTTACCCGGCTATACTACAGAAAAGATATTACATTCCTTTCTTTCTGATTCTATTCCAATATACTGGGGGAATCCACTTGTCAGCCTGGATTTCAATCCTAAATCTTTTATAAATTGTCACGACTTTGACAGTTTCGATGAGGTAGTCGACAAAATAATTGAAGTGGATCAAAGTGAGGAGTTATACCGCTATATGGTAAATCAACCTTTTTTCAACAAAAAGGAACCTGATTATATTCAGGATAATTTCCTACTCAATTTTTATGTTAAAATATTTGAACAGCCAATTGAAACCGCTTACAGAAGAGCGAAATATGGCTATAACGCCTTTTATGAAGCTAGCTCAAAAAAGCTTTTAAATGATGCGGAAGCTTACAGAAATTCGCCTAAAGGGTCGAAAGGATTGATAAGATCCCTATTGAAGAAGGTTCGCTCCTAAACAATCTTAAAAATTCGTATACCAGGTTGAGCGTACAAGATTAAGAGGAAAGTTTAAATGATTATAGTAAAACCACAAGCGGGTTTGGGAAACAGAATGAGGGTTATAAACTCTTGTCTTGTTTTGCAAAAAAGGAATAGAAGTGCCGGTGAGATTAAACTTGTGTGGGAAAATGAAAACGTGCTTAATTGTCAGTTTACTGATTTATTTCAACCAATTGAAAACGTAACTCTGATAGATTCGAACTACTTTCTAACCTACTTTTCATTCTTTAATTATCAAAAAACGTTATCGCTTAAACAAGATTTAAAGAAAAGGTTACTATCTCCAATTGTTCGAAAATTCGCTTTTTATGATAACGATATTATTCTGCCATTAAGGTTTAAGACTGATTATTGGGACACAACCGAAAAACATTTTTTAATTGATACTTATTCGGATTTTTATGATCCCAAATATGGAAACTATTATCATTTATTCAAGCCAATCGTGGAATTACAGAAAAAAATCACCAATCAAATGCGGCAGTTTGTTGAGCCCACTATTGGTGTGCATATCAGGAGGACGGATAACCTGAGTTCGATTGAAAGGAGCCGGGACGAGTTATTTATAAAGTGCATGTATAAAAAATTAAAGGATAATGACAGGACTTTATTTTTTCTCTCGAGTGATGATTTAAAAACGGAGGAGCTTTTTAAAAAAGAATTCGGCAATAATTTGATAACACGCTTTGACAAGGATTTGAACAGAAACAATAAAATTGCAGTTCAGGATGCGTTGGTAGATTTATATTTGTTGGCAGGTACGAAGGAGATAATTGGTTCCTATGGAAGCTCCTTCAGTCGGGTCGCTTCGTTAATTAATAGTATTCCCCTTACTATTATTTCATAATAGCAGCTATTTTGTTTGTTCAAAGATGGATTCTGTTAAATTAAAAAAAGATTCAAAGGATGGTGAGGGACTTGTATCTGTTATCATTTCCACTTACAACCGCTCCTTTTTACTTGAAGAAGCCATTCAATCGGTGATTAACCAATCTTACAGGCCCGTTGAATGTGTAATTGTAGATGACGGTTCCACTGATGATTCAAAAAATGTAGTTGAGAATTTAAAGAAGAAAAATGATTCAACACTTTCAATAATTTATTTATACCAGGATAATTCCGGGCCGCAGGTGGCACGCAACACCGGTACCAAAGCTTCAACAGGGGAATATATACAATACCTGGACTCGGATGACATTTTATACCCCGAAAAATTATCAGAGCAAGTTAGATTTTTAAAGCTGAACAAAGATTGTGATGGTGTGTTTGGTGATTGGGAAGTGGGAACTTCTGATGAGAAAAAACTTGTTACTGCATGCAGGGAAGAAAACATGATTTCCCAGATGTTGGTTGGACGATGTATAGCCAACTTTAGTTTTTTGATGAGAAGAAGTATTGTCGAAAGAATTGGTGACTGGGATCTTAAAATTAAGAGAAACCAGGAAATAGATTTTCATTTAACCGGTTTACTTAAAGGAGCTCAATTTGATTACCAGCCTTTGACTTGTGGTTTATGGCGTACTCATTTAGCGGAGCGAATTGGTGATTCAAAGGGATTAGCAGAACTACTCGTTTTTTTTAAGAAATGGGAAATTATTTTAAAGGAGGAAAATATCATGAATCAGTCTCTGCAATTTAAATTAGGGAACGTTCTTATGTGGCATATTCACAACAGTGCAAAGTATAATGAAAAAGATTTGCTTGCGTTTTTAAAAAAAGCAGTGAGCTTAAACCCTTATTTACTGGGATTCAATGAAAGCAAAAAAATAAAGGTCTTAAATAAGGTTGTAGGTAAAAACTTAGCTTTCAAAATTTGGTCGTCCGGATTTAGAAAGACAGTTAAGATGGAAACGTTGCAGAAAATTAAAAATGCTTAAAGAACAATCCCTGGTTTCGGTAATTATTCCTTGTTATAATTATGCGCACTTTCTTCCTGAGGCGTTAGAATGTGTTATGGCTCAAACATATGCGGATTGGGAATGTGTTATAATTAATGATGGTTCAACTGATAATACAGAAGAAGTTGCATTGAAATATTGTGAGGCGGAAAGCCGGTTTAAGTATTTATACAAAGAGAATGGCGGACATTCTTCTGCAAGAAACCTGGGGATAAGACATTCAAAAGGAGTTTATATTTTACCTCTCGATTCCGATGATAAAATAAGTTCTTACTTTTTAGAAAGAGCTGTAAAAGAAATCGAATCGGATAATGAAATAAAGCTTGTTTGCGCAGAAACTCAATTGTTTGGAGCTACCGAAAAAATAGTAAAATTGCCGAAATACGATTTTCGCGAATTATTAATTTGCAATTATTTGTTCGCTACTAATTTATTTCGACGAAAAGACTTTGATATGACCTATGGTTACGATGAACAGATGTTACTTTATGAAGATTGGAGTTTATGGATCAACCTATTAAAAAACGGAGGAAGAGTTGTAGAAATGCCTTTTGTAGGATATTATTACCGGCAAAAAACGGATTCTATTTTTGCAAAAGGCCAAAATGATAAGAAAAGAATGTTCCAGGATTTATTGAGACATTATTACAGGAACATAGACATTTATGAAAAATATTTTGAAAACCCGGTCTTCCTGATACAGGAAAATGAAAAAATGAACCGGGTTATTAAAGCTTACCAGCAAAGTCTCACGTACCGAATGAGCCTGAGAATTCATAAAATAAAAGAATTTTTCTTTAGAAAATGAATGATTTTAAAGACCCTCTTGTAACCGTACTAATCTCATGTTATAACGTTGAAGATTACGTGCAACAGGCAATTCATTCTATTTTAAAGCAGTCATATGAAAACCTTGAAATTTGGATAATAGACGATGCTTCGACGGATAATACACTCCTAAAAATAAACACCATAAAAGATGCGCGGATTAAAGTAATGCAGTTTAAGGAAAATACAAAAAAGGTAGGGGCCGTCAATGAGGTGTTGCAAAAAGTAAAGGGTGACTATATTGCCTTCCAGGATGCAGATGATTGGAGTGAACCGGACAGAATAAAAATGCAGTTACAACAGTTCACAAAAGATCCTGAATTAGGAATTTGTTTTACAGGATACAGGTATATCGGCAAGAAGGTTTCATTACCAGCAAAAATTTCTTTAACCAACGATGAATTAAAAAGAGAGTTCCTTGATTTTTATAAGAATGATATTAAAAGGAACTCTACGGTATGCCCCTCTATGATGATATCGAGGGAGGCGCTACTGAGAACGAAAGGATATAGTTCCTATTTTTCGGGAAGGGTAGCAGAAGATGTTCAATGGATTTACCGGATATTAAAAGATTTCAAAGGAATAACAATCGATCAGCCATTATATAATTACAGGCTAAGAGAGGGCTCGTTTACCCAAATTCAATCTGCAGGTGCCAATGCGAAATATGCTTATTCCTGGGAGTTGCTTTCTAAAATAATTCATAAGGATGTGTATGAAGGAATTGACGTGCTGTCTCCTGGGAATAGAGAATTATTAAATCAACTGGAATTAGAAGCCTGTGAAGAAGCCCTGGTAAAAGCAATTAAATTGCTTAATGGTACACGTTCAGCCTATGAAAACAGCACTAATTTCAGGTTAGGTAAATTGTTGTTGAAGCCTTTGCGGGCGCTTAAAAAACTGAAATAATTGCTAACGGGCAGAAGCGTTTTTGATAAGTTTAATTTAAAGATCTAACCTTTCTTTTTGAATTGTAAAGTATCCATCATTGTTCCTGTTTACAATGCATCGAAGCATTTGAAGGAATGCGTGGACTCTATTATAAATCAAACTCTAAAAGAGATCGAGATTATTTTGATTAATGACGGATCAACAGATGACAGCAAAAAAATAATTCTAGAATATGTTGAGAGAGACAGCAGAATTATTTTCGTAGATTCTGCAAATGAAGGAGTGAGTGCCGCAAGAAATAAAGGAATTGAAAAATCGTCGGGGCGGTATATAGGATTCGTTGATGCCGATGATTACATAGCACCGGGAATGTATCAACGACTTTTCGAAATTGCGCAAGAAGATAAAAGCTCTATCGTGATATGCAATGCAACAAATGCAGAAGAGAAGGGCGAGTCCGGGAAAAGATTGGAGTTAGAGAATGAAACTTTTTTAACCGGGGATAAAGTGCCTGTGCTTTTGAATTTCCTCAGGTTTAAATACGATTCAGCTAATTGGAATAAGATATATGATTCGAATATCATCAGGCAGCATCATCTAAAATTTGATAACCGGCTTGCCATCTGGGAAGATCTTCTTTTCAATCTTAAGTTTATAGTGTATGCAGATAAGATTACAACTTTAAATGAAGCTCTTTATTATTATAGAGCACACGATACTTCTGTAATAGCAAATAGTAAATTACTGTTGAGTGAACAGTATAATTTATTCTATGAAAGTTATATTTCATTTTGCAATAAGAATTTATTTTTAGCAGAAAAGGAAACATTTATTAAAGAAAGGGGGGAATCATGTATTTTAAACCTGTTTGCTTTATTAAAATTAAGAATGAGAATGAAAAATAAGTTCTTCACCCTAAGCAACCAATTTGGAAATGAACTAAAGGTTTTGAACCCGGAAATTTATGCGAAATCAAAATTATTGATAGGAATCAACGCAAACTTGTACTGGTTGCTGAGATACAGGTTTTTTAAACTATTCGCGCTTTTGTATGTTTCACACAACACAATCAGGAATAGGACAAATTATTCGTTCAAGTTTACAAGCGTATGAATGAACCCGGAGTAATCACATTAATTCCAACCAGCGGCCTCGGGAACCGGTTGAGGATAATGGCTACTGCAATGAAACTGGCAAGAGAGGGAAATAAAAAACTACGAATTTATTGGAATACAAATTCTGAATTGAATGCCCCATTCGATAAGCTATTTGAGTATCCTTTACATTTTTCAGTAAAACCGGTTCCTATTGAATACAAGGTTTGGATAGAGATGAGGCGGTTTTCTTCAAAGCTATTTGGTTTTGAGGATTGGTACTTAAACCTGTTTAAGTTTGATTTTATTTTCCTGGATAGAATGGTAACTGACGTTTTGCAAAACAGGCTCAATTTGCAGGAGGAAGTGAACAAGGCCCATAATGTTTTTATTTGTAGCTGTGAAGAATTGAATTATTGCGATTTATCCGATTACGAGGTGTTTAAGCCTGTAACAGCTATTCAGAAAAAGATTGATAACCTGGCACTTCAATTTAATGCCTCTACGATTGGAATCCATATCCGTTCAACTGATCATTTTACGTCTATAGAAAACAGTCCCTTTATTCTATTTGAAAATAAGATCGACGAGGAATTAAGAAGTAATCCTGAAGCCAACTTTTTTTTAGCGACTGACAATGAAGAGCATCAATACCGTCTGGTGCAAAAATTTGGCAAGGATAAGATCTTATTTCATAAAAAAATATTCAGACGAGACGTAACAGAAGGGGTAGCAGATGCAGTTGTGGACCTGTTTTGTTTATCAAAAACTTCAAAAATATACGGCTCCTACTACAGTTCCTTCTCTTATGTAGCAGGCAGAATTGGCCAGGTACCGGTTGATATATTAACTGTTGACGGGTTACCGATTACGTATTTAAGCCATGGAAACCATTAAAGTAAAATTTGACGAGCTTTACAGCGGCATTAATACCCCACATAATTTTTTTACACGGCACTTGTCTGCAAAATATAAAGTTGAAATATCTGGCGATCCTGATTTTTATTACACATCCTTTATTTGGCTCAAAGAATTATCTAAAATATAAATGTGATCACACGTTTTTTCGAGATGAAAAATACGTGCTGGATCAAGAGTTGGTGTAGGTGGATTCCTGAGAAGCTTTTTCTATAAATATTATTTGTGGCCTAAAAATGAAAGTTCAAAAATTGATTAAGAAAGCGCTAAAGCCGTACGTTCCTAAAATTATTTTGAGGAAAAGAAAATTGACGTTGCAAAAAAAACAACTGTTAGAATGGCATTATGCGGGTTGTGAAAATCCACCACCAAATGCAGTGAAACAAATAACCATAGCTTATTATCAATCGAAATATTCGATTCCAATCCTAATAGAAACAGGCACGTACCTTGGTGACATGGTGGAAGCTCAAAAAAATAGATTTAGCAAAATAATTACAATTGAGCTGAGTGAAAAATTGTTCCATGATGCAAAAAATAGATTTTCTAAGGACGAAAATATAATTGTTATGCATGGTGATAGCGGTAAAGTGCTTTATGAAGTTTTGAAAGACATCAAATCGCCTGCTATTTTTTGGCTCGATGGGCATTTTTCGGGTGGGATTACAGTGAAGGGAGATAAAGAGTGTCCAATTTTTGAAGAGATAAATGCAATATTTACAACGTCTAATTATAACCATATTTTATTAATAGATGATGCAAGGTTGTTTGTAGGCCAAGGAGGATATCCAACAATTGACGAATTAACTAAACATATAAAAACCAAAAACGTAAAATATCAAGAGGAAGTAAAGAATGATATTATTCGCTATAGTATATAGAAAATTCGTGTTTATGGATATCTTGTCTAGAATAAATGTACTTGGCAATCGGATCCCATAGAACAAGCAATATAAATTTAAATGTCACGAATTAAAAAGAATTGGTAGGTAGAACCGGCAAAGTACTGCTTGACATATTAAGTTGTAGATGCATTTCAAATTAAGTATTTAAGCCATGGAAACAATTAAAGTAAAATTTGACGAGCTATACAGTGGCTTTAATACATCCGATAATTTTTTCACCCGCCACCTGTCGGCAAAATATAAAGTGGAAATATCTGAGAATCCTGATTTTTATTTTTTTACCCATCCTTTATTTGGCTCGAAGAATTATCTCAAATATAAATGCCATCACATATTTTTTGGCGGTGAAAACATACGCGCTGATTGGAACATCTGTGATTATGTGTTTGATTCCGATTTTTATGAAGATAATCCAAGGCAAAAAAGATGGCCCTTATGGGCTTATTGGCCTCTTGAAAGGATTAATAAGGAAAAATGTTTTACAACTTTAGAGAATAAGAAGAAATTCTGCTGCATGGTGGTATCGAATCCTAACGGTAAAGAAAGGAATGATTTTTTTCATGAATTATCTAAGTATAAGAAAGTTGATTCAGGTGGCAGGTTTTTGAACAATACCGGCTTTCCAGTAGAAAATAAAATGGAATTTATTAAAGATTATAAATTCGTTATCGCCTTCGAAAATTCATCTTTTCCTGGTTACACAACTGAAAAATTAATTGAGCCATTCCTCGTTGACTCCATACCGATATATTGGGGAAATCCCGTTGTTGGAAAGGATTTTAATACCCAAAGTTTTATCAATATAGAAGATGTTTCCCAATTTGATGCTGCAATCAATAAAATAATAGAGCTTGACAATGACGATGAAAAATATTTAGCGATGTTGAACCAGCCTTGCTTTGTTGATTATAAAATACCGGAAGAATTTAGTAATGAAAGTATCCGTAAATTTTTTGATTACATTATAGAGGATAGTAAATCCAAAAGGCCAGTTGCAACGATTACCCAAAAAAAAATGAAACATTTTGTCTCTGTTTATAAATGGAAGGTTTTTCATAAGATGCACGAGGTTTTCAACCAATTATCCCTGGCGAAATGAAATAAGGGATACTGCCATAAACTAACTTTTAAAGATTTTTTTAAACATGATAAAAATAGTAAGGTCGTTATTGGGATACAACCTCGCTTTTCAATTGGCAGATTGGAGAAAAGCGTGGATCCCAAATAAAATGCAGGTGTCCATCAAAAGAAATGAAGAAATTGAACGAGCAAAAAGAACAAGGTTCTATAGCTCCTTCATTAAAAACAGTGATTTATTTTTTGACGTGGGTGCTAATTTGGGTAATAGAGTGGCTCCAATGCTTGACATTGGGGCAAAAGTTGTTGCAGTAGAACCGCAGGAATACTGTTATAAATATTTACAATACAAATTTGGTAAAAAGATACAAATCGTTACTAAAGGTTTGGGCGACTGTGAATCTATACAGGATTTTCATATTTCAAAATACAATGTATATTCTTCTTTTTCAACAGAATGGATCAATTCCGTGAAAGAGGGGCGTTTCAAGGGAGTTCACTGGAAGAAGGTTATCAAAGTAAAAATGACCACTCTTGATAATTTAATAACGGAATTTGGGCTGCCCGTATTCATAAAGATAGATGTGGAAGGCTATGAATTAAATGTCCTGAAAGGTTTGTCTAAATCTGTAAAGATGATCAGCTTTGAATTCACAGTGCCTGAGCAAACCGATAAGGCAATTGCCTGTATTAACCAGATTGAAAAAATCGATTCGAATATTGAATGCAACTTTAGCATCGGCGAGAGCATGGAATTTGCCCTGGAAGAGTGGATATCGCCAGTTGATATACGAACCCAAATTGCGTCAGACAATTTTGCTAAAATAGGGTTTGGAGATATATATGTCAGAAACAGAAGCGTGCATTCGATTGGTTGACGTTCTTAATTAACCAAGGTGTTACTCTTTCTGAGCAGTTACAAAACATTAAAACGAAGAGCAGTAAAAGATAATGCTACATTCATTTAATAAAATTTATAAGAAAATCAAACGAAAGTTCTATACAAAGGAACCGGTATATTACATTCCTGAAATCGATATTAAAAGAGCTGACCTACTTGAAATTTCACGGAAATTTAAAGATGCAAAAATATTTATTGAAACGGGAACTTTTTTGGGTGATACTCTCGATTTCTTTAAAAAGAATTTTACTAAATTATATTCTATAGAATTAAGTGAAGATTTAGCGGATAAAGCAAAAAAAAGGTTTCAAAACGATGCGCATATTTCAATTGTTCAAGGTGACAGTTCAGTACAATTATCCAATATTTTAAAAGAAATAAACGAAACATGTATTTTCTGGTTAGATGGCCATTATTCTTCAGAATTTTGGGTAGGTAAAGAATTTATACGGACTGCAAAAGGTGAGAAGAATACACCTATTATAGAAGAACTTCTTCAAATTATCAATCATAAAGTGAAAACCCATATCATCCTGATTGATGATGCCAGGTGCTTCAATGGAGACTATGATTATCCACGGATTAAAAAAATAAATAAAATAATATCAAAACATCTTCCTTTACATACTTTCAAAGTAGAAAATGATATTATTAAAATTATTCCGAGAAAAATTTAATTCGAGAGATATCCCAGGGTATAAAGAAGATGAGAAATGCAGATAACACACGATACCTCGATGCCTGATGAACCATTGGTAAGTGTTTTGATGACTGCTTATAACCGGGAAAAATATATTGCTGAAGCAATAGAAAGTGTACTTGCTTCGACCTGGAGAAATTTTGAATTGATAATTGTAGACGATCAATCAACGGATGACACTTTTTCAATTGCAAAATCTTATGTAAAAAATGACGAAAGAGTAAAGGTTTATAAGAATGAAACCAACCTCCGGGACTATCCCAACAGAAACAAGGCTGCGAGTTATGCAAAGGGTAAATATTTAAAATTTGTTGATTCAGACGATAAAATTTATGATTGGGGTCTTGCTTATTGCATTGAACAAATGGAAAAGTATCCCCAATCATCTTTTGGTATTTCAATGATAGATGGTGATTCTTCATTGCCTGCAGTGCTCATGAATAGTGAGGATGTTATCAGAAAGCATTTGTTCCAATCTACACATCTTTCAACAGGGCCAACGGGTACTATAATTGAAAGAAAATTCTTTGAAAAGATACAAGGATTTGACACCCGTTTTTCTATGGCAAATGATGAATATTTTAACGTAAAAGTTGCTTCACTGACACCAGTTGTTTTATTAAAGCGATCGTTCTTTTTCTACAGGCAACACGATGCCCAGGAGCAAAATAATCCAACGGGATATTTAGTTTATGGTTATCTGGCAAGGAAAGAAATAATTGAGAAGCTCAATCTGCCATTAACCAAGGAAGAAATTAATTATTTGGAGAACAAGTGGGATAAAGAACATGCCACCGCCTTGATAAAACTTATGTTGGTGAATCAACAGATAAGGAAGGTATTTAAGATTATGAAAATGACAGATTTTGGTTTTGTCGATTTGATTAAGGGGATTATTGAAAAATGTAAATCTTCTATTTACCGGAAAGCATAAAAGACAAAAATGAATTATGACAGATCTGATTATATAAATGAACCAGTTGCGATTGAAACCGAATTAAAAGGGTTGTTTAAAACGAAAAATAAACTTATTTTTTTTGATATCGGCGCATGTGAAGGGGAGGAGAGCATTAAGTATTCCCGGCTTTTTCCAAATGCAGTTATTTATGCTTTTGAACCCCTTCCCGAAAATATAAATTTGATCAGAAATAATTTTATAAACTACCAGGTAAAAAATGCGAGTTTTTACAATAAAGCGATTTCATCAAAAAATGGGTTTACGGATTTCTATGTTTCATCCGGGCAACCCGAAAATGCACCAAATTCTGACTGGGATTATGGGAATAAATCCAGTTCTCTGCTTCAGCCTGATAAGCATTTGGAGATGGCAAGCTTTATTAAATTTGAAACTAAGATAAAAGTTGAAACGATTACTTTAAAATTATTTTGTAAGGAGAATAATATATCATCAATAGATTTTCTTCATATGGATGTTCAGGGAGCCGAATTGATGGTATTAGAAGGAGCACAAGATTTCATTTCATCGATTAAAGTAATTTGGCTTGAAGTGTCGAAAATTGAATTTTACAAGCAGCAGCCCTTAGTAGGAGATATAAAGAAATTTATGAAAGACCATAATTTTTTTCTGCTGAAAGATGCTTTAAACAGCTTCCAAGGGGATCAACTGTACATATCTAAACTTCATTACTCAAGTTACGCAGTATTGAAAATTCAGATGGAAATAGCATTCACACTTTTAATGAGCCGAATAAAAAAATTGTTTGGTTAATATTTTAAAATGAATTTGATTAATGAAATTTTAAAACCTTTCAAGGTTCAGATACATAAAACCAAATCTTTGGAAAAAGAGAAGACTGCTTATCTGGAGACTATTAGCCGGATTTCAAGTTATTATTCCTATTTCTATAACAGTTTGGAATATGGTTTGAACAATGGCATCTCCGGCATTGTCTTTTCTAAAGACAGGGCCATGCAATTGCAAGCGCTGCTATCTTCCTACTTTTATTACACAAGGAATCCTGCTCCACTGTTCCTATTATTTACTCACAGCAATACCCAACATAAAGTTGCTTATGAAATCCTTCAAAAGGAATTTCAGGATTTTCCTGTTTCTTTCATTGAAGAGACCAATTTTTGTGAGCAATTGAAGGGGTTGGTAAATCGACAGAAAGGAGACCGAGTATTTTTTATGACAGATGACGCCATTTTTTTAGACTTCTATGATTTAAATGATTGTCTCAATTTTCATCCGCTTCAAAATGTATTTTCATTAAGACTTGGAAGTGATCTTGACTTTTGTTATGCCTACAATAAAAAACAGGAAATTCCTTTGTTTACTACAGAAAAGGTGATGGGGAAAGAATGGAATAGCTGGATCTGGCAGGATATGTATCATTCACCTGACTGGAGTTATCCTCTGTCTTTAGATGCTACAATTTTTTTAAGAAAAGAAATAGCAACGATCCTGAATTATCTTTCTTTTAAAAACCCTAACTCATTGGAATCGCAAATGCAATTACTAAAAGACCTTTTTCTTCAAAGAAAAGGCATTTGTTATTCGAGAGCTAAGTATGTAAATGTTCCCTGTAACAGAGTGCAATCTGAATTCGATAATGTGTTTCACGATACCTATTCAGTCAATGAATTAGCAGATAAATTTTTAGACGGGCAACGTATTGAATGGAAAAAATTTAAAGAACTTAGGGCTACCCAAGTCCAAAAGATAAAATTCGATTTTAGTGTAGGAAATTAATTGGAAATTGATTATTAAGATAAAAAATGTCAAAGTTACCCTTAGTAACAATTGGTATTCCCAATCATAATTACGCTGCTTTTGTAACTTATGCTCTAAATGCTGTTGCAAACCAGAGCTATGAGAACTGTGAAATCATTATCGTTGATGACTATTCCGGTGATAATTCTGTACAGGTGATTGAAAACTGGATCAGGAATTATAAAGGCAACTTTAAAATCACCTTCATAAAAAATACCTTTTCACATGGAATATCAAAGGTGTGCAACATCATTTTAAATAAAGCAGCGGGAAAGTACTACCAGGTCCTTGATGCGGACGATGTTATTTTGCCTGATAAGATAGCCAGTCAAGTGGCGATACTTGAAGAAAGGGAAGAATGTGCCGTGGTTTATTCAAATATTGCTGTGATAAATGAAGCAGGCAAAATAATTAATGGAGATTATTTGAAGCGTGTTGGATATGACGAAAATTCTATGCCCTCCGGCATTATATTTTCTGATTTGCTAACTTTCAATTTTATCCCCAATCCTTCTACTTTAATAAAGACCCATTTAGCAAAAAAAATCGGAGGGTATGATGAATCAATTTTCATCCAGGACTATTATATCTATCTTTCATTATCAGAGCACTTTGAATTCATCTATCAAAAGGGGATAACAGGATATTATCGGTTACACGGAACTTCATTATCAAATAATAATCATAAATCAGCTGCCCGGATTTCAGAAGGCGTTTTAATGCTCTTATCCCGATATTATAAAAAAAACTGTGCGGATGGCGCCGGCAATGCTGAATTTAAAGAGCGATTTAAAAGCAGTGTTTTTAATATGGCGCCGTACTTTTATAAACACAATTACCCGAGGGCAAAATATTGGCTTATACAAAATTTCAGATTAAATCCCGGCTTCAGAAGTATCGGTTACCTGATAGCGTTTTCTATAGGATGCCCATACTCTTTCTTTGAAAAAATTAAATCATGGCTTTGATCTTTTCGTTCAATGAAAAAAAATCTTTTGTTTAATCTATTAAGGGGAATAAGAAAATTACGCAATACCAATAAAAACTTTGGTATGGGGATTAAAAAGTTCTATTACTATCATATTTCAAAACAGCGATTTGTTATAAAGTCGTCTGTGATAATCGGGAAAAGGTTTTCAATTAACTCTGATATCAGCAATACCACAATTCACATCGATAATAACTGTCGTATCAGAAACAACTTCAATGTCACTATTGGAAATAATGGGGTATTATCTATTGGAGAAAATTGTTTTTTCAACAATAACTGTTCTATAAATTGCCTGGGCAAAATTGAGATCGGCAACAATAATCAATTCGGAGAATCAGTTTTATTTTATGATCACAATCACCGGTTTTCAGATACAAAAAAACTCATATCTGATCAGGGATTCAATGTAGGGACAATTAGAATCGGAAATAATTGCTGGATTGGTTCTAATGTTGTGATTTTACAAAATGTAACGATTGGAGATAATGTGGTCGTTGGTGCCGGATGTGTAATCTACAAATCAATTGCCTCGAATACAAAAGTGATCAATCAACAAAATCTCGTAGAAAAAAACCTTTAAACAATAAAGAAGATCCGAATGATTGTTGGAAGAGGGTTACTTGCAAAAGCTTTGAGAGAGATCGACCAGGATAGTTATTTATTTTATGTAAACGGTATTTCGAATTCAGTAATAGAAAATATCGGGGAGGATAATTTCGAGATGAATGAGATTACGGCTATAGCGAGAAAAAACTATGGTAAAACTTTTGTGTATTTCAGTACGATCCAGTTAAATTCGAAAGACAATTACCAGCGGCCTTATGTGATCCATAAAATTAAAATGGAAGAGTTGGTAAAACGGCTATTCCCTGATTATGTAATCATCAGGACTTCAAATATTATCGGCAATAATCCATGGAACACTCACACCTTGTTCAACTATTTATACAATTCTCTTACGGAAGGGGAAAAGATAAGTGTTATAGACTCTGCCTCAAGAAATATACTCGATGTGGATCATTTCATTAAGCTCACGAACCATTATTTAACTCATTATAAAAAACAACCTGCAACGGTAAATATTGTAAATTCACGTTCCTATCGCATGGTTGAAATTGTATCTACGTTTGAGAAGTTATTTGAATCAAAATTTGTGAAAGACAATATACCAGTTGTCATTGCAAAGTTTGAGGCGCCCTGCCTGTTTTCTGCAAAACTGATGCAGGAATGTGGAATTGAATCAGACAATTACCTGGCTGACGTTGTCAAAAAGTATTATCCCATCTTTAAAAGAGATCAACCGGCTTGAACGTACTGATGGTTCTTGGAAGATATCTACCCTTCAAAAATGCGGGCATCGAAAATTATACCCATACGCTCGTTGAATATCTTATCAAAGATAAACATACGGTTAAAGTGGCAGTCGTTGAAAGTGAATCTGAAACGGCTTATCTATACGAAAGAGTCTGGGTAATACCTCTTAAAAATGGTTTTAACAGCTTTGTCCAATTAGTAAACGAAGAAAAATTTGACATTTGCCATTTCCAGGAATATTCAGGGATCAATGGTATCAACCTGGCCTGGTTCCGGGCGGCAAAGAAAAATTGTAATAAAGTTTACTTTACTTTCCACCTTCCCTATTTGACCTGCTATAAAAACGATTTCCGGTATAAAGGAATCGAGGACTGTAATGATTTTTCTTCCCCTTCCCGGTGTGTAAAATGCATTATTGCAACAAAACTGAAGTATCAAAAAACATCCGGATTCAGTATCAGTAACTTTGTTAAAAACCAATTAATTCCTTTAATAGAAAAATCGCCGGGTATTAAGCACCTTAATGGTCGGATCGTTCAAAGGAAACATGAACTTACTGAATTAATAAGTGTTTGCGATAATATTTTCATCTATGCGGAGTGGTTTAAAAGGATTTTAGCAGATAATGGATTTACCTCTTCAACCATTGCCAAAATTCCTTATGTTACCAACAGATCCTTGGCGAGCGAAACCCCCAATTCCGGTTCTTTAGCCATTAAAAATAAAATTGTCTTTGTGGGGCGGATTGAAAAGCAAAAAGGACTGCTTTTACTTTGTAAAGCAATGAATTTACTAAAGAAAAATATAGAATTAGATGTATTTGGAAATATAGTTGATCAATCCTACCATCGCGAATGCATTCGTGAATACTCTTATAATTTTAAGGGTACGTTGCCGCTTAAAGACCTTTTAAGCTCGTTACATGAATATGATTTCCTTGTGATGCCAAGTGTTTTTACAGAAATGTCTTCAATGATGGTTAAAGATGCATTCCTTTCTCACTTGCCTGTAATTGCATCTTCAGCAAAAGGAAATGTTGATGTAATTATGACAGGTAAAAACGGATTTATTTTTGAGTACAATAATTATAAAGACCTTGCAAGGGTGATAGATGAAGCTTATATTTTAAAACAAGACAGCTGGCAACCTTTGTTTGAAGAAACAGATTCTTATGAACGAGACCTGGGGCAGATACTTTCTTATTACCAGTATTATTCTTAGCAGAATCACTAGTTTCCCATAGATATGACCTTTCAAAACAGGCTAAAGTTTCTTATTCTGCATGTTCAAAAGATAGGCTTTTTTACAACTGTAAGCTATATTGTACAGCGATTGTTAAAACGGAAAGGCCAACTGATCGGATTGCATTTGAGAGGGCTGTCGCATACGGTTTATTTGAGGAATAAGACTTATGATACCAATATCTTTTATCAAATATTTGTACAGGAAGACCTGTTTTTAAATTATGAAGAAGATATTGCCACCGTTGTAGATTGTGGAGCTAACATCGGCTTAGCAACTTTGTATTTTCAAAGAGAGTTTCCCAATGCGGCAATTATTGCAATCGAGCCCGAAAATGAGAATTATAACTTGTTGCTAAAGAATACCGGAAATTATTCCAACGTTTCTGCCCTGAGGATTGGTGTCTTTGACGAGGATTGTGATTTAAGTGTGATAGATATTGGGGAAGGTGAAGCTTCTTACCGGTTAGCACGTAAGCCTACAAAGGGCAAAGTAATCCAAAAAATTCCGTGTCGAAGCATCGATAGTCTAATGGAAGAGTTTGGCATCGATAAAATAGACATCTTAAAAATGGATATAGAAGGTTCTGAAAAAGAATGTCTCCTCTCGCCCAAAACAGAATGGTTACGGAAAACCAAATATCTATTAATGGAAATACACGAAAACATTCATCCGGGGCTAACCCAGCAAGTATCAAATAAAATAGAATCCACAGGCACTTCTTTTGTTACTTCAAAAAATGGGGAATATACCCTTATTAAAAATATATCAGTTGACTTTTTATGATCGCTTTTGTTATTCCATTTCGTTCCAAAGCAACATCTGATAATTGGAAATTTCATTCGGCCTTACTGAACAGGACGATACAATCGATGCTGAATCAATTAAATAGCGATTTCAGGGTGATCGTTGTATATTCAGATTATCCTGAAAATAAGATTGACAGCAAATTTGTTATTTGGCTACATTTCCCATTCCCTTTTCTAAAAGTTGATGATATTACTGATTACGATTCACATGGAAAGCGATATTTAAAAACAGACCAGGATATAGAATTTTCAATGGATCAGGGGAGAAAAAGCATTTTCGGTTCCAGGCATGCAAAAGAACTTGGTTGTGATTATATTATGTCTGTGGATGCTGATGATCTTGTTTCAAATAAAATTTCGCAGTTTGTTGCTGATCATAGAGAAACGGAGTGTCCTGGATGGTATATTGATAAAGGTTTTGTTTATGATGAAAACAAAGACCAGCTATTTCGCTATCCCCGAAAATTTTATGATTTCTGCGGCTCAAGTTATATCATACGAACTGATTTAGTTTCTATCCCGGATTTTGAAAGTAAGAATTTGGCAGACTATAGTTTTTTTTCCGGTCATTCCTTTTTGATAATACTACTACGAGACTATAAGAAGGTAACAATAGAACCGTTGCCCTTTTATGGTGCCGTTTACATCATAAATTCGGTTTGTTGGGGGAATTCCGGCAGGTTATTCTTAAAAAATGGTCTGAAGAAGTGGGCTAAGATCCTTGTGTACGGCCAAATTATTCATAACAAGTTAAGACGTGAATTTGCTCTATACAAAATAGGTACGAATAAAAAATCCACAATGCCTGTTCGTTCCGGATAAATTTACCGATCTCTTTAATTTGTTTATGTAATGCAAAATCGTATTTTATTCCGCACAGTTATTAATCTGTACCCATAATCTAAAATTCATATGTTGGAAATTGATCCTGTATACGTTTGATTTTCCATGGCAAAAAGACTATCAGAAATTTTTATTATCCATTTTCAACCCATTGAGCTGTATCCTCCCGCATGCAACCTGGTGGATTACCTGAGTAAGAAGCAGGAAAATCATATCGTTGTCATCACGACGAAAAATACGAAAGCGAAAAAGTTAGAAGCATATGAAAATATCTCAGAGCGTATTGTTATCAGGAGGACGCCTGCCATTGTTTCTACGTCATCCTTTCGTTCGCTTCAGTACCTATTTTTTTACCTGTACAGCCTCCGAACTTTGATCATGCACCGCCCGGGCGCTGTCTTATACTTCGATACCATTTCTTCCTGGCCGGCCCTGATGTATAAAAAAATGAAAGGGGCCAGGGTAAAATTGCTTGTCCATTATCATGAATACGTCAGCCCCCGGGAATACGAACGTGACATGAGGCTGGTAAAATCCATGCATCGCCAGGAAATGAAAACGTATCATTTGTATCGCTGGGTATCACAGACGAATGAGGTGAGATTACAAAAGATGATCGAAGACAACCGGCTTGAGGCAGTTGATGCATCGGTTTTTCATGCCATGCCCAATTATCCGTCGAAAAACTGGGCAGGGGCTGCAGTAACGCGCCGGGATAAGGATAAAATTAAACTGGTGTATGCCGGTTCACTGGGCTATGACACTATGTATCTGAAAGAACTTGCAGAATGGGTGCTGAAAAATAAAGAGATGGTATCTCTTGATCTGTATGCCTATAATGTGGATGAAAAGGCGCTGAAATTCCTGGGGTTCATCCAGGATGATTGCATTCAATTGAGAGATGGAGTAAACTACAAGGAGTTGCCGTATATCTTGAAGCAGTATGACGTGGGGCTGGTGATTTACCGGCCGGTCTCGGAAAACTGGATCTGTAATGCGCCCAACAAGATGTTTGAGTACCTGGCGTGCGGCCTGGATGTGTGGTTTTCACAAACTATGGCGTATGCTTTAGCTTATGAAAGAGATAAGGCATTTCCTAAGGTGATCGCCGTCGATTTTGAAAATCTGGCTGCGTTTGATATTCAGAATGCGGTCAACCGGGAAGGATTGGAGTACAAAGAAACCAATTATTTTTATGAAGATGTCTACGGGGATATTCTGAAAGCGTTGATTGAATAAGCAAACCATTATGAAACGATTGGCGATCATTACTACCCATCCCATTCAATACAACGCGCCGTTGTTTTCTTTGCTTTACAACCGGAAGAAGATAGAAATAAAGGTTTTTTACACTTGGGGAGAGTCCGTTTTGCAGCAGAAATATGACCCCGGGTTTGAAAAGGTGGTGGAGTGGGATATACCCTTGCTGGAGGGCTACCCATATGAATTTTTGGAAAATGTTGCAAAAAATAAGGGGTCTGATCATTATTCAGGAATAGACAATCCGTCAATTATAGCATCAGTAAAGAAATTCGAGCCGGATGCGATCCTGGTTTACGGCTGGGCGTTCAAAAGCCACTTAAAAGTGATGCGTCACTTTAAGGGAAAAGTGCCGGTCTTGTTTCGTGGGGATTCCACGTTACTCGATGAGACCAGTTCTCTTATGGCTACGGGAAGAAGACTTCTCTTAAAATGGATCTACCGACATATTAATGTGGCTCTTTACACCGGAAGGAACAATCATGAGTATTTCAGGAAAGCAGGACTTAAAAATCATCAACTGGTTTTTGCGCCTCATGCAGTAGACAATGACCGTTTCCAATCGCTTACTGATCCGGATAAAAAATATGCAGATCATCTTCGTGGCCGGTTTAACATTTTATCAAACGATTTCGTCGTTCTATTTGCCGGAAAGATGGAGCCTAAAAAAGATCCCGCTATTTTGTTGGAGGCTTTTGCTCAGAACCGTTTTCCTTCGGATGTTCATCTTGTAATGACCGGAACCGGCGTGTTATTACCGGCCTTGCAAGAGAAATACCAGGACAACAGCAATATTCATTTTGCAGGTTTTCAAAATCAGGGTCAGATGCCGTCTGTTTACCAGGTCGCAGATGTTTTTGTACTGCCTTCCAGGGGGCCTTCAGAAACCTGGGGATTATCAGTAAACGAAGCTATGGCAAATGGTAAGGCTGTAATAGTAAGCGACAAATGCGGCTGCGCGGCTGATCTCGTTTCTGATGGCATAAACGGTTACGTTTTTAAAGCCGGCGACCTGGATAAACTGATTCATATTCTGAAACAGATGGCGGATAATAAAAACTGCGTGGTATTGATGAAGGCGGAATCTGCAAAAAAGATCATTGATTATTCAATGGAAAGGGTAGCGACTGCTATTGAAACAGTTTTGAATCGACTCTAATAGTCAGGAAGAATGAAATTATTAATAACCGGCTCTGATAAAGTTTATGCTATAGAAAATTTTTATGTAAAATATTTAAAAAGAGCAGGCGTTGAAGTTTTCCATTTTCCTGCCCAAAGCCTGTTTTACGATTATTACCAGCGCGGTATTTTTAATAAACTTGCCTACCGGTCAGGCTTATCATCCATATTAAACAAGATCAACGAAAAGTTTAAAAAGCAGGTTGAGGAGTTTAAACCTGATCTTATCTGGGTATTTAAAGGAATGGAGTTCTTTCCCGAAACATTACAATGGGCAAAGGAAAAAGGTGTTTTTTTAATTAATTATAACGGGGACAGCCCTTTTATCTTTTCGGGTAAGGGCAGTGGAAACGCCAATGTTAGCGGGTCGATGGCTTTGTACGATTTGTTTCTTACTTACAATCCGGCGGATAAAAAGCAAATGGAAACCGAAATGAATGTCCGCTCGGAGATACTGCCATTTGGTTTTGAACTTGATGAGGGTCTGTTCCGGAAGCTGGAAAAAACGGAAGAAATCAGTAAGGTTTGTTTTCTTGGTAATCCGGATGAAATACGGGGAAAGTTCCTTAAGGAGCTGGCGGCTTTAAATGTTAAAATTGATGTATTTGGACATAAATGGAACCAATTTGTAAACCACTCAAATATTATCGTTTATCCGCCCGTTTATCAAGAAGAATTCTGGTACACACTAAGAAAATACAGAGTGCAACTCAATCTGATGCGCCCTCACAATGTAACTTCCCACAATATGCGCACCTTTGAAGCAGGCGGAGCAGGAGCGATTCAACTTGCCCCTGATACTCCGGATCACCGAAGATATTTCCAGGCTGGAGAAGAGATATTTTTATTTAATAATGTAGCTTCATGTTGCGAAAAGATTAATGATTTACTGAAGTTACCAACAGAAGAAGCAAACAAGATAAGGAGAAAGGCACGCAGGCGGTCTCTGGATGACGGATATAGTTATCAATGCAGAAGTAAAACTGCCGAGAATTATTTGAACAATCTTATTGAATCCCAATGACATTACCCACTCTGTTTTATGTAAAATTTAATTGGGGTGTATACCTGTTAACAATGGTTGCAATATATGTTTTGTGGCCTGATATGACGTGGTGGAGCTACTTTGCTTTAGCCATAACCCTGCAACAATTCTTCTTGTTGTTTTTCTCCATTGGTTCGGTTATCCCAATACGTTATCTTGCCGGCACATTAATGTGTATCCAAATGTTACTGGGGCCTACTTTTGCTTATAATGGTCTTGACAAATACCAGTACATAGATTATATAATGAGGATACCTGAATCAGATTATTTTTCATATGCGATACCGGCAGTGATTTTATTTATTCTTGGCCTTCATGTTACAGCCGGCAAACTAAGGGGGGAAATTATTAATGAAACTGAAATAAGAAAATTTATTGACAACTCAGGACAATTGCCTTACATTTTTATTGCTGCCGGTTTTGTCGCCGGTTATATTTCCGGTAGCTTTGGCTCTGAGCTCGCTTTTGTTTTCGTTTTAATCGGTGGCTTTAAATACATTGGATTGTTTATGTTGTTGCTGGGAAGCAAGGAATTGAAACTTTGGGTTATGGTCCTTGTTTTTAGCTCCATTATTGTTTCTTCTTTGTCGGTGGCGATGTTCCATGATCTGCTTACCTGGCTTATCATGCTCGGTGCTGTGCTTGCCATTAAATTCAAACCCAATGTGACTGTAAAAGCAGCTACTACTGCAGGTTTTATCCTTGTCGTTGTGATTATTCAACAACTTAAGGTACAATACAGGCAAACTTTAAGATCAGAGGGAGGAAGTATTGATGTTTTTCAACAAACATATGATGAGAACAGCGGTTCTGTTTTTGATTTTAAAAAGCTTGCTTCAAGCAATGTGCGCATCAATCAAGGATTTATCATTACGAATATAATGAATACGGTTCCCGAAAAAGTTCCCTTTCAGAATGGTAAAGAATTAATGAAGATACTTGAGGCTGCCTTTCTGCCCCGGATTATAGCTCCCAATAAATTAAATGCAGGAGACCGCACCATTTTTTCCAAATACTCACGGATCCCCCTGGCGCCGGGAACCTCAATGGCTTTGGGAGCTATGGGTGATGCCTACATCAATTTTGGGGTGCTTGGGGGTTGTATCTTTATGTTTCTGTTTGGCCTTTTATTCAGTGAAGTATTGAACGGGTTTTACAAATTCAGTAAAGCTTTTCCTTTCTTATTGCTTTTTACTCCCCTTGTTTTTTATTATCCGATGCGCCCCGACTGTGAGTTACAGACAACTCTGGGCCACCTTATTAAATCATGTTTTTTGATCTATATGCTGCTGGTCTTTTGGAAGAAGGATTTGGGCAAAGTCCAGGAAGGGAAAAAGGATACGGAAAAGAAACATCCTTTACAGTTTTCTCCCAATTAATACCTTCTTAAAGGTCACAACTTTTAAATACTCTCAAAACAATTTTTACCAGCAAATACATTCAAAAAGTAAGGAACCATTTTTTCCCTGGATCAGGAGTATACTGGGAAAAACGATATCGAAATAACGGTCACTCTGGTAATGGTTCTTATGCTTTCTATGCCCTTTATAAGGCCTCATTTTTAAATCGCTTTGTAAAAGAAAAAGGAGTAAAGAGTGTTTTAGAACTTGGGTGTGGCGATGGAAACCAGGCACGTTATTTTAAGTTTGAACAGTACACCGGCCTAGATGTAGCGCCTGCTGCTGTTGAAAGATGCCGTAAGGTTTTCGAAAACGATACGACAAAAAAGTTCCTTATCTATTCTACGGAAAAAAATAGCTCTTATTCCCTCAAAGCCGATCTTGCTATTTCTCTTGATGTGATTTATCATCTTGTTGAAGATGAGGTCTACTCGAGTTATATGTTCGACCTTTTTTCTTCTGCTAAAAGATTTGTGATTATTTACGCATGGGACGTGGAGGAAGCCAGGAAATACCATGTGAGACACAGGTGCTTTTCAAAATGGGTTTTGGAAAACGCGCCTGATTTTAAATTAGTCGAGCAGATAATAAAAGAGCCTTATTGTGATTTTTTTGTTTACGAAAGAGTGCCAATTAGCTGTTTTCCTGATTAGCTTAGGAGCTAATAGTTCGTGATTATTGCTTTCATTTCAAGCTGTTTAAGAAAATCTGCATAATTGTTGTTAGGAACAGTTCATGTTAGCGTAAAAGGTTCAGGCGGCTTTGAGCACACCGCTACTGATTACTCATTATTTTCAAGTAAATGAAAATTAACTCAAGGCGAATTGCCCTAATTATTTCAAATTGAAAAAGATCTTTATAACCATTCCCTGGTTTGTCCCTGCATTCAGAGCGGGAGGCCCGGTGCAGTCAATGGACAATCTTGTAAAGGAATTCAATGAGGGAGTTGAATATTATGTTTATTGCGGAGACACCGACCTGAACGGCGCTGAGCTGGAAAATATTACCACCAATGCATGGGTGCCTTATAATGAATGGACAAAGGTTTGGTATGCCAGGCCGGAGAAGCGGAGCGAGACCCTGCTTAAGCTGGTGGAAAAGATACAGCCGGATATTTTGTTCATCATCGGTATATTTTCATGGCACTTCAATATAGTGCCGGTGATCTACTGTAAGTCACAAAGAAAGATACTCTCCACACGGGGGATGCTTCATCCCGGTGCTCTTTCCCAAAAGAAGTGGAAGAAGAAGATCTTCCTGGAACTGTTTAAGATGCTGGATTATCCATTTAAAGTGGACTTTCATGCAACGGACGAGGAGGAGGCCGGTTTTATCCGTTCTTATTTTGGGGAGCCGGCGAAGGTGTTTGTAGCAAAAAATTTCCCTACGAAAGTGGGGTTACTGCCCATGCCGGAGAAAGAGCCGGGGCAGTTGAAGATGGCTACTGTTGCCATCATTAGCCCGATGAAGAATATACTGTTGGTGCTGGAAGCGTTGCAAAACATGACTGACAACATTGAGTATGATATTTACGGGCCAATAAAAGATGAGGATTATTGGGACTTGTGCAAGGAGCAGATGCGGAAGTTGCCCAGGAATATAAGCGTGCTGTATCATAAGGAGATCGAACCTTCCAAAGTGAAGGAGGTGTTGCAGGAAACACATGTGTTTGTGTTGCCCAGCAAGAGTGAGAATTTTGGTCATGCCTTGTACGAGGCTTTGTCTGCAGGGAGGCCGTTAATCACCAGCTTTACCACACCATGGAAAGGTTTGCTCGAAGCGAAGGCGGGATTGAATGTTTCGGAAAATGATGTGGCTGCGTTGGAGAATGCCATTCATTTTTTTGCGCAGATGAGCGGGGAGGAGTTGCAGAAATGGAGTGAGGCGGCGCATGCTTATGCAGAGAGGAAGGTGGATGTGGAGGAGATCAGGGGGGAGTATGGAAGTTTGTTTTTTGGCAATTAAAAATTACGAATTAGGAATTAGGAATGATGGTTAATTGGTAAATTGGTAAATTGGTTAAGCGGCTTGATAGCCGGTATTGGAAAATGAATTGAAAACACCTGTAAAACAGAGTACGATTAAACTGCTTAGAAACCCATTTCTCATTTACCTGCTGAAGTTTGCAGTCATCTTTTGTGTTTTGTATTTCGGGACGTTGGCGGTTATCGGGCTTGCTTCGCCGGTGGGATGGTACAGTCCTTTTGTTTGCATATGGTTTTTATCTTTTATATTGGTCAGGCCACGGAAGAAAAGAGTCCCGTCCAGGTTTTCCGTTAATTATATCGTTTAGGTTGTTAAAGTGCATTGACCGAAAATGGAGCCGGCGGTTAATGGGTCGGGAGGCTCAAAGCCGCCTGAACCATTATTGTTAAAAAGCGTTCCTCCCAGGGTTGTTGATTAAGAATATCTGTCAGGCCGCGGAAGAGAAGCTTCCCGACCGGGTTATTCGTTAATTATATTGTTTAGGTCGTGTGGAAGTGCTCTTGGTCAGGCCACGGAAGAAAAGCGTCCCGACCAGGTTTTCCGTTAATTATATCGTTTAGGTTGTTAAAGTGCATTGACCGAAAATGGAGCCGGCGGTTAATGGGTCGGGAGGCTCAAAGCCGCCTGAACCATTATTGTTCAAAAGTGTTCCTCCCAGGGTTGTTGATTAAGAATATCGGTCAGGCCGCGGAAGAGAAGCGTCCCGACCGGGTTTTCCGTTAACTATATCGTTTAGGTCTCATGGAAGCGTTTGAGCAGAATTGTTCTTTTATATCGGTCAGGCCGCGGAAGAAAAGCGTCCCGACCGTTAAAACAAACAGCAATGTATTTTCAAACAAATGAATGTTATCATATTTATAACCGGGGGAATAACAAGCAATTGATTTTTTTCAAGGAAGACAACTACCTGTTCTTTCTTAAAAAAATGAGTTTGCAAATAAAACCCTATTGTGATATACTTTGCTGGTGTTTAATGCCTAATCACTTTCATCTGATTATTCATGCTAATGAGCTTTCCTGTAAATCACATCAGGCATTTGGAAACAACTCAATGCAGGAATTGTCCTTTCGAATCGGCATATTATTAAGTTCATATTCACAAGCAATAAATAAGCAGAATAAAACAACCGGTTCACTGTTTCAACAAAAAACCAAATCAAAGGAAATTACGACAAAAAGAGAGCATCAGCGATTTGGAAATTATCTTATTAATGCTATGCATTATTGTCACCAAAATCCGCTGAAAGCCAATTTGGTAAGGAAATTAGAAGATTGGCGTTACTCTTCCTTTTTGGACTATTGTGGGCTAAGAAACGGAAATCTTTGTAATAAGAATCTTTTAATGGATTTAACTGGTTATGACCTGAAGTATTTTTATAAGGATAGTTATAACATCAGCGGCACTGTTGGTTACATCCGGTAGGACTTTCGAATCACGTTCTTTAATATCGTTCAGGCCGCGGAGGAAAAGCGTCCCGACCGGTTTTCCCATTAACTATATCGTTTAGTTGGCATAGAGAGCGACAGTGCGCATCATGTTCTTTAATATCGTTTAGGCCGCAGAAGAAAAGCGGCCAGACCGGGTTTCACGATAATAATATCGTTCAGGTCGCATGGAAGCGCTTGAGCGGAATTTTTCTTTTATATCCGTCAGCTCGTGGAAGAGAAGAGTCCCGACCGGGCATCTATTAAGAATGTCGTTCAGGCCGCGGAAGAGAAGCGTGCCGACAGGGGATCGTTCAGGCCGATTGAAACGTCCTGACCTGGTAAATTTCTAAACTACAAAAAAGCCATTGCTTCAGAAACAATCTTCATTGCTTAGAAACCCTTTTCTAGTTTACCTGCTGAAGTTTGCAGTCATCTTTTGTGTGTTGTATTTCGGGACGCTGGCGGTTATCGGGCTGGCATCTCCGGTAGGGTGGTACAGTCCTTTTGTGGATCATCACATGGATTATGTGTCGTGGCTGAAGAATTCGCTCATTAGTTCGAGTAAGTTTATCCTGTCGTTATTTTCAATACCAACGGTAAAGGAACCTGGCTTTGTGCTTACCTATCCACATGGAAGGGCAGTGATCATTGCCATGGATTGCGTTGGGTATGGAGTTTATAGTTTTTGGGTGGCGTTTGTAGTGGCCAATAAAGGCAGGTGGATAAGGAAACTGATATGGGTTGTTGGTGGGTTGCTGGCTTTGTGGTTCATCAATACTGTGCGGATAACCCTGGTGTTGGTAGCAATCAACAAAGGATGGCCGATGCCTCTGGGAATTGATCATCATACCTGGTTTAATATCTGTGCTTATTTGCTCATTTTCTTTATGATATGGCTTTATGATCGATCTTTTAAAAAAATACAAGGTCAAATTGTCCCGGAAGATTAAGTGAAAAAATGGAAGATATAAATGATCATTTTAGGTATTAACGCTTATCATGCTGATTCTTCTGCTGCAATTTTAGTAAATGGAAAACTTATTGCGGCAATAGAGGAAGAAAGGCTGGAAAGAAAAAAACATTGGGCAGGATTTCCTGAAAAGTCGATTGAATTCTGTTTGAAAGAGGCAGGTATTGAATTACAGGACGTTGATTATATAGCAATAGGGAGGGATCCAAAGGCAAAATTTGCCAATAAATTAATTTACCTGGCAAAAAATCCGGTTGGTAGTTATTCTGCAATTGGAGAGCGAATTATGAACAGCAGGAAAGTTGCTTCAATTGAAAATGATTTAGCAGACTTTTCAGGATTGAAAAAGAGTGCATTCGAAAAGAAAATAGTTCAGGTAGAACATCACCGAAGTCATTTAGCTTCCAGCTTTTTTGCTTCACCATTTGAAGAGGCAGCTTGTGTTTCAATTGATGGTTCCGGTGATTTTACTACCACAATGACAGCCATTGGTAAGGGGAACCAGATCAAAATACTGGACTCAATTGATTTTCCTCATTCTCTCGGACTTTTTTACACGGCCTTTACCCAGTTATTAGGATTTCCACATTATGGTGATGAATATAAAGTGATGGGAATGGCCCCCTATGGTGAACCAAAATATGTTGATAAGCTCCAACAACTAATTCATTTAAAGGATGATGGATTGTTTCAATTGGATCTGTCCTTCTTTCGAAAAGCTTCCAAGGGATTCATTTCTTATGGAAAAGATCATGTTCCATTAGTTGCCCCTCTTTTCAATGATAAAATGATAAGTGTATTTGGCGCTGTAAGAGTAAAAGGAGCACCTCTTGAACAATATCACAAGGACCTTGCAGCTTCTGTGCAAAAAATGACTGAACAAACGATCTTCCATATTTTAAATGCAATTCAAAGAAAAACGGGGATGGAAAACCTTTGTCTTGCCGGAGGAGTAATACAGAACAGTGTTGCAAACGGTAAGATTATAGATAGCACGGGTTTCCAAAATATTTACATTCCACCTGCTGCACACGATGCCGGTATTGCCATCGGAGCGGCCTTGTATGTGCACAACCAGCTTTATAGAAAAGAAAGAATTCCGGCCATCAGATCTGCATATACAGGAAGCCATTCGACAAACGATGAAATCAAAAATTATTTGATTTCAAAAGGAATTCATTTCTCTGAACTTCCAGATGAAATTCTGTTCAATAAAATTACAGATTGCCTGGTAAAAGGAGGTGTAGTTGGATGGTTTTCCGGGCGTGCGGAATTTGGACCAAGAGCACTTGGTGGGCGATCTATTTTAGCTGATCCACGAAGAGCAGATGCTAAGGAGATTCTAAATTCTAAAATCAAAAGAAGAGAGACCTTCAGGCCCTTTGCTCCCTCCATTCTTAAGGAGTTTACGAGCGAGTATTTTCATTGTGATGAGGAGGTTCCTTTTATGGAGAAGGTTTCCTCTATCAGGAAAGAAAAAAGGAAAGAAATTCCTGCAGTGACTCATGTAGATGGATCGGGGCGCTTACAAACGGTGGATCAACTTACCTCTCCAAGGTACTATGGTTTGATTGAGAATTTCAGGAATAAAACCGGAATTCCTATTCTGCTTAACACCTCCTTCAATGAAAATGAACCTATAGTTAATTCACCCGAAGATGCGCTTAATTGTTTTTTAAGAACTGAAATGGATATGCTTGCAATGGAAAATATTTTAATTTCCAGGGATAATAATGGAAGGAAATAACAGAGTTTAGGATGCAGGATCCTGGATCCTGGATGCTGGATTCTGGATTCTGGCACGTTGATTTTTGATTCTTGGATTATTGAATATTGGGTGGTGGTTTTTGGATACTGGATACTGGGTCTACTGGACTGGCACGTTGATTATTGATTATTAGATTATTGGGTGGATGGTGGTTTTTTTTGATACCGGATACCGGATGCTGGATACTGGCACGTGGTGATTTTTGATTATTGGATTATTGAATATTGTTTGAATAGTTGATTCCGGATACAAGATTCCAGCACCTTGTCAAATTGCCTGTTGCTTTTTGCTTTTTGCCTCTTGCCTCTTGCCTCTTGCCTATTGCCTCTTACTTATTGCAAATTGCCTGTTGAAGAAAGCCTTTCTTTTGACTTTTATCAAAAACGCATAAAAAAATTAGGCATCTGAGAAAAAAAATATTATCTTTAGATTTTCGTTAATACTATACTCTATCAATCTATCAACGGTTTTCTTCACTTACCATCAACTACCTAATGAAAGTTTCCATAATTACGGTAACACTAAATTCTGAAAAACACCTTGCAGATTGTATCAATTCTGTAAGAAAACAGAACCATAAAGATATTGAGCACATCATCATTGATGGTAAGTCAACAGATGGAACGATAAAGATCATTCATCAAAATGAAGAGCATATTTCCTACTGGATATCAGAGACAGACAGGGGTATGTATGACGCGATCAACAAGGGATTGAAGGTAGCGACCGGGGATATCGTTGGGATTCTCAACAGCGATGATATGTATGCTTCAGCGGATTCTGTGAGGAGTATAGTAGATTGTTTTGAAACCACACATGCCAGCACCGTTTATGGCGACCTGGTGTATGTAGATGCCAGGGATCCCCGCAGGGTAGTGCGTTACTGGAAAGGTACCTCTTACAAACGTTCCCGGTTCAGGTATGGATGGATGCCTGCGCATCCTACTTTTTACATGCGCCGTTCATTGATCGAACAGTATGGGTTATACGAAAATCATTATTTTACCGCTGCAGATTATGAGTTCATGGCGCGTTACCTTTTTTTGCACAAGGTGAGTTCACATTACATAGATGCCATGCTCGTAAAGATGCGCTGCGGCGGCATCAGCAATATTACACTGAAAAGCAGGTTCAGAGCCAACAGACGCGATTTCCTGGCAATGAAAAAAAACAAGATCCCCTTTTCTTTCATTGTCTCAATCCTTAAGCCCCTCATTAAGATCCCGCAATTTCACAGCACCTACGCCAAACAATACTCGCTTCAGTATGCCGAAGATGATTACTTCAAAACACCTGTTACTGTATTGCCGGCTGAAAGCGCTGAAGTATAAATACCAGATTTACATATGAGTTTCTTTAATTT
>JBQCEG010000159.1:0-16082 GCA_051960475.1 Ginsengibacter sp.
GTGGGGAAATGATATTGATATTGGTAAATCCCACGAATTCAAAATTATAGCCATCAATGATCTTGCGCCCGCCTGGAGCGGAACGGTTCATTTGCAAATTAAAGAGGGTGAAAAAATTCTTATTGATAAATCAACGCCATTAACCCTGCTGTCCTATGGAAAAAAAACGCTTTCAATTACGTGTGAAGTTCCAAATATACCCGGGCTATATACGGTGCAAGCTGTTTTAGAAAAAAAAGGAGTAAAACCGGTCAAGAGTATAAGGGAGATTATGTTTAAATGAAAATGTATATTACTTCGTTACGGGGTCAATGATTCAGTCCCGAAAACCCAAGCCCACCGTTACAGACTTGCAAAGGATTACGTTTTCACCTGAAAATCTCCAGGGAAATCCAATTCGCCCATACTTAAAGGTGGGGCATAAATTAATCCCCTTTTCTATGTTTATGAGGCTTTAGTGCTGGTGTATTTTTAGGTGTTTCCTTGTTGTCCCGCTGCCGTTTATCTGGTTTTCCTGTTGATTCGGCAGTTTTTTTTGGACCTGGTTTAATTCCCATAATTTACCTCCTTTTTTTTCAAGATATTTGACATCATAAAGCTAATAATTATTAAGCATATTATGTATAAAGCTATGAAACCTGGAGTATCGTTTGCTACAATACAATGGTATTAAAAAGAAAACCATGGAGATTGGTTTTCCCAATTTTCATGGCGAGAAAAGAATGATTCAGATGAATATATGTTTTTTAACCTTTGGAGTCGTCCCATTCAACATTGTCGGCCTCCTCTTCATCAATATCGTTTTCCTCCAGATCTTCTTCATCCAAAACCGGTGTTCCATCATCCTCGATGGATTCATCTGTAGTCGAATTATTTTTGTTCCAACTGTCATCATTCAGTGCTTCTTTGTCGTCTGGAGCCTTTTTTTTAGGGTTTGTTTCCATAGTTTTTTTTTAATTGAAAGATCAATCGATGTGCCATTTGAAAACGAGCTGATCTTTTAGCGGAAAACTGTAAAATTGAGAGTTTACTTCTACAAAGAAGAAGCTTTTAGGAAAAAACCAAATCCGGAAAAAGCTGTGCATGTAGAGAATCAATATCTTACTTTACCACGATCGGCCATCTTCAAAGCAAAGGAAAATCGTTACAGATGTATCGAAACAGAACACAACCTGTATCAAAACCGAACAGGTTGTATTATTGTAAATTTGTAAGATGCTAAAAATCAAAAGGTAAAGCTTAGGCAGGATTGTTTGTGTTACTACGGGTTGATCTTTTGCATTTGAGATAGTGGCGACCATTACTACCACGAGAACCATTTCGTAACGGGCGCTTTTATGAATACTGTGACGAGTTTCGAAGATATTGCAAAAAGATAACAGCTACCAAGAAAGCATTTTTAGGATGACCGATGAGATCCGACTGAAAAATTTTAAAATCTGAAGATGGAAAAATGAAGGTCACCTCTGTTGGTTTACTATATATAACGGTTTTGCATAAACGAAAAGAAAATGTTTAAAAGTTATTTCAAAACGGCCTGGAGAAATCTTATGAAGAACAAAGGATATTCTGCCATTAATATCCTTGGTCTGTCAGCAGGAATGGCTGTTGCAATCCTCATCTCGCTCTGGATTTGGGATGAAGTGAGCTACAATCATTTTTTTAAGAATCATAATGAGGTTGCACAGGTGATGACCACTTACATTGATGAGAACCATAAGATGGAAACCGGTCGTGCTGTGTGCATGCCTATTGGTGAGGAGTTGCGCAGCAAATACGGAAGTGATTTTAAAAACATTGCAATGACTTCCTGGAATTTTAGTCATGTTCTTGCGGTTGGTGAAAAGAAAATTTCAGAGAACGGGATGTGGGTGGAAGCAGGTTTCCCTGACATTTTTTCTTTGAAGATGAAGGAGGGCAGCAGGAATACACTTTCTGATCCATCCAACATTTTGATCAATGCTTCGCTCGCCAAAACTTTCTTTGGAAACAAAGAAGCCGTTGGAAAGATCATCAAACTCGATAATAAAGATTTGTTTAAAGTTTCAGGGGTATTTGAAGATTTTCCACACAACTCCAACTTATATGAAACTAAATTTCTCCTGCCATGGAAAAAATACATCACTACACAAGATTGGCTGAAAGGAGCCGCTACACAATGGAATAATCACTCTTTCCAGGCATATGTTCAGATGGCGGATCACATCAAAATGAATGATGAAACAAAGAAGATCAAAGATGTGGTGATGGTTCATAAAAATGAAAAAACAGAAGGGCGTGAGCAGGCTGTTTTGTGGCCGATGAACAAATGGCGCCTGTACAGTGAATTCAAATATGGAAAACCTGCGGCAGGACGCATTCAGTTTATCTGGCTGTTTTCAATCATCGCCATTTTTGTTTTATTATTGGCCTGCATCAATTTCATGAACTTGTCAACCGCACGAAGTGAAAAGCGTGCAAAGGAAGTAGGCATCCGAAAAACGGTTGGTTCTTTGCGCAGCCAGCTCGTAAAACAATTCTTAAGTGAATCAGTGTTGGTAGCATTGATCTCATTCTTGTTTTCAATCATCTTTGTTCTTTTACTGTTGCCATTGTTCAATAAACTGGCAGATAAAACCATCGGTTTTCCCTGGGGAAATGGGTGGTTTTGGCTACTTGCCTTGTCTTTTACTTTTGTTACCGGTTTAATTGCAGGAAGCTATCCTGCCCTTTATCTTTCGCGTTTCGACCCGGTAAAAGTTTTAAAAGGTACTTTCCGCGCCGGACGTTTTGCTGCGTTACCGAGAAAAGTTCTTGTTGTCATTCAGTTCACTTTCTCCATCGCGCTCATCATCGGCACCATAATCGTTTTTAAACAAATTCAGTTTGCAAGAAACAGGCCCGTGAATTACAAATACCAGGGATTAATAACCGTTAATATGTCAACACCTGATCTCTATGGACATTATGATGCAATCCGCTCAGATCTTCTATCTACAGGCGTTGTAGAGAACATGGCTGAATCTTCAAGCCCCACAACAGAAGTTTTTGCAAACCAGATTGGATTTAACTGGCAGGGGAAAGATCCTAACACACTTCCGAGTTTTGGAACCATAAGTGTATCTACAGATTTTGGAAAAACGATAGGCTGGAAATTGATTGAAGGCAGGGATTTTTCGCGAGATTATGCGACCGATTCATCAGCACTGATCCTGAATGAAGCTGCTGTAAAACAGATTGGGATGAAGAAAGATATTGTCGGACAAACCATCCAGTTTAATGACAAAAATTATACGGTGATCGGCGTTATCAAAGACATGATCATGGAATCTCCCTATAAGCCGGTAACACCGACTGTATTCTTAAACGATCCAAACTGGACGGGTCAAATTACGATTGCGATAAAACAAGGTGTTCCTGTTGAAACCGCTTTAAGTAAAATTGAAAAGGTTTTTAAGAAATTTAATCCCGGCGCTCCTTTCGATTACACTTTTAATGATGAAGAGTACGCTAAGAAATTTGCAGACGAAGAGCGGATTGGAAAACTTTCCACTTTTTTCACCATTCTCGCCATCTTTATTTCCTGCCTTGGCTTGTTTGGCCTTGCGTCTTTTGTGGCAGAACAACGGAAGAAAGAGATCGGCATCCGCAAAGTGTTGGGTGCTTCTACCTACAATCTCTGGCGAATGCTTTCCAAAGAATTTGCGCTGCTCGTTTTCATTTCATGTTTTATTTCTATCCCTCTTGCCTGGTATTATTTGCATGGCTGGTTGAAACAATATGATTATCACACCTCCATTTCTTACTGGATCTTTGTTTTTTCAGGAGTCGGAGCACTTCTTATCACTTTGATAACAGTAAGCTTCCAGGCGATAAAGGCAGCGTTGGCAAATCCCGTGAATAGTTTGAGAAGTGAATGATGTGCTTATTAGCCATTGAACTAATGAGAAAATGAGGAAATGTGAAAATGTGAAAATAAAAATTTAAATAATTTATTGATTTACTAACGGTAATGATTAAACGAAAATTTGTGTTCTAATTAGTAATTTTTAATTATTAATTGAGTAGACAACGCCAAATACGACAAGGTGCATTTCCTAAGGCGCATACGTGGAGCCATTCGTTTGTCGGCAGGACTAATGACAAATAGCCGCCACGTTGATCCAGTTACCGTAAAGCCTTTTTGCAATAAGGGTAAATCAGAGGCGAAAGTTTTAAGATTAATTTAGTTGAAACTGCGCTGGTGCTCTTCGATCACGTTTTTATATTTTTCCTTTGCTTCAGTGCTTAAAAAGCTCCTTTCGAGAAGATCCCTTGCTTCTGATACGCCATGCAACAGTTCATCTATAACACCCCAAAAAGTTAAAAAGAGGCTACCATGTAGAATAATTCTTTGTACACGGAGCATTTCGTCTATCACTATTTTTTGCTTTTTCATACATTATGATTTTATTTTCCACGCATTTTTTAATGTAAGACATCTACTATCATCTATTTGCCTTTATCTTGGTTTAAGAATTTAAACTCTTAACAGAGAACAAAATCTCTTTGAACTGCGAAGCCAATTAATACAATAAGAATGCTTAAAACTTCGTTCTCATTTTACCAATATTTGGCCAGTCAAAATCCTTGCGAAGAGATAAAAAAATATTTATTATAAAACCAAAACCTGTACTATGAAAAAATTGTTAGTCCTGTCTATTGCTACCTTCTTTATTTACGACTCTTTTTGTCAAGACGTAAAACTTTCTTTCTCCAATGATTTTAAAATAGCTGAAAAACACTACAAAGACCAGGCTGTAACTAATTCGGTTTATGAAGACAACCACTTTTTCACAGTTACCAATGACGGAGTTTCAGGTACCAAGTGGTTATTTACGAAACTTTATGATATAAAATTTTCAGCAACGCTGCAAAAATATGACAAGGATATGAACCTTGTAAAAGAACTGGAAGTTGATAACGGGAATAAAAATTTTGGACCTCTCATGCCCAAATTGCTACTCTTCAACAAACAATTGCTTTTGGCTTCTTTTAAAAGCGATGATGACCAATCGTTCAGTCTTTATCTTACGAAAATAAATGACGATGATCTTTCAACGGATACTCCTGAAAAGATTTGCACCATTAAACAGGAAAATGTAGGCGCTTTTAAAATTGAATCTTTAATTAATAGCGGTATCGTTTATTTTTGTATGTCCCCTGACAATCTAAAGATGCTCGTGGCCTGCAAAAGTGCAGTTGGCAAACTTCAAATATATATTCTCGATGACAAATTTAATGTTGTAAACAAGGGCGTTGCAAACATTAATCTTTCAGATTTTACAATTCCTTCGGCCGTTGTTACTTCAGATAATAAAGCATGCCTTGTTTTGAAGGGAAAAGAGGAAACCAAAATAATTTGTTTTAATTCCGATGGAAAAAAAAGTGACATTCATTATAGAGCCGGAGGCGAAATGGATCTTAATGTTACAAAGGTAAAACTGGCGAAAGATGGGAAAAAGATTTATATCTTTTCTACCAACACCAATACGGAGTTAGCTAAAGCCTGGTGCAATGGATTTGAAATTGCACAAATAGATTGCAATACCTTAAAGTTATCCAAAACACTTAAGTATGATTTCACTCCTGAATTTATGGCCTTAATGATTAAAAAAGGTGCAGCAGTAAAATACAAGAGAAACTATTACATCTATAATTTTAATCCAGAACTGGTAGAGTTAAATAACGGAAAGATAGCGATAATTGGAAGCCCTAAAGGAACCCTTACTACTGATTATTCATCCTTTGATGCGAACGGCAATTTCCATACTAAATCAGCTTCGGAGATGAAAGTAGGCCCGGTGATCATTTTTTTTCCTGATGAAAATGGTAAAACTTTTAATGAGACTTTGGTACCAAGGGAATGCTCCTTTGTAAGAGTGGACGTCGGAGGGGTAGGCCCAATCCAGATCATTCATCCACTGTACATGCCGGAATCGTCTACGGGTTTTGTTGTTTCGGCCATTCAAAATAAAATTCTCATCATCTATAATGATAACAGCAAGAATTTAAGCATTGCAGAAAACGAAAAGGCAAAGGTTTCCAAATCGGAAAGTGACCTCGCCCTTGCAGAAGCTTTAATAAACGAAGATCATAAATTAGAATACCGGAAGTTGTTGAGTGAAAAGCAGCAGGGGCGGGCTACCTATTATTTGGAGAATGCCATTCCAACTTCCTCGAATTCCATTGTCTTTCCTATAGGTAAAGCAGGAATAGGATTTAAAAGCAATAAAACCTTTTATTCAAAATGGTGCTTTGTTGACTTAGATTAATTTTCAGGCGCATTAATTGGTCGAAAAAGAGCCAAAGGAGTTTTCTTATCGCTAAAACTTTCATCACCTTTGAAAGCCGAAAATGGAATGGAGGGGTTTGTTCTTCCTCCTTCCGGTAAAATTTGTTTCAAAACGTCTATAAAAAAATCGACGGTCGCAGAAGCTGTATTTTGTCACTTATAAGGTATTGAGATTTATGCATTTGTTCAATGCTCTAACAGATGTTTAGAACCCATCCCCTTGAACTTGTTCAGAGAAAACTAATGGTTTTTCCAAATAAGTTTTTTACATTGTGGCAACAATGCTTGAGATGAGACAAATTGATGCTATCATAAATGAGGATCGTTTAATACTCGAAAAAATAAGTAAGGGAGACAAGCAAGCGTTTAGTTTCCTGTTCGGAAAGTATTGGGAAAAAGCCTTTTCTGATGCTTATAAGCGATTAAAAAATGAGGAAGATGCAAAAGACATTGTACAGGAAATATTCATTAAGATCTGGCAGAACAGGGAAACTCAAAACATTGAAAATTTCCCAGCCTACCTGCACGTCGCGGTTAGAAATAATGTCATTAAATTTATTTCGAGCCAAAAACCTCTTCATCCATTTTTTGATGTGACAGATAATATCCGGGATAAAAGTTTGACCGCGGATTCTAATCTACTCTGGCAGGAGTTTTTGCAGTCCTACGAAAATCTCCTAAAGTCTATGCCCCCTAAAAGGCAGCAAATTTTCCGGCTTCGTTACCAGGAAAATCAAACTACTAAAGAGATTTCCCTGCAAATGAATGTTACACGAAAAACAGTTCAGAACCAACTTGGAAAAGCAATTGAATCATTAAAAGTTGCCTTGCATATTATTGTCCTCGTTGGAATCATCCTGCTTTTCAACAATTTTTAGATTCAATTCCTTCATCCCCGAGGCCTCCGCTTGAAAGATGCCACGTTTCAACAAAAAAAAATTTCTGGAAAAAATGTTAACAGGATGGGGCATTTCTTCATTTTCAGGTCATAAAGGTAGATGTACCAATTGATAGGCTTTAAATAAAGAGTAAAAAATTTTTCATAATCAAGCCTACGGGTTTTTTTACAGGTCCTTTTTTCAAGGGACCTTTTTGTTGCCCGCCCTAAACTGTTTCGTTTGAGGGCCTAATGAACTGATTAAGCTCTCAGTCCTAAAAAAAAATTTCCACAGAATGGGATTTTTTGGTCAAAATGGATCATAGTTGTAATGGTACTGTTATGTAACGTACTGTCAAAAGTTAATAGGATGGATAAGCGAAGCTTCAGAAAATTATGGCAAAGGTACCTGAGTAATAAAGTTACCAATGAGGAGAAGCAATTTTTAGAAAGTTATTACGACCTGTTCGAGCGGGAGAAAAATATTACCAATGAGCTGAGCTATGAGGAGAAAACTGACCTTGAAAAAGATCTTGAAGGACGCATTTGGAATAAGATTGAAGACAACGGAACAGGTGAGGGGAAAATAAGAAGGTTGCAAACCGCTTTGGTTCGCGTTGCTGCTGCAGTTGTCTTTATGGGCATAATCGGTAGTCTTTTCTATTTGTATTACCAGTCGGATAAGTTGCGCCCCGATAATGCCGTCGTTCAAAAAAACAATTTGAAGCAGGTTCCAGCTGAAAACACTGGCCATTCACTGGGCCAAAAGGAAAATACAGTGATTTTTTTACCTGATGGCAGTACCGTTTATTTAAGCCCTGGAAGCAGACTTAATTATCCTTCCTCCTTTGATGAAAAGAAAAAGCGGGAAGTTTACCTGGAGGGGCAGGGGTTCTTTGATATCAAACACAATCCCTCCAAACCTTTTATCGTTCATTCTGGTCAGGTGACCACCACGGTTTTAGGGACTGCTTTTAACATAAAAGCCCAACCTGGTGAAAAGTATATAACGGTTACCGTTAAAAGAGGAAAAGTAAGTGTGACTGATCCTCATAAAACCCTGGGTGTTTTAACCCCTCGTGAGCAAGTTACTTTTAATACTTACGCTCATACTTCCAAGATAACAAAGGTTGAAGATGACAGTTACCTGAATTGGAAAAATGGTGACTTGTTTATTAATAACCTCACCTTGGCGGAGGCAGCAAGGTTGTTGGAAGAACAATATAAAATTAAGGTCATAATTATGGACCCCTCTATGCAGGAACTTCGGTTTACCGCCACCTTCCCGAAAAACGAATCCCTGGAAGTGGCAGTGAAGAGCATCAGTGTATTTAACGGACTAAACTATTCATTCAATAAGGATAAAACAATAGTGACTATCAGTAAATAAGTAAATAAAAATCATGGATCAGGACATCAGCTTATTTAGCGCAAAACGTTGGAAACTTCCGGAAGAGAGCGGTATCCCGTAAAAAAACCTCTGAATAAATTCAGAGGCTCTGCTATGTACCGACTGCAATCGATACATAACATGTTTAAATTAATATCCGCAGTGCGGAATTTATAAGTAATAAAAACAATCCAAAATTATGACTCTTTCTTTGATTTCTGAAAAATTTCAGAAGCATCACGAATTTCCGTTGAAACAAAAGTGTTTTTTCGAAAAATCCTTCATTAAAAATTTTATGCGTATTGGAATTATAACAGTTACTATACTCATTGGTACCTCTGTTCAACTATTATTTGCGCTACCTGGAAAAAGCCAGCCTGTCGATCAGGTAGAGGTTCAAATAGGCCTCAAAAATGAAACATTAGTGCAGGCTTTCAGGAAGATTGAAGCCCAGACACCTTTTCATTTTATGTACAGGAAGGAAGAAGTACAAAACATAACAGGGCTTAATCTTGCGGATCGAAAAAGTAGTGTAGGTCAGACTTTGAAAACGCTCTTATCTCATACAGCACTAACCTACAGGCAGGTTAACAACCAGATTTTGATCCTGCCGGATAAAAATTGGGTTTCCGAGGTTAATCTGAAAAATCCGATGGTGTTATCTGTAAGAAGCGAAGCACTGACCTATACGGCAGTGGCTAATATGGTTCATGGAAAAGTTACCAATTCCAATGGTGAACCTCTGCGGGGCGTTAGTGTTACGGTGAAAGGCGCTACTACCGGTACATCAACCGACGGCTTCGGCAATTATTCAATTGATGTTCCTAAAAATGCCACCCTAATTTTTTCGTTTGTTGGATACAGTACCAGGAATATCCCGGTTAATTCACGTTCTGAAATCAATGTGGTAATGGAGGTAAGTGCTTCTTCATTGAATCAAGTTGTAGTTATAGGATATGGCACTACACAAAAGAAAGACCTTACTGGATCAGTTGCACAAGTGAGTAATAAAGATCTTCAGGCTGTACCTGTTTATAATATTGGAGAAGCGCTTCAGGGTAGGGCCAGCGGTGTAAGTGTTGTAAGCAATTCAGGTGAACCAGGATCAAGAATTCAAATTAGAGTCCGTGGTGGTAATTCGATGATTGGAAGCAATGATCCCCTCTACGTTGTGGACGGTTTTCCTTTGACAGGAGGAATCGATTTTCTGAATCCTGCGGATATTGAATCAATTGATATATTGAAAGATGCCTCTGCAACCGCTATTTATGGTGCAAGGGGAGCAAATGGAGTAGTGATTATTACAACCAAAAGAGGAAGTCTCAGGGAAAAAAGTTCCATCTCAGTAAATAGTTATTTCGGAACTCAACAGGTAGCTAAGCGATTTCATCTTCTAAATGCTAAACAATATGCTACTGTCGCAAACGAGTGGTTAAAGAATAATGGAGAACAACCTTTTTTCAACCTAGATGATGTTAAGAATCCTGGTATTGACTGGCAAGATGCGATCTTTCGTACCGCTCCAATTCAAAATCATACTTTGACATTCTCAGGAAGTGGGGGAAAAACAAACTACTCTCTTTCTGCAAACTATTATAAGCAAGAAGGAATAATTATTAATTCTGGGGTACAAAGGGGATCATTTAGACTTAATCTTGATCATGAGTTAAAAAGCTGGTTAAAACTATCTACTAATCTGGATATTTCCCGAAGGGAACAATTTAGCGTGCCTGTAAATAATGGTCGGCGGGGAAATAATATGTTTTCTGGAGCATTATCAGCTCCACCGACTGTTTCTATATACGATTCAAGCGGATTACCTACGATTATCGGCCAGGCATATCCTTTTACAGATCCCGGTGACATGAGAAACCCAATGCTTTGGAATAAGCCCTATAAAGATAGAACTCTATCGAACAACATTCTTTTGAACGATGCATTAAATTTTCAAATAACAAAGGAACTTTCATTCAATACCAGGCTGGGACTCGAATTTGAAAATTCTCAGAACGATATTTTTAGTCCGATCATTTATCAAAATGATCGAGGAGGGGCATTCTCTGGAAATACCTATTGGAATTCATTTCTGAACGAAAATATACTGACCTATAAAAAAGAATTTAGCCATTCACAGAAATTGACTGTTATGGGAGGAGTCACTTATCAGACATATATGATCAGAAGCACAAATATTTCCGTCTCAGGTTTCTCTAATAATGTTACCGAAAATTATAACCTTGGTTCTGCAGAGACGGTTAGTCCACCATCTTCAGGGATTTCTGAATGGCAACTGATTTCGGGATTAGGGAGAGTTAATTATTCCTATGGTGATAAATATTTTGTTACAGCAAGTCTTAGATCTGATGGCTCTTCAAGATTTGGTAAAAATAATAAGTGGGGGATTTTCCCATCCGGAGCTTTAGCATGGAGAATATCAGAAGAGCCATTTATGAGAGAAAATCTTGATTTCATTAGCAATTTAAAACTACGCGCCAGTTATGGTGTAACAGGTAATACTGCTCTTTCTCCTTATCAGTCTTTAAATAGGTTGTCACCTGAACAATATATTTATAGCGGGAATACCGTAAGTGTTGGATATGCTCCTTCTGGTATTTCTAATAATCAGTTAAGGTGGGAAACGAGTGACGAACTTGATCTGGGGCTTGATCTAAACATTATTAATAACTTCGTTGGATTTACTTTTGATTATTACAAGAAAAACACCAACGACCTATTAGCTTCCGTCCCTCTTCCACCATCGATGGGTTTTGGATATATCCTTCAAAACTTCGGAGAAATTCAGAATCAAGGGCTAGAATTTAGTATAAATGCAAATCTTTTTAATAAAGGGTTTAAATGGGATGTTGCTGCTCAACTATCTACAAATAAAAATAAAGTACTGAAAATAGCCGGAGGAAGTGATGTCATTCCTGTGGGGCAAACTTCAGGATTACCCGGTTATAATATTGCTCGTGTGGGTGAACCATTAGGAATGTTTTATGGATATAAGGAAGATGGTTTGGATGAAAACGGATATATCAAGTATGTTGACGTAAATAAAGATGGATCGATTACTCCCGCTGACCGTGTTATTTTAGGGAGCCCATATCCGAATTTTGAGTTCGGTTTCAATTCAGACTTCTCGTATAAAAATTTTAGCTTAAATGTTTTTCTACAGGGTTCTTATGGTAATGACATTTTTTTTGCTACGGCGTTTACAAACCTAAATTCGTTCCAACGAACACAAAATCAGTTTGAAGATCTCTATGGCAATTATTGGACGGAAGAAAATCCTGACCCACATGCCAAATACCCAAGGGTCAGCCCTCTAACTCAAATGAGACCATCTGATAGATTCATTAAGGATGGCAGTTATTTGAGAATGAAGTCCTTGCAATTATCATACGAACTTCCAATAAAAACTATTGGAATAAATTGGCTTAGCAAAGCAACCGTCTACATAAAAGCGACAAATCTTTTTACCCTAACTAATTATCCCGGACTTGACCCTGATGTCAACACCAGAGGGACCGATTCACAATCTATAGAGAATCGGTTGTTTATCGGAACTGACGAGAGTGGTTATCCAAATGCGAAAGTGTTTGGAGCTGGGGTAAATGTAAGTTTTTAACAATAAAATCATCTCACAATGAAAAAAATAATATTTATTATTATAGGTCTTGCCATCGTTATCTCATCGTGTAAAAAACAGTTGACAGAAGTGCCCAAGGACTTTATTTCAAAGGCCAATTTTTATAAGGACGGAGCTGATGCTCAGGCAGCCATTACGGGCGCATATTCGTCCCTCGCTGATAACTATGGTATAACATATTGGCTTTTCCTGGTAAACCATGCTGATTACGAGAATGGAAGAGGTTCCCAGGCACCGATTTCAGTTTTTAGTCAGATATTGGATGTAGCTAATATTGGAAGAGCGGCAACCATCTGGTCGTCTTTTTATGCAACAATTAACCGAGCTAATTCTGTTCTTGACAACGTACCTCAAATTAATATGGACGATGCAACAAAGAATAGAATTCTCGCAGAAGCTCATTTTTTAAGAGCTATGGCTTATTTTGATCTGGTCAGAGGCTTCGGTCCCGTTCCGTTAAAAACAACAGAAAGTGTGGATATTAGTACAGAAGCCAGCCCCAGGAAGTCAGTTGATTCTGTTTACGCTCTTATTATTAAAGATGGTATTGAAGCAGAAAATGGTTTACCTGAATCTGTAGGTGATGAAACGGGTCGAGCTTCCAAGTGGGCAGCCAAGATGCTTTTGGCAGAAGTATACCTTACCCGTGAGAATTGGGCAGATGCTGCAAAGGAAGCAGACGATATAATCAGCAGCGGCAAATATTCATTGGTGCGGGTTCAAAAACCAGATGACTTTTATAAGATTTTTGCCGCAGTCACAAGTTCTGAAGATATTTTCTCAATTCATCATTCTGACTCACGGCAATCGGCACTACCTGGTTACTTACATCGTCCAAATACACCACCTTATAATTATAGCAGCGGTGGCGTATATGCCTGGTTACCCAACATGAATTCCTTTTTGGCAACTTGGGATAATAGAGATTTACGTAAGAGTTTTAATTTATATACGAAATATTTAGGTCCTAATGGAGATTCCGTATCATTACCTTCTGCAACGCCAATATTATTTAAAAAATTTATTACTGACCCATCTGGTTTATCCATTTACAGCGACCCAATTTTTCGCTATACTGAAGCCTTCTTAATTTTTGCGGAAGCCGACTGCATGGCAAATCAAGGACCTACAGATTTAGCATTAGAAAGATTAAACATGATTAGAAGAAGAGCATATGGGTATGATCCAACTGTTTCTTCACCAGTGGACTATTCTTCTGGAATGACTATGGAAAATTTTCGGGATACTGTTTTACTGGAAAGGGCTTATGAATTTATTGTTGAAGGTAAACGTTGGTGGGATTTAAAAAGAACAGGAACCGTCAATAAGGCAATGGGTCTTGTTGGGAGAACCGTTATAGAAGCCAGGCTTCTTTGGCCTATTCCTCAATCGGAGATAGATAACAATCCTGAAATTTCACAAGCTGATCAAAATCCCGGCTATTGACTACAAGAGTCATTTAAAATAAGAAGTAGGTTATACTAATAAGTACTGGCCCACCTCCTCTATTTCAAAAAATAAACATTGTGTCTTATGAGACGAAGAAGTTTTATCAAATCTCTTACACTTGGAAGTAGCGCTATTGCTTGTGGTTCAATCTCCGGTTTTGTATCTCCTGATGCAAGCAGACGCAAGAATATTAGAAAAGAGTATGAAGCAGATATCATTATATATGGCGGAACCGCTGCTGCCGTAGTAGCAGCCGTCAGGTCAAAAAAATTAGGGAAAACTGTCATTATGGTTTCGCCAGATAAACATTTGGGAGGACTTTCTTCCGGAGGATTAGGATTTACAGATACAGGCAATAAAGCAATAATAGGTGGACTCGCCAGAGAATTTTACCATAATGTATATCTGCATTACCAAAAAGAGAATGCTTGGAAATGGCAGAAAAAGGAAGATTATGGGAACAAGGGACAAGGTACACCAGCGATAGATGGACCTAATCGAACAATGTGGATTTTTGAACCACATGCAGCAGAGGAAGTTTTTGAAAGCTTCGTTAAAGAAAACAGTATTAAAACTGTCAGAGACGAATGGCTTGACAGGGAAGCCGGGGTACAAATGAAAAACAACAACATTTCCTCCTTTAGAACACTGAGTGGAAAAACTTTTAAAGGAAAAGTATTTATTGATGCAACTTATGAAGGCGATTTGATGGCGGCAGCAGGAGTAAGTTACACAGTAGGAAGAGAATCGAACAGTGTGTACCAGGAAAAATGGAATGGGGTCCAGACGGGAGTCTTTCAACATTCACACTACTTTAAAACGAACATTGATCCCTATAAGACTCCTGGTGACCCGTCTAGTGGTCTGCTTCCTGGTATTTCCTCTGAAAGTCCCGGGAAAAAAGGGGATGGTGACCGTAGAGTGCAAGCTTACTGCTTTAGAATGTGTCTGACAAACAACTCAAACAACCGGATATCTTTCCCGAAGCCTGAAAAGTATGACCCTGCTGAATATGAATTATTAGTGCGTCTTTTTAACAGTGGGTGGAGAGAATTATTTCGAAAGTTCGATAGTATACCCAATATGAAAACTGATACCAATAATCATGGTCCATTTAGCACCGATTATATTGGAATGAGTTACTCCTACCCGGAAGCATCATATAAAGAAAGACAAGAAATCGTGAAAGCACACGAAAACTACCAAAAAGGATTAATGTATTTTATGGCAACAGATCCACGTATACCTCAAGATCTACAAAAAGAGTTAAATTCCTGGGGATTGGCTAAAGATGAGTTTGTTGAGACCGGGAATTGGCCTCATCAACTTTACATCAGGGAGGCAAGGCGTATGGTTAGTGACTATGTCATGACTGAAAACCATATACTTGGGAAAGAAGCTGTTCTGGAATCGATCGGCATGGGTTCATATGGATTGGATTCACACAATGTACAAAGATATGTCAAGCCCGATGGTTACGTTCAAAATGAAGGAGACATAGGTGTAGGAGTATCAAAACCATATGGTATCTCCTACAAAGCTATTATTCCTAAAGAAAATGAATGCAATAATCTGCTGGTTCCTATTTGCGTATCAAGTTCACATATCGCCTATGGTTCGATACGTATGGAGCCTGTTTTTATGATTTTAGGAGACGCCGCTGCCACCGCTGCGGTTACAGCGATTAAGCAGAAGGTCCCCGTCCAGAAAGTGGATTATTCTACTCTAAAAACACAATTGTTAAAGCAACAACAAATCCTGACATTTTAAGCCTTACGATTATTCGTATTTTGATAAATGTATTTCGAATTCATAAAAAAGATATTAAAAATGAAAGTAAAAATTATTGCCATACTTTTTCTCTTCTCTTGCTACAATGCAGTTAAAGCCCAAAATACTGTTTATTCAGTTGACATCTGCATTTATGGGGGCACCTCTGCAGGAGTCATTGCCGCATATGCAGCCAGCCAAAGCGGCAAATCAGTTTTGTTGATCGAACCAGGTAAACTTTTGGGAGGAATGACGACAGGAGGCCTGGGGCAGACGGATATTGGTAATAAGGTAGCAATTACCGGATTGGCAAGGCAGTTTTATCAAAAAGTTGGTGCTGAATATGGGGTTCCCGAACAATGGAAATTTGAACCAAGTGTAGCCCTGAAAGTAATGGAAAATTATATTCGCAAAGGACATGTAAGAGTGTTGATGTCAAAGCAAATATGCAATGTGAAGAAAAAAGATGCAACTATTCAATACATAACTGTAAAGGATGGAGATAATCAAGCATCGCCTTTGATAAAAGTTAGTGCGAAAGAATTCCTTGATTGTACTTATGAAGGAGACCTTATGGCTAAGGCGGGAGTTTCGTATACCATTGGACGGGAAGATAACAAACAGTATGGTG
>JBQCEG010000160.1:0-23076 GCA_051960475.1 Ginsengibacter sp.
TTTTTGCAGGAAATTGTTCCAGCTTTGCGGCAAGTTCACCATTCATACGATGAAATTGATTGGCAACATCGGCGCTCAATGCGTCACCACAAATTTTATCGCGGGGAAAAGTGTCTTTTTCAACAAGTGCAATTTTTAATCCTTTTCCTGAAAGCATGTAAGCTGCTGCACAGCCGGCAGGGCCCGCACCTGCTATCACTACATCAAATTGTAAAGTTTCCATATTAAAGGGCGAAAGCTACGATTTTATAGTAAACAAAGAATTAATTGAAATTTTTATTTTCTATTTTCAAAACCCAATCACTTTTCAAATTTTGTCATTAACTTTCATCCTGTTATTGCTTGTTATTTGATCACCTAAAATTTTTCTGAAAATGAAATGCTCAAAATCTTTCCTCTTCCCATTTTTGACTTTGATTTTATCCTTATTCCTGGTGAACAAAACTTATTCGCAGGATCTTACCTCGCGTTTCAGCGAACAAAAATTTATTCAGGATGGTGACACGCTGCTCTACCGGATGTTGTTTCCTGATTATGATACGCTGCGAAAATATCCATTGGTGATCTTTTTGCACGGTTCGGGCGAAAGAGGCAATGATAATGTTGCTCAATTAAAATGGGGCGTCCAGAATTTTGCAACTGATGAAAATATGCGGCTTCATCCTGCCATTGTAATAGCGCCTCAATGCCCTTCACAAAGTCACTGGTCTAATTTTACCAATTCCAATCACGGGCCGATGCAATTAATGTCTCAGCCTTCTGATCCAATGAAGTTGGTTATTGCATTGATAAAGCAAGCAGAAAGCAAGCTGCCGATTGATACAAATCGCATTTACATCACCGGGCTTTCGATGGGTGGATTTGGCACTTATGATGCTATTGAACGATATCCGAATATGTTTGCGGCGGCAGTGCCTGTTTGTGGCGGAGGTGATGAGACAAAGGCTTCTACAATTGCGCATATTCCCATTTGGATTTTTCATGGCGCAGAAGATCCAACCGTTAATCCGCAATATGCCTTGAACATGACCGAAGCATTGAGAAAAGCCGGTGCTCATCCTGCGCTCACGATGTATCCCGAAACAGGGCATTTTTCCTGGATCGCAGCTTACAGCGATGAAGCAATGATGGAATGGTTGTTCAGGCAACACAAATAATTTTTTGGAGTTGTCAGTTCGTTCGTTGTAACTTTAAGACAACAAAATCAATCGGCAAATGCAATTGAATTGGTTCAAGCGCTCCGGCATTTTATTTTTGCCTAATTCAATTATTGGGTGGTTAATTTTATTCGGTTGCATTTGTTCCGCAGTTTATGTATTTCTCCTTATCGACAGCCATTCTCATTCTGCCAGCGATACATTAAGGCCGTTTTTCATTTACCTTTTTCTTATAGCAATTATCTATTCTTTGATCGCTTTTTTGACTAGTAAAACAACAAATTCTCACAAATAAGAATTTATCATGGAGAGCTAATTGAATGCTCTATAAAAAAGAAGCCCCGGAATTTTCCGGAGCTTTCTTACCTCAGCCTTTTTTAAAATATAGCTGCGCATCATTCTGCAAAAAGAACACTCACATAACCGAAGAAAAATGCATAAAAACGATTCTTAAATCTTTATTACAGCTCTTATTTATTTACGACCGGGATTGCTTTTCTTATTCATATTCATTTTTTGATCGCGCGTCCTTTGCGTGTTCTTAATCCTGTTCATTTCCTGTTGTGTCATCATCCTTCTTTGATTGAACCTGTTTTGATTCAAATAACGGTTGCCTGACATATCAAGGCATTCACCGTTGCGCAATTGCAGACGTTCATTGTTTCTTAATTGATATGATCCGTTTGGATTTACTACGGTTCCGTTTGATAATGTCACGGGGTCCTGAACCAATGTTCTTTTGCCCTGGTTTACACTGTAAAGCTTGCCATCCAAAAGCATCAGGTGATCTTCCTGGTGAATGCGGTCTCTTTGTTGAATTGGGGCGCGGTCGCGGTCCCTTTGACGTAATGTATCCTGTGATTTGGCTGAAACTGCCAATATGATCAGAGACAGAAACATTAAAAACATTTTTTTCATACTAAACTTTTTTAATTGAATTAATTTATTTCTGATTAACAAAATTCAATCGTTTTCCATCTTCAATGAATGACAATAGTCAGTAGGAATATTGACTCCTGTCACCATTATTACCAATAGCTGTCATTCACTGCTTGATAGCGTTTCACTAAAATTGTGAACAAAATTTTTTTTATGAAAAAATCCATTTTAATTATTGGCGGTTTGATTATCTGCGCCAATTTATCTGCCCAGGAAAAAGCAGAAAGAATTAACCAGTTACAAGGCAACAACATCAGCAGTAGTTATGGTTTTGTGGGAGTGGAAACAAGTACAACAGCTTACATCAACACCAAAACAAATGATAGCAGTGGTACAGCTCCGTATATTTCCTTCTATGCAAATTATCACAACAAAAATCACCTGGGAGTTAGTGCAAAAACCTACCTGCTACCCGGTGGAAGCAACAGCGGTTTTTATTTAACTTCATTGTCTGCCTATTATGCCAATTTTGAAACGAGGCTGATCCCGGTGTTATCTTACACCCGTCATATTCAAAGTTCCAACCCATCCGTTCCTTATTCACCGATTCAAAATGAAATTTTCGCAAAATTCCGGCTCACTTCAGCCGTGATCGAACCTTCCTTCGGTGTTGATTGGGGATTTGGGATTGATAAAGAAAACGCGAATGAAAGCGTGCATGAGTTGGATGCTTTTGCAGGAGCAAGCCACACTTTCTTTTTGCAGAAAACAGAAAAAAATACCACCATTGCTTTTATCCCGACGATCCAACTGAATGCAGGAACTGATAATTATTACAGCTTTCTTCAATCTGCAAAATACATTTCCAGGAACAGGTCAGTTAATTACCTTATCCACGGAAATAATAGTGGTCAGGGAAACAGGAATGGCGGCATGGACGGGGGATCAACACAGGTAATGACCGAAACAGTAATTAATCAAACGAACGAATTTTCTGTCAGCAATTTGGAAACAAATCTTGATCTGATCTTTATTTTGGGAAAGTTTTCCATCGAACCTTCAGGAAGTATTTATATTCCTTTCAGGGGACAAGATAAAAGCGTGTATGGCTATTGGCAATTGAATGTAAACTTCACTATTGAATAATCATTCAGATGAAACAGATTTGTCAATATGATTTTTGCTGAAACGAATTCCATAAAAAACTGTCCCTGCTAAAATTAACGGGGACAGTTTAGAATTATAAATTACTCGTGGTGTCCACCTCCGCATTCCCCTTCAGAAACCATATCTTCCACAATACTAAATTGCTTATCCGCAACAAAATCATTTCCTTTTACAACACCACTGATCCTTATTGAATACTTACCGGTGAGTGTTAGCCCGTAATAATATTGATCAGGAATTAAAGCACGTGTTCCGCCCATTTCATCATTTTTGGAAAAATCATCCAACGGTCCCATTTCAATACTTTTTACAGACCTGTCGCTCCCCACCCCGCTTTCAAAAGCATAAAAGGCTTGAGGGTTTCCATAAATACCGGCATTGGCTTCGTAATGCCAGTTAACGTTGTCTTCCAGCGTTTGTGCGGGAGTTCGTGTATCAATTACAACACCATTATGCAGCAATTCAATTTTTAATCCTGTGAGCCTTGAAGTATAGCCATCATTACTCAGGTCAAAAGAATATTTCTTAGACCATCCTTGTGAAGCATTTGATTTTTCAAGATAGGAAGCGGAAGCTATAAAAATATTGGTCAAATGAATTGTGATCCCTTCGCCGTTAATTACTTCAAGGGTCCAACCGGTTTTGGCAGGATAGGTAGCCGGAGATTTTGGGATACAGGTAACCGTTCTGTTTTGATCCAATCCGCAAACGAAAACAGTTTGAACAAGCGGAGTACCAAACCAGAAATTGCATTTATTATCCTGGAAAGCTTTATGTTTTCCACGATTTACCTGGTCTTCAGTTGGGTCGCCTGTTGTTGTTACTGTAAAATATTGATCAAAGGCTGCTAATGCTTCAGGCCTTTCAGACCAGTTATAAGACCAGGACTGATATGAAAAAGGGTCCGTTCCTGTAATCTGATAATTTTTTCTTACACCTTTTACATTTACCTGTATTGATTGTGCGGTTATTGATCCATAATTGGAAGATTGTTTTTTTAAAGCACTTGAGATTGTATTATTTTTTGAATCTTTGCTGACATCATAGCGTGGCTCTTTTTGGCAACCATAAAGTACAAGTGAGATAACTGCCGCTATTGCCAATTGTTTAAATATTTGTTTCATGATTAACGAATTTTAGTTCTGATCAAATAGTTTGTGTGTAGTAATTAAACTGAATCTTATTGATGAGACCTTGAATAAAGCTCTTTAAAAATTTAACCCAATGCAGCTTAGGCATTGGGTTAAAATTTATTTGGAATGATGAATTAATGCTGGAAGATTATCTTCCTCCCTTTTTTCCTCCACCGCCACCGGTACCTGTTAATGCAATATCGATGTAAGTAAGATTATTAGTTGGGTCTATAACCGGAGTGTTTCCTTCTCCTTCAGCTGCAGGCACTACTTCACCGGAAGTAATAATGCTGGTACTTGGTGTGAAGAATGTGTTTAAAGTTGTGCCGGCTTCACTTCCATCAAAGCTAAAAGTAATGCGGTATTCTCCTGCACCATCATTTAATGTTTTCGCATTCCAGGTATAGCCATAAATTACCTTGCCTTTGATATTTACTTCCCCTGTATAACCACCAGTTCCATCTGTTGATTGATAAACAGCAGCATTAAAAATTGGTGCAGCTGCATCTCCTGTCCATGAATGTGTTGTAGCATCCCAGCTTAAAGAAGGATTAGTGGCTGTAAGTTTTTGGATGGTAAGTCTTGCATGACGTGAATATATCGTAGCCTGAAGACCGGTTCCGTATTGAACGGTTTTGTCGGAAGTGGTTTGAAGCCCATGCATTTCGTCGGTTCCCCAGCCTGAAGTATGACGCATTGCATATTCCTTTGCAGGTGTTGTAAGGTTTTGAACTAAGACTACCTCTGTTCTGATTTGTGATGTCAAACTCCAATCGCTTGATTCAAGATTGTCTCCCCAATCAACACCATCGACATTTACTACTTCTCCGGCACCTGGAGTCAAAGTAGTAGCCTGCCAATAGTTATTGGCATCCTTTTGAAGATAAGCCCTGTAAACGGTGCTGGAGCCGTCTCCCGGAACAGCTTCGTTTAAACAAACAAGTTCATTAGAAGGGTTTGGCTGGCAACTGTAAATAGGTGCTGACGGATCAATAGGATCAACGCCCCAAACATACCACCACGCGCCGTTGAGCACAACACTGTTTGTATCGTAACCTGCAGGTGGCACTCTTAATGTTAGCGGTTGTCCTTCTGCCCATATAACCGGGAAAGATAAATTGCTACCAACACTTTCAACACCTTTTCCGCCTTTTCCGCCGTTACCGCCTTTGGCGTCAGCTAATGTTGTGGGAGTCTCATTAAATGTCTTTTGACATCCCATAAAAAAAAGAATGGCTGTCATCATCACAACCACCTTCCTCAATGATTTAGATAATCGGTACATAACTTCTGTTTTTAAGTTTAAAAATTGATTAACTACTTTTTTTAAAGTAATAATCGAAATTATGATACCTGCTATGCGGGAAGAATGACAATTATCAGCCAAAAGACTAACTGTAGTTAGGGGAAGTGTTTTTTCAGAAGAAAATTATAGTTCACGAAAAAATTGATGGGAATTTTATTTTCTTGTATTGCTTTTTCGAAAAAAAATTCTGCTTAAATTATTTTACAAAGAGAAAGAAGAGATCCATTCATCCGTCGTAAGCACATCGGCTTGTCTTGGAAAAACTTTCGTCAATAAAACCCTTTGCACTTCTTCTTCCCTGTCCGCGCAACAATCAGAAAGAACTGTGAGGCGATAATCTTTATCAGCGGCTTCACGCAGCGTTGATAAAACAACTCCGCTTGTTGCAACGCCTGTCAATACAAGATGTTTGATCTCTTTTGCGCGAAGAATTACTTCCAAATCGCTACCGGTAAAAGCACTTACTCTTTTTTTAATCACCACCAATTCTCCATCTTGCGGTGACACTTCGTCTGCAACTTTATAAGAAGTTTCTTCATCCATCTTTCTTCCTGAAGCTGTAATGTTGGTGAACATTTTATTGGCACTGCTCACTTCAGGATAATCTTTACGAAAACCAACGACCACATAAATTACCGGAACATTATTTTTGCGTGCACTATCAATTGCTTTTTGCAAAGAAGAAAATAATTTTTCTTTTCCGGGAAGATTCTGCACTATTCCTTCCTGGACATCCATAATCAAAAGTGCTGTGTGATTTTCATTATTCATTTGTTGTACTTTTTGTTATCTAAGTGTTCAAAAATAATGCACGAAATCTTTAAACTCCTGAAAATAAAAATTGTTGCTTTTTATTTGTTCACTCATTAATTATATTCAAAAAGAACATTCTCACATCCGCACTGACCAAACTCATAAAACCAACTGACCATTGTTATCGGTTTTCACTTTGCTTACAAAATATCTTTACACCTGAAATAATTACAATTTTAAATCTTTTAAAAAACAAGGAGGTTATATGAAAAACAGAGCATTAGCAAGAACCAACGAATTGGTGTTGCCATCATTATTTGAGGATTTTATCCGTCCATGGAATGATTGGTTTGATGGTGGAAGCTACCTGGGGAGAACAATTTATGTACCGTCAGTAAATATTGAAGAATCAAAAGATGAGTACAAATTATCAATGGCAGTTCCGGGTATGAAGAAAAATGATTTCAAGATTGATGTTACCGGAAATGTGCTCACAATCAGCAGTGAAAAAGAGGAGAATAAAGAAGAAAAAGAAGAAAATTATTCCCGGATGGAGTACAATTATTCATCCTTCAGCCGCAGCTTTACACTGCCTGATGAAGTGAATAAGGATAAGATTGATGCAACTTATGTTGACGGAGTTTTAAAGATCGCTCTTCCGAAAAAAGAAGAGGCAAAGAAACTGACAGTGAATAAAAAGATCGCTGTCAAGTAAGCAGGTATTATTCCTACTTGTAATAGCCCCGCCCTGGTTCTGCGGGGCTTTTTTGTTTTTATAGGGAAATCAATTCAACAGGTTCTGCAATCTCTTTTTATTTAAAATGATGATCACGCCATCTTTTATATCAATAAGCTTTTCATGTTTAAAATCTCCCAATGTTCTTATCAAAGATTCAATCGCTGTTCCCGCAATGGTAGCAAGATTGTCACGCGTGATGTTGATTTCAAATTTCTCCTCTCCGTTTTGGTATTTGTCATGCAAACTAATCAGTGCGTCTGCTACTTTCTTGCGCAAAGAGTTATAAGCAAGCGACAATAATTTGTCTTCGTGTTCACTTACATTTTTTGCAAGAAGGTTTATAAATTTCCTGCTCACTTCGTGGCTGCTGTCAAGAAGTTCCTCAAAATCGTCGCGCGGAATAATGGCGAGTTCAGTTTCTTCCATCGCAACTGCTGACTGCTGGTAATTTGTATTTTGCAACAAACCAATGTATCCGAGGAATTCATTTTCGCCATAAAGGCCGGTAACCAATTCTTTTCCAAGGTCATTCGTTTTGTACGTCTTTATTTTTCCTTTTAAAACATAATACAAACAAGTTGGCCGGTTTCCTTCTGAAAAAATAACCTGCTTTCTGCGGTATTTATTTACATTTCTTCCTGTCACCAATTCTTCAAGTAAATCTTTACCTGTGTGCACTCTCATTAAGCTGTGAAACCCATTTAAACCCATAAATTCTTCTTTCAGCTGTCTTGCTTTTTCCAGCCGGCATTCAACGGATTTCAACAGGTCGCTTTCACTGAATGGTTTTGTAATGTAATCATCGGCACCCAATTCCATTCCTTTGCGGAAATCTTCTTTTTCCGCCCTCGCAGTTAGAAAAATAAAAGGAGTATTCTTCGTAGGGTGATTTTTTCGAAGCATGTGTAAAACACCATAGCCATCAAGAACAGGCATGGTAATATCACAAAGGATCAAATCGGGGTTTTCGCGCAAAGCCACTTCCACGCCCACTTTGCCATTTTCTGCAGCAAATACTTTGTAATTTGCTAATTCCAATATCTCCGCTGTATTTTCACGGATACTTTCGTTATCTTCTATTATCAGGACTTTTTCCATAAACCAATTTTTTAGCTAAGAATTACGCTGCACAGAAGATGAACTTCTAACGCAACTATTTTCTAAAATTGCTCTCCACCGGCTAACAGGTCTTTCAAAATAGACAATATTGCTTTCAGAAAATATAGTAAGGTGTGATAAACGCAGGCGGGAAAATACTTCTTTGGGGAACAACTACTCTTCAAGTGCTAGGATTGGAATTATCTCCCCGACAATGAAATGTAAAGTTAAAATAAAACATTCAATTTGATGTTCATTATTTATCTAATGTCATTATTTTGTTATGAGCGGTCGATTTTTAGGAATTACTGCAAGAATTAAATTTTTATATGGACAAGAAAAAATTAATTCAGTGATTTTGTTTGTTCATTATAAAAAAATGGAGCGCTGTAATTGGCGCTCCATTCAAATTTTCGAAAATATTTTTATTTAAAATCCGCGTCGGTTAATCCGCTGTTTACTTTAACATCAGAAACAGTGAGTGGAATATCTACCTGTGAAGAAATCGTTTCCTGGTAAGGAAATTTAATTCCGTTTACCTCCCTGTAATCAGAGTAAGTAGTGGAAGAAGGGTTGTCGGCGCTCACGTTTTCTTTCTTAACTTTTAAACCGGTATTTACATCAAAATATTCTTTGAACTGGCTGCCGCCTTTGGAAGAGATCGAAACAACATAAGCATCTTTGCCGTCAACTTTCGCGATCATTGGTTGCAAGGTCAATTGGTAAGGTGCGCTTGAATAATTGGCTTCAGGAAAGGGAGACGTACTCTCTTTTATTCTTTCGCGTGCCTGGTCACTTAATGTTTGAGGTTGCCCCATTGCTGAAATGCTCACACTATCTCCATTCACCAATACCTTTTGAACAACAGTATTTGAAGAAGTAAGTGTAATTGATTGGAGTAAATGATTCGGCGCTTTATACTTATTGGTAAGCACAATAGATTGTCCCTGCACTTCACCTTTTGCGGTGTATGAAAAATCTTTTACATCACTGATCTTATCTTTTCCCCCGATCGCTTTAAGGTAATTGTCAATCACGCTCTGTGCCGTAACACCTTGCGGAACGGGTTTCAAAGGTTCACTTGTAAAAGTGTTGTTTGAAGGATTTATATCCGGATAATCATGATCCGGATCAATAGTGACTTTTTTAATGGCTGAAGTAGATGGATAATGGAAAGTCCATTCTCCTCCCCTTTGCCAGATCTCAACAGGCAATTCTATTGAATCTGTTTTTCCATTTTCCTGTTCAATCTTCATGGGCACCGGCAAAACCATTTGATCATTATTGACTACGGTTATTAATGCACCTTTGGTTGGATCATTGTCAACATATTTGATGTCTTTAACACCCTGGTCTAATTTTGAATTGGTAAAGAACCATCCTCTCCAGAAATAAGAAAGATCTTCCCCACTCACGTTTTCCATTGTCCTGAAGAAATCCCACGGAGTGGGATGCTTGAATGCCCAACGATCAATATAAATTCTAAAGGCTGAATCGAAACGTTCTTTGCCAAGGATCTGGTTACGCAAAATATCAAGGCCGTATCCCGGTTTTTCATACGCCGCTACTCCCAAAAAGTTTTGTTGCGTTACGTCGGGTATCGTCATGATCGCATCTGCATCACTTTTGAACATGTAGGGAGCCGCTTTTTGAACATCACTTTTTTCATTAAATTCCCCGTTGTTAAAAACTTTCGTATCCACTCCATTTATGAAAGTATTAAATCCTTCATCCATCCATGGAAATTTACGTTCGTTAGAACCGACGATCATCGGGAACCAGTTGTGACCAAATTCATGATTGGTTACGCCCCATAAACCACCTCCTGAACTTTTGTAAGAACAAAATACAATCCCGGGATATTCCATTCCACCGACAATTCCGGCAACATTCGTTGCTGAAGGATAGGTGAATTCATACCATTCTTTAGAATACAATTCAATTGCACCTTTCACAAATTCAGTTGATCTTTTCCATGCATCATCCTTTGCACTTTCAACAGGATAAACCGATTGTGCGAGGGCTTTCTTTCCGCTTGGCAAATTAATCCTTGCGGCGTCCCAGATAAATGCTTTTGAAGCCGCCCAGGCTACATCGCGTGTGTTATTGCATACGAAGTGCCATGTGAGTGTAGGTTTATTAAGATGATAAGAACTGCCTTTCAAATCGTCGGCACTAACAATTGTAACTGTCTTATCACTTTTCTTAGCTTGTGCCAATCGGCTTCTTACGGTAGCAGTAAGGCATTCAGCAGAATTTTGTAAAGCACCTGAACCAACAACGATCAGGTTAGAGGGAGCTGTAACGGAATAATCAATATTGCCATACTCAAGATAAAACTCGCCGGCGCCGAGGTAAGGAAGTGTGTTCCATCCTTCAATATCGTCATAAACACACATGCGCGGAAACCATTGAGCTATTTCATAAATCCAACCATTTTGTGTATTCAATCTTCCCATACGGTCTGTTCCATATTGAGGTACTGAAAATGCATAATTAATTTTCAATTGCAGCGTACCGGTTTTGGCAGCTAATGTTTGCGGCAACCAAACCTGCATCCTTGTGTCTGAAACTTTGTACTTGGCTTTAGTAGTTTTACCGTTCATGACAATATCAACAGAGTTTAATTCATCACCTTTTGTAAATGAACGGTTGGCCCAACGTCCTCCTGAAATAAGGGTTGTTGCTTCAGCCCTGCTGTCTTGCCTGTAAATATTTTGATCCAGTTGCAACCATAGAAATTTCAATGGATCCGGACTGTTATTTTTATAGTTGATCACTACAGTTCCGGTTACTCTTTTTTCTGCCGTGTCCAGCTTCACATTTATTTTATAATCCGCGCGGTTTTGCCAATATGCCGGACCGGGTTGGCCACTGGCACTTCTGTATTCATTACCATTAGAAGGATAAAAAAATGGCGCAAAGGCTTTGTGTTGGTCATAATGCGAGCCGCTGTCTGATTGTGCGAACACAGCCCCATCCATCATCATCAATAAAAATGCTAACGTAGCTAATCTTTTCATAATTAAGTTTTTAAAGGCGTGAAGTTATAATATTTCGATTTTATCGCCTTTGAAATTATATAAACGGCTTAAGTAAGCAATTTTGAAAACAACTAAAAAAAACCGATATCAAATTAAAAAATTGAATTTTTTCTTCATTTACCCGCATAAAAACTTGTAAAGAAAATTGTTAACAATATGTAAAAAAAAGTTAGATTTGGTAAAGGCTTTTTTCGCTTCATTTCTCAACACTTTTTTATGAAAAAATTTATATTCTCTGCAATAGCATTGTTGCTATGCCCTGCATTATTTGCTCAAAACACAAACGAGGTAAAAGGCATTACCATCACAGGCATTAAGGGTATCACTAAAAAATTATCAAATGTGATTGCATATGATAAAGCTCATCCCGTGCCTTTGCATTATAAAGTACCATTGAAACCGGAAATGGAAGGCCCGGAACCTGTTTCCCAAAATCCTGATGCAAAAAGTGTTTCCAAATTTGGTAGCCTTGTAAACGGAGGCGGATCCACAACTACTAACACAACAGCTATTCCTTCTTTGACAAGTAACTTTCTAACTATATGGGGGTCTTATGCAGCAGTTTCAGGAAGAGAATCTCCCTATACTCCCCCGGATAATTGCGGTGATGTTGGCGCTACTCAAATTATTGCAACAGCAAATTGCAGGATGAAAGTTTTTACAAAACCTGCTACAGGCGCAGCTTTATCTACACCAACAGGCACATCCACATCAACTTTATCAGCAGTAGCGAATATTGAATTAAATGCATTTTTTGCTAACAGTTCTTTAGGCATCAGTGGGATAAGTGATCCACATGTTCGTTACGATCGTTTTACAGGAAGATGGTTTATTGTGGCAATTGATGTAAATCACAGAACTAACAATTATTTCTGTATTGCAGTAAGTAATACAGGGAATATTACCAGCAGTTCTGATTTTAAAATTTATTATTTCCGGGTTTCCCAAACCGGTGGATCCTCAAGAGACTTTTTTGATTATCCAACCCTTGGTGTTGATAACCGCTCATTGTACATCGGTGGTAATATGTTTGCCAATCAAACGAGTTTTTCAGGAGTTAACATGTGGGTGGTAGATAAAACCAGTCTTATAAATGGTAGCGCAACAGTCACTTCTTTTCCCCATAACCTTACCAACACGGATATGTACACGCCACAGGGAGTTCAGAATGATGATCCTGCTGCTACGTATGGTTATTTTATAGGTGCTTCACAAACCCAATATTCCAAATTGGTGATCAGAAGAGTTTCCTATTCAGGAAGCACTCCTGTTCTTTCCGGTGATTTGAATCTTTCCACATCCACAATGTATACTCCCAAAACAGTTCCAACACTTGGAGGAACAGCAATAGATGGAAATGATCGCCGGCTTTGCGCAGCAATGATCAAAAAAAATAAAATTACAGGTGAAGCCAACATGTGGGTAGCGCAGGGTACATTATTAAATAGCTCGGGAATTGGTGGATCAGGCGGCGACAGGGATGGCGCTTTATGGATGGAGATCGGTAATCTAACGGGCACTCCAACTATTCAGCAGGGAGCCACCTTATTTGACGGCGTTAATTCCTCATCTTCTGCTGCAGAAAATTATATCTATCCAACCATTGCTATGAGTGGGCAAGGCAATAGTCTAATGGGCTTCACATCTGCAGGTGCTTCAAAATATGCACAGGCAGCTGCTGCTCAAAGATTCAGGACTGATGCCGCAGGTACTTTTGGTCCGTCCATAGATTTTACCAGTACTTCTTCATCTTATAATCCCGGCGCTAACAGGTGGGGCGATTTTACACAAACTGTTGTTGACCCAACAGATGATATGACGATGTGGACTTTCACTGAATACGTACCAACAACAGATGCGTGGGGCGTTAGAGCCGCGCAATTCCTGGCACCTCCTCCACCGGTTCCTGTTTTAAGCCAGGGTCCGGCCTGTGGCACTACTACTTCAATTACCATTACCGGAAATTCAACTAACAATTCTGAATTTTTTGATCCGGGAGCAGATGGCGGCGGCCCTGGTTATAATCGTTTAAATGTTTCAGTTACAGGGCCCTCAAACATCACGGTGAGCAATATAGCTTTTGTAAACCCGACCAAGGTAACTGCTGATGTCACAGTTCCTTCCGATGCAATCTCAGGAACTTACACGCTTACTGTTACAAACCCCGACGGACAAAAATCTACTTCAACATTCGACCTTAGTTGCTCCGGTACTTCATGTACAGCACCAACAGGATTATCAGAATCAAACATCACCAGCAGCAGTGCTACTTTAACCTGGACTTCAGTTTCAGGAGCAGGAACTTATGATGTTCAATATAAAGCTACCGGTTCAGCAACATGGACAACAGTAAATACAAGTTCAACGTCTGTAAATCTTACCGGATTAAGTGCATCTACAACTTATGATTGGCAGGTAAGAACCAATTGTACCTCCGGAGGTTCAAGCAGTTATGCTTCGGCACAATTTACTACCAGTGCTCCGGCTACTTGTGATGCACCTTCAGCACTTTCTGTTTCTGCTATAACAACCAACAGCGCCACTTTAACCTGGACAGGCGCTTCAGGAGCCATTAGTTATGATGTTCAATATAAAGTGAGTGGCTCAGGTTCATGGACGACAATAAATACAAGTTCAACCTCTATAAGTCTCTCCGGGTTAAATGCATCAACATCTTACGATTGGCAGGTAAGAACCAATTGCTCTTCCGGCTCAAGCAGTTATACACCTGGAACGGCGTTTACAACTAATGCGACAGTTGCCTGTGATGCGCCAACCGGGCTTACAACATCTTCAATAACAGGAAGCAGCGCAACAGTTAGCTGGATGGCGGCTTCAGGAGCAATCAATTATGATGTTGATTATACTGTAGCAGGTGCCAATTCATGGATTAATGTAGCAACAGCTACAAGTTCAACTAGTGTAAACATTACAGGATTGAATTCATCGCAAAATTATGACTGGAGAGTAAGGACCAATTGTTCTTCCGGTTCAAGTGCTTACGCTGTATCAAACTTCACAACTTCCTGTGATGGATATGAACCTAATAATTCAATAAATTCAGCTGCAGCAATTGGAACAGGTGGCATCACCGCTCAAATTGCCGTTTCCGGCGATGTTGATTACTACAGCTTCAGTACTTCGGGCAATCAAAAAAATGCCCAGGTGACACTAACCAATTTACCGGCCAATTATGATCTGACACTTTACGATAACAATGGTAACGTTCTGCAGACTTCCAGCAATAGTGGAACCACTGATGAAAGAGTCTTCTACAATAATAAAAAGCCGGGCACTTATTATATTAAGGTTGCTGGCGCTACCAGTGCAGATTATAGTAACACAGGATGCTATACACTAACGGTTAATACAAGTAATTCCACTTATACAGCCAACATTGCAAACTCCGCATTGAATAAGACTTTGGTTGGCGCAGGGTTAAAAGTTTACCCGGTACCCGCTTCCAATACAGTAACAGTTTCTTTTGATGCAACTCAATCGGCCAATGCAACCATTACATTTATTAATGAGGTTGGTCAGCCGGTGTTTGTGAAAAATGTAACGACCAACATTGGAACAAACTTCAATATTATTGATGTGAGCGCTTTGCAGCAAGGCATTTATACAGTAAAACTCAATAACGGAACGGATGTAGAAACAACCAAATTGATTATATCCAAATAACAGTTATCCCTCCAATCAAAAAGGCAGTAAAACGACATTTACTGCCTTTTTTTATTTTCTACCGGTACATTCATTTTTGAATTCTAATATGACCTCCATCATAAAACCGAGTGCCCTGAATCAGTTTTTCTGCCCACCGGAATTTCTACTTTGCTGAAGAATATTTATTTCACTTTTTATTTGAAATTATGTTTGACATTACCAAACCTGTTGATCTCACTCTTCATGCTGAGGGTACCGGCCCCAAAAGACTTCGCCGCCCGGTTTATATGGATTTCATGCCTCCATGCAACAGCGCATGTCCGGCCGGAGAAAACATCCAGGCATGGATGGCGCAGGCGCAAAGCGGAAATTATTTTGAAGCTTTTCAAACCATTGCAGAAGACAATCCCTTTCCGGCTATCATGGGCCGCGTGTGTGTAAAACCGTGCGAGACCGGTTGCAACCGTTCACATATTGATACGGCAGTAAGTATTCATGCTGTTGAAAGATTTATCGGCGACGAAGCGCTCAAACAAAAATGGCCTATAAGAATTTCTGCAACGCCAACCGGTAAAAGAGTAATGGTTGTAGGTGCTGGCCCGGGGGGATTATCTGCTGCTTATCATCTGACACGAATGGGACATGCTGTCGAAGTTTTTGATGCTGACAATACTGCCGGTGGCCTTTTGGCTTCCGGTGTTCCCGACTATCGATTGCCCAAAGAAATTCTTGAAAATGAAATTGAAAGGATCGTAAATCTTGGAATTAAAATTCATTTGAATCATAAGGTAACAGATGTATTAAAAGAAAAAGAGGATGGAAAATTTGATGCCGTTTTTCTTTCGATCGGTGCAGAGCTGATAAAGAAAGAAAGTTTCCAAAACGACGACTCTATCTACATTTCAGATGCTTTCTCTTTTTTCAGATCGATGAAAACAGATCCATCTTTTTTCGAAGGAAAGAATGTCGTGGTATATGGTGGTGGCAAGCTTGCTTTATATCTTTCAAGGATCATAAAAAGATTTGGATCCGGGGTTACTGTTTATTACCCCGGCGATAAAAAAATGATGCCGGCTTATGATTATGAAACTGAAGATGCACTTTCGGAAGGTGTTCACATTAATCTTTTAAAAAGCATCACAAAAACGGAGGATAAAAAGATCACTCTTGAAACAATGAAAGTGGAAAAGGGAAAGGCAATTGGAACCAACAAATTTGAAACTATTGATGCCGATGTGTTGATTATTGCCAACCGCCAGGAAACCGATTCCTCCTTTTTAAGATCACTTCCGGGCATTGTTATTAATGAAGATGGAACAATTAAAATTGATGCGCAAAGAATGACCGGTTATGAAGGAATTTTTGCCGGCGGCGATATGTTGCCGGGTGAAAACCGAAGTTCGACAATTGCGATTGGCCATGGGAAAAAAGCGGCAAGATATATTGATGGTTACCTGAGACAACAACCATATGTAAAGCCGGATAAGCATCAAACAGCAAGTTACAAAAAGCTTCACATGTGGTACAAAACTGATGCACCCCAAAAGAAACAAGACAAACTTGCACCCGCAATTGCCATTCAAAGTTTTGATGAAGTAATCGCCGGCTTATCAGAAGCTGAGGCAAGGTTTGAAGCACAAAGATGTCTTAGTTGCGGCAACTGTTTCGAATGTGACGGCTGCTTTGGTGCATGTCCCGAAGATGCAATTATTAAATTAGGAAAAGGCAACCGTTATAAATTCAATTATGATGCATGTACTGGTTGCGCTGTTTGCTATGAGCAATGTCCATCGCACGCCATTGAAATGATTCCAGAACCTGTTAATACGATAAACTGATGTCAAGTAACAAAAAAATAATTTCAACTATTGATGGAAATGAAGCCGCTGCATATGTTGCTTACCGCACGAATGAAGTTTGTGCAATTTATCCAATCACACCAAGTTCTGCAATGGCTGAATTGGCAGATGAATGGGCTTCTAAAGAAATAAAAAATATATGGGGCGGAATTCCGAAAGTGATGGAAATGCAAAGTGAAGGTGGTGCAGCAGGAACCGTGCACGGAGCGCTGCAAACCGGCTCTTTAACGACTACATTTACAGCTTCCCAGGGACTGATGCTGATGTTGCCCAACATGTATAAAATTGCCGGTGAGCTTACACCTACTGTTTTTCATGTAGCAGCACGGTCACTTGCCGCACAAGCACTTTCCATTTTTGGTGATCACCAGGATGTAATGGCAGCAAGGACTACAGGCTTTGCTTTATTAAGTTCAGCAAGTGTGCAGGAAGCGCATGACTTTGCATTGATTGCACAAGCAGCTACACTCAAATCAAGAATTCCGATTGTTCATTTTTTTGACGGCTTCAGAACTTCTCATGAGGTTAACAAACTTGAACTTCTGACTGATGAACAAATAAGATCAATGATCGATGATGAGTTGGTAATTGCACACAGGAAAAGAGGATTGAATCCTGAAAATCCATTTATAAGAGGCACTGCACAAAATCCGGATGTGTATTTCCAGGGAAGGGAAACCGTAAATGCATACTACAACAAAATGCCTGCAATTGTCGAAGAAGTGATGAACGATTTCACAAAAATGACCGGGAGAAAATATGAGTTGTTTCAATACACAGGCGATCCTGATGCAGAACGTATTATTATTATTATGGGCTCTGCCGCTGAGACGGTAACAGAAACTGTAAAAGCTTTAAATAAAAGTGGAGAAAAAACCGGTGTCATTCAAATCCGTTTGTACCGGCCATTCTCTTTGCAACATTTCCTGAAAGCTTTACCCGCCTCCACAAAAACAATTGCTGTTCTTGACAGGACGAAGGAAGCGGGCGCATCAGGTGAACCGATTTACCAGGATGTATTATCTTCTCTTGTCGAGGCATTTCAGAAAGGCGCATTGAAAAATATTCCAAAAATAATTGGAGGCAGGTATGGCCTTTCTTCCAAAGAATTTACACCGGCGATGGTGAAAGCTGTATTTGACGAATTGAAAAAAGATATTCCGAAAAACAATTTTACGATTGGCATTAATGATGATGTAACGCACACCAGCATTGATTTTGACCCTTCTTTTACTTTAGACGAATCAGAATGGCGTCAAGGGTTATTCTTTGGTTTGGGTGCTGACGGAACTGTCGGCGCGAATAAAAACACAATCAAGATCATTGGTGAAAACACGGATCTTTTTGCCCAGGGCTATTTCGTTTACGATTCAAAAAAATCGGGTGCAAGAACTGTTTCACATTTACGTTTTGGACCAAATCCAATTCGCGCACCTTACCTTATCACTAAAGCCGATTTTATTGCATGCCATCAATTCAATTTTGTTGAAAAGGTTGAGATGCTTGATTTTGCCAAAGAAGGTGCTACCTTTTTGCTAAACAGTCCTTATAATAAAGATGAAGTATGGGATAAATTACCGGGACAAGTGCAGCGGGCGATCATTGATAAGAAACTGAAATTCTTTGTGATCGATGCAACCTCTGTAGCGCGTGATACAGGCATGGGAACGCGCATCAATACCATTATGCAGACTTGCTATTTTGCTTTGTCAGGTGTTTTGCCACGTGAAGATGCCATCAAGCAAATCAAAAAAGCAATTGAAAAAACTTATTTCAAGAAAGGTCAGAATGTGATCGATAAGAATTTCAAAGCTGTAGATTCAACATTGGAGCATTTGTATGAAGTACATTATCCCGAAAAAGTTTCTGCTGCTATTCACGAATTATTAAACCTGCCTGAAGACGTTCCTGATTTTGTGAAAAGTGTAACTTCTGTAATGATGGCTGACCACGGAAATGAATTACCTGTAAGTGTGATGCCGGTTGATGGAACCTATCCAAGCGGAACTACACAATATGAAAAGAGAAATGTTTCTGATCTTGTTGCATCATGGGAGCCGGATCTTTGCATTCAATGTGGAAACTGTGCTTACGTTTGTCCGCACAGTGTTATAAGGTCAAAGTTTTATCATATCGATCACCTGGAAAAAGCACCCGAAGGATTTAAGCATGCTCCTATTAATGCAAGAGGTTTCCCTGAAACGCAATATACTTTACAGGTTTATCTTGAAGATTGTACAGGTTGCAATTTGTGCACAGAAGCTTGTCCTGTGATACAACAGGGAAATCCATCATTAAAAGCAATAAATCTTACCGACAAAGAACCGATTCTTGAAAAAGAAAAAGAGAACATAAGGTTTTTTGAAACCATTGATTGGAACGATCGTTCAAGAATAGATTTTTCTACTGTTCATGGAGCACAATTCCTGGAACCGTTGTTTGAATTTTCGGGCGCGTGTGCAGGTTGCGGAGAAACGCCTTATTTGAAATTATTATCACAACTTTTTGGAGAAAGATTATTAGTTGCCAACGCAACAGGATGCTCCTCAATTTATGGAGGCAATCTTCCAACAACTCCGTGGACAAAGAACAAACAGGGCCGTGGACCTGCATGGTCAAACTCCCTTTTTGAAGACAATGCTGAATTTGGTTTGGGAATGAGAATAACTGCCGACAATCAACTTGAAATTGCCAAAAAATATTTGATTGAATTAAAGGAGCAGATCGGAGAAAGCTTTGTTAATGAAATTCTTGAAGCCAATCAAATCCAGGAATCAGAGTTGGTGGCACAACAACTACGGGTACAAACTCTAAAAGAAAAATTAAAAACAATTAATTCTCCCCAAGCTGCACATTTACTTTCAGTCTGCGACCAGTTTGTTCGCAGAAGTGTTTGGTTGGTTGGTGGCGATGGTTGGGCTTATGATATCGGTTATGGGGGCCTTGATCATGCATTAGCAAGTGGAAGAAATATTAAGATACTCGTTTTGGATACAGAAGTGTATTCAAATACCGGCGGCCAATCTTCCAAGGCGACACCCGCTGCAGCAACAGCAAAATTTGCTGCCGCAGGAAAACCGGGAGGCAAGAAAGATCTTGCAATGCAGGCAATCTCTTATGGAAATGTTTATGTTGCGCGAGTAGCTTTAGGTGCCAATCCGCAACAAACATTGCTGGCCATGCGCGAAGCGGAAGCGTATGATGGACCCGCACTCATTTTAGCTTACAGTCATTGCATCGCACATGGCTATGATTTAAAATACGGATTGCAGCAGCAAAACAAAGCAGTTGCTTCAGGTCACTGGCCATTGATGAGATACAACCCGACCTTGAGAAAGAAGAATCAAAATCCATTTGTACTTGATTCGCCACGGCCTACAATTCCTTTGAAGGATTATGCATACAGCGAATTAAGGTATAAAGTGCTTACTGTAACGCACGCAGAGGAAGCCGAAAAGCTGATGCAACATGCGCAGGAGTTGGTAAACCTTAAATGGAAAAACTATGAAGAACTGGCCACTAAACAAGCAAGCGATTTTGTTCCGGTAGCTTAATAAAATTTACAATTATGAAAACAGATACAACTTATATGGGAATGAAACTCGATTCCCCAATTGTAGTGTCAGCGTGCACTTTATCTGAAAAAACAGACAACATAATGGTAATGGAAGATAATGGTGCCGGGGCCGTCGTCTTGTTTTCATTGTTTGAAGAACAGATCAGGAAAGAAGAAGCGGAGTTTGCGCGCACACTTTTGCAAACATCAAATTCCTTTGCTGAAGCCCGTGATTTTTTTCCCACCCATGAATATGCAGTAACTACTGACGCTTATCTTGAGAACATTCGAAAAGCAAAAGAAAGAGTAAAGATTCCCATAATTGCAAGCCTGAACGGAATAACCAATGAAGGCTGGATCTATTATTCAAAACTGCTTGAGCAAGCCGGTGCAGATGCGATTGAAGTAAACGTATTTTTTATTCCGGGTGAAATTGAAATGTCATCTGCTGAAGTGGAACATCGATACCTGAATATTATTGACAACATTAAAGACACCGTAAAAATTCCTGTTGCCGTAAAATTAAATCCATACTTCAGTGCGATGGGAAATATGGCATATCGAATGAAGAAAGCCGGTGCAGACGGCCTTGTATTATTCAATCGCTTTTACCAACCGGATTTTGACATAAATGAACTGAGCATTAAAACCGATTTGATCTACAGCGAAGCAAGTGAGATAAGGTTGCCACTTTTATGGATTGCGTTGCTATATAGTAAAGTAAACATATCTCTCGCTGCAACTACCGGTGTACAAAGTGCAGTAGAAGTGATCAAATATATTTTGGCTGGCGCCGATGTTGTAATGACGGCTTCCTCATTATACAAAAACGGAATTAACCACCTGGAAAAAATGAACATGCATCTCAGAAACTGGATGTCACGAATGGGCTTTGATGATATTCATTCATTTAAGGGTAAGTTAAGCCAGCAGTATGTTTACGACCCAACGATTTACGAAAGAACTAACTATATTAAAATACTCGGGGGCATGAGATAATTAAATGCCGAACCTATGCCTCTTAATAAATAGTTTGAATGGAACCCATTAAAGATTCGATTGTTCAATTCATTGAAAAACAAAAAACGTCTTCTCTCTGTTGCTTAGACGAATCGGGAAAACCTTACTGCTTCAGTTGCTTTTACGTATTCAATTCCCAACAAGGATTGTTGTATTTTAAATCCTCATCAAATTCAAGACACTCCTGGCTGCTTCCGGTTCATCCTTATGTGGCCGGAACAATCCTTCCTGATAAACTCAATATTTTAGCAATAAAAGGAATCCAGTTTGAAGGAACAATTTTGCCGGCCAATCATTTTTTGATAAATGAGGCAACTAAATTTTATCACAAGAAAAATCCGGCAGCATTAGCAGTTCCGGGTGATATCTGGATCGTAAAAATTGACAATATCAAGATGACAGACAATACATTGGGTTTTGGCAAAAAAATTACCTGGAGCAGAAGTGAAAGGCCAAATACAGTTGCTATTGAAAAATAATTTTCTAATTTAAAAGTTCGTTTACTCCAGTGAGCAAACAAATAAGCAGAATTATCTTTTAGCCAGGAAATTCCAGCGCCTACCTTAAAGAATATTGGAAGAAAAGTCCGGTAAAAATTGCAGCAGCAAAACTTAATAAAGTTCCGATCAAAACATACTCTGTAAGTCTCCTGTCTTTTGCTTCTTTCAGGTCACCAAAACGAAAAATTGATTTTGCTGCCAGCAGAAAACCTACTGCCGCCCATTGATTGATGATGATAAAAATGAAAACAAGTATCCGTTCAAAAATACCAATGAATTTACCGGCGCTTTGCAATGAAGCGGCATCCTGCCCTTCCGGATCTGGTGTCCATTTTGAAATAAATATTTTGACGCCAAAAGAAACAGGATTGGTAAGAAAAACAATTCCGGTGATCAGCATCAAAATTGCCTTGTTGCTGAATATTGTAACAGGAAATGGGTTTTGTGTCAACCAAAGCCAGATAAGGTACAGTACAATGAAATGCGCTAATTGATCAAGAAAAAATAACAAGCGCCTGTTTTTATCATTTTGCAAAATCAGTTTAAGTGCATCAATTACCAGGTGGCTCACAAAAACGGGAATGGCATATTTCCATGATTGCTGATCCCATAAAAACAAGATAACGAACAAGCCATGAATTAATGAATGGATGTACAATTGCCATGCACCTAATTTCTTTTCTTCTTTCGCTTTTACCCATGAAGCTGGCTGAAAAATAAAATCGGCAAACAAGTGCGCCAGCAACAATTTAAGCAGGATAATCATTTTAGTAGTTTTATTTTGGCTTGATACATTTCATTTACTTCCATTAATTCGCCGAAATAAGCTCTTTGCAAACGGGTACTGATCGCGCTTTGTTTGATACCTATCATTTTGCCCAATTGTTCCTGTGATTTTTGTGGATTTTCAAGTGCCAGCGAAACAATTTCCGCTGTGTTCACTGTCCAGTTGTTCATGGCGATCAGGGCTAGTCTTAAATAGAGATTCATTTCTTCATCAAAATCCGTCCAATCGCTTTTTATGGCAAGGTTGTGCTGGCTCGTGAGTGTTTCAAATTTCTCGCCTGAATGCACAAATGCGCTCCCGTTCGATTCGGTCACTTTTGCCGCATTGTAACTCCGCTCTCCAATGCCGATCGCCATTCTCACGTTTATTCCTTTGATCGATTTTAAAACAGCTTTGAGTTTCATTGCTGTCA
>JBQCEG010000161.1:0-38112 GCA_051960475.1 Ginsengibacter sp.
GGAAGCTTATAAAAGTGATCTTATTTTTCATTGCAAATTTTTAAGAACAGGTTTTGCACGTTGTGCAAAACCTGTTGGTGTTTGATTATCTGATTCTTACAACTGCAGCAGAATTAATTCGTGCGGCGGTATTTACTTTCACCGGTTTCACACGTTTCACCTTCACTGAATGGATCTTTGCAACACTTGCATGAACCGTGTTTTTTGCACCGGCTTCCACTTTGTGAGTTTTCGCTAAAGCTGTTTTTTCAACTGCTACTTCTGACCGGTTGTCGCCTTTCAAAGTTGCATGAACACTTTGATTTGTTGTGCTTTTTAATTTTCCATTTACAGAAGCAGATGAAGAAGCATCTCCGGATATAGACGAATTTTCATCGGTGTTATTGTCTTTAGATTTAGCAGCCTCTGCCACTTGTTGACCTTTGGCTTTTGCTTTTGCAGCAATTGCGTGTTTTTCATAAGCCATAGCCTGGTTGTCTTCTTTTATTTGTTCTGTTGAGCCGCTTTTTGCGTTTTGAACAACAGAAGTGTGAATAGCAGTTGCAGAGGAAGCATTTGCTGAACTGTTCACCTGTGTACCGGCTTTGTTGTGGCTGATATTTGCCGCGCCTTTTACAGATTGGCTGTTGTTGACTGTGGTTTGGGCAAACGAAGCAGCCGAGAAAATTAATGCTGTCGAAATTAATAATGTCCTTTTCATGATTTTTTGTTTTTGAGGTTAAGCATTTAATAACAAGAACAAAAGTAGAAGCCGAAAATGAAGGGAAGATGAAGAAAGATGAAAAAATTGAAGGACTCAAAAAATTATTATTTTGTTCTTAATAAAGCTTTTCCATCTCCTTGTTTTCATTGCTTGTAATAAATTAAACACTTCAAAAAATCAAAAACAGACATGTAAAAAAATAATGGAATGTTTTTTGGGAAAAATTTCAAAAAAAGTAAACCCATGAAGACACTAAAAAGTTACAAGCAGCAGGGGGAGAAACTCGCAGCAAAACAAAGACAGTTACAGCAACAACAATCTGCCGAAGATAAAAAGCGTGAAGGAAAAAAAAAGGAAAAACCAATGCAGGCAGGTGCACGAAAATATCCGGAGCCACCTGTGGACAAGCAACATTTGAAAAAACCGGGCAAGGAAAAAGACCTTTTGGTGCAGCCAATGTGTGATGCGCCTTACTACAAAGGTTCAGGAAAATTACAGGATTTGGTAGCAATAATCACAGGCGCAGATTCAGGAATCGGAAGAGCAGTTGCGATTTTATTTGCACGTGAAGGTGCTGATGTAGCTGTTGTTTATCTTAGTGAACATGAAGATGCAGAAGAAACAAAAAGATTGGTTGAAGAAGAAGGAAGGAAATGTTTGTTAATCCCCGGCGACGTTACAGATAAAGAATTTTGCCAGCTGGCTGTACAAAAGACGATCCACACTTTTGGAACGATAAACATACTGGTAAATAATGCAGCTTTTCAATTGCATGTAGAAGAGTTTGAAGATCTGACGGAAGAGCATTTTGATCTGACGCTTAAGACCAATCTTTACGGATATTTTCACATGGCACATGCGGTGGTTCCTTATCTCAATTATGGCAGTGCAATCGTGAACACAGGAAGCGTGACAGGAATTTTGGGAAACAAATATTTGCTGGATTATTCAATGACCAAAGGTGGCATTCACGCATTTACACGTGCGCTTAGTGAAAATTTAATTTCAAAAGGAATAAGAGTCAATGCAGTGGCACCTGGTCCGGTTTGGACGCCTTTGAATCCATCAGACAAACAAAAAAAGTTTATCGAAAAATTTGGCTCAAACACACCAATGAAACGACCTGCACAACCTGAAGAAATAGCGCCGGCATATGTTTTTTTGGCTTCGCCGCAATGTTCAAGTTATATTACAGGTGAAATTTTACCGGTAATCGGTGGTTACAAAGGCGGTTAAGAATTAGTAAAAAATTAAACAAACAAATTCAAAAAAATTTTGTTTTACTGTGATAACAGTAAGGAATACACGAAATGTCGGTTGTATTTTTTTAAAACAGAAATGCCCGGTTGTAGCAAACCGGGCATTTAATTAAATAGCATTCAAATTACTTTATAGAAACAGGCACTTTCAGGTTTTCCCATTCAACTGCAAAACCGCTTTTATTAACCACAATTTTCATTCTTTCATTAAAAGTAGAAGATTTCTCAGGCTTTGCCATTACCCGCAAAACCTCTGTTTTTGGATCATCAGTAGTAGTTCCCGCTTCATCTTTTATACCCCAAATCGGCTTACCGCCTTCTGTCAATTTGGAATTAAAAATAAAGGTCCACTCAGTTGCAGTGGGCAAAGCATATAATGCATATGTCCCTGCCGGCAGTTTTTTTCCTTCAACCATAATGTCTTTGCTTGTTTGGAAAGTAGTAGCTTCATTGGCGCCTAACCTCCACACTTTGTCGTAAGGAACAAGGTCGCCCCAAATTTTTCTTCCTTTTACAGCCGGGCTGCTGTAGTTAATAGTGATTTTAGAACCGGCAACAGTTCCTGTAGCAGTCTCAGGAGGACTTGCCCTTTTGGATTTATCCATCTGTGCAAATAGCAACGATGTGAAGAACATGCCCATTAATGTTAAAACAACACCTTTTGAAAAAATCTTTTTCATGGTTGTAAAAGTTTAAATGTTTGAATAATTTTTTTGGAGAATAAAAATAAACATTTAGTACTTGCAGAGAAAATTAAATATTTATTCGGCAAACTAAGGAGTTATACAGGAACCGAGCTCTTCTCGCTCCTTCTTATTTTACGAAAGCTAACGTTAAAAATAATTCTACATTCAAAATGACAATTTCATTTATCTAATATTGTAGCATATTACGAATAAAAATACCGGATGGGGAAAATTTACTGCCTTTTTATTTGTTTACTGATCATGTTCACCTCTAAATCCTCTGCCCAGGTGACTGTAAAGGGAAATGTGTATGATGCTTCTAAACTGTATTCGGTACCAAATGTAAAAGTTTTCAGCACTTCCGGCGCTTCGGATGTAACCGATTCAACTGGTTCTTACCAAATACAAGTTTCTCAAACTGATTCAATTTTTTTCACCTACAATGGAAAATCAACCGTAAAATTTCCGGTAAAAGAAATAAAAAATTATACTTCTTTCGATATTTCTATCCAGGCAAAAGTTCAGCAGAAATATAAATTATTGAATCCGGTAACTGTTTACACCCGGGATTATCAATTAGACTCTTTGGAAAACAGGCAGGAGTATGCGCAAATTTTTGGGAATGAAAAGCCCGGTTTTCATTCCACTTATGATCCGGGTGGTGCTGCAGGTCTGGACCTTGATGCGTTGATTGGTATGTTTCAATTCAGGAAAAATAAAGAACGGCAGGCTTTCAGAAACCGCCTTTTGCAGCAGGAGCAAGACAATTATGTTGACTATCGCTTTTCATCCAAAACGATTACAAGGGTAACAGGACTCACGAGTGATTCTTTAGAAACCTATAAAAAACTGTTCAGGCCAAGTTATTACTTCACTTCCACGAGTACACTCACGCAATTTTATGAGTATATTTTAAAAACTGCTGACGCCTTCCGCAAAAATGAATCTCCTTCAAATAATGATTTTTAAAATTAATCTTCTCAAAATTTGTAACTATTGTTGAAATAGTCTTATTTTAGAGGCCTGAAATTTAAAAATTGTACCAAACCTTAACCCAATAACGTTTACCAAAAAAAACCGTATGAAAAAAACCTTTACACTTTTTTTCCTGTTACTTACTTTTAGTCTGGTAAAATCGCAAAGCTGCACGACAAATGTTTCGCCAGCAAACACAACAACAAATGTTAGTCCCACACCGTACATAACATTAAAATGGAACCCGGTACCCGGCGCCTTATTTTACCAGGTTTATCTTGATGCAAAGTTGCCACCGACAACGATAATAGGAACAGTTTTAACCGACAGCATTAATTTTTACAATGCAGATTACAGTACCATTTATTATTGGTATGTGGTTCCATACACCGCCAGCGGCGCCGGAACAAACTGTGGAACGAACGTGACAACTTTTATAACCAGTGCACCGCCACCGGCTCCATTTAATGATGATTGTTCCAACGCCACTGTTCTTACCACTTCCCAAACCGGCACAACTCTTGGCGCTACTCAAAGTCAACCTGCTGACCCATGTGGTGGATTTACCGGTTCTGCTGATGATGATGTTTGGTATCAGTTTACAGCTTTATCAACCGGGCAAGTTGCGATAAACCTGCAGGGTGCAAGCAATTTTGACGGAGTCCTGGAAGTGTTTAAGGGAAATTGCGGATCACTAACTGAAGTAGCATGCAGTGATGCAACTCAAGCGGGAGGCTCAGAAGCTATCACCCTTAATGCATTGGTAGGCACAAATTATAAAATCCGTGTTTATAGTTTTGGACCTAATCTGAGTGATCGTGGAACTTTCACAATCTCTGCCGCAGGAGGACCTCTCCCAATTTCATTGCTAAGCTTTAAAGGTGAACATTCGGGTAATTCAAATATTCTTACTTGGTCAACAGCAACAGAATTGAACAATAAGGGCTTTGAAGTTCAGTATTCATTTAATGGAAAAGATTTCAAAGACCTTGCGTTTGTTGATTCCAAAGAAAATAGCAAGAACGCAGGTTCTGTATTGAATTATCAATATACCGATTCAAAAGGCATTGGTGGAAATATTTATTATCGTCTCGAGCAGCTAAATATGAATGGAAATTACAATTATTCAAACGTTCTGCTTGTAAAAGGAAATTCAATTAATGCGCTTTCCTTAAACGCTGTTTATCCAAACCCGGCAAAAGACAGGTTGAATTTGATCATTTCTTCACCTGTTAATAATAATATCAACATCATTATCACCGACCTGGCAGGAAAGATTGTAAAAAGACAAGCTTATTCTGTAGTGAGCGGAGGGAACAATATCGATTTTGATGTTTCAGCTTTACCTTCCGGAAGCTATTTCATAAAAGCCAATTGCAACAATGGCTGTGAAAGTGCAGTAAGCAAATTTGTAAAAGAATAGCAAACGAACAAAAAAACAGAATTTCTTTTTAAGAATACATGGCGAAGGGTTAAACCCTTCGCCATTTTTTTTTTGATGAAGAGCATCTGCACATAATGTAACAGTTAGTCTAAACGAAAATTATGAAATCTAGACACTCTTCAATCTGTAGCTTAACTGTATGGCAATTATCAACAGGATTATAAAAAACAAAATCTGAACCGGAAGGCCAAATACTTCAGCAATTAATCCGAAAGCCGCTGCCAGCAATGTGAACAATCCGATAAAAGTATTGGCAACCGAAACATAAGTAGGCCTTTCTTCAGCTGGAGCGTAATCGACCAAATAAGTTTTCCGGCTAAGCCGCGCCCCGGAATAAGCAATTCCATTTATAAAGAATACCGGCAGGAAAGCAAAAAAACCAGCATTCAAGGCAGGTAAAAGATAGAACAGCAAAGCATAAACCGCTCCTCCAATAGAAATAAAGCAAGAGATACGCATCAATCTTGCAGGTGATTGATCAGCCAAACGACCCCAAAAGGGGCTACTCAACACGTTAGCAAGGCCGCTGGCAATGATTAAAAATCCCAGGAAACTCCAGTTAGCCCCGCCGAGGTTTTTAGCCATCAAAACATAAAAAGGGCCAAGTAACCGAACCGACATCAACAAAGCGCGCGTAAAAAGAAAATTGCGAAAACTCTTGTCATCTTTAATTAGCTTGATACCCGATTTAATCTCATCTACAGGGTTTCTTCCTCCTTTTGTGGCACCCTTTTCTTCACGAACAATAAAAAATAAAAATGCTGCTGCAAACCAGAGGATTGAAGCGATTAAAAACATCCATCCATATACGCGCCTGTCAGCGTTTCCTTTTATAACAAACACAAGCACCGCTCCGGCTGCTAATGAAAGTAAGCCTCCGAAAGTTGCCCTGTAACCAAGCATTTGTCCTCTGGAATTTTTGGGGATGGTTTTAGCAGTCACATCTTTAAAGGCAACAGAAGCTACACCACTGGCAATACTGAAGACAGCCAGAAGCAGCAACAACAAATAAGGGAGAAACGAACCTCTGTAAAAGAAGATCAATAACGCTGCAAACAGCCAACAAGAAGCCTGCACCAAAGCACTCGCTGCCCAAAAATTTTTCCGGATGGGAAAAGCTCTTATCTTACCTGAAACAAAAAGCTGGGGTAATAATGAACCAGCATCTTTCACAGGCACTATTGCCCCGATCAATGCAGTCGATGCACCAAAAAATCGCATGATCCATGCGAGTGTGAGATTGGGAGAGATAATTTTTTCTGCAAGTTTGGTTAGTGTCCCATTGGTGACATTTAGCGTAAAATTGAAAGGCAAATTGGTACAGGCTTCCTCAGGAATGGCTTTGCAGGCGCGAGGTTCGTCTTCCTCAATTAAAAAATAATAAAAACGCTCGTCAAGTTTCGCCATTGAATGTATCTTCTTGTTTCATAAAAATGAGATTGGAGATTGAGTTCTTATCCAACTTGTCAACAAAAAGCATGCAAGCAATTAAAGAGATTCCATGTTTCTTAAAATTAGAAACAACCAGTAAACAAACTTTTAAACGGGATTTTTTTCTGAGACTGCTCTTAAATATTTTTTAATTCAGCAAGCAATTCCTGTAAAACCTTTTTGGCATCGCCAAAAAGCATTGAAGTTTTGGGTTGATAAAAAAGCTGGTTTTCGATTCCAGCATAACCGGGTTTCATGCTTCTTTTATTGACAATTACATTCTTTGCTAACTCTACTTCAAGGATTGGCATTCCGTAAATAGGGGAAGAAGGATCATTTTTAGCAGCAGGATTTACCACGTCATTAGCTCCAAGCACAAAGGCCACATCGGTAGTTTTCAATTCTTCATTGGCATCTTCCATTTCCAAAAGTTTGTCGTAGCTGACATCAGCTTCCGCAAGCAAAACATTCATGTGTCCGGGCATACGGCCCGCAACAGGATGAATGGCATATTTTACTTCGACACCTTTTTCTTCCAAAGATTTTTCCAATTCATGGCAAGTGTGCTGTGCCTGCGCAACAGCAAGACCATAACCGGGAACGATCATTACCTTTTTAGCATAAGTCATTAACATGGCAGCATCGCTGACAGATATCTCTTTAATATTTCCTTCCGTTGTGGTTGCACTTCCTCCTGCTTTTGCGCCACCAAATGATCCGATAAGCACATTCATGAGGCTTCGATTCATTGCACGGCACATTAAAATTGTGAGTAAAGTTCCTGCTGCTCCAACCAAAATTCCACCTGTAAGCATTGCCTTGTTATCGTACAAAAATCCACCACATGCAGCTGCCACACCAGTAAATGAATTTAATAAAGAAATGACGACCGGCATATCAGCACCACCGATCGGCAACACGAAAAACACACCGTACAACAGGGCAAGAGCTACTGTAATAAAAAAAGGAATGTTGACACTTTGTGCATTTGAAAAGTATACATAAACAGCAGAAGCAAACATCAGGATCAATATGAGGTTATTGATAAGATGCTGTCCTTTAAAGGCATAATCCTTAAACTTTCCGCTTAGTTTGCCCCACGCGATAATACTTCCTGCAAACGAAACACTGCCAATAATGGTTCCGGCAATGATGGCAAGATAATGACCACCATCAACCACATTCGAAAATGAACCGGTAACTGACGCATCTGCTTTATACAAATAATCAAACTCTACAATCGAAATCAATGCTGCACAAGCGCCACCCATTCCATTGAAAAAGCTTACCAGTTCAGGCATTGCCGTCATCTTAACCTTTTTGGCCACAAGTGTTCCAATGATACAGCCGATAACAATTGCGGAAAATATCCAGGGATAGTTGCCTAATTTTCTGCCATTGTCTTCATACAAAAAAATGGTTCCTAAAATTGCAATGATCATTCCTCCGGCAGCAATCAGATTTCCCCGCCTTGCTGTTGCAGGATTTGACAACATCTTCAATCCAAGAATAAATGTAACGGCAGCAACGATATAACAAACTGATAAAATACTGGGACCCATTTAATGGAATATTTTCTATTAGAAATTTTTAGACTTTTATTTTTTCTTTTTAAACATTTCGAGCATTCGATCCGTAACCACAAAACCACCTACAACATTTAAAGTACCCAAAACCACGGCAAGAAAACCAAGCACTAATGCTACATAATTCCCGGCTTCTGCTTTACCCATTACTATAATTGCACCAATAATCACCACTCCATGAATCGCGTTGGCACCACTCATCAAAGGTGTGTGCAAAACGCTGGGCACACGGCCGATAATTTCTACTCCTAAAAATATCATCAGGATCACGATGTAAACCATCTGGATATTTTGTTGAATAAAATGAATTATTTGCTGCATATTTTAATTATTGAATTATTCGATTATTAAATTATTGACTTCCTATCCATCCCGGCAAATTTCGTCTAACCATGCTGTTATATATTACAACAATAGTAAAAGAATAATTATTTCACCTTTTTAACTTGTTGTACTCTTCCCTAGCCCATTAGCTGATTAGTTAATCATCGCATCAGCTAATTAAAGTTCCCTTCACCAATTCGTCTTCGTAATTCAGATTCAGTTTTCCTTCCTTATCAATTATAAGTTGCAGAAAATTGCAAATATTCTTTCCATACAATTTACTGGCGTCTGAAGGCATTGTTGATGGAAGATCAGAATTTCCAACAATCGTTATGCCTTTGTAATTGACTACTTCATTATTTTTAGTAACCTCAGTATTTCCTCCTGTTGCCGCTGCAATATCAATTATTACAGAACCGCTTTTCATTTTTGAGATCATAGCTTCCGTTAGCAACACAGGTGCTCTCTTGCCAAAGATCTGTGCTGTGGTAATGATTATATCTGATTTTTCGACACTGGCAGCTATTCTTTCTTTTTGCTTTTGCAAAAATTCAGGCGTTTGTTCCACCGCATAACCACCGGCTTTGCTGGCATCTGCAGCGCCTTCCACTTCCACGAAACGAGCACCCAAACTCATCACTTCTTCCTTCACAGCAGGTCGTGTATCAAACACTTCAACAACTGCCCCCAACCTTCGCGCAGTTGCAATTGCCTGCAAACCTGCAACGCCTGCACCCAAGATCAAGACCTTTGCAGGGGGAATACTTCCTGCTGCTGTCATAAACATCGGGAAATAACGCGGAAATAAATTAGCGGCCAACAACACGGCCTTGTAACCGGCAATGTTTGCCTGGCTGCTGAGCACATCCATACTTTGTGCACGTGTAGACCTTGGGATCATATCAATGCTAAAAACGGTGACACCTCCCGTAGTAAATTGCTTTACGAAATCAGGATTGTAAAGCGGTTGAAAAATACCAAGCAATACTTTTGATTTCAACGAAGAAACTTCATCTTCCGAAGGCAAATGAATGGATAAAACTATTTCAGATTTTGCGATTACATTTTCTCTTGTGTCAACCGACGCGCCCGCTTCAACATATTTTTCGTCGGAGGCGAAGGCCTTTTCGCCTGCAGCTTTTTCGACTAAAACATCAACATTTAATTTCTTTAGAATTCCAATGTGTTCCGGTAAAAGAGAAACCCTGGTTTCGGGTGAGGGTTCTTTTAAAACGCCAATCGTCATAACTTTCAAATATGTGCCTAAGGTATTATAAAAATCAAAACCTTATGGGAAAATCTTGTTTGACCTTAAAGTCGCCGCTAAAAAAAACCAAACCTATAAAGAAAAGATCAATAGTCAAAGTCACTGCAGGATGTTGTTTAATTTCATTCCAGGCTTCCTCCATCTCACGACTCCAGTGGATGTCATCAAAAATAAAAATGGAATTATTTGCTGCTTTACTGAGAAAAAAATTAAAATATTCGAGCGTTGGTTTTTTGCGATGGTTGCCATCTATAAATAGCAAATCCACCGTTTCTATTTTTTCGATCACTACAGAAATCGTTTTGTCAAACGGTCCCTTAATTAAATCTATATTTTGTAATCCGGCAGATTCAAAATTCTTTGAAGCGATATGAGCAACGCTTTCGGAACCTTCCAGCGTGATCACTTTTACATGAGGATTTGAGGAGGCAAGATAACAGGTAGTTATGCCCAAAGATGTACCTAATTCTATAATATTTTTTGCTTCATAATACTTCGCAATTCGGAAAAGAAGCTGACTGTATTTTTTATTTTTCAAAGAAGAGCGGGCTATATAGTTTATTCTCCTGGTTTTGAAAGGAACAACGGCTGAACCAGCACCAAAATCTTGCACTTCAATTTCAGCATTGTTGGCCAATAAATTTTTCCTTAGTGATTCGATCTTACCATAACAATCATATTTTTTTTCGTCGTTTAAAACATGAATGATGAAATCAAAAACAAAGGGAGAGTGAACGCCGTGTCCCTTACCATTTTTAGCATGAAAGTAGTAATGAAAATATTTTTTTGCCAGTTGGAATGAGGAATACATTATTGGATTTGATCTTTGTCCGCTTTTTCCCAAACCTGGAAACTATACGCATAATTATTTTTTTCGTCTGCCTGGTGCGGTTCTTCGCTAACCATTTTCCACTTTTCCATATCGATTTCAGGATAATAAGTATCGCCGTCAACACTTGTGTGAACGCGCGTGAGGTAAATTCTGTCGATGATATTTATTGTTTCCTGAAAAACTTTGCCGCCGCCAATAATAAAAATTTCAATCGCCCCACTTTCTTTTGCTTTTTCAATTGCCTCATCAATCGAATGAGCAATAAAAACATTTTCAGGCTTCCAGTCTTGCTGGCGGGTAACAACAATATTGATACGTCCGGGAAGATCTTTTTTCATCGATTCATAGGTACTTCTTCCCATGATCACCGGCATCGCCCAGGTTTTATTTTTGAAATACCTGAAATCTTTGGGCAGGTTCCATGGCAAACCGTTTTTTACGCCAATAATATTATTTTCTGAAGCAGCAACGATATGAGAAAGCATGGGATAAATTTTGTACACGAATTAATTCTAATTACAGCAATTTCTACACAGCAACAGGTGCCTTTATTGAAGGATGCGCCTCATAATTCATCAATTCAAAATCCTCGTATTCAAAATCAAATATATTCTTCACTTTAGGGTTGAGTTTCATTTGGGGCGGAGGAAAAGGCTTCCTTGTAAGCTGCAATTCTGCCTGCTCAAAATGATTTTTATAAAGATGAACGTCGCCGAAGGAATGAATGAATTCACCAGGTTCCATGTCAACAACCTGAGCGATCATCATCGTGAGTAAAGCGTAAGAAGCAATATTAAAAGGAACACCCAAAAACACATCTGCGCTTCGCTGATACAATTGACATGATAATTTTCTTTTTTCGCCTTCATGCTCCGGTGGAGTTGTATAAAATTGGAAAAGACAATGACAAGGCATTAATTTCATAGCCGGAAGATCAGACACGTTCCACGCACTAATGATGAGCCGGCGACTGTCGGGATTGGTTTTTAATTGTTGGATCAAATCGGAGACCTGGTCAATTGTTTCACCATTTGCTCCTTCCCAGCTGCGCCATTGCTTACCATAAACAGGGCCAAGATCACCATTTTCATCAGCCCATTCATCCCAAATCCTTACACCATGATCGCGTAAATATTTAATGTTCGTGTCTCCTTTCAAAAACCACAACAACTCGTAAATGATACTTTTGAGGTGCAGTTTTTTTGTAGTAACCAACGGAAATCCTTTTTGCAAATCGAAGCGCATTTGGTAGCCAAATAAACTGCGTGTACCCGTTCCCGTCCGGTCGTTTTTATCGGTGCCGGTATCAATAATTTTTTGTAAAAGATCAAGATATTGCTGCATAGCCGCAAGTTAATGAATTCGCAAATCTTAAACCTCAAACAGAGTTTCATATATTTGCGCAACTTAAAATTCTTTTTCATGTCAGTATTAGTCAATAAAAATTCGAAAGTTTTAGTGCAGGGATTTACAGGAACAGAAGGTACATTCCATGCCACACAGATGATAGAATATGGAACAAATGTAGTGGGCGGGGTAACGCCTAATAAAGGCGGAAGCACTCATTTGGACAGACCGGTTTTTAATACTGTTGAAGAAGCCGTGAAGAAAACGGGCGCAGATGTGAGCATCATTTTTGTTCCGCCAGCTTTTGCTGCTGACGCGATTATGGAAGCTTCTGAAGCGGGAATTGGTCTTATCGTTTGCATTACGGAAGGAATTCCAGTACAGGATATGGTGAAAGCGAAAAATTTTCTTGTCGGTTCAAAGTCCAGGTTGATCGGTCCAAATTGCCCGGGCGTTATTACTGCTGAAGAATGTAAAGTGGGAATTATGCCGGGATTCATTTTTAAGAAGGGAAAAATTGGGATTGTCTCCAAATCAGGAACACTTACTTATGAAGCGGCCGACCAGGTTGCGAAAGCTGGTTTGGGCATTTCGACTGCAATAGGAATTGGTGGTGACCCGATCATTGGAACGACAACTAAAGAAGCTGTTGAACTTTTCATGAACGATCCGGAAACAGAAGGAATTGTGATGATTGGTGAAATTGGCGGAAGCATGGAGGCAGATGCGGCGCGCTGGATAAAAGATAATTACCGCAAACCCGTTGTTGGTTTTATCGCCGGCCAGACAGCACCAGCGGGAAGAAGAATGGGACACGCAGGTGCAATTGTAGGAGGTGCTGAAGACACTGCAGCAGCTAAAATGAAGATATTGTCAGAATGTGGCGTTCATGTTGTAGCAAGCCCGGCAGATATTGGAAAGACAATGGCCGAAGCGATGAAATAAATTTCTCTTTTGTTATTTTATAAAAGGAAGGATGATCTAAAATGGTCATCCTTTTTTTATTGGCAAGAAAATTTAGCGGAATTTATCTTTTCACTGCAAAAATTAAATTCACAGGATTTGCTTGTTTACTTAAAAAAAAATCCCTCTCAATTTGAAAGGGATTTAAGTTAATACGGTATTTAAAAAGATCAATAGTCTTTGCTGTAACCGCCACGGCCACCGGAATTTCTTCCACCGCCGTAGCCACCACCACCTCTGCCGCCGCCGTAGCCGCCGCTGCTTCTGCCACCACCGTAGCCACCGCCGCCGCTTCTCTTATAGCCGCTGCCTTCAGGACGTGGTTGTGATTCGTTGACAATTAACTTACGGCCCTGCACTTCACTTTCGTTGAGGGTTGCGATTGCAGTTTTAGCTGCGTCTTCGTCTTCCATTTCAACAAAACCAAAGCCTTTGCTGCGGCCCGTGTTTTTTTCTTTAAGGATCTTTGCACTTGAAACAGTGCCGTACTGACTGAATAAATTGTTTAAATCTTCATCGGTCATTGACCAACTGAGATTGCCTACATAAATGTTCATTGTAAAAACTTTTGTTTAATAAAAAAAATAACTATTAATGAATCAGTAGCTACAATGAACTGAAGAAATCCTGGAGGAGAAACGTCAGCCAATAGAAAACCAAACTAAACCATTAACGAAGTATAAAGATGAGACTTTTATTTCAAATAACATTATTTTCCATAAAATATTTTTCTATAAAGTCTTTAATCAAATTGTAAAGAATTTCAATAAGGAGAAAATAATTGAAAAATTATGGTCGTTATCTGTAGGTCAACAGATTATATCCACACTTTTTATTTTTTATATTTGGTGAAATACTTGCTTTGAAAAAATTATTTCTCTCAGCTTTCCTTACTTTTCTTCTATCCGAGTCTTTTGCCCAATCAAGCTATTTTCAACAAAGGGCAGATTTTAAAATTGATGTGACTTTAAACGACCGGGAAAATACTTTGCACGCTTTTGAGATCATTCATTATACCAATAATTCTCCTGACACACTGAAGTTCATTTGGTTTCACCTTTGGCCAAATGCTTATAAAAACGACAGAACGGCTTTTAGTGAACAGATGTTGCAACTTGGTTCAACCGATTTTTATTTCAGTGATGAAGAAAAACGCGGCTACATCAACCGCCTTGATTTTAAAGTAAACGATACGACAGCTAATTTGGAAGATGATTCATTGTATATAGATGTGGCCAAACTTATTTTGCCTTCTCCTCTCCTGCCGGGCGAAACGATAAAGATTACGACGCCATTTCACGAAAAAATTCCATATAATTTTTCACGTGGAGGTCATGTCGATCAAACGTATCAAATAACACAATGGTATCCGAAACCTGCAGTTTATGACAACAAAGGTTGGCACCCAATGCCTTATTTGGACCAGGGAGAATTTTATAGTGAGTTTGGAAATTATCATGTGCGCATTACTGTTCCTGAAAATTATATAGTTGCCGCAACAGGGCAATTGCAAAATGAAGATGAGATAAAATGGTTGGAACAAAAAGCAAAAAATTTTCACGATCCTACTCAACATCCGATGGTGGCGGTAAAAAATCCTGTTCGAGCTAAATCAGGATTAAAAAAGAAAAAGACTTATAAACCAACTGCACATCCACACAAAAAAGTTATGCCTACAAAAACCCAAACACTTGTCCCTGAAAAAACGAAGACATTGGTTTTTGAGCAAAATAATGTGCATGATTTTGCGTGGTTTGCCAATAAGAATTTCGAGCTAAGGCATGATACTTTGAAACTTACATCAGGAAAAATTATTGATGCCTGGTCATTTTTTATCCCGTCGGATATTCCTGTTTGGAAAAACAGTATTCAGTTTATAAAAGATGCGGTAAGAACAAGAAGTCATTGGCTGGGTGAATATCCTTTCAAAACAGTTTCGGTTGTTGAAGCAAAACTTTCGTTTTATGGAGGAATGGAATATCCGACCATTACGAGTATTTCCCCAATGGAAGATGAACGGACGCTGGACATGACCATTGAGCATGAAGTGGGACACAACTGGCTTTACGGAATACTGGCCACCAATGAAAGGGATCATCCGTGGATGGATGAAGGAATGAACACCTATTTTGACAATCGTTACAGGGAATTAAAATATCCGAAGAAGCCTCCAATTGCAAAAGAAGATTTTTTGGAAAAAAGGCTTCCTTCTAATGATGAAGATCTGATTTACAGAACGCAACTTGCGGAAAAGAAAGATCAACCGATTGAAACAACTTCCCAGGATTTTTCAGAAACCAATTATGATGTGATTGCGTATTATAAAACCGGTTTGTGGATGAAAAAGCTGGAGCAATATTTAGGTAAAAATGTTTTTGACAGTTGTCTCCACGAATATTATGATCGTTGGAAATTCAAACATCCATATCCGGAGGATTTTAAGAAACTAGTTGAAGAAGTAAGCCATCAAAATATCGATACATTCTTTTCATTATTGGAGAAAAAAGGAAGACTTGAGCCACCCGCAAAAAAGGAATTTAAAGTTGCTTCATTTTTCAATTTCAAAAATACAGGCGAATACAACTACCTCTTTCTTTCCCCCGCTACTGGTTTCAATTATTATGACAAAATAATGTTTGGAGGCCTTGTTCATAATTACACTTTACCAGAACCAAAATTTCATTTTTTTGTTGCTCCATTGTATTCAACGGCAAGTAAAAAATTAAATTTCCTGGCAAGAGTTGGTTATAATATTATGAGTTATGGATTGATTAGGAAAACGGAGATTTCATTAAGTGCCGAAAAGTTTTCAATGGATGAATTTACAGATTCTACCGGCGCAAGAAATTACCTCCAATTTTCAAAAATTGTTCCTTCGGTAAGACTGATCTTTAGAAACAAATCTGCAACAAGCTCAGTAAAAAAATGGCTTCAGTGGAAGACTTACCTGATAAATGAAACGCAATTGTTGTTTCAAAGAGACTCGCTATTGCAAAAGGATGTGATCAGTTATCCAAAAAACACCAGAGACCTGAACCAACTGAGTTTTAATTTAGAAAACAATCGCGTTCTTTATCCCTTTTCTGCAGCAATAGAAGCGCAGCAAACGAACAATTTTTTAAGATTTTCATTCCATGGAAATTATTTTTTCAACTATCCCAAAGGCAGAGGAATCAATGCAAGGATCTTTGCGGGGAAGTTTATGTATTTGGGAGAAAAAACGATTTACAAACAATTCGAAACGGACCGTTATCACTTAAATATGACCGGCGCAAATGGTTATGAAGACTATTCTTACAGCAATTATTTTATTGGAAGGAATGAATTTCAGGGTGGCGTTTCTCAACAAATAATGATTCGTGACGGAGGATTCAAAGTAAGGTCTGATCTGCTTTCCAATAAAATCGGTAAAACTGATAATTGGCTTACAGCGTTGAATTTAACTTCTGATTTGCCAAAAGATATCGATCCGTTTAAAGGCCTTACAAAAGAATCACCGCTGAAACTTTTTTTAGACATCGGCACTTATGCTGAAGCATGGCAAAAAAATGCAAACACAGGAAGATTTTTGTATGATGCGGGCGTTCAAATATCATTATACAAAAACCTTGTCAATGTTTACCTGCCTGTTCTGTACAGTAAGGTTTACAGGGATTATTATAAATCAACTCTTGGCAATAATAGGTTTTGGAAAACGGTTTCATTCAGCATCGACATTCAGCATTTCCGTCTAAATAAATTTATAAATTTACCTGACCTTTAAATTTTTCATAAACAGTTTACTATTTGGAAATTTCTTATCTGCCGCAAGGCAAAATCGATAAATCAAAATGGGACAATTGCATAAAAAATTCTGCAAACGGGTTGATCTACGCTTATTCATTTTACCTGGATGCAATGAGTGAAAACTGGGATGCTCTTGTAGCAAACGATTACGAGTTTGTGATGCCGCTTACCTGGAAAAGAAAGTATGGAATTTATTATTTGTATCAACCGCCTTTTACAGCTTCATTAGGTGTGTTTGGGAACAACATTTCAAAAGAAATTGAAAAGAACTTTTTAGAAAATATTCCCCAAAAATTCCGGTATTGGGATTTTTACCTCAACCGCCAAAACCTGTTCTCAATTCCCGAATTCCCCATGTATGAAAGAAGCAATTTTATTCTTCGACTATCATCAGATTATGAAAGTATAAAGAGTAAATATGCCAGCAGCACTTCAAGAAACATTAAACGTTCAATAACGTTTGGTAATGAAATCAGGAAAGGAATTCCCATTGCAGATGTAATTGAACTTTCAAAAGAACAGGCAAGAAATTTTTCAACTATAGACGAAAAAACTTATTTAAATTTCTCTAAAATTTTTAATTTTTTGAAAGAAAAAAACCTGGCAATCACTTACGGTGTCTATTCTCCACAAAAAAAGCTGGTGGCTTCATGCGCATATTTTTTTTCGCACAACAGGGCTTATTATATTTTGGTGGGAAATCACCCGGATGGAAAAACTTCCGGCGCTTCCCATATCATGATCGATGCATTTATACAAGACTATGCAGATAAAAATCTCATACTTGATTTTGAAGGAAGCAACATTCCGAGTCTTGCTTTTTTTTATAAAAGTTTTGGATCTGAATTAGAAAAATATCCGGGAATCAGAAAGAACAAACTCAAAGGAATTGCCAGGTTATTGAAGCAGTAACATTTTTGCTATTTCCAAATCAAAAGGCGTTGTGATCTTGATATTATTTTTTTCTCCTTCAACTAAATTGATGTTTAAGCCAAAGGCTTCAACAACCGACGCTTCATCCGTGAATTTGTCTTTATAATCGATGGCAAAGGCAGGCAACAAAATTTTACTGTGAAAAGTTTGTGGCGTTTGAATCAGTTTTATTTTATTCCTGTCCAAAATTTTGTTTCCGCTTCGCGTGATCAATCTTACACTGTCAGCGCAATCAATTGCAGGAACCGCAATACCAATTTTTACAGCATCCTCGTAGCATCTTTGTATCAGTTCTTTCGAAACAAAACAGCGCACGCCATCGTGAACAAAAATGATGCATTCATCATCGATTTGTGAAAGTCCGTTTTGAACAGAATGAAAACGTGTTCTTCCTCCTGCAGTGATCTTAATTATTGAAGCATCGAAAAAACCATCAATTATTTCCTGTCCTTTTGCAATATGTTCTTCAGGCAAAACAAGAATGACCTTCATATCATCAAAAGCATCTAAAAATGCTTTGATGGTGTAATACAAAAGCGGCTTGTTGTTAATCAACAAAAATTGTTTTGGGATATCACTGTTCATCCTGGAGCCACTTCCTGCTGCAACGATCAAAGCCACCTTCTTCATTTCCGTATTTGATTTTTTGAAATTAATTGTCGCAAAAGTAAAACTTAAAGGATGAAAAAATCAGCGATGAATGGAATGAAAAAATCTTGTTACGCGTTAATCAGTTTTTTACATTCTGCCAACAATTTTTCCTTTTGGATCGCCACTGTTCCCACTTCTTCGCAAACAATTCCGCCTGCAATGTTTGCCACTCTTGCAGCCAGATCTATATCTTTTGTAGCCGCATATATTAAAGAAGCTACAGCAATCACCGTATCGCCTGCACCACTTACATCAGCAATATTTCTGCGATGAGTAGGAAGAATTTTCTTAGCATTATTTTGCTGATAAAAAACACCTTTTTCGGAAAGGGTGATGAGCGAAATGGAATGGTCTAATTTTTCTTTGAGCTGGCCATGAATATCAGAAAGCAATTCCTCTGTAACTGTTTCAGGAAGGAGATTTAAGCCGGTAAAAACTTCGGCGAGATTGGGTTTGAATAAGGTTGATTTTTGATAACAAAAGAAATTTTTTCTTTTTGGATCAACAGCAGTGATCACATTGTTTTGGTTACAAAAAAGAATTGTATTTGCAATAATGTTACTGGTCAGAATTCCCTTGTTATAATCCTCAAAGATCACAACATCCGGTTTTTCGGTAGAAATATATTTTTCAATCTGGCTTTGCAACTTTTCTTCATCGGAAGATTCAATATCATGAACTACTTCTGCATCAAGCCGCATCATGTGTTGGTTTCGACTGATGATCCTTATTTTATTGGTAGTGATTCTTTTTTTGCTTTCAAGCAGAAATCGCGTGTCAATATTATTTTCCTGCAACAACTGTTTTAATTGGACACCATCTTCATCATCGCCTAAAATAGAAAGTACCGCTACGGAAGCGCCAAGAGCCTGGACATTCAGTGCCACATTTCCTGCACCACCGATTCGCTTTTCTCTTTTGCTAACCGCCACCACGGGTACCGGCGCTTCAGGAGAAATACGTTCCACATTTCCCCACCAATAAGTATCCAACATAAGATCGCCGATGACAGCGACTTTCATTTTGGAAAATCCTGAAAACAATTGTTCGAAATCAAAAGCCATTCAATTCTAATTTATTTTTTTGTGGTGTGTATAGCAATATAATAAACAGGAATTCCTGCTAAAACAATGCCTAATCCCCATAAAGTGTAAAGAGGTTTAAAGATGATCAAAAAAATGCAAAAAACTGCCCCCATTATTATATAAAGTGCAGGAAGAAAAGGATAGCCGAAAGCTTTGTAAGGCCTTTCTATATGGGGTCGCGTTTTACGCAACAGAAAAATGCCAATGATCGTAAGCACGTAAAATATCACGACAACAAAAGCGATCATGTCGAGCAGATCATTGTATCCGCCGCTCAAACATAAGATAGAAGCCACAATTGCCTGTGCCCAAAGCGCCCATTCGGGCACAGCTTTACTATTCAATCTTCCTGCCTTCTTAAAAAACAAGCCATCATTTGCCATTGTGTAGTATACGCGCGCTCCCGCCAGGATCAATCCATTGTTGCAACCAAAAGTGGAGATCATTATCATGACAGCAATAATAATAGCACCTGCATTTCCAAAAATCGCATTTGAAGCAGCAACCGCTACTCTGTCTCCGCCGGGAAATGCCATCTCTTGCAATGGCAAAACATTCAAATACATAAGATTGGTAACAACATAAATGACACAAACAGTAAATGTTCCTAAAAAAAGACTTAAGCCAATATTGCGTTTTGGATTTTTTATTTCAGCAGCAATAAAAGTCACATTATTCCAGGCATCGCTACTGAAAAGAGAACCAACCATTGCTGCTGCAACAGCTCCAATAAGAATGGTGCCGCTTATCGGAAACCAGTTTCCATTTTTCACAAAAGCACCTCCAGCTTTTTCAAGTTGCATTGCCTGCAATCCGGTCTGCCAGTTTTCATTCCAGAAGCTATGTTTTACAAACAAAAAACCAAGAATGATCAATCCAAAAAGAGAAAGAAGTTTTACAGAAGTGAAAGTCGTTTGAATAATTTTCCCTCCTTTAATTCCGCGTGTATTCGTGTACGTTAGAAAGAAGATCATTGCAATTGCAAGGACCTGCGCTGCAGAAATGTGAAAATTTCCTGCTGAAAAAAGAAAATTCGTTTCACCAACTTCAGGAAGTAAGTAAGCAGTAAACCGGCTGAAGGCTACACCAACAGCTGCAATTGTTGCCGTTTGAATGACAGTAAAAGAACTCCATCCGTATAAAAATCCAAACAAAAGATTATACGCTTCTTTTAAATAAACATACTGGCCTCCGGCTCTTGGGAACATGCCACTCATTTCACCGTAACTCACTGCGGCCACAACTGTCATTATCCCGCTCAAAATCCACACAATAATTAACCATCCGGCGCTTCCTACATTGTGGACAATATCTGTACTTACAATAAAAATACCGGAGCCAATCATTGATCCGGCAACAATCATTGTAGCATCGATAAGTCGTAGACTTGGTTTAAAAGCAGTTGCATGTTGCTCCATAAAAAATCCCGTTTTAAGTAAACGGGATTGAAGATAATTATTTATTTGGCAAACAATGAAATCACTTTGTTTTTTCAGAATCCAGTTTGTTTAAACCTGAAATAACATCTGGCGTAATGTTGAGTGTAGAATCTTTATAAAACATAAAGCCAGGTTCATAAGAAAAGATGTAAGAATATTTTCCGTCTTTGTTATATGTTTTCAGAAAACTTTCTATCCTGGTCAAAATATCTTCCTTCATTTTAGAATTCTCGTTGTAAAGATCATTGTCCACTTTTTGTTTGCGCTCCTGCAGTTCCTGTTGCATTTTATTGATCTCCTGCATTGCTGAAGCCTGTTCTTTTTGCGTCATTGTTGCTGCCTTTTGTTGCAGTTGCATTGCACGATTCTGATATTTTTTTTGTAATGCAGCAAGTTGATCGTTTGCGGATTCCTGTTTGTGTTCGAAGTCGGCCTTTAACTTTTGATAATAACCATAATTGTCCTGGAGTGAATCAAGATCTATGTAGGCAACCTTAGATTTGACATCCGTAGAATTATTATTTACAGAGGTTTTATGTTCACCCGCTTTTGCACCATCAGTATGAAAATGTAAATAATAAAGGTAGCCAACGAGCACCAACAAAACGATATTAATAACGAGTAAAATATTCTTCATGCCTTTTTATTTTTCGGGCAAGATAAAAAAGAACAAATGGTTAGATAAATATACGCAGTTACTTTAGGAAACGATTAACAGCAAAGGGTTTTAGTATAAACAGAGAACAAATAAATAACAGGAATTTTTATTCCGGTTTAATGAGGAAATGTGTACAAAACCTTTAAAAAATTTTGTAACCTTTTTCAATCTAGCCCACTCTATTTTATTAACCTAAATAAATAATGATATGAAAATCAGACACAATTTGATTGGGGCAGCGGCTTGCTTCCTTATTATCACCGGCTTACTTCCCTCCTTTTCTGTAGCACAGAAATCTGCTAAACTTACTGATCCGGAAATTGCTTCGATAGCAGTAACGGCTAACCAGGTTGATATCGATTATGCTAAGATCGCGGAGCAAAAATCAAAAGATCCGGAGGTTATCAAATTTGCCCAGACGATGGCCAAAGACCACCAATCAGTAATTGACCAGGCTGTGGATTTGGTAAAAAAATTAAGTGTGACACTCAAGGACAATCCAACCAGCAAATCTTTGAAGGCCGGCGAAGCAAAGACTGAAAAATTGCTTCATTCTAAATCAGGAAAAGCATTTGACAAAGCCTATATTAATAATGAAGTAGCTTATCACAAAGAAGTAATAAAGGAAGTTGAAAATGCATTGATTCCTGACGCACAAAATGGAGAATTGAAAGGCTTGCTGCAAAATGTTTTGCCCGTTTTGAAAGCCCATTTATCCCATGCTGAAATGGTTCAAAAAGAAGTGGCCAAATGAGAACCGCAATTACAGAACCAGGAATAAAATTGGTATGCATATCCCTGGTTCTTTTTTTAGTTAGTTGCCATTCCAGCAATAATAATATTGTCCAAAAGAAATATCACTCAGACACTGTAACAATACACCAAATGCAATTTGATCCGGCGATATTAACAATAAACAAAGGCGACACCGTTGTTTGGATCAATAAAGACATGGTAGATCATAATGTAACAGAGGAGAAAAATAAAACTTTTTATTCTGACACAATCAGGGTAGGAAAAAGTTGGAAGCACCCTTTTGATTCATCGGCAAATTATTTTTGCAGCATTCATCCTTCTATGAAAGGAACAGTTATAGTGCATTAAATTTCTTTGCGAATTTTGTATTTAAAAACCTAATAATTTGGAAACGGCATATAAGCAATATTCTGATTGGGAAGTCATTCAAAAAGTTAATAGAGGAGATGTAAAACTTTACGAGATTTTGATCAGGAGATATAATCCATTTCTTTATAAGATCGGAAGAAGTTATAAGTATAATCATCAGGATACGGAAGATCTGATGCAGGAAGCTTATGTAAATGCTTTTTTAAACTTGAAAAATTTTGAAAACCGGTCTTCCTTTAAAACCTGGCTTACGAGAATAATGCTTAATTTATGTTATCAGAAACAACAAAAATCAAGTTACAAAAATGAGATCGCTGCAGATGAAATTCTTAACGAAAAATCCGCCGTCATGTTTCACCCATCAACAAACAACGAAAAAATTATAGTGAACAAAGAACTTGGACGGGTATTGGAAAACGCGATCCATCAAATACCTGAAGATTATCGAATTGTATTTACTCTTCGGGAATTAAACGGATTGAGTGTAGCAGAAACTGCAGAGGCGTTAGATATTTCCGAAAATAATGTGAAAGTGCGAATGAATCGAGCCAAAGGAATGCTTCAAAAAGAGATTAAAAAAATCTATTCTCCTGAACAAATTTTCGAATTTAACCTTGTTTACTGTGACGCTATTGTTGAAAAAGTAATGAACAGAATTCTAGCTAATCAAAATGATAAATAACAATTAGAAACTATTAGATTATCAGGAAGACTTGGATCTTACAGTGAACAAATAAATTTCAAGATTTTTTTTGAGAAGGTTATTTTTCAACCCTTTTGCTCCCGCGATAGAGCTCAAATTCAAGCAAACGGCAATCAATCTTACCATTATAAAATTCTATTTTTCGTTTTGGCTTTAGACCTATCTTTTTGGCCAGGTTAAAATTTCCTGTAAACACATACCCAATATAACCTTCACATTTTTGTTTCATAAAATTACCTATTTCAGCATAAGTATTTTGAAGATCAATTTCATCACCCAGTCGTTCGCCATACTCCGGATTAAAGAATACTACTCCCTTTCCATTTTCTGGCACATAAGTTTGTTTAAAATCGCAGACATCGAATGAAATTAATTTATCAACTCCTGCTTCAGCGGCATTTATTTTGGAAATGTTGATAGCATCGCTACTAATATCGCTGGCAATTATTTTTAACCCAGGAACTGTTGTTATTTTAGCATTGAGATTTTGCTTTTCATTTTCATACAATTCATTTTGATATCCTTCCACATGCATGAAACCATAATTATTTCGAAAAAGGCCGGGGAAGCGATTGGTAGCCAACAATGCTGCTTCAATAGCGAGTGTTGAGGATCCGCACATGGGATTGATAAAAGGAGATTGTTCATCCCATTTTGATGCTAATAAAGTGGCAGCCGCCAAAGATTCTATCATTGGCGCTTTTCCGGGAATTTTCCTGTAGCCATGTTTAGATAAAGTTTCTCCTGAAGTATCAATAAAGATTTGCGCCTGGTCATTTTTCCAAAACAAATTGAGCACGGTTTTATCCAAAGCCGGCCCTGAATCAGGTCGTTGGTTAAATCTTGTACGAAACCGGTCGACGATTGCATCCTTCACTTTTACATTTGCAAATAAGGAATTATTGATCGTTTCATTATCCACATTTCCTGTAACTGAGAAATACCCATTTTGCGGAATGATCGATTCCCATTGAATTTGAGACACCTGGTAATAAAGGTCATCTGCGTTGTTGCAGGAAAAGGTTTTTAAGCTAAATAAAACCTGGCTGGCACAGCGGAGATGAAGATTCAGGTAAATACAATCGTTAAGCGTTCCGGTGAGTTCCACACCTGTTGAAAATATTTTTTTAGGTTGAAATCCAAGTCGGCTAATTTCTTTCTCAAGAAAAGGAGCAATTCTATTGCTACAGGTTACAACAATTCTGCTTGGCTGATTAAATGAAGGCATAGAAATGCAAACATACAGTCAAACGATTTAAAAGGAAAAACTAGCGTTGACTGGCAACTGTTGCCCACCTGAATTTAAAAAAAGCGTGGTGCGTATTCCTGAGCAATGAGTGGGTGACAGATTTCGCTTTTGGCATCCGAATCACTCTTGCAGAATCAGCAACTATGTGAAGTTCATTCATCAGCTTATTAACTGCTAATTCATCATTAATTTTGGCGATTCGACAAGCTTTGTAAAAATTGGTGTGCATACCCATCTCATCAAGGATTGAAGGGCAATCTTCAATTTCAGGGAAAGCGGAAAACTTTTTTACAAAATAAAAAACCTTTCCATTGATTTCCTTTGTGTAAGCTTTGTAAATGTTTTCCATAAATTCCTGTTTTGAGGTTTTGAAATGTGGCTTTAAAAAATTGAAAGCTTATATTTTCACTTACAATAAAATTTAATGCCATTTAATCAATCTGATCTATCACAGGAATTGTATGATGGTTTTAAACAGGAATTGAGATATTTTATTTATTGACGGCCGGTCGCTTTGAAACTTTTCATCTTATCTACCGACTGTTGTTGAAAAAAATCTACAACAATAGCAATAAAAGACGCGGTTCAATATTATTGGGGAATTTCAGAGGAAATCAGACTAAAAAAGAAACACTAAAAGAAAACGGTTGGAATCTTATGGTGTTCTTTGGAGGTAGTAAGCGGGAATAAAAGTATAGCGCGGATTCCAATGTTGCAAGTTTTTGATTTATTATTTATTCACATTCAAATAAAATTTAAGAATTACCGTTGATTATTAGTTATTTACATAATGATTGAACACTCCTTGAAGATGAAAATAAAATTCGGCAAAGAAATTGAATAGTTGTGAGTGCCGGAGATATTTAATCAGAAATGGGGTATGATATCCGGAAATAATTTAATTAGAAAATCACGTAAAAAATCTTTGTTCAAAAATTTGGAGATGCAATTTTAAACATTTAGGTTTGTGCTCAGATACTTTTGCTGTTGAACCACAGATAAGGATCATTGCACCTCATTACCCTGATCCCATTCCTAATAAAGATCTCCAATAAAAAGTTAACCATAAGTTTGTCTGTTATAAATTAATTATACAGAGAGTAAAATTATATTATGGCCAGATTCTCGTTACCTCTTTTACTAGCTATTATTGCAGCTTTTCTGTTATCTTCATGTGCCAACACAAAGAAGATTGTATATTTTAATAACGTAAAAGATGCAACCTTCCCTGCTACTAGTGTTGAAAGACAAAATAAAATTGAACCCAACGATATTTTAAGTATTACCATCAGCAGTTTAAATGCAGAGGCATCAGCTCCATTTAATTTGCAAAATAATAATATAAGTCGAGCCACTACAGTTACAGGAAGTAATACCGAATCGGGAGGTTACCTTGTAAACGAAGATGGTACTATAGATATGCCAATTCTCGGTTCTGTTAAGGCAGCTGGCCTCACTAAAGAGCAATTGAAAGAAAACATAACTAATCTAATACTTTCAAAAAAGTTGTTGATTGATCCTATCGTTGATGTGCGTTATCTTAATTATGAAGTGACAGTATTAGGCGAAGTAGCTAAACCGACCGTTATTACAGTTCCAAGTGAAAAAATCACTTTATTGAAAGCACTTGGATTGGCAGGAGATCTTACCATTTATGGAAGGAGAGATAATGTTTTATTAATAAGAGAAGAAAACGGGAAAAAAATAACAAGGCACATTGACCTGACGTCCAGTAATTTTTTCAATTCACCATATTATTATTTGCAACCCAATGATGTAATCTATGTTCAGCCAAATGCGACAAAGGCTGCAACAGCCAGCAGATCCCAGGAATTCTTGCCAATCGTTTTCAGTGTATTATCTCTTGCAGCCATAGTGTTGGATAGAGTATTAAGATATCCTTAAAAATTCTTAGAATTTAATTATAAGAAATGCAAAGAAGTCAAATCAGAATGAGTGAGGATAAGGAAGACAATTTTATGAAGCAGTTTGCTTCGAAATATGTTCCTTACTGGCCATTGTTCATTTTGGCAATTCTAATAGCCGTTGGCGTCGCTTACACTTACATTCATTATGCAACGCCTATATATGAGGCTACAGCCACGGTTATTATCAAGGATGAAAAAAAAGGAAATGAAGAATCTAAATTGGTGGAATCGTTGGATCAAATTTCATCAAAGAAAATTGTTGAAAATGAAATCGAAATCATACAGTCAAGGAAGTTGATGGAAAATGTAGTAACTCATCTTGGACTTTATGCTCCAATTTATGAAAAGGGAGACGTGCATGATGTTTTAGCCTATTCAACTTCACCGGTTTCGATCGTAGCTTTGTATCCTGATTCTTTGAATTATTTTAGAAGGATTGACCTGAATTATAAGCCGCTGAGTAAAGAAGTAGTTCTTAATCATAGATATATTTATCCACTTGATAGTCTTGTTAAAACACCATTTGGAAAATTAAAGTTTTTGCCCAACAAATATCTTGGGTCTGATACAGCTCATAAACAGCTTTATTTTTCATTAACACAACCTAAGGATGTAGTATCAGCCTTCCTGAGTGGTCTTAAAGCTGAGGCAGCAAGTAAATTATCGTCAATAGTAGATTTAAGTTACAGGGATCCTGATCCTGTAAGGGCAGAGAACATTTTGAACGACTTGATCAAATCTTACCAGGAATCGGCTAATGAAGAAAAGGATGCATTGGCAAGGAACACACTTTCTTTTGTAAATAACCGGCTTAGTCTTGTTGCTCATGATCTTGATTCAATAGAAAAAAAGGTTCAGCAGTTTAAATCAGGTAATCAGGCCGTTGATATCAGTGCACAGGGACAGTTATTTCTCCAAAATGTAAGCGCAAACGATCAAAAGTTAGGAGACGTAAATACACAACTCGCAGTATTAGACAAAGTACAACAATTTGTAAATTCAAATAGTGATAGCAAGTCAGGAATTGTACCTTCAACACTTGGCATAAGCGATCCTCAACTCAATCAACTAATTGAAAAGTTATACAATTCAGAACTAGAGTACGATAATTTAAAAAAGACAGTCGGTGAAAATAACCCTAGCCTGGTTGCAATCAGGGACAGAATAAATAAGATCAAACCAAGTATTTTGAGCAATATAAAAAGCATGCAACAAAGTCTTGTTGCAACTCGAGATAATATAACTGCTACAAATAACAGCTACAATTCAGTGTTGCAATCTGTTCCCCAAAAAGAACGTCAATTATTAGACATTAGCAGAGAACAACAAATCAAGAGCAATCTATACTCTTTTTTACTTCAGAAAAAAGAAGAAAGTGAAATTGCAGCGGCTTCCTCGGTTTCGAATAGCCGTGTGGTTGATTATGCCCAGGCAAGTCCTTTCCCGGTAAGCCCACGTAAACTATTGATTTACGCATTTTCAATTGTGATCTTTCTTGGCATTTGCGGTGCCTTCATTTTTATCAAGGAGTTTTTAACGGGAAAAGTGCTATATCGGCAAGAAATAGAATCACTCACTTCTATTCCTATAATAGGTGAAATTGCATTTGATAAATCAAAAGATAATATAGTAATTGAAAAAGGAACAAGGAGTTTTATTGCTGAAGAATTTAGAAAACTGAGGATTTCCTTATCATTCCTTGGCATTGATTCCTCACATAAGAAAATTCTGGTTACATCAAGTGTATCAGGAGAAGGAAAAAGTTTCATTAGTGCCAACCTAGCTGCCAGCCTCAGCCTAACTGGAAAAAAAGTAGTATTAGTTGACATGGATCTTAATAATCCGACTTTAAATAAAATTTTAAATATAAACAGGGAGGAAGGCGTTTCCGAGTTTTTGGAAGGTCAGAAGGATCCGGAGGAAATTATAAAACATGTGAAAGACCATGAGAACTTGTTTTTTATTTCAGCAGGTGCAGAACTTCCCGAAAATCCTTCCGAACTTTTGTCTAATGGAAAAGTGAGTCATCTGTTGAATTACCTGGAAAATATTTTTGATTATGTTCTTGTTGATACCTCGCCAATGGTGTTGGTTACTGATGGATATTTGTTAACAAATTTATGCGACGCAACATTATATGTTGTAAGACACAACTATACGCCAAAGATGCTCATTAAGAGAATTGATGAAAACATTCACATTAATCCGATCAACAATCCTGCAATAATTTTTAATGGGGTTAAAATGAGAGGGTTCTTCAAAAATAATTACGGCTATGGTTACGATTATGTGTACGGAAACAAAGATCGTAAAATAGTTGAAAAAAGGGCTGTAGGTAAATATTAAATCCTCAACAAATGAAAGCTTTTATTGCTCAATACATTAGGATGTAACTGAGATTGGCGAAGCCATCTGTTCTTCTGAAAGTATTAAATAGTATCAATCCTACGAATTGCTGCAAAATTAAATTTTAAAAAAAAGAATTATGCAGAAAAATTGGTATATCATTTACACCAAACCTAAATGGGAAAAAAAAGTTGCTTCCTCATTAAGAAAGAAAAAAATTGATAATTTTTTGCCATTGCATTGCGTAGAAAAAAAGTCATTCAGAAGATTGATAAAAGAAGAAATTCCGGTATTTCCAAGTTATCTTTTTGTGAAAATAGAAGCAAATAAACTGGTCCAACTCAAAAGTGTCCTCGGTCTAATTAATATAGTTTACTGGAAAGGAATACCGGCCAGTCTGGAAAACTATGAAGTATTAAAGTTAAAGGATTTTATTAATGATTATGAAAGTATAAGTGTAGAGAAGACAAAGATTAGCACAGAGGATACTAAAATATTGGATGGATCAATTTATTCGATCTCAGGAAGTGTTTTATCGGTTGTTCACACTACCACAAAATTAAATCTTCCATCTATTGGTTTTAGATTGGTTGCAAAAGTTCGTGATCATAACTCCTTCAAAACAAATAGTGTTTTTGGTGGAAAAGAACTATTAAATCACACTTAACATTTATTTGGTTTGACCCCCAAAATAACAAGAATTGAAAAAACTGAAAGTTTACTCTTATTAAAGGAATGATGGCCGCTTACCATTTACTGAGAACCACAGTATCCTTCCAATCGTGCCTCTTTTAATCATTCCAAAATCATAGCTTTGAATTATGAAATCAGCACTAATAACCGGTATAACCGGGCAAGACGGGGCATACCTCGCCGAATTACTATTATCTAAAGGTTATTTTGTACATGGAGTTAAAAGAAGAGCTTCATTAATAAACACCTATAGGATTGATCACTTGTACGTCGATCCACATGAAAATCATGCAAATTTTAAATTGCATTATGGCGACATGACAGACAGTACTAATCTGATTCGTATAGTACAGGAAACTCAGCCCGATGAGATTTATAACCTGGCAGCAATGAGCCACGTAAAAGTTAGTTTTGATAATCCCGAGTATACCGGGAATGCTGACGGCATCGGAACTTTACGGCTCTTGGAAGCCATACGTATCTTGAAGCGTGAAGATAAGACAAGGATATACCAAGCTTCAACATCCGAATTGTTTGGTCTCGTCCAGGAAGTTCCTCAAAGGGAAACTACTCCTTTTTATCCTCGCAGCCCATATGGTGTTGCAAAATTGTACGCATATTGGATTATGGTGAATTACAGGGAAGCATATAACATGTTTGCATGCAATGGTATACTTTTTAATCATGAAAGTCCGTTGAGAGGTGAAACCTTTGTTACAAGAAAAATTACAAGAGCTGTTGCAGCGATTGCTCAAGGGTTACAAGATTGTCTTTTTCTCGGCAATCTGAATGCACAAAGAGATTGGGGCCATGCAAAGGATTATGTGGATGCGATGTGGAGAATTCTCCAGCAGGATAATCCAGAAGATTTTGTGATAGCTACGGGTGTGACGACTACAGTAAGGGATTTCACAAAAATGGCCTTTAAGGAGGCCGGCATTGAAATTGATTTCCAAGGAATAGGAGCCGAAGAGAAGGGAATAGTTAAATCTTGTAGTAATCCAAAATATCAAATAGCAGAAGGAAAAGAAGTAGTAGCGATAGACCCAAACTATTTCCGTCCTACAGAAGTGGATCTTTTAATAGGAGATGCATCAAAAGCAAGAGAAAAGCTGGGATGGACACCCAAATATACCCTACAGCAAATGATAAAAGAGATGGTTGTAAGTGACCTTGAAACCTATAAAATGAGTCTGGAAAGGAAGTATTTTATGTGATTCCCAAATCCAGATTGCAGGAAATAAAAAAATAATAATTGTGGGCAATGCAACATTAAAAATCACCTTGAAAGAAAAGATTGAAAGTGGTCTTTCCTTTGTTAACAGTTTTATTAACAAGGGTCAGGAGCGAAGTGTAAAGGCAAAGAAGAACATACTTGCAACCTTTTTTATAAAAGGTTTCAGCATTGTGATTAGCATTCTGTTAGTCCCAATGGCCATTAATTATGTGAGTGTCTCACAGTATGGAGTTTGGCTTACCATAAATTCAATTGTTGTCTGGTTTAGTTTTTTTGACATTGGATTAACAAGAGGTTTAAGAAATAAATTAGCGGAAGCTATTGCAAAAGGAGATGACGAATTGGCAAGGATTTATATAAGTTCAACTTATGCGATCCTATCAGTTATATGTGGTGTGCTATGGATATTATTCCTTATTGCCAATCCATTCCTTGATTGGTCGCATATTTTGAATCTTTCTATCGGCATGAGGTTCGAAGTTTCAATTCTTGCTGTAATCGTTTTTACTTATTTCTGCCTTCAATTTGTATTAAGGATAATCGCAACTATTTTAACTGCAGATCAACAGCCTTCTGTCTCTCCTTTATTATCGCTTCTGGGTCAGATACTATCTTTGATCTTGATTTTTATTTTAATAAGAACCACTAGTGGGTCACTCATTTTGCTAGGTTCTGTTTTTTGCATTTCTCCTATTATTGTTTATACAGGAGCTACAGTTTTTTTCTTTAGAGGTACGTACCGAAAATATCGACCTCAATTTTCCAAAATCAAATTTAAATATGGAAAAGAATTATTGAGTTTAGGATTAATATTCTTTATAATCCAAATAGCAGGCATTGTACAATATGAAACAGCAAACCTTATTATTGCCCGAAATTTCGGTACGGGTGAAGTAACTGCTTATAATATAGTTTACAAATACTTCGGGGTACTAGATATGATATTTGTTATTTTTCTCGCCCCTTTTTGGTCAGCTTCCACAGAGGCATTCGTAAAAAATGATATCGCTTGGATAAGGAAAGGTATTAAAAAGTACAACCAATTAAATCTGGGCTTATTCTTCGTAGGATGTATTATGCTAGCATTCTCTCAGCCGATTTATGATCTTTGGTTGGGAAGGGGAAAGGTGGATATTAGCTTTTATCTGTCACTTTGGGGGTTCCTTTATTTTATGATGACTACTTTTGTAGCCACCTATGTTGCTTTTCTAAATGGAATAAATGCTCTTCGAATACAATTTATCGCATGCCTTATCAGCCCTTTTGTCTATATTGGTGTTGCCCTTCTTCTAATTAAATATTACCATCTGGGTGCATTTTCTCTTTTTATTGCCTCAATCGCCTGCAATTTTAATGGTCTGATCTTAGCTCCCATCCAGTACCATATGATAGTAAACAAACAAAAAAAGGGAATTTGGATTAAGTAAGAAATGAAAATTTTATACGATCACCAGATGTTTCTAAAACAGAAATATGGAGGAATTACAAAATATTTCTGTGAACTAATGAAAAATCTTCCAAATGGAAATACTTATGATTTATCCGTTCTTTTTGCAGATAACCAGTATTTAAAGGATTATTATTTTCATAAATTAAAGGTCTCTTTGCCTTCAAATGATTTTAGAGGTAAGGGTAGACTTAAAACGACGTTTTACAATATAAACCGCTCTTACAGCAAATACAAAATTGCAAAAAAAAAGTACGATATTTTTCATCCTACTTACTATGATCCCTATTTTATTAATGAGGTAAAAAGACCTTTTGTAGTTACCGTCCATGATTTGATCGAGTTCAAATTTCCACATCAATATAAGGAGGAGTCTCTTATACCGCAAATAACTGAAATTATATCAAGAGCAAATCGTATCATTTCAATTAGTGAGAATACAAAGAAAGATTTGGTTGAGATATTAAGCGTTCCTCCTGAGAAAATTGATGTAATTTATCACGGTTATAACCCCTCTAAAGTTGTAAAAACAAAAAATTCTTTAGGGCGGTATATCCTTTTTGTTGGTGTAAGACGAGGATATAAAAATTTTTCAAGGCTTGTTGAAGCTTTTAGTGAGCTTTCGAAAGAAGACAAAGATTTAAAACTTGTTTGTGCAGGGCATCCGTTTTCAAAAGAAGAATCAGAGGAATTGGCATCCTTCGGAATAGCAAATAAAACTTTTGTTATCGGGGCTTCTGAACAAAAATTAAATGAACTTTATGCACATGCTCTGGCATTTGTTTACCCTACAAAGTATGAAGGTTTTGGAATGCCAATTCTCGAAGCCTTCGCCAATAATTGCCCCATTTGTGTAAGTAATACTAGCTCGCTTCCAGAAGTGGCAGGAAATGCAGCTGAATATTTTGACCCTGAATCTAGCAATTCAATTCTTAAAGCAATTGGGAACGTTCTATATAACGTTAACCGAGCGCGGGAATTAAGAAATGCAGGAAAGGAACGGTTGAATTATTTTTCTTGGATAAAATCTGCTGCTGCAACTATTGAAACTTACCGTAGGGCACTTCCTTAGGAATTCCTCATACTCAAATGACTACAGAAATCGAATTTCAAGAAAATTTAACCATCCCCCAAAACAGGCTTCTCGCCTTAAATATTTTTTGGTGGAGCCTTATATTATATCTTTCTGCTTATGTAATAAAAACAAATCCTCATTTCAATTTGAAAATAGGTGAGCTAATTCAATTTGTAAGTCTCGTAGTTTCTTTATTTACCTGGATTTATCTTTCCCGATTTACATTGAAGAATGTTTATTTAATTACTTGTTTTTTCCTTTTGATTATATGGTCAATTATAATTGTTTCAAGGGGTATTCATTTAAATTACGATTCCATAAAAGAAATGTTAATAGATGCCAATTTTGGTGTGGTGATTTATATTGTGCCTCTAGTTTTATTAATACCACAAGATTTTTTCTTCTTTAAGAAGTTGTTTCAAACGATAGCAATTCTAGGAATAGTATTCCTGATTTTTAACGGTCTATATATAAAAGAACTTCTCGACCGATCTTCTGAAACTCAGGATGTAATAGAATACCTTACAAAATTTTTAGGTATTACATCTGGGTTTATTCTTTTAACTTATAAATACCATACAACAAGAAAAAACCTAATCGCTTTGGCTGTAATGATCCTTTCCCTTTTATTTTCTATATACAAAGCGAGAAGAGGTTTGTCCTTAATTTGCGGAAGTATTTTGCTCTTCTCCTATTTTTTATACCTCTTCAACACTAAAAGAGTAATATTAATCATTTACCTATCTTTTTTAATGCTTATATCTGGCTTATATTATGCAAGCACAATTTACAATATCAACAATAATAAACTATTCGGTTTTATTTCTAAAAGGGGTGAAGAAGATACCCGAACTCCTGTTGAATTATACTTCTACTCCGATTTCAAGAAAATAGACTGGTTAATAGGAAGGGGCATCAACGGGGAATATTTTTGTCCTGATATAGACCAGGATCAGATAACCGATTACAGATCTTATATCGAAACCGGTTATCTTGAATTTATATTAAAAGGCGGCATTATTTATTTAGCAATATATCTATTAATTCTAATCCCCGCAGTTATTTTAGGTTTATTCAACTCGAAAAATATATTTTCAAAAGCAGCGGCCCTTTGGATTGTTATATCCTTCATAAGCATTTATCCATCAACGGTTAATACATTCTCATTAAACTACCTATTGATTTGGATTTCTGTTGGAATTTGTTATTCAGAAAAAATAAGACGGCTTGCTGACGAAGAAATAGAGTTTCTCTTAAAATCACCGCTATACATATAATTACTTAATTGTTGTTCTTTACACATGAATCCGGGAATTAGTGTAATTATTCCAACGTATAACCGCGAAAAATTTGTTGCAGAAGCAATTGAAAGTGTGCTTCAACAAGAATATGAAGGAAAGATAGAGTTAATTATTTCTGACGACGGTTCTACAGATAAAACACTAGAAATTGCGAAATCATTCGGAAACAAAGTGATTGTTTACCCAAAAGCTGCTGATTGTCATTCACAAGGTGTCGCCGCAAACCGGAACCGGGGAATAAAAATGGCAAGTCAACCATTTATTGCTTTTCTCGATTCGGATGATTTTTATCTTCCTGGCCATTTAAGTAAAATGGTTAAAGTATTGCAGCAAGATGAATCTCTTGGTTTTGCATTTTGCAGAATGTTGGAGTTAAAAGAGCAAGATCATTTTTATTTTTTTAAACCATGGACTCATCGGTTTATTTTTAAAAATGATATAAGAAATCCGGTTGTATCGAGGATAAAAATTGTACATACTAACAGCCTGCTATTTAGAAAAATTGTTTTTGAGAAGGTCGGCTACTTTAACGAAAATTATTCAAACGGCGAAGATGGCGATTTATGGATGAGGGTAAGTGAAATTTATAGAGGAGCTTTTTCAAATCACTTTGGTGCCATTTATCGATTGGACCATGGAGTTTCTCAACTTACAAGAAATTCAAATGAAGCAATAAATGAATGCTTTATCAGTATATATGAAAATGCGATAAAAAGGTATTATCAATTAGGCTTAAAGGACACCCAGAGGATTTTTGAGTTAAAACTATGGTTGTTAACCTGTAAATTCTATGGTAAAAGAAAAAAGTTCTATTTACAATTGAGCAGGTTAATTAGTAATTATCCCAGCAACTATTTAAAACACATTATCGTTAAACTTAGTGAAAAGCTAGAAAAAAGGGAAACGGGCAAATGGCAAGAAATAAACGTTTTCGAGTAAGATGTTTGTAAAAAAAAGGATCGAAATAGACATCAGATTATGAGTAAAAAAGTAACAATAGCATACGTATTTGAAAGGCTCTATTCTTGGAGATTGGCATGTCTATGCTATTTTTCAACTTATTACACTAAGTTTCTTTATAAGATGATAGGTGTAAAAATAGATAAAGGAACAAGATTCTACGGGGTGCCCTTTATTTTGCTGCATTCGGAATCGACCATTAAAATCGGAGGGAATTGCGTTTTTAGGACAGCAAGAATATCGAATCTGATTGGCCTCAACAGAAGAACAACCCTTTCAACTCAAAATGAGAATGCAGAAATTATAATTGGTGAAAATTGTGGCTTTAGTGCAGTTGTTATAGGCGCAAGAAAATCAATAATCATCGGTAAAAATGTAATGGTAGGTGCAAATGTTTTAATTACTGATCATGACTGGCACTCTATGGATCCAGACAATAGGGAAAATGGAATTCCCGAAACAAAACCGGTAAAAATTGAAGATAATGTTTTCATTGGATATTCAAGTAGTATTTTAAAAGGAGTAACTATCGGGAAAAATTCGGTAATTGGAGCCAATAGCGTAGTCACTAAAGATATTCCCGAGAATGTTATTGCTGCAGGTAACCCTTGTAAAATAATTAGGTCGCTCACTTAGGCCTGCTTTTTAAAAGTCGATTTTATAATAGTAAATGGCCAACAAACACATCGTTTACCTTGGATGCCCCGGATTCCCCTATGGAATGGCAGAAATGGAGAAACTTATCTTGATTTCAAAAGGATTAGTGGCATCAGGGCAATATGTAACAGTCATTTCTAACAAAGGAGATCATGACAGGAATGATCACCCGGATTTGAAAGAAGAGGGAAAAATTGAGGAGATAGAATATGTATACACATCAGGAGATCCATTTTATAATTCCAGTTTTATAAAAAGAAACTTGCTGAAAATTAAAGGATTAGTAAATGAAATTAGGTTACTGAAAAAAAGAAAGCGATTGAATTACTTGGATGTGGCAATCTTATCAACAAATAGTTTCAGTACGGTTTTCTATTATGTGTTGATTTCAAAAATATTGGGATTCAAAACCATTTTAAATCATGTTGAATATTATTCCGCAATAAAAAAAAAGTGGTACCAGTCAGGAACTAAACTGAATCATTTCCTTTATGACGTTTATGCTCCTAAAATTGTTAATGGGGTTTTTCCAATCAGCGATTTCCTAATTGATAGATTGAAAAAAACTGCACCCGAAAAACCTTTTTTAAAAATACCGACACTTACTGATCTTGACCGATTCAATCATGTACAGGCTTTACAGGATGGGGTATATTTCCTTTTCTGTGGATCAGCAATTTATAAGGACGTCATTGCCTTTATAATAGATTCTTTTAATTTAATAAGAAGTAAAGATGTTTCCTTATGGCTGGTTGTAAACGGCAACGAAAGCGATGTCAATTACGTTAAAAATTATATAAACAGAAGTCCCAAAAAAGACAATATTATATTTCTTACAAAGCTTAGTCAACATCAGCTTTATCAATATTACAAAACTGCTATAGCACTTTTAATTCCATTACGTCCTACTTACCAGGATATAGCACGGTTTCCACATAAGTTTGGAGAATATATGGCTTCCGGAAACCCTGTAATAACCACAAATTATGGAGAAGTGAAAAACTATTTTCAGGACGGAAAAAATATGCTTATTGCAAATGAATATGCAGTTAGCGCATTTTCTGAAAAAATGGACTTCGTAATCAACAACCGCGAACTTGCAAAAGAAATTGGAGTAAACGGTAAACATTTAGCTTCGCGGATTTTCGATTACCGGAGCAAAGGAAAAGAGATTAGTAGATTTATTGATTCAATAACCTGAAAGTTAGTAAAATAATATTTTTCCTAAAAAGTTGTTTTACTATTAAATATTCACAATTAACCCAAAGAAAAACAAGAAATGTGCGGAATAGCCGGTAAAATAAATTCAGACCCGAATAATAAGATAAATGAGTCCGAATTAAAGAGGATGACCGATTCTATCTATGAAAGAGGCCCCGATGATGAAGGTTTTTATATAAAAGAAAATGTTGGGATGGGTTTTCGAAGACTGAGTATAATTGATTTAAATACTGGTCATCAACCGCTTTCAAATGAAGATGGAAATATATGGATCATTTTCAATGGTGAAATTTATAATTTTAAAGAACTCCACGACAACCTTGTTGAACAAGGTCATCAGTTCAGAACAAAATCCGACACAGAGACAATTGTACACCTCTACGAACAATATGGTGTTGACTGTTTAAAATACTTGCGCGGAATGTTCGCGTTTGCTATTTGGGACAACAATAAAAGACAACTTTTTTGTGCCCGCGACCGCTTTGGTATTAAACCTTTTTATTATTACTCTGATAAGGAAAAATTCGTTTTTGGTTCTGAGATCAAAGCAATCTTGAAAAGTGAAAGCATTGATAAGACTTTGTCATATGAAGCGCTTGATTCCTATTTCGCATTTGGATATATAAGTAATGATCTTTCTATTTACAAGAATATTAAAAAATTAAATCCGGCCCATTATTTAATTGCATCATTTGGGAAAGAACCGGGTATTAGTATCAACCGATATTGGGATATTTTTTTTGAACCTGATTTTAGTAAAACAGAAGATGAATGGGTTGAAGAATTACAAGATAGTTTTCT
>JBQCEG010000162.1:0-5063 GCA_051960475.1 Ginsengibacter sp.
TTAAACCAATATTCACTGCTTCGAAAAGATTATTACTTAACTGGCTTCCGAAATTGATCTTCTTGGATGCATAATTATCCTGTTTCATTATTACCGGGTATTGAGTGCCATTCACTTCAACATAATTGGGCGATGGTTTTTCTGTCGAGTTTACGAAATAATCACGGGTTGCCACACTTGAATAATTGGTATTTACGCTTCCTCCCAAAGAAAGGGTAGGAAAGAGCTGGCCTTTCACTGCATGAATATTTTTCTCAGCACTTTTCGTTCTTAATTTTACGGCTTGCACTTGTGCGAATTGTTGCAAGGCTATTTGGTAAATTTCATCAGGCGTTCCTGTATATTGCTCGTCAAAATTCTGGTCGGGAATTTTTTCCAACTGCAGATTTTTATTGTAAGGAATGTTCAAAAGCTGCACCAGGTTGAGTTTGGCAGATTCAACATTCGCTTTGCTGTCTGAAATAGTTACTTGGTCTGTTGCCAATTGTCCTTTCATATCAAAAAAATCTGCTGGTAAAATGGCGCCTGATTTATTCAATATACCCAAACGTTCCACTTGTTTCTGGGTAACCAAGACCTGGTCTTGAGATTGCTTCAAAATTTCCTGTGCACTCAAAACCTGCAGGTAAGCAAGTATAATGTTTATGGTAAGATTGTCCTTTGCCTGCTGCAATTCTTCCTTTGAAGCTTCATATCCCAACTTATCCGCTTTTACCTGGTTTTGTAAAGAAAATCCATTAAACAATAAAAGATTGCTGCTTGCACTTGCATTGGCATAACCAACCTTCTGATCGATGTAAGCATTGGTAAACGGATCGATGCTGCGACCAAAGTTTTTTCCGACATTGGTGCTTGCATTCAGATCGGGCAACATATATTCTTTTGATTGTTTCAAAGAAATTCCGGCCTTTTGCATTTGCAAGTTCGCCTGCAACACATCAATGTTGTTTTTAATTCCGATTTCTACTGCTTGTTTTAAAGTGAGCGTGTTTTGAGCTGAAGCAAACATGGTAAACGTAGCAAAGACAATATTTAAAAAAAGTAGTTTCATATTCTTAATTCTTATTCCTGGTTTTTAATTTATTTTCTCAAATATTATTTTGAATTGATTCTATTCTTCCATCCAGAAGATTGATGATCCTTGACCCATAAGCTGCATTTTTTTCAGAATGAGTAACCTGGATGATCGTTACTCCTTCGTCATTCAAAACTTTAAATTGCTCCATGATTTCTTCACCTTGCTTCGAATTCAGGTTGCCGGTTGGTTCGTCGGCAAGAATGAGTTTTGGTTTAACGATCAAAGCTCTCGCAATACCAACGAGTTGCTGCTGGCCGCCTGAAAGCTGTGTAGGAAATAAATCCTTTTTTCCAACAATCTGGAACCGATCCAATATGTCAGCCACCATCGCTTTCCTTTCTGAGCTTTTAATGTTCTGGTAAAGAAGTGGTGTTTCTATATTTTCATAAACCGTTAATTCATCAATGAGGTGATAAGCCTGGAACACAAAGCCAATGTGAGTTTTGAACAGGTCTGACCTTTGTTTTTCTTTCATGGCAAATACGTTTTGCCCCATGAAAGTGTATTCTCCCTCGTTTGGCTCGTCGAGCATTCCTATTACGTTGAGCAGTGTTGATTTTCCTGATCCGGAGGGCCCCATGATCGAAACGAATTCGCCTTCTTTTACATGTAAGTGAATGTCTTTTAAAACAAAAGTTCGGTTTGAACCAGTGTTATACCATTTGAATATTTTTTTTAATGAAAGCATTTTGTTAGATATGTTTAGGTTAATAGTTGAGTTTTAAGTTATAAGTTGTGCAATCAATTTTCGTTTATTCATCACCGTTATTCTTAATTACAGTAAAGAAATAAATAACCAGTTTTTAATTTTCACATTTTCACATTTTCAAATTAATTTATTCGCTTCTCAGGCTTTTTACAGGATTTGCCAAAGCAGCTTTTACAGATTTATAGCCAACTGCTATCCACGCTATGAATACTGAAGTCACAATAGCTGCCAAAAATATCCAAACATTCATCCTGATCCTGAAAGTAAAGTTTTGCAACCAGTGATTCATCATATAATAGGCAACCGGAACCGCTATGAGTGACCCTGTAACTATTAAAATGGTGAACTCTTTTGAAAACAGGTAAACAATATTTTTTACTGAAGCGCCAAGTACCTTTCTGACGCCAATCTCCTTGGTTTTTTGAATGGCCATAAAAGAAACCAATCCATATAATCCAAGACAAGAAATAAATATCGCGATCCCGGCAAATATTTTATAAAGCAAAGCCAGTTGGTCTTCCTGTTGATAAAACTGCGCAATATTTTCGTCCATAAATGAAGTGGTATAGGCGTATTCAGGAAAATATTGGTTCCAAACATTTTCAATAGCGGCCTTCGTTTTTGGAATATTCGACGAGTGAAGTTTTATGGCGGTTACACCATAAGTTCCTTTGTTTTCGGCGATCACCGTCGGTTTGATTGGTTCTGTGAGTGGACCCGTTTTAAAATTTTTCACAACGCCTGTAATTGTTTTCCATCCGCTACTTCCGAGTCTTATTTCTTTGCCCACTGCCTTTGAAGGATCCTGCAATCCCAAATCTTTTGCAAGCATTTCATTGATTACGAGTTCATGAACAGTATCACTTCTATCGAAAGGCTTGCCGGCAAGAAATTGAATGCCAAAAGTTTTAAAATAATCCTCATCGGCAAATTTCAGACTTACATTAAAATTTTCATCCGACTTATGATCAAATGCAAAATTCTGGTTCCAGGTATTTTGTGAAGAAGGTGCATCCCTGTTGAAACTCACTGATTCAACACCTGGCAGTTGCAAAAGTTTTTCTTTGAAAGCCGTTTGCCTTCCTGTAACCACACTATCGGCATTTGCATTGAACAAAAGAACGGCATCGCGGCTAAAACCGAGGTCTGCATTTTTTACAAAATTCATTTGGCTAACAGCGACGATCGTCCCGATGATCAGAATCTGTGCAATTGAAAATTGAATTACCACCAAACTTCTTCTTACAGAAATGCCGCCAACCGTTGCCGAAGTGATCTTGTTTTTCAATGCTAATGCAGGTTTAAATCCTGATAATACAATCGCAGGATAAGTTCCCGCAAGAGCGATAACAACTATACTTACACCAATCAAAAACAAAATTGTTGGCCAATTGAAAAGATTTAAAGATTCATTGATCAGCGCAACATTTTTGATATAAGGAAGACATGCTTCGGCAATAACAAAAGCGAGCGCAACAGAGGCCATAACAAGGAAAGCGGTTTCTCCTATAATCTGAACAAACAACTGGCTCCTGTAACTTCCCAGTACCTTCCTTATGCCCACTTCTTTGCTTCTACCCACAGCTTGTGCAGTTGAAAGATTGATAAAATTGATGCAAGCCATTACAAGGATAAAAAGACCAATCAATGATAAAGTGAGCAATGTGCTCTTATTTGTTGTGTGGTCTCCAAAATTGACAAGTTTGTTATTGAAGTGGATGTCACTTAAAGGTTGCAAAAAGTTCGTCCTTTTAACGCGCTTGTTATTATAATTCTTTTCGCTGAATGCCAGTAAACGCTTGTTTACATAAGCTTCCGAAACATTTTTGGGCAACAACATATACACCTGGAAATTACTGGTAGTACTGTTCCATTGTTCTGAATAAAAGTAGGTGTCAGGATTGGTCCTGGCTGTCTTGAGCGAAGAAACAATGCTTAGCGGAAAATCTGTATTTGCAGGTATATCTTTTAAAATTCCCGCAACTTTTACGATCACTTTATTATCAAGTTTCAAAAATTTTCCCGGTGCCTGCTTCCAATCACCAAAATACTTTTCTGCTGTTTTTTGAGTGAGCACCGTTGTGTTAGGTTCATTCAAAACAGAAGGATCGCCGACGAGCCAATCATAATGGAAGATTTTGAAAATCTGTGGGTCAGCAAAAAGGAACCCTGTTTCTTCAATAAACTTTTTGTTGGAGGAAGTGGAAGCATCTTTACCTAAAACTGTAACCTGGCTTCCATAATTAGCAAGATATGCACCAACCGTTGCTTCCGGAAAATCGATCTGTAGCGCTTCCAATGCAGGAAAAGGAATACCGGATGTGAGCATCACGTCATCAGACCTTTTGTCTTCTGTTACCACGCGGTAGATCTGGTGATAATTTGGTTGAAAAGTGTCATAACTCAACTCGTAGCGCACAACTGTAAAAAGCAGGATAACTGAAGCAATTCCAATAGCGAGTCCGCTGATATTTATCAATGAAAAGGCCTTGTGCCTTACAAGATTCCTGGTTGCGATCTTTAGATAATTTTTGAGCATTTGCTGGTTGAATTGTTTATTGATCAATTATTCCTGTTCCTTTTATGGACAAATTGATGCCATTAATTTATTCATTGTTTTTCAGTATGTTATGAAATTTGAAAAAATAAAAGATGTTCGGTTTTGATACAGTCTGTGTTCCGAATTGATACAAAGTATAAGTTCCAACAAGAACCGGGAGTGAATGAACAAAAAACAAAGAATTTTGTTTTAGAGGAAAATGGATCAGAATGTTTTTGCTTTAATAGGGATTGATTTTTGTTGGAAAAGAAAAAGAATAAAATCAAGATGAAATGATAACTATTGAAACAAATAAGAACATTCTTTTTACAAAAGTTGAAAACAAAATAACTGAAGCAGATTTTGAAAAACTGAAAGTTGCATTTGAAAAACTGTTTGGTAAATTCGGAAAGGTGCGTTGGTATTATGAAATGGAAAATTTTGATGGTTGGGAGATAAAAACATTTTTTGAAGATAGTGCCTGGAGTTTGAGTCATCGAAATGATATCGAAAAGATTGCCATGCTCGGCGAAAAAAAATGGCAGGAAATAATGACTGAATTAATGAAACCATTTACATCTGCAGAAATCAGGTATTTCCCCCATGTTCAAAAAAGGGAGTGTAAAATAAACTGTGTCAGTTGATAATATTGATAGAACAGAGCCAGCAGCGAAGTTCTTGCTAAAAATGGTCGGGCTCGATGCCCGGCCATTTATTAAAAGTAATGTTGAGGTCAC
>JBQCEG010000163.1:0-2584 GCA_051960475.1 Ginsengibacter sp.
CCACCCAAGGGGTGTGCTTTTATATGATTTGTCAGGCCGGTTAATTTCCGCCTTTTCATATAGCAGTCTTTCGACTAATTTATCTCTTCCACAATAAGAAGCCCAATGCAATGCAGTTGCTCCATCATTTTTATCTGCATAATGAACATTTGCTTTGTTTTCTATATAAAAAACACCCAGTTCTTCCGCATGCAGACTAGCAGCTGCAAGAAGAGGAGTATCCATATCTTTATCTCCATCAATATTCGAACCGTTCTCCAGAAATATTTTTGCAATTTTTATAGCGTCCTTCTCTTTTATTTTTTTTGCAAATACAGCATCACAAATTCGATGCAAGGGATGAGCCTTTAATGAGTTAGGGTTATCAGATAATGCAAATCCTTGATTGGCAAGATTTGGATTTGCGGCAAGTAAATTCTTCAATCCGGGAAGGTCCTTCTTTTCTATTAGAGTTTTAATTTCAACATTCATCCTCTTGGGATTTTAAAATAATACGGCGACAACTGAAGCGATTTCTTAATTTAAATTCTCCATTTACTAATTTAATGAATTTATTTTATCCTTACTCAATAGCAAATTTAGCCAGAGCAAGTAAAAGACTAAAAGTTAGAAGCAATTTTGCAAGTATATACTAAAGGGCGAAGCACAAAAAACAGAAATCCCTAAGGTCATTAGGGATTTCCTGGTCTTTTCGAACGAACTAAAGATCTAAAATGTATTAAAGATAAATAATTATTTCTTTTCCTGTTTTCTTTTTTATTCTTTTAATCTACCCCTGTCCCCTTTTCAAATACCTTGAAGAAGTATGTTTAGAATTCTAATGAATCATTATGCCCGGTAAATAACATCCTTCAATTCATAAGGCTTACATATCGGAAGAACCTTGTCCAACCCGGTCCACTTGATCTTAAAAGTGCAGCAAACTGAGAGGCAGTATAATCGTTAATTATTTTCTTTTTTAAAACGATCGTGGATAAAATCAGTTTAAAACTTTTAGTGTAGTCGTTACCGTTAGTATTAAACCTTCATAACTTTTAAAAAGAATAAGACGGGAGAAGTTACCTTTTTCTCACCAGTTGTTTTACAATATCCCAGCGACTTAGGCCGGCACCCGTAGCCGCAACGACAATTACTTCATAAGCAGCTTTTTCACTGCCGCTCATTTGAACAAGAAGATTTACATCATTATCGTTTACTTTATAAGCATATTTTCCAATTTTATCCGTTATGGTATCATAAGGATTCTCAATAGCCGGGCCACCACCTGCCCGAATTGCTATAGCGCGGCGAAGGTCACTATTGATAACAGCTGGTCCTTCCATTACAGAATAGCGAAGACTTTCAGCCATCAGGTGATGATCCGGGTGTGCCGGATGCTTGCCCATTCCTGCATTGTAACCCCGTTCAAGCATCATAACAGCAGCCTTATTAAATCCATTTTCATCGAGCATTTGATAGCCAAGAGCATCGGCACAACGAGAGGTAATATTGAATAGTACGCAAACAGCTACAGCATCCTCAATCTCCTGACGCTGTAATCCTTTTTGCAGAAGACCATTAAGATCATTGGAAGTGAGTTGACCCGGTGTTTTGGTAAGTTTCTCCAAAAATGCCAAAAAAGCTCGCATCTTTTCTGAAAGGTTTGTCAGGTCATCTTCCATCGTGCTTTCCACAACAGGCTTTCCAAGTACCCTGGAAGCAATTGCGCTGTGAGCAGCGATGCAGAAAAGACATGAATTCCACTGGGCTGTTAAGGCCGCGATCAGTTCCCGTTCACCAATACTCCAGGAGCTTTCACCCCTCATGGCAGCATGCGTCCAGCTACTCATTGGTCCACCGAAAAAATCCTTATGATAAAATACAGCCCGGGCAGCATCGGGCAGTCGCATTTTTGTAACAAATGAAATAAACGGGATCAGTATCCGGTAGAAGATACGGTCACCACGTTCAACTTCTTTGAGTCGCATCTTTAGCTCCCTTTGAAATTATGATCATTCAATAATGTTAGAATTATTTGGCCGTTTCCCTCCTTCCGTCGGGTCGGGCTTTCCGCAGTACATGGTACTTTGCTCCAATCCCTAACGGGATCTCCATAGTTACAATTTTACATAAATTTCACAATAATTATGAATTGAATCAAATTATCAAAACTGCAAGACGGATCTTATTCTAACCGTTCTTTTAACAACAAAAACAACAATCGAAAATTAACCAATAACTAATAAAAACAGCCACTGTAAAAACAGTAGCTGATCTTTAAACAATGCAATTTCATTAATTAAAAACAGTCTACTAAGATAATACTTTAAATATTAATTTCTGTTAAAATGGGTTATTATCTTTATACAAGCAAAAATTTGAAATTTCTCTTAACCAGTAATAAATTGAAAAAAGGCTTAACAATATTTCTTCGCATAATCATCGTTCTGATCGCAATTCTTATATTAATCTTCATGATCCTGTTTCCTTTGACTGAAGGAAGAGCGAAAGATCTCGATTTTTTTAGTATTTATTCAGATCCGTTCCTCTTATACGGATACTTCTCCTCTATACCACTATTTATTGGACTCTATAAAGCTTTCAA
>JBQCEG010000164.1:0-12372 GCA_051960475.1 Ginsengibacter sp.
TGATGCCGCAAAAAGATCAATTCTCTTTCTGCAAAGGCGTGTAACTTATGACAGTACCAAATTAGTCGACTTGCAAAACGCATATATGAAATTGAGCCGGGAATTCCAGGATTACAAAATGAAACATCCTGAAATGTATGATCCTTCTGCAATTGAAGAAACGGATGCCGCTGATACAAACAGTCTTAAGTTGAATTTGAAATTTGAATTAAGTAAAACGGTTCCTCATAATCTATTGATCTATTTAATTCCCAATGTGAGTGCAAACGAGAAGATCATAAAAAAAGCAAAAGTGTATGAGATCGGCTGTGATCCTGCGTTAGAAAAGGCACAGGATAAAAAAATTGCTAAATACAGGAATGGCGATTATGTGTTTTACAATGTTGATCCTGGAAAATATTTTATCAAAGTTTGTTCCTATTATGGAGGTTTTAGCTATTATACCAAAACTGCAAAAGGCAATGTAACGATCAATTTTGATGCATCACCGCCAATAAGGTAAAATTGCTTTTAGAATTTTTCAAAATGTTCAGCTTTTATCATGTCGGCTGCCTTGCTTCCTATTTTGTACAACAATTCACGATTAGAAGCTTTGCTCATGTCTGAAATACTTTTTACGTCTTCTTCTGTGTAGTATTTATTTTCCGCTTTTAAGGCGTTAAGGTTTTCAGCTGTAATGCAAAAATTGTAACGCAGGTAAGTGATCAATGGATTATTTCCCATCAGGTCATCTTTTAGATCATCAATTTCAAGGTCAAGGCAGTCAGCTGTGTGGGATTTGGAAATCCATTGCAGTATCACCTGGTTTTGCCAGCTTGCGTCCTGCATTAGCATCTCAGGAATGTTGGACGCCCACGACAACAAAGTGGACTTATCAATTTCTGTATATTTCTTTTTGAAAACACTGTAACCCGTGCCGACAGAAACCAAAAGCAATTTGTCTTCACCCATTGGCCAATGAAATTTAAATCCACTCAAAGTGGCGACCATCAACAATGTAAGTGATGGATTGTTGGCCATACTTAAACCGCCATCAATAAAAGCGGCAGTTTGCCCTGAGGCCACTTCAATCATTTGCGGAGCAAAATAGGTTGGTGCTGCAGTACTTGCTCTTACAACTCTCCACAATTCAAGCTCTTTGTTTTTGCCTTCTTTTGTATCATAAAATTTTCCTTCCGGATGATTGATCAGAGGCCAGATACTATTCGTGTCGGCTCTTTTTGCAACAATGCATAAACTTGTTTTTATTTCCTCTCCGCCTAATTTTATTTCACCAAAAGCTTGTCTTAAACCTTCTTCCATTGGTTTGTAATTGTAGGTAGCTTTGAACCGGTTGAAATCCCACCAATTTCTTTTTTCGCCAAAAATTTTACCGCCCAATTGCATGTACAAATCTTTGATCTCGTCCACACTTTTTCCAATGGCGAGCGAAGCGGCAATGATAGCGCCGGTGGAAGTTCCGCCGATCAGATCAAAATAATCAGACAAACGAAAATCAGGATTGTCGGAATAACGCGCCTTCAAAATATCTTCTATCTTTTTAAGATATCCTAAACTGAGTGCGCCACGGATGCCACCGCCGTCGAGCGATAAAATTTTTTTGGGTCCCGGGCGATTGATCCTGTCGAGTAAAGCAGACATGAAATTGGTTTTATTTCGGTTTAATGATTGTTTAAATAACCGGCGATCTCTTCAAAAGTTGAAAGAAATCTTGCACCATTTTTTCGCACCATTTCTGCAGTTTGTTCCAAGGATTTGAGTTGGTGTTCCGAAAAGAATTGGCCTTCATCTTCTTTCAAAAAAGAAAAGATTGTTTTTGAAGGCCGCTTGTTGCTGTCGTCCACAACTTCGGCGACAGAATAAAAGCCCGTCATTTTAGGGGTGATAACATACAAACAAAAATCACAAATTTCTCTTTGTCTTTTTTCTTCCTGCATCATCTCCGCCGTCCACTCACCTGATTGTGGCTGATAATAACCAATCATCAATAATTTGATCAAATCATCTCGCCACCGAGAGCCATTACAAGTACCACCCAAAAAAACTTTTTTCATCCAGCCAATTTTCCTGTAAGGTAAAATTATTCCAACAGATGAAATTATTTTTTAATAGCCAACCAGTAAATCAATAAATTTTTAAAGAATTTTTTCTATTCCAAATTAGTTCGGTCATTGTTAATGGCCGGTTGGGAAATCACCAGGAATTCAATTTTTTCATTCGTTTCGTTTGCGATAAAATGCTGGCTGTTTTGTTGGATATAAATTCCCTGGTTTTGATGAACGATCAACTTTTCTTTATCAACATAAAATGTGGCAACGCCTTTTAGAATAAAAAAATATTGCTGGCATTTTGAATGGAAGTGCAATAATTCCTTGCTGCCCGCAGGCATTGTTTCCAGTTTTACAGAAAGGGAAGCGTTCTCTTTTAATATCCAACTATCGCAGTTGTCGCCCCAAACATAATGAGGTGAATTTTTCTTATCAGAAACTTTTGCCATAAAATTTGAAAATGATTTTGCAAAGTTTATTACTTATTTGGATATTTTTTATTTTTTGCCAGCAAGCTGACAAATATTTCGTATTTCTAATTTGCAATAGGAAAGTAAATGTTACTTTAGTGCAGATCTAACAATTTTATGAAAACGAAAAATTTCTCCCTTCTATTTCTGCTCTTGTCCTTTTCCTTTGTTTTTTTACAACAAGCGAAGGCGCAGGATAATAAGATAAGTCCTCAAAAAATTTATTTTAAAAGTGAACGTGGACCTTATTGGAACAAGTCGCAACTGGATTCATTTCTTCAATCGAAAAACAACAATCGTTATAAACTCGTAACAAGATTAACCGGCAAAGAAGAACATCATGACAGTCTCGTTTATCGAATCGATATTATAATGGATCCTGCGCCTGAAGATGCCAGCGGTAAACCGCTGGCCGGCCAGGAACTTCCTGCTTTCGATTTAAAAGATTTGAGTGGAAACAAGGTCAGTCCCGAAAGCCTGAAGGGCAAACCTGTTGTAATTAATTTTTGGTTTACGAGTTGCGCCCCGTGCATTTCTGAAATGCGTGCGTTAAATGTGCTTCGCGAAAAATATAAAGATTCGGATGTAGTTTTCCTGGCAATTACATTCGATAAAAAGGCCACTGTGCTTAATTTTTTGAAAAAGCATTTTTTCAATTTTACGATTATTCCTGACGCGATGACCTACTGCTATCACATCACCTCCATTTACCCGATAACATTGTTTGTTGACAGGAATGGAATTATCCGTTTCGCCGAACACCTCATTCCTTCATCACGCGATCCTCAAACTTCTCTTGACACCGGCTACCTTGATATCACTTCTTTTGAAAAAAATATTAACTCTATTATGGGCGATAGGACGAACTGATTTTGCAGCAGTGAATCAACAAACAAAAGTTATTTTTATTCCAATAAAAAAACCCGGAAACTTCCGGGCCTTTATTGGGTCAGTAAGTAAAAAGGTGTATTATTTTTTTGAAAAAGTATAAGTGATTGTGCCGGTTTGGTTGTTGCCTGCATCAATAACTGAAGTTGCGGTAAAAGATGAATCGCTTATCGGTCCAAGCTTAAGCTTGTAGCCCGTTTCAACGTTTCTTGGTTTAGCTCCGTTTAGTTTTTTAAATTGAAATTGAGCATTGTCGCCGCTTCCGTTGACACTCCAATAAATATTTTCTTTGGTGCCGTTGCTTAATGTAAAAGAACCGTTTCCATTTCGAATGAGATCCCAGTTGCTTTCTTTAAAATCGCTGTATGGCGCTTCATCAAAAACGTTGGTGACTTTATAACCTTGAGGCATCTCAACTGCGATATTAGAAATGATCCAATTGCCAGCAAGATGATTTCTTGTCGGCTTTAAATTGGTTGCATTTTTTGATGCAGTGCAACTGAACAAAAGCGTTATTAAAAGTGCAAATAAAATCGTGGTGTTTCCTTTCTTCATAATTGAATCTATTGATCTTCGATTCAATTACATAAATCCTGCCAAAGCAAATTAACAGGATCAGTAAATGAAGAAAAACGGAAGATTTTTTCTTTTGTCACAATTGCTTTTACCTAAACTCAATTGCTTTTACTGGTTGAATTTTTCTGATCAGAAGTGAAGGGATGATGAGCATCATAAAGCAAATTACCAAAGTTGAAAGATCAACCGCCGCCACTTGCCACCAAACAATATCGGCGTGTGCTTGTTTCATAAAATAAGCTTCTTCATCAAGCTTGATAAAACCTGTCCATTCCTGCAGGTAGCAAATTCCCAAACCAAGGATTGTTCCGGCAATGACGCCAACAAAAGCAATGATGGTTGTGTTGTACAAAAATATTTTTTGAATGGTAAGATTTTTTGCGCCAATCGCTTTTAAAATGCCGACCATTGTTGTGCGTTCCAAAACCAAAATTATGAGGCAAGTGATAAGATTAACTACGGCAACGACCATCATGATTCCCAACAAAATTGACTTTATTCTTCCCTGCAGATTCAACCAGTCAAAAATGTTGGGATAAACTTCCTGTATGGTTTTACTGTACCATCTTCCCGGTAATTTATCTGAATCATACAAGTAATTATTGACTGAATCGGTTTTTTTGTAGTCTTTCAAAAACAGTTCGTAACCTCCAATTTCATCCGGGTCCCAATTGTTCAATCTTTGAATCAGTTTTATATCGCCGATACAAAAATTATTATCGTATTCATCAATACCGGTTTTAAAGATACCCGCGATCTTTAATTTTCGGGCTCTTTGTGAACCATCGTCCTGGATAAAAAGAATGATCACGCTATCGCCAACATTTGCTTCCAACTGGTTTGCGGTATGTTCAGAAATATCAATATCCTTGCTGTATCCGCTGTCAGCAAACGATATCCATTTTCCTTTTTCCAAGAAAGATTGCAGTCTTCCGAAATCAAAACTGCTGTCAACACCTTTCATCAAAACACTTTCAATATCATCTTTAAATCTTATAATCGCTGATTTAGTGGCATATCTGGCTACGTTTTTTACTTCAGGAATATTTTTCAGAAAGGTTTCCAAAGTATCGTTTCGTTGAATCGGTGCTTCTTCAGCAATGTTCGCTTGCGTCACAATATTTTGTTGGACGCGAATATGTCCCCAAAAACTGAACACTTTGTTGCTGATCACATTTTGAAAACCATTCACGAAACTGAGTGCCACGATCATCACCGCGACACTGATCGTAGTGGCAACAATTGCCAGGCCGATTATAAACCTCGAAAAAGTTTTTTGCTTGTTGAACGCAATGCGCCCGGCTATAAATGAAGAAACGTCCAAAAGACCTAAATTTGATTTTTGTAAAACTAATTTTTTTTAAAACATTTGGATGAAATCAATAAAAGTAGTTTTTGTTTTGCTGTTTTTGTTGACAGCCAACTGCTTATCGGCGCTTAACCCTGATAGCATTTATGTTCCAAATATTAAAACTGTACGCCTTTATACTGCGGGCAATCAACTTACCATTCCTGTGATTCATTTATTGGGAAATGATCAGTTGGAATTGCATTTCGACGATCTTGATGCGGATGTGAAATATTATTACTACACTTTTGAACTTTGCAACAGCGACTGGACGCCGGCAAATCTTGGACAGTTTGATTATTTAAAAGGATTCACGCAAGAACGGATCAATAATTATCGTTTTTCGTCTTTATCGCATGTTCGTTATACGCATTACCAGGCAATTTTACCCGACCAGGGAATGTATCCTACCAGATCCGGAAATTACATCCTGAAAGTTTTTCTGAACGACGACACATCTCAAATTGCTTTCACAAAAAGAATTTTGGTTGTCGATAGCAAAGCATCTGTGGCAGCAAGAATTACCCAACCTCATTCACCACAATATTTCCAAACAGGACAAAAAGTAGAATTTACGGTTGATGTAAAAGCATTGCAATCGTTTAGTGCCAGCCAGCAAATAAAAGTGGTAGTGCTTCAAAACTATCGTTGGGACGAGGCGATGACCAACCTGAAACCTGCTTTTATTCGCGGCACTTCACTTGAATATAGCACTCCAAACACTGCCATCTTTCCTGCTGGAAAAGAATGGCGCTGGCTGGATGTAAGAGATTTTCATTTGCAAAGTGACAGGGTGTTGACAGCAGATTACAAGAAGAACTCCACGGATATTTTTTTACGATCTGATTTTCCGCTTTCTACACAGAGATACGTTTATTATAAAGATCTGAACGGTATGTCCTCGATCGAAGCGATAAGAGGAATTAATCCTTCTTATGAAGGTGATTATGCCACCGTATATTTTTCGTTTGTTCCACCGAACAACCAACCTTACCCCGATAAAGACATTTACTTATTTGGGCAACTTACCAATTACAATTATGTCGATAGCCTGAAGATGCAGTTTAATCCTGAAAAATCGGATTATGAAACTCATTTATTATTGAAGCAGGGTTATTATGATTACACTTATATCGCGGTTGATAAAAATAATCCTTCCATCAAAACACAACTTGATGGTGATTATTTTGAGACGGAGAATGTTTATACAATCCTTGTTTATTATCAACCGTTCATTGGACGTGCAGATGAATTGATCGGTGTTGTATCGCTCGATTCACGAACCGATCAGCCTGGCCTGAGCTTTTGATTCATTGATTAGCAAACCAACTTTTTTTATAAGATTTTATTTTGTTATGACAGTGGTTTTGTAAAAAAACACTGATATTTACGTGATTGTGTAACCTTTTTAAATTTAATGTAATGAAAAAACTACTTGCTATTCCGGTCTTCCTTATGATTGGACTGATCTCCTGCAATTCGGGAAATAATAGTGAAAGCACTACCAGCACTGATTCTACAAAAATGGCAACCGACACTTCTTCTTCAATGAATTCAATGAATATGTCAACAGAAGCGAACATGCCCGAAGTGCCGGCCGGAGCTAAAGTTTATTTTAAAAATTTGAAAGATGGAGAAACAGTTTCTTCTCCGGTAAAAGTTGAAATGGCGGCTAATGGAATTTCTGTTGATTCAGCAGGAGCGGTAAAGCCAAACTCGGGTCATTTTCATATTTTGATCGATGCTGAAGATTCGATTCCTATGGGGCAGGTTGTAGCTAAAGACAGCAGCCATCTTCATTTTGGCAATGCGCAACAAGAAACAACTATTACTCTTCCTCCGGGAAAACATAAATTGGCGCTTCAGTTTGCTGATGGAGCACATCGTTCTTACGGCAGCAAACTGGATACTACTGTCACTATTAATGTGAAGTAAAACAATTTTTAATTCCTGCATTTCTTTGCGAAACAAATGTTTGGCATTTTATATGCAATGATTAATTGATTTTTCAGTGAGGAAGTTTCTTGCTGAAAAATCAATTAATATTTTAACTATGAAACTCCTCAAATTCACGCTCGCCTTCGTCGCATTGTTTTACATTTTTTCTGTCAACACAGGATGCGAAAAAAATTATATTACGCCGGTAGACGTGATAGATTCTATTCCACATGATTCTGTTCCTTATATCGATTCGACTCTTTATACGGTAACCGGAAGTGGTAAAGATTCCGGAGATATTTTGATAGCAGAGAACACGAAAAACAGCTCTGATGGTATTTTGCTTGTGCTCAACAAAGATGGATACATAAAGAAGAAAAAAGAGGTTGGGGCGAGGGCTGATGATTTTCAAAAATTGGCCATCAACGGTAAAACTTATTATTCTTATTTAATAGCCCAAGGAGATTATGCAATTGCCGGTCCTGGTACGGAAGAAGGTTATGATGTAATTTGTGATTCTGATTTGAATGAGTTGTGGCGTGCAAAGTATATTGATCCGTCTGGAAGCGATACTGCCGATGATCGGCTGGATGTGCATGATTTTATTTTGCTTGGCGAAAATCATTATATGGCGATAAGTGCGCATCTTGAGCATCCAACAAATATTCCAGACAGTCTTAATCCTTCTCCGAAAGTTACTGTCGTTTCTTGCAGAATTGAAGAAGTAGATAATGGCCAGGTGGTTTTTCATTGGAACGGAACAGATTATCCTGAATTGTATGGCGAAAGTGTGGAGAATAATAATTTCAGTGATTCTGTAAATACAATGGATTACATGCACATGAATTCCATTTGCATCGATCCGAATGATAATAACATTATTTGTTCTTCGCGCAATTTGGATGAGATCATAAAAATAAACCGCACCACCGGTGACATAATGTGGCGGCTTGGTGGAAAGCACAGTGATTTCGCGCTCACTTCAGATGAAAAATTTTTGAGGCAGCATTTTGCACGATTTACGGATGATGATGGAAAGACTTTGATGTTTGTAGATAATGGTGATCAAACCTTGCGTCCTTACTCGCGCATTCTCGAATTCCAATTGGATGAAAATGCAAAATCGATTAGCAGCTTCAATGCTTTCAAAGTGCCTAACGAATTTATCCGTTATGCAGGTTCAGTAAAAAAAGAAAATGGTTATTATTTTATTGGAGGCGGGTCAGCCAATTTTGCGATGGAGGTGAACTACACCACCAGCGATGTGAATCTGATGATCAATCAAAATTATTCCAGCTATCGCGCAATGAAATACTGACATCCTAACAAAAACAAAAATCTCAATTAATAGTTTGTTTGCTGTTGGCTATTTTATATTTCGTTCCTTATATTTGCACCCGGCAAGTCTTATACGACCAGCTCCTGCAGAACTCCCCCAGGATCGGAAGATAGCAAGGGTATGTGGTTGAGCGGTGCGATGTAAGTAACTTGCCTTTTTTATTTTCTGCCAATTACTAACCCTTCTAAACGCTCTAAATTTCTTCTCTAAACCATTCTAAACCATATACAATATATTTGCCGAAATTTTTAATTTAAAAATCTCTCTTTATGAAGTATTTCATTGACACTGCCAATCTTGACCAGATCAAAGAAGCGAATGATTTGGGTATTCTTGATGGCGTAACCACCAATCCTACTTTGATGGCAAAGGAAGGGATCAAAGGTGAGCAAGCGGTTTACAATCATTACAAAACGATTTGTGAGATTGTGAAGAATGGTGATGTGAGCGCAGAAGTAACCGCCGTAGATTTCCAGGGAATTATTGAGCAGGGAAAAAAACTCGCTGCCATTCATAAGAATATTGTGGTGAAAGTTCCAATGATAACTGATGGAGTAAAAGCGATCAAATGGTTTTCTGACAATGGAATTCGAACCAATTGCACTTTAATATTCAGTGCCGGACAGGCTATGATTGCTGCAAAAGCAGGCGCTTCTTACGTTTCCCCATTTATCGGCCGCATTGATGACAGTGGTTGGGATGGACTGCAATTGATTAGCCAAATAGCTGCCATTTACACTATCCAGGGAATTAAAACAGAAATTCTTGCGGCATCAATTCGCAATTCTTTGCACATCATCCGTTGCGCTGAAGCTGGCGCAAATGTTTGCACTTGTCCTTTGGATTCGATTTTGGGTTTGACCAAACATCCGTTAACAGATATTGGTTTGGCGAAGTTTATGGAAGACGCGAAAAAGTTTGCATAGATCTTTTGAAAAAAATAAATGCGCTGTCGTTTTTGCAAACTTCAGCGCATTATTAGGTGTGTAATCAAGGGGGTTAATTTCTTTTTCTTTTTGAGGATGAAGATTCATGCAGGATTTCGTCCATCGTTTTTAAATGAGCCGGATCAGGTTTTTTCTTGATGTAGATCGTGAACTGCTTATACATTGCCGGGTCAGATTTCAAGACCGCTTTAATATCTACTTTCTCCTTCCTGAAATCCTGCGGAATGTAAAGTGAGTTACCATAAAACTTGCCATCACTGGCTGAAAAAGCTATATCACTTGTGTCGAGAGGTAAATAGCTTCCGTTGCTGAGTTTTCCGTCAATATTTATGTAATTGTAAGTTCCTTTCTTGAGGCTGTCAGTATAAAGGTGAACATAAATACTATCAATCTTTTGTGCTTTTGCAAAGGTAGAAAATGTGACAAGTATAAAAAATAAAACAGTTTTCACTTTAATGATTTTATTCTCAGACCAAAATTACGATGTTACCGTTGCATAGACTGTCGATTTAGGATTTCATTTAATTGTTTGAAAAAAAAATTTGTTGAATAAGTTTTTTCACTACATCTTTGTTGTGGTCAAATGAAAAAGAACAATACATACAATAGCTGGTGGCACTCAATCTGATGATTGTGCCGAAATGCTATTATTTGTGAAATGGATAAATATTACGCCCCGGCATTAAAGCCGGGGTTTTTTATGTTATGAAAAAAATTGAATTACTTACAACTTCCAAAAAAATGCTGGCAGATGTTTACACACCTGTCGGGATTTATTTGCGGCTTCGTGATCGTTTTCGCGATACGATTCTTCTTGAAAGTGCTGATTTTCGGGCCGGTGAAAACAGTTTTTCATTTATTGGTATCAATGCAGTGGCCGGAATTGAGATCAGGAATTTTAAGGAGATTGAATACAAGTTGCCCACGCGAAAACCTAAGGCTATTCCCATTAATTCTTCAATGAAAGTGACTGACGAGATCAGGAATTTCATGCAAAATTTCCACATTGAAGAGTCATCGGAAATGCCTATCCGAATGGCGCAGGGTTTGTATGGTTACACCACATTTGATGCCGTGCAGTTTTTTGAAACAATCAAATTCGATAAGACGGAATCGCCGTTCATTCCTTTGGTGCGCTACCGGTTGTATCAATATGTAATTGCGATCAATCACTTTAAAAATGAATTATTCATTTGCGAGAATCATTTCCATGGAATCGAAAGTGAAGTGGATGTGATCGAAAGTATTATAAAAAGTAAAGACGTTCCTACGTTTCCTTTTGCCGCTTTGGATAAAGAAACATCACCTTTAACCGATGACGAATATGTGGAAATGGTAAAAAAAGGAATGGCAAGTTGTGCCCGTGGCGATGTATTCCAGGTGGTGCTGAGCAGGAAATTTCAACAGAAATTTTCCGGTGATGAATTTAATGTGTACCGTGCTTTGCGCAGCATAAACCCAAGTCCTTATCTTTTTTATTTTGATTATGGAGATTACCGTTTGTTTGGCAGCAGTCCTGAAAGCCAGTTGGTCGTAAAAAATGGAACTGCTGTTGTTCACCCTATTGCCGGCACTTTCCGGCGAACAGGCAACGATGCAAAAGATGAAAAACTTGCAGAAGAATTACTAAAGGACAAAAAGGAAAATGCCGAACACGTGATGCTGGTTGACCTTGCAAGAAATGATCTGAGCCGTTTGTGTAGTGATGTGAGAGTGACTCACTTTTGTGAAGTTCAGTTTTTCTCTCATGTAATTCATCTTGTGAGCGAGGTAAAAGGTATGTTTCCAAAAGATACCAATCCATTTGATCTTCTTGCGATTACTTTTCCTGCAGGAACCTTAAGTGGTGCACCAAAATACAAGGCGATGCAATTGATCGATAAATATGAAAAAGAATCAAGAGGTTATTATGGCGGTTGCATTGGCTTTATAGGTTTTAACGGTGATGTGAACCATGCAATTATGATCCGCACTTTTTTAAGCAAAGACAACCACCTGAATTACCAGGCAGGCGCCGGAATTGTAAATGCGTCTAACCCTTCCAGTGAGTTGCAGGAAGTAAACAATAAACTAAACGCTTTAACCGCAGCGATCAGGTTGGCTGAAAATATTTAGAGAAATGAAAATTCTGATTTTTGATAATTACGATTCGTTCACTTATAACCTGGTGCATGTTGTTGAAAAGATACTTCATCAAAAAGTGGATGTTTTCCGCAACGACAAAATTCCTCTTGAAAAAATAAAAATGTATGATAAGATTATTCTTTCACCGGGTCCGGGGTTGCCTTCTGAATCAGGACTTTTGTTGCCGCTGATAAAAGAATATGCTTCATCGAAATCTATTCTTGGCGTTTGTCTTGGCCAACAGGCGATTGCAGAAGCTTTTGGAGGAAAATTATTGAACCTGAAGGAAGTGTATCATGGCGTGGCAACAAAGATCAATGTGAATGAAAAGCGAAGTGTTTCCGAAAATGATGTGTTTAAAAATTTGCCTTCTGAACTTCAAGTAGGAAGGTATCATTCGTGGATTGTTGATAAAAAAGATTTTCCAAATGAATTGGAAATTACTGCCGAAGATGAAAATGAATACATCATGGCTTTGAGACATAAATCATTTGACCTGCAAGGCGTACAGTTTCATCCTGAAAGTGTTCTCACACCCGATGGTGAAACAATCTTGCGCAACTGGTTAATGAGTTAATTGGTCTATTAGTCAATTCGTGTAATTCGCAATAATTCGTGTAATAAAGTTCAGACGATGAAAAAGATTTTAAAAGCACTCTTTGAGCATAAAACACTTTATAGAGCAGAAGCAAAA
>JBQCEG010000165.1:0-5033 GCA_051960475.1 Ginsengibacter sp.
AAATGAACGATACTCAATTATTATCACAAATATCATCTTTGCCCGATTCAATTAAGAGGGAAGTGTTAGATTTCGTTGAGTTTCTGAAGCAAAAATCTCAAAAGAAAAGCAAGGCAAAAGAAAGGGTTTTCGGATATGCAAAGGGATATTTCAAATTGTCTGACAATTTTGATGAACCGCTTGAAGACTTCAAAGATTATAAGTAATGGATTTGCTCCTTGATACCCATGCCTTTATTTGGTTTATGGAAGGGGATAAAACTTTACCTCCAAAGTCAATAAAAGCGATTAAAATATTGGTAATAAATGTTATTTAAGTATCGCTAGTTTATGGGAAATTGCAATTAAGATAAGTCTCAAAAAGATTGAAATCCAGGCAGATTTCAATAACATAGTTGATTTTTTATCAAATAATGAAATTGAAATATTATCAATTTCTTTTGACCACCTTCAAGAATTATTAACGCTTCCTTTTTACCACACAGATCCTTTTGATCGTATAATCATTGCGCAGGGACTTTCTGAAAATCTTACTATTATAACAACAGATAAGAACTTTTCGCATTATACTAAGTCGATTTTATGGCGGTAAAAGCAGGATTATTGCGTAATGCTGCTTTTATTAATTGATAGTTCAAGAATCACAATCAAATTTTTAAGCTCTTAATAATTATGATGAATATAGATCTTATAGCTGGTGCACGACCGAATTTTATGAAGATTGCCCCTATTATTGAGCAATAAAGAATGCAAAAGGAGAAGGAAAGGATATTGATTTCAGGCTGATTACACACCGGTCAGCATTTATGATAAAAAGATGAGCGGCAATAGAACAAGCCATTGTTGGAACACCTTGAAATAAGAAGTCCGCCTTCATATGATCGAGCCGCTGGGCTACCTTGAATTCAATTACCTGGTGCAAAATGCAAAAGTGGTGATCACAGATTCGGGCGGTATTACGGAGGAGACAACAGTTATGGGCATCCCCTGCATGACCTTGAGGGACAATACCGAACAGCCGGAGACGATTACGGTGGGAACAAATGAATTGATTGGAACGGACCCTAAAGCCATTAAACCTGCCATGCAGAAATTGTTTGCCGGTGAATGGAAGAAGGGAGAAATTCCGGAGTTGTGGGATGGAAAAACGGCGGAAAGGATTGTGGAGGAGGTGTTGAGGATTCGGGGATAAATGCAGGGTTTTATTGTTGTATTGTTCTATTGTTTTATTGTTTTATTGTTTTATTGTTTTGGAGGGTATTATTAAATTATTGGATTATTGAATTATTGGGGGGAAGGCATTGTTGTATTGTTTTACTGTTATATTGTTGATGATTAATTATTAAATTATTGGTGGATAGGCTAAAGGCAGAAGGCTTGAGGCGGTCAAGATTGATGTTGTAAATTGTTTTCTCTTGGTGAAATGTAAGGGTACGATTTCGGAAACGGATTCCAAAATTGTACCCTTATTTTTTTAGCCCAGATCGTTATACAATTACATGCAATAGGCAATAGGCAATAGGCAATCTGCAATATGCAATGGCAATGGGCAATTTAATGATTTGGTAAAATTTCTTCGGAAACAGAATCGACACATTAGCTCCTCAGCCAAAGAAGCCAGTGTTTGCACGGTATGAATTCCGGGAGAGGAAGCGGAAGGCTAAAAGCGGATGATGAATCTTTTAACTTTTGACATTAAGCGCACAATTTCGGAATCTGATTCCAAAATTGTACCTTTATTTTATGATAAAACGGGTAGCTGAAAAAGAATTAAGAGCCTTAAGTAGTCAATTTAAAGCAGTAGCAGTCGTAGGACCGCGTCAATCGGGAAAAACCACCCTAACCAAAAGCTGTTTCCCGGAAAAGAAGTATGTTTCTTTAGAGAATCCAGATCACAGGAGATTTGCACAGGAAGATCCACGTGCTTTTTTGGCGCAATACCCGCAAGGAGCTATTTTAGATGAAGCACAAAATGTTCCCGAAATATTTTCTTACCTGCAACAGATTCTTGATGAATCAGTTGAGCCGGGCCTTTTTATTCTCACCGGCTCCAATAATTTTATATTACAACAGAATATTGTACAAAGCCTTGCAGGAAGAATCGCTTATTTATACTTGTTGCCCTTTTCAGTTGAAGAACTAAAAGCGGCAGCTCTTTTGCCGGCAGACTTGAATGAATTATTGTTTAAGGGCAGTTATCCACCTGTTTATAATCAAAATATCCCTGCGGAAAAATGGTATCCTAATTATCTACGAACCTATGTGGAAAGAGATGTGCGATTAATTAAGAATATTACTGACCTGGCAGCTTTTGATCGCTTTTTAAAACTTTGTGCGGGACGTTCCGGTCAATTATTAAACAGGAGCAGTCTTGGAATAGAAGTGGGCGTAGATAGTAAGACTATAGCATCCTGGATAAGCATTTTAGAGAGTAGTTTTATCATTTACCTGCTTCAGCCACATCACAGGAATTTTAATAAAAGAGTGGTAAGGATGCCGAAATTATATTTCTATGATTCAGGCCTGGTCTGTAGTTTACTGGGAATCCGTAATAAAGAGCAATTAGATGTGCACCCTCTCAGGGGTAATATATTTGAAGGGTTTATTATCAGTGAACTGATGAAGGTGCGGTTCAATGCCGGAAAACCTGCTAATCTGTATTTTTGGAGGGATAGTAAGGGGAATGAAGTTGATGTAATCATTGAAGACGGGGACACGTTGTACCCATTGGAAATCAAGGCCGGTCAAACAATTACTTCTGCTTATTTTAAGGGTATTCAGTTCTGGAATGAATTAACCGGAAATAAGCAAGGCGCGGTTATATATGCCGGCGATTCGCCACAAAGGAGAAGTTCGGGAATCAGCGTGCTTCCGTGGTTTGATATTAGCCAGTGAGGGCTTTTAGCGAGAAGGCAAGGGGCAAAGAGGGACGACCGACGACCGACAACCGACGACCGACAACCGACAACCGACGACCGGGGCGATGGGCAATTAGCAACACAGGCAATAGGCAAGGAGGGACGACCAAAGACTGACAACCGTCTACCGGGGGCAATTAGTAATGGCAAGATTTAATGAAAAGTGATAAATCTCTAAATAAAGAAGTTACAGTATTCGTTGTAAATCTAAAGGTATCCTTTTGAAATTATAAAGGTTACCTTTATTTTTGCAAAAGGAATGTTCCAAGACTCTTACAACCTTTATTGCTTCAACGATTAAAAACGAGTCCTGTAGTTTTTTTAAACGGCGCAAGGCAATCCGGAAAGAGTACACTTGTACTCGAAAATCTCAGCTCTATGAGAAGCTATGGCGAGGCTGTTTAGGTAACTTTTGATAATCCCACGCAAATGGCAGCCGCTGCCGCCTCTCCTTCTTCTTTTTTATCTGCTTATGATGGAACGCTTGTATTGGATGAGGCACAATTGGTTCCGGAGATATTCAGAGCACTTAAGCTAAGGGTGGATGAATTACGACTTACTGATAAAACAAAAGTAAACGGACGATATTTATTGACGGGATCGGCAAATATACTGGCATTACCGAAGCTTTCAGAATCTCTTGTAGGACGAATGAACCTCCTGACCTTATATCCTTTTTGTACTGCCGAGGTGGTGGGTGGAAGTGGAATTGCGGTGGAAAGGATTATTGACATGGATTTTTCCGGCATGAATAACAGAGGCATTTCTTTAGTTGAGGCAATCAGGAAGGCTACCTATCCGGGGATTTTTGATAAAGATGAAAGAGAAATAAAGGCATGGTTTGACGGATATATCTCAACTATACTTCAGCGGGATGTTAAGATGCTCGCTGATCTCGAAAAAATTAGTGCATTGCCCTTGTTATTACGGGTACTTGCTTCAAGAGTAGGGAACATAATAAATGATGCAGATCTATCAAGGGATGTAGGACTGAATGCCGTAACAGGAAAGTTTTACCGCAACATTTTAAAAATGATGTTTTTGTGTTTTGATGTTCACCCGTGGTACAGGAACATTGGCAAGCGGCTGATAAAATCTTCCAAAGGATACCTGGCTGATACTTTACTTCTTTGTTACATGCTGGATTTAAATCTTGAAACGCTCGCTTCAAAGAGGCCGGAGCTTTTTGGGCATGTGCTTGAGAATTATGTGGCAACAGAATTAGTAAAGTTGTTGAGCTTTAGTGAAACGAACCTTAAGTTGTATCATTTCCGTACAAGTGATGGAAAAGAGGTGGATTTTATCCTGGAAAAACCAAATGGGAATATCTGGGCAATAGAAGTAAAAAGCACGGACAGGGTTTCTTCAAGAGACTTTAGTGGAATTAAAGTAATACAGCAATTGACAGATCAGGATTTTATTGGCGGTGTAGTGCTCCACACAGGAAAGGACGTGGTACCTTTTGAAAACAATTTATGGGCAGTTCCCTTTCATATTTTATGGCAATAGATTGTGGAGGGAATGTTCAATAGTGAAATCGCAAGGGGCAAGGAGGGACGATAGGGGGCAATGGTCAATGAGCAATGAGCAATGAGCAGAAGGCAAAAGGTAAAGGCTAAAAGAGGAAAAGCAAGAGGCAAAGAGGGACGACCGACGACTGACAACCGACGACCGACGACCGAGGTCAATGGTCAATGGTCAATGGTCAATGTGCAATGAGCAATGATCAATGAGCAGAAGGCAAAAGGCAAAAGGCGAAAGAAAAAAGGCGAAAGAAAAAGGCGAAAGGGAACTGCCGATAGGAAAATTTTCTAAACGATTTAGTGATTACGTAACATTCCCATAATAAAATAATCGGGTTATTAGCACATTAGCTAATCGGCACATTAGAGGACCCTGCGGAAAAAAATACTCGCGGGTTTTTTTATTATATAAACAGGAGAAACAAACAGTTACAAATAGGAATTGTGCATAACGTGTGCACAACGCAAAAAACAATTGATTAGCAATGACTTTAATTGATTGTTTAATCATATATTTGCGCTACTTTTTGTTAAAATGAGTTATTGGTTTTTATCCAAAGGCCAAATGAATTGTGGTACACTTATTGTCTTCT
>JBQCEG010000166.1:0-9847 GCA_051960475.1 Ginsengibacter sp.
TACAAAGACCTCAACGATTGGATGATGAATTTTGGAAAATTGGAAAAGAAAATAAATGTCGCGCAAAAAAGGGGGATACACCTCTAATCATTTTTATTAGCAAGCGGTGTTTTTGTGTTACAAAAACCCAGCTTGCTTTTTCTCCCGTTGGTCGCAAAAGAATATTGCAGAGGATATGACAAGTAAGATAATTATAATTAAGCACAAAAATGGAAGGCCTAAAAAAGCTGTAAAGAAGGAAATTATAAGGAGCATCCGGTTTTCAAAAACAGAATATTTTATTGTCAAACAACACGCTTCCAAGTCGGGATTAAAATTCACTGTGTATATCCGGCAGATGGCTTTGCAGGGAAAAATAATTTCAAGATTATCTGAAGAGGAAAGGCAATTTGTCAGGCAATTAATAGGGATGGCCAACAACTTAAACCAGCTCACAAAAATGGGACACCAGGAAGGATTTATTACTGCAGTAGTGATGTTTGAAAAGTATAAAAACTTAATGGGTGAACTTCTTGAAAAATTAAAAAGAAATGATAAGTAAAGTGGTCATAGGAAAAACATTTTACGGAGCCTGCAGGTATATATGCATGGACAAAAAAAGAGCGGTGGTTTTGGAAGCAGAAGGTGTAAGGGATTATGATTATAAACTTATGGCAAAAGATTTTGAATTACAGCAGTCCCTTAGGCCTTCTCTTACTAAAGCTGTTTTTCATGGCATCATCAGCTTTTATCCGGGAGAAAAAGTTGAAGATAAAATGATGGTAGAAATAGCCAAAGAATACCTGGCTGAAATGAAGATTACCGACACGCAATTTGCGATTGTGAAACACATTGATAAAAATCATTTACACATGCACATCCTCGCAAACTTGGTAAACAATAAAGGAGAAACCATTAAGGATAATTGGATTGGATTAAGAGGAAAAAAAGTTGCACAGAAACTCACCAAGAAATATGGACTGGAAGAAGCAATCTCAAAAAACTTAGCCTTAACAAATCTTGAATCCTTAAATGAAAGAGAAGCGAATCGTTATATTATTTACCAGGCTATTTTGGAGAAGCTTCCACTAAGCAGAAGCATTGATGAATTGAAAGAAAAATTAGCCAAAGAAAATATTGAAACATTATACAAATACAAGAGCCATACAAACGAGCTACAAGGTATTAGTTTTGAAAAAGGAGACTATAAATATAAAGGCAGTGAAATTGACCGAAAATTTTCCATCAATAATCTTCAGAAAATATTGCAACAACAACAAACAAAGAAACTGTTCACATCACGAGACGTTTGGTATTCAAAAAATGTCTTTGAAAATAAAAAAATGGAAATTAATACGCCGTTGAAAAAAGTTGAGGATGTCCTGATTGAATTAATGAAGCCGGAACAAAGAGATCAATCGTTACCTCCCGATTGGAGATTACGAAAGACAAGAAAAAAGAAATCACGCGGGTTGCATAGTTAAAATAAAGAATGATGAGTGAGATATTATTACAGGCAATTGTAGAGAAACTGGAATCGCTGGAACTTGTTTTACTAAAACAAAACAGTGAAGGTAAAGATGAGGAATTAAAAGCAGCAGTCAAATCGATTCAATCTTCTTTCACAAAGTTCAATGCCGCATGCGATGCAAACAATAAAAAGATAGACAGCCTATCTGAAGATATACATGCATTGCAGGAGACCAACAGCCAGGTAAGACATATCCATCATTTTCAGAAGCAGGTATGGATCTCCGTTAGTGTTTTTATCATTTCTTTATTGCTTGCCTTCGGATGGCTTAACTGTAGTAACGAAAAGAAATCCTTTGAAGCAAACGACATGAAGTATAGATATTGGAAAGCAAATGGCAATGCCAGTTTATTAAAAATCATTTATTATACGGATAGCTTATACAATCTCGATGAGGATCAATTCACAAATGAAGTTTTTTTAATGGAACATCAAATCGATGAGCAGAACAAAATCCAGCGGCTTGCAGCTGAAAAGAAAAAATCCAAAAAATGAGTGTGCAAAGTCTGCTCACTACTACATCGAATGAATAAGCAGACTTAAAATATCCAGATAAGTTAGCAAGTATCTATTTTAAAATTTTGTACATGATCTTGATAGAGAGGTCATTACTAAGAGATAAAAATGCCAGCTACGAAACCGTTTTTTCTAAAAAAAAACAAAATAAAAATGAGCGAAAAAAATTACAATCTTTTAATAAGGAACCATCTTTTTGTAAGGATCATTTGTTCGTAAACTAGAAGGAAAGCAAAAGTGGTTACTCCATAAATACTGGATAATGTTTCGAAGAATGAGCAGTACAAAATCTTTTATTTATCCCAATACCTTCTTCACTGGATCAATCATATAATCTTTTAGAAATGACTTCGCGCTCGATAAATCTTTCAAGAATAAAAACCAATTGTTTCGGGTGAGTCTTCAAGCAGAATTTACTCAGATTCAAGTAAAATAACACTTTCAGACTAGCCTTTTACATTCACTATTACTATTTAGGATAAAGGTTATTTGTATAATATCATTAATCATCTTATAACTTGTAACTGATGACTCTCAGTATTATTCACTTTGTCTACAATTTGTACTAAATAAATTCCAGGTGATAAATTTGAGATATTAATATCAGCTTTTCCAACATTATTAAATACTTTTTGTAATCTTAGCGTTCCCTGCTCATTAAAAATATTTACTTTAGAAATGGTTGAACTCATATTATTATTAGCAGGTATGATTGAAGAAACTGAAATAGTTGATGTAGCAGGATTCGGAGAAACAGCAAAATGTGGACATTGATTAAAGATCGTTACTCCGTTCTTCTGTGAAGTTTCATTACAGCCATCTTTGAACGTTACAGATACACCTCCGCCTCCTGAGACGTCCATCATCGTACTTGCTGAATTAGGATTATATATATAAATTCCTGAACTAGGATTATCAACTGTCCATTGGATGCTTGAAGGGTTCATATTAGGATACGCTGTTACTGACCATGTTTGAATACCATTATTGCAAGCTCCCGGAGTGGCCTTAATAGAATCTATTTTTGGAATTGTACTTATGCCAATGGAAATCGAGGCGGCTGGGTTATTATTTATTGTTGCTGTTAGTGTCACATTCCCTTGAGCAATTCTGCTTGCGGTTGTGGAAGTACCAGTAGTAGGAGATAGAAGAACGATACCTGTTGGTGATGCGCTCCATGTTATATTAGAGTTTGGAAGTAAATTAGTAGCTGTATATGTTTGGCTACTGCAAAATCCTCGAGAACCACTAATCGCAGGTGTATTATCAAGTTTCAACACATAATCCTGCCATTGTCCGGTTCTGTTATCCATCCATGCAGGATAGGACTTCCAGCCATAAGAAGTAATGCCAATATAATCTCCTTCATATCCGCCTCCAGATCCCGGAATTGTAGCTGTAATATGCGCAACACTACTCACTTTTTGATTACTAAAACTAATGCCCCCATTATTCGAAGTAGCCACGTAAGTATTTGTACTAAATCCTGAAGTTTGATCAAAAGCATAATAAACGACATAAATAAAACCTGTCACCGGATCAACAGAAATCCATGGAAAAAAACTTTGCGTAGCATTAGCAATACTTACTGTTAATGGCGCCGACCAATTCGCTCCTTGATCATTTGAAAAACTAACTTGTATAATTGCTTTCCCATTTCCATTTTGTCTAACTGGAATCGCTACATAAATTCTTCCCCGAAAACTTCCATTAGTTTTATCAACTGCCATAGATGGAAAATCATTTACTCTGATGTTATTAAAATTAGGATTTTCATCATCTTGGGTTGTAAAATTGAATTGTCGTATTCCTACATAATTTATTACTCTTCTAGCTGCTAAAAAATTGATACCTCCATCTGTAGAACTGCAAAACCCTAAACCATTTGAAGTCCAATTATTGTTTATATCATTGCCATTATAATCTGCATAACAAACATACACTTCCCCATTTACGCCTGTTTGAACATTCGCACCTTGACCCCAATAATTTGTAAGATTTATTGGAATTGAAAAATTTAAGCCGCCGTCTGTAGATCTATTAAGCCGTCTGTAGATCTATTAAATTGAACGAAGTGGTTTGCACCCATCCACCCGCAATAGAAATTATTTATAAATGGACTGCTACTAATATCATCCGCTGCAATCATTTCTTTGTCGAATACAATATCTCCTGTGGCAGGAGTTAAAGCACTCCAGCTGGCACCGTTATTAGTCGATCTTTGAGTTGAATACCCAATAGGATCGCCTTGAAAATTCGCGGGATTTAATGTCATAGTAGCTATATAGGCATTTCCATTTGCATCGAAAGCTGTAGATGGATCTCCTCGACCACCAGAATTGTTGGGAAGTGTTTCAGCTCCTGTCCAAATACTTCCCCCATTTGTGCTCCAAAATGCACCCTGATAAGTAACATTAGGAATATAATTCTGAGAAGAAAGTAGTAAAACTTGAGGATTTGTTTTATTTATACTTAAATGAATTTCTGACTGTGCGTGAGATGAAGGGAATACACGAACTTCGTTTCCCACTAAAGTGTTAGGAGTTACAGCGCCATCTGTTTGAGTTATCTTTTGTGCGGTGTTTACATGCCATATGCTTTTAAAATTCTGATTCAAAGTAGTATCTCTTTGACTTAAAGCTGTGAATCCAAGCATCAAAAAAGACGATGTTGTTAAAACATACAACACCGGTGTAAATTTTCTCATAATAGTTGTTTTAAAAATTAATGAACAGTATAGTTTTTTAATTGCCATGTACGGTACATTAAAGGACCTAAATTATAACGGTTCGTATAAATACGTACCATACCAACCCTAGGTTTGAACCAATAATTATCTTTAAATTCCATATTCGGGCCTATGTAATGATTATATATCTGAAAACAGTCTTTGAAAGTTTGAAAAGAGGTCGTTACATCTTTCTGATTCACTACGCTTAAGGTATCAAACCAAAGATGCCTTCCATTCCAGCTTTCATTAACTTTAAGCGGTTGCACAAATATTAACTTTGGATATTCTAAACCTTCAACTGTGTGAGAATTGTAACTATTATCAAATATTTTAATGGTATCATCTACAATCCTTACATAATTTGTATCATTCCCCCAAGGATAATTGTACTTCCAAATAGAAGCACTCTTACCATCTACAAGTTTTTTTGTACCAATGATTAGCACCTGCACGGAATAATGGCTTACGGTATTGTTGCTGCCTTGAACGTATTGTGCAGAATCTGTAACATCATATTCCCAGGTGTCTCCAACCGCATTCGGGAAATAGTTAGCAGGTGTATTTGGTTTTATAGCTTCCTTATCGCAAGCAAAGCAAAACAGTAAAAGAAATAATAATATTGACATAATCGTTAGTTGTCTCATAATCATCGCAATTTTCCGTAAAAAGAAAAATGAAATTGCATATCTAAATTTAAAAAACAAAAATCACATTTTCAATTTATTTCGACCGTTAGGAAGAAATGCATGATGATTGAGACTTTTTACAAGACTTTTGGATTCTAAATCAAAAACGTTGATTGTAAGATGAGGAATATACTTTTGTTATTAATAGTATTTACTTCTAAAAAATTATCATTTAAATGAACTGAATTGTGAAGAAAATAAAATTTTCTAGAGAAAAGTAACGTTGGTATATTGACCGTTATAACTAAAAAAGTCTCTCAACATACTGTTTAAAGGGCTTTTGAAGTTTACCTTGTCCCACGAGTAAAAAACAAAAATTTAGAAAAGGAGCAGACACGAGTTAAATTAAGGTATTACTATTACCTTTAAAATTTGTCAATCTCATTGTCAATATATGCTTGTAAACACTTGACAATCAATGTATTATGTTGTCCCACGAGGATTCGAACCTCGACAGACAGAATCAAAATCTGTTGTACTACCTTTATACTATGGGACAAGGGTGTGCAAAAGTAAGGTTATCATTTTTATTTTCAAAACTTCAAAAGTCGATTTTTTTCAAACATTTTTCAATGCACAAAAACGTTTCCAAAATGCAGTGTTTTGCAGTAATCCAATCTTTTGTCGATTTTTAATTTTCCGGTAAACCCTGCTTAAAATCAAACCACTTTTACCAAAAAATAATTTTTCTTTCCTCTCTGTATTAAAAGATATCTTCCATTCAACAAACTTGTTTCTGCAATTTTTTCATCAGCAGAACCGGCCTTTTCCTTGTTTACAAAAACGCCACCATTCGCAATCATTTTTTTTGCTTCGCCTTTGCTTGGAAAGATCTTGGTTTCAGCCAAAAGACTCACCAAATCCAATTGAGCCAATTTATCTTTTGAAATTTCAACTGAAGGAACGCCTTCCATGACCTGCAATAATTGATCTTCAGTTAGTTCTTTCAAAATTTCCGCCGTATCGTTGTTGAAAAGAATGGTAGACGCTTTTACCGCAAATTCATAATCCTTTCTTGAATGTACAAAACAGGTGAGCTCTTCAGCCAGCTTTTTCTGCAAGATCCGCTGATGTTCATTGCCTTTATGTTGCTCAACCAGGTCATTTATTTCTTTTTCAGATAAGAAAGTAAAGACTTTTAAAAATCTTTCCGCATCTGCATCAGCAGTATTTAACCAAAACTGGTAAAAAGTATAAGGTGAAGTTTTGGCCGGATCGAGCCAGATATTTCCCTTTTCGGTCTTACCGAATTTACTTCCGTCGGATTTTGTCAACAACGGGCAAGTGAAAGCAAATGCTTCGCCACCGGCTTTCCTGCGGATCAATTCTGTTCCGGTTACAATATTTCCCCATTGATCGCTTCCGCCAAACTGCAGCTTGCAGTTTTTATGTTGATACAACCAATAAAAATCATATCCCTGCACAAGTTGGTAAGTAAATTCTGTAAAACTCATTCCGCTTTCCCCTTCAAGACGCTTTTTCACACTGTCTTTCGCCATCATGTAGTTAACGGAAATATGTTTGCCCACATCGCGGATAAAATCGAGGAAGGAAATGTCTTTGAACCAATCATAATTGTTCACCATTTCAGCAGCATTTTCTCTTCCCGAACTGAAATCTAAAAACTTCGATAATTGTTGTTTTACTGCTGCTACATTTTTATCCAAAACTTCTTTGCTTAATAAATTACGTTCTTCACTTTTCCCTGAAGGATCGCCGACCATCCCTGTTGCTCCGCCAACCAAAGCAATTGGTTTGTGCCCATAATTTTGCAAATGAACTAACACAATTATCGGGATAAGACTGCCAATATGCAGGCTGTCGGCCGTCGGATCAAAACCTACATACGCCGCAATTGGTTCCTTCAACAGTTCCTCTTCTGTTCCGGGAATTATATCCTGAATAAGTCCACGCCAGCGTAATTCTTCAATTAAATTTTTCATACTTGTTTCAAAAAGAGGTGCAAAAATAAAAAACCTTAGCCCGGAAGCGGCAATATTGGCCTTTTTTTCTTTTAAAATCGCAGCTTTGAACCAGTTTTACTTAATTTTAGCGGCAAGAAACCAAACTATACAATATAATAAATTCAAGTCCGTTTTATTTTTGCCCGAATTTGCACTAATAAACAACGGATCATCCCCAAATGAAAATTTCTCCAATCGTTAGATTATTGTTTTTATTGCTGCTTCCCAGCTTTGGATTTTCGCAATTCAGAAAGTATTCCAATGAATTTTTAAACATTGGTGCGGGCGCACGCGGACTTGGAATGGGCGGCGCACAAGCTGCTTCGGTTAATGACGGAACTGCCGGTTATTGGAACCCGGCTGGCCTTGTTGGAGTCCAGGATTTTCCTGAGATAAACCTGATGCACGCGAGTTATTTTGATAATATTGGAAAATACGATTACGCCAGCTTTGCCCTTCCTGAAATAGACAACAAAAGAGTGATTGGAATAACTGCTTTAAGATTTGCAGTTGATGATATTCCCAATACGCTTTTTTTGGTGCAGCCTGACGGAAGTCTGAATTATGGCAACATTTCAAAATTTTCTTCTGCGGATTACGGATTCCTTTTTTCTTATGCACAAAAAATAAGGGATGACGACAATTTGAAAATGAGTTTTGGAGCAAACGCAAAAGTGATCTACCGGAAAGTTGGACATTTCGCTACTGCATGGGGTTTTGGTCTGGATGCAGGATTTAAACTGCAAAAAGACCGGTATAATTTAGGGATCGTTGTTAAAGATATTACTACCACCTTCAACGCGTGGTCTTTTCATTTTACCGACAAGGAAAAGGAAGTTCTGTACCTGACAGAAAATGACATTCCGGTTAAATCAACAGAACTCACTGCCCCGCGACTTACGATCGGAAACTCTTATAATTTCAGGCTTGGTTCTTCTGTAAACCTCTTGACAGAAGCTGATCTTGATATGACTTTTGACGGAAAGAGAAACACGATCATCAGTGGCAATCATTTGAATATTGATCCTCATGCAGGACTTGAAGCGGCAATCAAAAATGTATTTTTTGTAAGAGCGGGAATTTCGAATTTTCAACAAGCTTTAGCGGATGGCGACACGACCAACCAAAAGAAAGTCTGGATCTTTCAGCCAAGCCTTGGTGCAGGTTTTAAAATTCATAATGTAAGTATTGATTATGCTTTTACGAATCTTGCCAATCAAGCAAATCCTTTATATACGCATATCTTTTCATTAAAATTCGACCTGGGAAATAAAGAAAACCAATAGGAAATCACTATGAAAAAATTGATCACGATATTTTTTATTTTTCTCACGGGTGCAATTGCTGCGCAAACTTATTCGAACAGTTGGATTGATTATAGCAAGACTTATTACAAATTCAAAGTTGGTTCTGACGGACTTTATCATATCAGCCAGGCAACATTGAATTCTTTAGGTTTAGGAAATACTCCAGCGGAACAATTTCAGTTATGGCGGAATGGCTCACAGGTGCCAATTTATACCAGCACTGCCACTGGCCCTTTGCCTTCCGGAGGTTATATTGAGTTTTGGGGAAAGATGAATGACGGAAAAGTTGACACCAAATTATACCGGGTTGCAGATTACCAACTCACTGATCATACAAGCCTTTTAACCGATACTGCTTCTTATTTTCTTACAGTTAACCCTGGGGGAAATAATGCGAGGTACGCCGATGCGCCTAATAATGTTTCGACAAACACTTTGGCAGCGGAACCTTACTTCATGAATAAAAGAGCAATCTATTTTAAGACACAAATAAATCCGGGTTATGCGGCAATTGTGGGAACGCCGGTTTATTCATCTTCTTATGATATCGGTGAAGGCTGGACAAGCACTGAAATTTATCCTAACAGGAGACTGGCAGCAAGTTTCAACAATTGTAATGTTTATACTGCAGGCCCGGGATTTTCATTAAAATTTGCAGCTGTCGGAACTGCACTCAACGACCGCGATATAAGAGTTAAAATTTTCAATACCGTAGTGGATGAAGAGCACATGCCATACTTCACTTACATTAAAAAAGATCTGACAAACCTGCCAATGAGCGATTTGATAGATCTGAATAATATCCAGGTTTATTTTGAAAATACCTCTTCAGTCACAACAGACAGGATGCTCGTAGCTTTTGATGAAGTAACTTATCCAAGCAAATGGATCTTTAATAATCAAACGAATTTTTATTTCGAATTACCTGCCACGAATACTGGTAATTACCTGGTGATAGACCAGTTTAATTATGGAAGTACTGCACCTGTTTTGTTTGATATGACAACTAACAAAAGGTATGTTGGTGACATCAGTACTCCCGGGAAAGTAAAATTTGCATTGCCTGCTTCCAGCGATACTTTAAGAAAATTTGAGCTGGTAAGTGAAGATCCTTCAAACATCAGAGATGTGTC
>JBQCEG010000167.1:0-47631 GCA_051960475.1 Ginsengibacter sp.
TGCCTTGCCGGTGCAGTTTTATTTTCTATTTTTAAAAATAAACAAACAAGTTGAACGTCGCGATCAATTATACGATGGATGAAATTGCATCAATATGCAATGGAAAATGGAAGAGAAGAAACAATCCGAACAATTCTCTTTCTTATCTTTCATTGGATACGCGCAAAATTTCTTTTCCTTCGGAAACGGTCTTTTTTGCGATAAAAAACAAACTGCAAAACGCCAACAAGTTCTTTGAAAGTGCTTTCAAAAAAGGTGTCCGAAATTTTTTAACTGACGATCAAAACGTGGATATAAGTCAATTTGTTGATGCAAATTTTGTTTTGGTAAAGGATACAATTTCTGCTTTACAGAAACTATCAATTCACCACAGGAACAGGTTTCCTAACAGAAAATTAAAAGTGATCGGCATCACCGGCAGCAATGGAAAAACGATCGTGAAAGAATGGCTGAACGAGCTTCTTGAAAATGATTTTTCCATTGTCAGGAGTCCTAAAAGTTTCAACTCACAAATTGGCGTTCCGTTGAGTGTTTTAAATATTTCTGCAGGGAACGATCTTGGCATTTTTGAAGCCGGAATTTCCCAGCCGGGAGAAATGAAAAAACTTGAAAAGATTATTCAACCTTCCATTGGCATCTTCACCAATATTGGCAATGCGCATGATGAAGGATTTAAAAACAGGCGCCAAAAGATCCGGGAAAAGCTTTTGCTTTTTCAAAACTCAGATCAATTGATCTTTTGTTCTGATGATGAACTGCTTTCAAATGAAATTGAATTGTTCCGGAAAAAAAATCCGCGTTTAAAGTTGTTTTGCTGGGGGAGGAATGACAGTAATGTTTTGAAAGTGGTTGAGATTAAAAAATCCAATTCCTCGACGATTATAAATTGCATTTTCAAAAGAAAAAAAATTGAATTTGAAATTCCTTTTACTGATGATGCGTCAATTCAAAATGCAATTCATTGTGTGTGCACAGTTTTATTGTTGGGGAAGGACGGCGCGTTTATCCAAAGCCACTTCAAATCGCTTTATTCAATCGAAATGCGCCTGGAGCTTAAGGCAGGAATAAATCATTGTGACATAATCAACGACAGTTACAGCAATGATTTTTATTCTCTTCAAATCGCACTTGATTTCTTAGTGCAACAAAAACAACACAAAATTCACACGGTTATTTTTTCGGATATCATTCAATCAGGTGTGGAACCAGCAAAATTGTACAGCCAGGTAGCTTCTTTGCTCCAAGAAAAAAAGGTGGATAAATTTTTAGGTGTCGGGCCGGAAATTAATGCTCATCAAGATTTATTTGGGGCGCTGCCAAACAAAAGGTTTTTTAAGACAACGGAAGATTTTTTAAACCAGATTTTTCTCTCTTCTTTTCATGATGAAACGATTTTAATTAAAGGAGCACGGATTTTTCAGTTCGAGAAAATAAGCCATTTGCTGGAACAGAAAATCCATCAAACGGTTCTTTCGATCAATCTAAATTCAATTGTTCATAATCTGAAACAATACCGCGAAAAACTGAAACCTTCAACCAAAGTGATGGTTATGGTAAAAGCATTTGGATATGGAAGCGGCAGTTATGAAATAGCTTCGGTATTAGAATACAACCGGTTGAATTACCTGGCGGTGGCTTATGTTGATGAAGGAATTGAATTAAGAAACGCCGGAATTTCTTTGCCCATTATGGTTATGAATACGGACAGTTCCGGTTTTGATTCGCTTGTAAATTATAACCTGGAACCTGAAATTTTTTCCTTTGGACTGCTGACAGATTTTACCCAATTTTTAAAACGATCGGAAATTGAAAATTATCCGGTTCACTTAAAGATCGATACCGGGATGCACCGGTTGGGATTTATGGAAAATGAAATTGATTTGCTAGCATCTGAATTAGCCAATAATCATTTTTTAAAAGTAAAAACTGCATTTTCTCATTTTGCGGCAAGCGAAGATCCTGCGGAAGACGACTTTACGCTTTTGCAGTTCAATGTATTTAAAAAGTTTTGTGAACAATTAAAAAGAAGATTGAACTATTCATTTGACAAGCACATTGATAACACTTCAGGCATCAGCCGGCATCCTGAATTCCAATTGGATATGGTTCGCCTGGGCATCGGGCTTTATGGAATTGATGCCAACAAGAGAATGCAAAAAAGTCTTAAAAATGTTTCTACATTGTCGACAACTATTTCACAAATAAAAAAAATAAAGGCCGGCGAAACAGTAGGTTATGGAAGAAAAGCAAAAGTGGTGAAAGACAGTCTTATCGCAATAGTGAGAATAGGTTATGCAGATGGTTATTCGCGCAGGCTCGGAAATGGAAAAGGCAAAATGCTCGTGAGAAATAGATTGGTTCCCACGATTGGAAATATTTGTATGGATATGACGATGCTTGATATTTCAGGCACAAAAGATGTAAAAGAAGGAGATGAAGTGATTGTTTTTGGAGAATCACTTTCTTTGCAATCAGTAGCTCAATGGGCAGAAACGATTCCGTATGAAATAATGACGGGCATTTCGCAAAGGGTGAAGAGAATATATTTTGAAGAATAAAAGTTTATTACGATAAAAATCATTAGTTGAAAAAGAGAAACATTATATTAATAATTGCGCTGATAATCGTTGCTGACCAGGCGTTAAAAATTTATATAAAAACGCATTATCATCCCGGCGAGTATCATCCCGTTTTTGGGAACTGGTTTCAATTGTATTTTATAGAAAATGCAGGAATGGCCTACGGTTGGAAAATAGGTGGCGGCTTTGGCAAACTCGCACTCACTTTGTTTCGCCTTGCAGCTGTAATTTTCGGTGTTTATTATTTGAACACAATTATTAAAAAGAAATATCATCCGGGGTATGTTGTTTGTGTGGCGCTTGTATTTGCAGGCGCGTTGGGTAATTTGATTGACAGTATGTTTTACGGGCTCATTTTTGACAAGAACAGTTTTTTTACTGATGGAGTTGCAACTATTTTTCCGGCTCATGGTTATGGAACTTTTCTTCATGGAAATGTAGTGGACATGTTGTATTTCCCTTTATTTCATATTAACAGGCTTCCCTCCTGGATTCCATTTGTTGGCGGCCGGCCATTTACTTTTTTCGATTATATTTTCAATATTGCTGATGCTTCGGTTTCGATTGGGGTTATCGGAATTCTTCTTTTCAGAAGACGTTTTTTTCATCATGAAAATGAAAATGAAGATGCTTCAGAATCAATGCCATTGGCTAATAATTAACGATTCAAACCAAGCGCATCTTTCAATTTTGTTATCTTTGTTGCCTAAAAATCCTAAGTGAAAAAAAGAACGGTTTTTTTATTAATCCTCCTTATTGTTGTTGCTGACCAGGTTTTAAAAATATACGTCAAAACCCATTATCACGTTGGGGAAGACCATCTTATTTTTGGACATTGGTTTCAATTATATTTTATAGAAAATGAAGGAATGGCTTATGGCTGGAAGCTGGGTGGCCAGTTGGGAAAGATGACGCTTACCTTGTTCAGGCTTGCGGCCGTGATATTTGGCGTTTTTTATATCAAAAGGATCATTGAAAGGAAGTTTAATCCCGCTTTTATTGTTTGTGTGGCATTAATATTTGCCGGCGCACTCGGTAATCTTATTGACAGCATGTTCTACGGTTTGATCTTCGAAAACAGTTCTCCTGTTTTTTACAATATTGCTCATATTTTCCCTGCCCATGGATATGCGGGTTTTCTTCATGGTAAAGTGGTGGACATGCTTTATTTCCCCATTATCGATACGCACTATCCTTCATGGTTACCGGTTTGGGGCGGCCAACCTTTTTTGTTTTTCAGCCCGATATTCAATATCGCTGATGCTTCCATTTCTGTTGGCATCATCGCCATATTTGTTTTCCAGAAAAAATTCTTCAGTAGCCACACGCCACGGCCAGCATTGGAAACAGAAAATTTGGTAAATGATGAGGTGCCTATTTCTTAATTTGGCTAAATCACTTTAATTTTAATGTATGAAACCCTTGAAAATCTCCTTCTTCGCGCTAATCTTAGCAATTTTCTTTGTTTCCTGTGCAAAGGAATACAGTTCTGAGGTATTGCGTCCCGCTACGGGCGAATGGGAATTCGATAATGGATCGTTGCATTATGCCGGTTATCTTGATACCGTTTATCAAACAAAAGGAACAGGCTCAAACGTGATGTATGTATTGGGAAAAACTGATGACGGAAGCCAATCTTTCCAATTGAAATTGTACGGAAATTCATTTCCTCCCGGCACTTATAACGCTTCACAATACCAGGCCTCATTTAATTACAGCGTTCCTGCAAAAACCATTTATGATGCCAATGCCTTGATCGGTGAATTTACGGTGAACCTGATGACTTTAGACTCTACCAAAATTGAAGGAACTTTTTCCGGAACAGCAAGAGACAGCGCCAATAATATTATTCAAATTACCAACGGCAAGTTCACAACCAATTAATTTTTGTTGAATAAAAAATTCGGTTTTTTGTTTGCTCACTGAATCTTTTTTATTGTTGATCCTAAACGTTTGCAAACGATAGCCGGTAAGAATTTTTCTGCATCTTTCAAGCGACTTTGTACATTTGTTTCAAATGACATCTTCATTCTTTACTTACAGTCGCCCCAAAGTTTTACAGGCTTTGCGCTTTCATTTTTTCAGCAGAAATGAGATAAAAGTGATGATCGTTATCGTAAATATTTTTGCGATTACTTCTGCTGTCTTTTATTTTATGGGTAAAGTTGATCCGCTGGCTTTCCTGCTCAGTTCTACCTTATGGTTTTGTTTAATGATTGCCTTTTGGTTTGTGCTTCCGATGATCATTTACCGAAAAGCAGCCACTTTTAAAGATGAGTTCCGCGTCAGTTTTGAAGAGCAGCACATGTTTTTGGAAAATAATAAAGGAAGCCGCAGTTGGCCATGGAAAGATTTTTCGAGTTTTGTAGAAAGCACCAATTTTTTCCATTTATATTTCAACAGCCGTGCATTTTTTCTTATTCCAAAAAGTGCTTTTCCAAAGGAAGAACTGCGAGGAATAAGAAAGTTCCTGAAGGAGAAGATCAGAAAATAAAATCCTGGGTTTTTTATCGGTTTACTGGTTGGCAACCTCTACTCCGCATCATATCGCTCGACACTTTCAATTCCCGGTAAACCTTTTAAAGCAGTAACCAAATCGTCAAGTTCGTCTTTGTCGTGCACGTATACTTTTACATTTCCTTCAAACAAACCTTCTTTGGCTTCAATCGTAAGTGCGTTGATGTTTATTTTTAAAGTTCCGCTTATCAGGTTGGTAATTTTATTGATCACACCCACGTCATCGAGCCCAACGATCTTAATACCGGTAAGGAAAGAAATTTCTTTGTTCTTAACCCATTTTGTCTTCACTACCCGGTGGCCATAATTGGAAAGAAGCCGTGCAGCATTAGGGCAATTTGTACGATGAATTTTTAATCCCTCACCTTGCGTGATAAATCCAAAAACGTCGTCGCCAGGAATTGGTTTGCAACAATTGGCAAGCGTGTACATGATCTTATCGCTGCTTTCACCAAATATGATCAGTTCATTGTCCTTCTTGTCTTTCTTATGTGAAACTTCATGTTTTTCTTCCGGCTGTTTTACAATTTTAGGTACTGACAGTTTATCGCCGAGCACATTAAAATCCTTCAACTCAGAAAGATCAATCTTTTTTACAGCGATGTCATAAAGCAAATCGAGATGTGAAGTAACCTTATAAAATTCAACCAACTCATCAAGATTTCCCTGGCTCATTGGCACCTTCAATCCTTCGAGTTTCCTTTGCAAAATAGCTTTGCCTTCCTCAGCAATTTTTCTTTTTTCTTCCTTAAGTGAATCCTTTATTTTAGAGCGCGCCTTACTGGTCACCACCATTTTCAGCCATTCTGCTTTTGGTTTTTGTTTGGTCGAGGTAATGATTTCCACCTGGTCCCCACTGCGCAATTTGTAACCGATCGGAACCAGCTTGTGATTTACTTTGGCACCAATGCATTTTTCACCGACCGCTGTATGAACAGCAAAAGCAAAATCCAATGCTGAAGCGCCACTTGGCAACATTTTAATATCTCCTTTTGGTGAATACACATAAATTTCCTCGGCCAGGAAAGACAATTTGAAATCCTGGAGAAAATCAACAGAATTGATATCTGGCGCGGTAAGCATATCCCTGATCTGCTGAAACCATTTATCAAAGCGGCTTTCCTCGGAGGTGCCTTCCTTATATTTCCAATGCGCGGCCAATCCTTTCTCAGCAATATCATTCATTCTTTTGGTGCGGATCTGCACTTCAACCCACTTTCCATGCGGCCCCATAACAGTTGTATGAAGCGCTTCGTAGCCGTTGCTTTTAGGATTACTCAGCCAATCCCGCAGTCGTTGCGTTGATGGATTGTATTCATCAGTAACCAAACTGTAAACTTTCCAGCAATCTTCTTTTTCTCTTTCCGGAGGTGAGTTAAGAATGATCCTGATGGCAAAAAGGTCGTAAACTTCATCAAATGAAACGCCTTTCTTTTTCATCTTGTTCCAGATGGAATGGATGCTTTTTGGCCGGCCATAAATTTCAAAATCAAAATTCCCTTGCTTCAGTTTTTCCTTAATTGGGCGGATAAAATCGTTGATATACCGTGTTCGTTCTCTCTTGGTGTTCGCTAATTTTTCTGCAATGTAGCGGTAACTATCCGGTTCCATGTACTTCATGGCCAGGTCTTCCATTTCTGTTTTGATATTGTAAAGTCCCATGCGATGGGCCAGTGGCGCATAAACATAAACTGTTTCAGAAGCGATCTTCAATTGCTTTTCGCGCTTCATACTTCCGAGCGTCCGCATATTGTGAAGCCTGTCGGCCAACTTGATCAATATTACTCTTGGATCATCAGTAAGAGTTAAAAGTATTTTTTTAAAATTCTCCGCTTGCTGCGATAAATTGGTATCAAGAACATTTGAGATTTTGGTAAGTCCGTCAACAATCTTTGCTATCTCAGGTCCAAATTCCCTGGAAACCATATCAAGGGTAATGTCAGAATCTTCAACTGTGTCGTGCAATAAAGCACATATAGTACTCCTGACACCAAGACCAATTTCTTCAACACAGATCATGGCGACAGCAAGTGGATGCAGAATATAAGGTTCGCCACTTTTGCGACGCATGGTTTTGTGCGCTTCGGCAGCCATTTCAAAAGCAACACGGATCTGCTCCTTATTGCCGGGTTTTAATTTTGCTTTCAGGGCACGAAGCAAAGCACGGTATTTACGAAGAATTTCTTTCTTTTCTTCTTCTTCGTTCATCGTATATTTTGGTATGTCAAGTGTAGTTGTCATCGCATACGAATTTACGCCAGAATTTATTTCTCGAATTTTAAAATAAACGTACGGATATGCCAGTGTGTTTTAATTCTGTTAAAATACACAATGGAAGGGAAGCATACTTCATATCCAAGTTTAGATAATGGTTTAGATTCGAAGGTTTGTGGTGCGATTTCATCTGCATCCTTTTATTTTTTTCTCCTTCCCCATAACTTAAGATTATTTTTTCAAAAAAACCATTACTTTTGCCGCCCCAAAAGCGCATGTGGTGAAATTGGTAGACACGTCAGACTTAGGATCTGATGCCGCAAGGTGTGGGGGTTCGAGTCCCTCCATGCGCACTTTCTTCAAATTATTTTTTCCTAAAATGGAAATCATTAACCGCGATCTGAGCGGTTTTTTAAACCAAGAGTGATGGCAACGGTAACAAAAGAAAATATCGGTAATCTGCATGATAAGCTGACAGTGAAAGTTTCGAAAGATGATTACCTGCCCGCGTTTGAAAAAGCGATTAAGAGTTACAGCAAAAAAGCAAATATCCCCGGTTTCCGAAAAGGAATGGTTCCTGCTGGAATGGTGAAAAAGTTATATGGCGCTTCAATTTACTATGATGAAGTGATCAAAACAGTGGAAAAAGAATTGCAGGAATACCTGGTAAAAGAAAAGCCTGAAATGTTTGCTAATCCTTTGCCAATGGAAAATGATTTGCGCAATCTTGATTTGAACAAACCGGAAGATTACGATTTTCCCTTTGAGATCGGACTTAAACCAGAAATAACTTTAGATACCCTTGCTACTGCTAAACCTGTCTTTTATAAAGTGAAAGTGACACCCGAAATGGTGAATGAAGAAATAGAAAGATTGGTAACAAAAAATGGTGAGCTCAAAGATGCAGAAACAATTTCTTCACCTGACAATGTGCTGAATGTTTTATTTGAAGAAAGTGATGCAGAAGGAAACGTAATAGAAGGAGGAATTTCAAAAGACAATTCTATCTTATTAAAATATTTTTCTGAAGATTACCAACAAAAATTGCAAGGCAAAAAAGTGAACGACTTTGTGGTGTTGCAATTGAAAGATGCTTTTCCTGACAAAGAAAGAGAATGGATAATGTCTGATCTTGGACTTGAAAAAGAGGACGAAGCGGCTCTCGGGAAATATTTTAAAATGTCAATCACGAAGATAGGATTAGTTGAGAAGAAGGAATTGAACGAAGAGTTTTTCAATATAGTTTTCCCAGGTAAAGAGCTGAAAACCGAAGAAGATTTTCGCAAAGCTTTGGAAGAAGAAATTCAAAAGCAATGGGACGCAGCGAGCCACAACCAGGTACAGGACCAATTGTATCACACTTTAATTGATACGCCTGTTGAATTTCCTGAATCATTCTTAAAGCGCTGGTTGGAAATCGGTGGAGAAAAACAAAAGTCTAAAGAGCAGGTCGAAGAAGAATATCCAAAGTTTAAAGACCAGTTGAAGTGGACTTTGATCAGCGATAAAATTATCAAAGACAATAATCTCCAGGTTTACCCCGAAGAATTGAAAGATAGCATGAAAGAAGAGATCAGCCGTTATTTTGGTCAAATGAATCTGGGAGAAGATACTTCATGGCTCGACAGTTACGTGGACAGGATGATGCAAGACGAAAAGCAGGTTGATGCTTCTTACCGCCGCCTGATCACCGAAAAATTATTCAATTGGCTCGAATCCCAGGTAACGCCTGAAGAAAAAGAAATTTCGTCTGAAGAGTTTATGAAAATGCAGGAGCATCACCACCACCATTGATGGTTTCTTTTAGTGTTTTGAATGATTAAAGTATAGAGTTATAAGCGTCAATTAAATTTTTGTTGGCCTAGGCTTTTCCCTCTTTCAATTTGTTTAGAGTTTAGAAGTATCACCGAACATCTTGGGATAGAATAAAAATTACTCTTTTTTATTAGTTCACTTAATACTTGTTTTACTTGGCTGTAGCTTTTGATTCAGAACTACCTACACCCAACTTACGACGGCTCACTTACCACTTATAACTTTAATTGCCCTGTCCTTTTGTCTTATTTTTTTTGTTAGCATAATATTTGGAACTTCACCGGCAGTAAATTGTTTTTACATTAAATTTAGTTTATGAATACAGGAAAAGAATTTGAAAAATATGCAGTGAAGCACAGGGGCATTAGCAGTAATACGCTTGATGCTTACATAAAGCACAATGTTACCAATTTAACGCCGAACATTATTGAAGAAAGGCCGATGAATGTAGCTGTGATGGACGTTTACAGCCGTTTAATGATGGACAGAATCATTTTTTTGGGCTACCCGGTCAATGACGAAGTTGCCAATATTATTACTGCACAATTACTCTTTTTAGAAAGTACAGACCGAACAAGAGACGTACAACTTTATATCAATTCTCCCGGCGGAGGAGTTTACGCTGGTCTTGGTTTATATGATACTATGCAGTTTGTGAATCCTGATGTAGCTACCATCTGCACAGGCATTGCGGCAAGTATGGCAGCCGTTCTTATGGCGGCAGGAGCTCCGGGAAAAAGGAGTGCATTAAAACATTCAAGGATTATGATGCACCAACCAAGTGCAGGAGCAGCAGGACAAGCTTCTGATGTGGCAATCACTGTTAATGAGGTAAGAAAGATCAAAAATGAATTGTATGAAATCCTGAGCAGCCATACGGGTCAAAGTGTAGAAAAAGTTGCCAAAGACAGTAATCGCGATTTCTGGATGACGGCTTCCGAAGCGAAAGATTACGGATTGATCGATGAAGTTTTGATAACCAATGCAAGGAAAGAAAAAAAATAGACTGACTTAAAAATCTTAGAATATGAATTTTTATAGAAATAATTTGACTCCTTTAAACCAGGAAGAAGAACCGGAAGTAGAAACACCTGATAACCCGCTTGAGAAAATGGTGGGTGGAATGATGTTTGATAAAAAGTTCCTCGAACAAAGAAAAGTATTTCTTTGGGGAGAAGTTCACGATAAAAGTGCAAGAGAAATTACCAACCGTCTTTTATATCTTGATGCAATGGATCCGGGAAAAGAAATAACTTTCTACATCAACAGTCCCGGGGGTGTTATTACCAGCGGCATGGTGATTTACGATACGATGCAAATGATCTCTTCGCCAATCAGCACCGTTTGTATGGGAATGGCTGCGAGCATGGGAAGTATTCTTTTGAGCGGTGGTAAAAAAGGAAGGCGTTTCATTTTCCCTCACGGGGAAGTAATGATCCATCAACCAAGTGGTGGCGGACAGGGAACAAGTGCTGATTTGGAAATCATGGCAGTTCAGATTCAAAAGGCAAAAGATCTGGGTGCTAAAATTCTTGCCGAAAATTGTGGCAAGACAGTAGAAAAGATCATGGAAGATTTTGACAGGGATTACTGGATGGATGCAGAGGAAAGCAAAAAATATGGAATCGTTGATGGCATTATTAATAAATTGTAATGCATCATTTTGACAGTTTTTGCTGTCATATAAAATATAAAACAAAACAAAAAAGGAATTAATACGTTCCTTTGTAAATTATCTGTTACCTAATGGCTAAACAACAAACCTTACATTGTTCTTTTTGTGGAAGAAACCGTGACGAAGTGAAAATTTTGATCGCGGGCCAGGAAGGACATATTTGCGAAAACTGCATTGAGCACGCCCAGGAAATCATTATGCAGGAAATTATTCCCACGCAGGAAAATTCCGGCAATTCAAATTATAAGCTTACAGTCAAAAAACCAATGGAACTTAAAAAGTTCCTTGATGAATACGTGATAGGTCAGGATGATGCGAAGAAAGTTCTTTCCGTTGCCGTTTACAATCATTATAAAAGATTGAATCAAAAAGTGGATAGTGATGTTGAAATTGAAAAAAGCAACATCATTATGGTTGGTGAAACAGGAACAGGAAAAACTTTATTGGCAAAAACTATTGCACGCATTTTAAATGTTCCGTTCGCCATTGTTGATGCTACTGTTTTTACGGAAGCCGGTTATGTGGGTGAAGACGTAGAAAGTATTTTGAGCCGTCTTTTGCAGGTGTGCAACTTTGATGTGAACGCTGCGCAAAAAGGAATTGTTTATATCGACGAGATTGATAAGATTGCGCGCAAAAGCGACAATCCAAGTATTACAAGAGATGTTAGTGGTGAAGGTGTTCAGCAGGGTTTATTAAAATTGCTTGAAGGTACAGAAGTGTTGGTTCCACCACAAGGTGGCCGTAAACATCCCGAACAAAAACTCATCAAAATAAACACAAGCAATATTCTTTTCATTTGTGGTGGTGCTTTCGATGGGGTTGATCGGTTGATCGGCCGCCGAATAAATACGAATGCAATTGGCTTCAGTGTAAATAAAGAACTTCAGGAATACCAGAGAAAGAATTTATTGCAGTTTGTAAATGCCCAGGATTTAAAATCATTCGGATTAATTCCTGAATTGCTTGGAAGACTTCCTGTGGTCACTTATCTCAATCCACTCGATGCTTCAACTTTGAGAAACATTCTTACTGAACCAAAGAATTCGCTCATCAAACAATACAAAAAGCTGTTTGAACTGGAAGGAATCAATTTGTTGATTGATGAGGATGTTTACGATTTTATGGTTGAAAAAGCAATGGAATATAAGTTGGGGGCGAGAGGTTTGCGCAGCATTTGCGAAAGCATTCTTACTGATGCAATGTATGAATTGCCTTCCCAGAAAGTGAAAACATTCACGATCACGAAAGAATACGCTATGCGTAAATTCAGTTCAAGTAAAATGAGTATGTTGAAAGTAGCATAAGAGTCTCTTTCAAAAATGTAATTCGTAAAGCGCCTGGATGGGCGCTTTTTTAATTCAATGTCTCAAAACAAAATTTACTAGAAATTGTTCGTTGACTATAAATCAAATTCTCATAAACATTGACAAATAATTTCTTGCCAAATCATGCTCATTTCTTTTTTTAATTATACTTTTACCGCGTTCTAAAAATTGAATCTTAAATCTGAAAAAAAATATGGTTGACGTTATTCTTGGGCTCCAGTGGGGCGATGAAGGGAAAGGAAAAATTGTAGATTATTTTGCGCCAAATTACGATATGGTGGCTCGTTTCCAGGGCGGTCCAAATGCTGGTCACACACTTTATGTTGATAATAAAAAAATCGTTCTTCACCAGATTCCTTCCGGAATATTTCATGAAAATAAAATCAACCTGATTGGAAGTGGTGTGGTGTTGGACGCTGTGGTTTTGAAAAGAGAATGCGAGTCTGTTGCCGCATTTGGAATTGACTTCAAAAAATCATTGTACATCAGCGAAAGAACACATCTGATTTTGCCAACGCACCGCGCTCTTGATCGTGCAAGCGAAGCTGCAAAAGGAAGAGGCAAGATCGGTTCAACATTAAAAGGAATCAGTCCCGCTTATATGGACAAAACCGGCAGAAACGGTTTGCGTGTCGGAGACATTCTTTCCGGCGACTTTAAGAAAAAATATGAGCAACTGAAAAATAAACATAAGCAATTGCTTGACACTTTTTCTTTTGATGAAGATCTTTCCCAGGCAGAAAATGAATTTTTTGAAGCGATCGAATTTGTGAAATCATTGAAAATAGTAAACGGTGAATATTTCATTAATGAAGTGATCAAATCGGGTAAAAAGGTTCTTGCCGAAGGTGCCCAGGGAAGTATGCTCGATGTTGATTTTGGAACCTTTCCATTTGTCACTTCATCAAATACGATTACGGCCGGTGTTTGTAGTGGATTAGGAATTGCACCACAAAAGATCAAAGAAGTCATTGGCATTACAAAAGCTTATTGCACACGAGTTGGTAGCGGTCCTTTTCCAACAGAACTTCATGATGAAACTGGTGAACTGATCAGGAAAAATGGAAACGAATTTGGAAGCACAACAGGAAGGCCGCGTCGTTGTGGCTGGATCGATTTAGTGGCGCTCAATTTTGCCTGCATGATCAACGGTGTCACTCAGTTGGTGATGACTAAAGCAGATGTTCTTGACACTTTAGATGTATTGAAAATTTGTACCGAATATTCTGTTGACGGAAAAGAAACAAACAAAGTTCCTTTCCAGATGGAAGGTATTTCAGTTGATCCGGTTTATAAAGAATTTGAAGGATGGAAGTCAGATATCACGAAAGTAAAAGAGTTCCAAAACATTCCTCAAAAGATGGCCGGATACATAGATTACATTAATAAATATTTGGGAGTTGATGTAAAATTTATCTCCAACGGACCGGGCACTGAGCAACTGATTGTGGCATCATGATTGAGCAAATAAATTTGAAAAAAGTGCGTATTATTTTTGGATAATTGAAAATGATATTGAAAATTTACATAAAAATCCTTGGAGAATTATGAAAGCAAAATCTGAAAAGGAAAATAAATTTCCACCCAAAAAAACTGTAAAAAGTACTCCTAATGCTTCCTCGAAAAAGAAATCAAAAGATGAAGATGATGATGACGATGATGATTTAGAAGATGATGATGAAATGCCAAAAAAGAAAGGAAAAGTATCTTCAAAAAAGAGCCGTGATGAAGATGATGATGATGACGATGATTTAGACGTTGAAGATGATTGGGATAAGGTTGATGAAGAAGATGATTTTGATCCCGATTTTGAAGAATTTGATATACCCAAATCAAAAGGTAAAAAATCGACCAAAAAAGAAAAAGATGATGATTTTGATGTAGATGATGATTTTAAATCTCTTGACCTTTTCGATGATGATGATGATTTGTTTGACGACGACGACGATTTCTAAACGGCATCTTGTATGACCAATTATTTTGAAAAGAAGAGCTACTTCATATTCGATAACTGATCTAAATAAATTCAAGAGTCAATTGCTGAACTTCGGAAAAAGGTTCAGCAATTTTTGTTTTCTGGATAACCATAATTACGATTTCGACAAAAGTTATGAATGCATTGCCGGTTTTGGCATTACTGCGTCCGTTTCTTCAAACGATGGCAAAAATCCAAAAGATATTGATAAATTTAAGAAGGAAAACCAGGATTGGATCTTTGGACATTTAAGTTATGATCTCAAGAATGAAATGGAAGATCTTTCCTCTCAAAATGAAGATCATATTGGTTTTGAAAATTTTTTCTTTTTCGTTCCTCAAATTCTTGTGATTTTATCATTTAATAAAGTGACGATTGCTGTAGATGAAAAAGAAGATGCAGGGGAAATCCTTAAGCAAATTTATTGTGCCTTAACAAATGAAACTCTATTTACAAAGCCAGTTTTGAAAAGCAGAATTTCCAAAGGAAAATATTTGGAAACTGTCGATAAATTACAGCAGCATATTCTGCGAGGTGATTGTTATGAAATTTGTTTCTGCCAGGAATTTTTTGCTGAAGAAACTCAGTTCGATCCGGTAAATGTTTTCCAAAAATTAAGTGCTACTTCTCCCAATCCTTTTTCTGCTTTTTACAGGTCAGGAGAAAAATACCTGATGTGTGCAAGCCCGGAAAGGTTTTTGAAAAAAACAGGTGATACTATTTTTTCGCAACCTATAAAAGGAACTGCCAAGCGATCAAAAATTGCCGATGAAAATGAAAAGCACCAGTTAAGAACAAATGAAAAGGAAAGAGCCGAAAATGTTATGATCGTTGATCTTGTGCGAAATGACCTGAGCAAGATTTGTGTAGAAGGAAGCGTTAGAGTGAAGGAATTGTTTGAAATTCATTCTTTCCCCCAGGTGCATCAGATGATCTCTACGATCGAGGGCAAGTTGGTGGAGAATATTCCATTCAGTGAAATTTTAAAAGCCACTTTCCCAATGGGTTCCATGACAGGCGCGCCTAAAAAGAGAGTTTTGGAACTGATTGAAAAATATGAGCAAACAAAAAGGGGATTGTTTTCAGGAAGTGTGGGTTATATTTCTCCCGGAGGAGATTTTGATTTCAACGTTGTGATTCGAAGTATTCTTTACAATGCACAAAGCGGGTACTTATCCATTCCGGTTGGATCGGCTATTACCTGGAAAAGCAATCCCGAAAAGGAATTTGAGGAATGTGAAAATAAAATTGAAGGGATCATCAAAGCGCTGGAATAAAATAATTCATTATTCTTTCCTTTACTGCTTTTTACTTTTTCTTTTCTTTTTCTGCAGTTCCCACATTGGATTTTACTGACTGCAAAAGTTGATCGACACTTTCGTTTAGGATCTTAATTTTTTTGGCTTTAAACTCCTGCATTTTTTCAGAAGGAAGTTGCAAATTATATTCCGCTCCTGTTGCCAAAACGTTATTAAAACCCGGATTATAATGATTGAAATCGGCCATATTCATTTCAATATTCCTAGCGATCACTTCAGCAATGTATCTGCCTGAAACTTTTTCCGAAGTGACATTTTTCTTTTCGGCATCGGTAAGTTGCGCTGTAAATGAAGTGCTGTCGTTCGCTGAAAGATCTGAATAATTGAAATTGGAATTGGCAACATTTCCATCCCTGTTTCCGGTTTCCATGATATAATGTGTAGCAATAAATTTCTTTACGTGATTTCGGGATTCTTCAGGAAGGTAATATTGTAACTTCCAAAAGTTATGACTCCCGCTTTTTTTGATCGCACTATACACTCTTCCTTCACCTCCATTATAAGCTGCGATTACGAGCAACCAATCCTTTAGATTTTTATACAAAGAAAGAAGGTATTTGGCGGCTGCATTTGTACTTTTAAAATAATCAGTTCGGTCGTCTTCATTTGCATTTACCACCAAACCGAAACCTCTTGCAGTGCCTGGCATAAATTGCCATGGACCTCGGGCTCCTTTGTCTGAAAGGGCTGTTGATTTCAAATCACTTTCGATAACAGCCAGGTATTTTAATTCTTTCGGCAAGCCGAATTGAGTAAGGATTCCATCAATAAAATTAAAATAAGGCCGTCCGGTTTTCCTCAGTTTCAACAGGTAATCTTCATGCGCCTTTAAATAATCCTGCATGTAATTTTCAGCAAACGGATTTACCTGCGAGGTATAAGGAATGGAAGGGTTGTAAGAATAGTTTTTGAACAAATCCTTAAATCCAAATTTGGTTATCTCGCTAAGGTATTGCGCTTTATCTTTTTTTATTGATTTTGATTCGATCACCTCGTCGATCACTTTACTCTCTTTTGTTGTATCGGTCGGTTTTTTAATTGAAGTGTCAGGCGAAGATTGGGAAAACGACGGCGATGCTGATACAAAAAGAGGAAGTATCAACAAAAGGAAGAAAATTATGAAGGAAAAATTTTTTTTCACATCAATAAGTTTTGTAGCCATCCAACAAAAGCTTTGACAATTGTAGTAAAGTTACCTCATCATCTTTATTTGCCAGGAGTTGCACACCAAAAGGCATTTCGTTCGAATGTTTGAATAAGGGAAGAGAAATGCCGGGTATTCCTGTGAGATTGGCAAAAACCGTAAAAATATCGGCGAGATATCCGGCAATCGGATCTTTCTCAACGCTTCCCGCTTCAAACGCAGTAGAAGGAACCGTTGGCAAAAGCACGGCATCAAAATTTTTAAAAATTTCTTCCGTGCGCAATGCAAGTAATTTCCTCACTTTTTGAGCCTGGGTAAAATAGGCATCGTAATATCCTTCACTCAAAACGAAAGTTCCAAGCATAATCCTTTTCTTCACTTCTTTACCAAATCCTTTACCACGATTCATTTTATAAAAAGTGGACAAATCTTCACTTTGGTTTTCATGACGATATCCATAACGAACACCATCATAGCGCGACAAATTTGAAGAAGCCTCAGCAGTAGTAAGCACGTAATAAGCCGGAACGACATAATCAATCAGATCAAAATCTATTTCCTCAACAATAAAATTATCATTCTTTAATTTCTTTGTGAGATCATAGATGGAAGATCTTATTTCACTGTCCAGGCTTTCGTGCTCAAGTGCATTTTTGAGAACAGCTATGCGGGATTTTTTTGAAGTTGCATTTTGGGAAACCTGGGGTAAAATATTTTTCAGTTCTTTTTGTTGGTTTACTGTGCTGTCATAATCATCAGCACCACTGATTACTTCCAAAACTCGCGCAATGTCCTCAACATTGTTTGCAAAAATTCCAATCTGGTCGAACGAAGAAGCATACGCGATTAACCCATGCCTTGAAATTGTACCATAAGAAGGTTTTAAACCAACGATCCCGCAAAAATCAGCCGGTTGTCTGACTGAGCCACCGGTATCACTTCCAAGACTCACCATACACAAACCTGCCTGTACTGAAACTGCAGATCCACCGGAAGATCCGCCGGGAACTTTGTTTTCATCAAAAGCATTTTTTACTCTTCCATAAACGGAATTCTCATTGGTGTTTCCCATTGCAAATTCATCGCAATTGCAATTACCAATAATAATTGCTTCTTCTTCCAATAGTTTTTTAACCGCTGTGGAATCATAAATGGAAACAAATTCCTTAAGCATTTTTGAAGAAGCTGAAAGCTTGTGACCTTTATATGCGATCACATCTTTCAATGAAATAACAACGCCATGCAGTTTGCCGGTTTGCTTTCCGGAAATTCTTCTTTCGTCAAGTAAGCGTGCTTTTTCAAGCGCCTCTTTTTCATATACATCTACAAATGCATTTAACTTATTGCCTTTGATCTTTTCCAAATAACAATTTACTGCTTCGACGCAACTAATCTTCCCTTCCTTTAATTGCTGTTGATAACTTGAAATATTAGTGAAAGAAAACACTCTATCAGGTTTTAATAAAAAAGGTTCAGATGTTCATCGTGAAGATGTGCATCTCAACCTTTTACTTATTTGTATCAATTTAATTATTACGATCCGTTTCTTTTACAACTTCTCTTTCGGATGAGGTTCTTTTAGCTTGTTCGTTCTTACTGTCATTTATTTCTTTCTTCATGCTTTCCTTTGCATCATTAAATTCGCGAACTCCTTTTCCGATTCCGCGCATGAGGTCAGGAATTTTTTTCCCACCAAAAAACAGCAGTGCAATCAGCAGGATTAAAATCCATTCTGAACCGCCTGGCATGGAAAGTAAAAATTCGGGTTTAAATAAAAGTGTCATTGTTTCTTATGTTAGAATACAAAGATAAGGTTATTAATCTTGACAAATAAATGCGTAGGAAAGGCAGAAAGCTATTTCAAATATCGGCCACATTTGGCTTTGCCATGCGCTGCTTCATAAGGAGTAATTCCTTTTGCACATGAAAATAATAGAGCAGATAACAAGAGTGCGAAGAGAAGTATTCTTTTCATCTCAATATAAATGGTGAAGTCAAATTTTCTTATACCACCGGTTTTGTTGTAAATACAATTATAAATAAAAAAACCGGAAAACATCAATTTCCCGGTTCTTTTTAGAATATTTTAAAAATTTATTTAATTCTTTTTTCTTTGATCCTTGCACTTTTACCGCTTCTTTCACGAAGATAATACAGTTTGGATCGCCGAACTTTACCTACTTTATGCAACTTAATGCTTTCGATACTTGGAGAAAAAACCGGGAACAAACGTTCAACACCTACGCCGTCGCTTATTTTACGAACTGTAAAAGTAGCAGTTCCTCCTTCGCCCTGGCGCTTAACCACGTCTCCTTTAAAACTCTGGATTCTTTCTTTATTTCCTTCCTGGATCCTGTAGTTTACTGTAATATTATCACCCGCTTTAAACTTCGGGAACTCTTTCTTTGATGTCAACTGATCGTGAACAAATGCAACGGCATTCATGGTTTTTAATTTTAGGAGTGCAAATGTAAGGCAATTTTAATTAAATCCTACATCCTCTGCTTCTTTTATTATAAATTTAAAGAGGTGAAACCGGTGGTTTATTAAGAATTTATCTGGCAACGTTTACCGCTCTTTTCTCCCTGATTACCGTAACCTTAATTTGTCCCGGGTAGATCATTTCGGTTTGAATCTTTTGTGCAATTTCAAAACTCAGTTTGTCACTATCAGTATCAGAAACCTTTTCGGATTCCACAATTACGCGCAACTCACGGCCCGCTTGGATGGCATAAGCCTTTTCAACTCCCTGGTAAGTAAGCGCCAGGTTCTCAAGATCTTTAATTCTTTGAAGGTATTGCTGCATGATCTCGCGACGAGCTCCAGGCCTTGCTCCGCTCATTGCATCACATGCCTGGACAACAGGAGAGATCACATATTCCATTTCCACTTCGTCGTGGTGAGCTCCGATCGCGTTACAAACCGCAGGATTTTCACCATATTTTTCGGCAAGCTTCATTCCCAGTAATGCGTGGCTCAATTCTGTTTCTTCATCTGGCACTTTTCCAATATCATGAAGAAGCCCCGCGCGTTTTGCCAACTTTGCATTCATTCCCAATTCTGCAGCCATGATACCACAAAGGTTCGCAACCTCCCTGCTATGCATCAAAAGATTTTGTCCATAAGAAGAACGGAATCGCATTTTTCCGACGATCCTGATCAATTCTTTATGAAGACCGTGAATGCCTAATTCGATCACTGTTCGTTCACCGATTTCCATGATCTGGTCCTCGATTTGCTTCCTTGTTTTTTCAACTACTTCTTCAATACGTGCAGGATGAATTCGTCCATCCGCAACTAATCTTTGCAATGATAGACGCGCAATCTCACGACGCAAAGGATCGAAGCATGAAAGAATAATTGCTTCAGGTGTATCATCTACGATCAGGTCAACACCTGTAGCCGCTTCAATTGCGCGGATGTTTCTTCCTTCACGACCAATGATCGAACCTTTTATTTCATCACTTTCCAGGTTGAAAACGGTGATTGCATTTTCAATAGCTTGTTCCGCTGCCGTGCGTTGAATGGTTTGAATAATAATTTTTCTTGCTTCTTTATTCGCGCGCAAACGGGCATCATCCACAATTTCCTGTTGAATACTGAGTGCCTGTGAGTTGGCTTCATTTTTTAAAGTTTCAATCAACTGCGCCTTAGCTTCATCTACCGACAAACCTGATACCTTTTCAAGCCTTTTAATGTGCTCTTCCTGGTGTTTTTCCAGTTCGGTACGCTTAATATTTACTACTTCGATTTGCCTGTTAAGATTTTGCTTGATCGCCTCGTTTTCTTTTATTGCTTTTTCGAGGTTTTGGTCTTTTTGATTGAGCGATTGTTCTTTTTGTTTAATCCGGTTTTCAGCATCGCTTAGCTTCTGATTCCGCTGCATCACATGTTTTTCATGCTCAGCTTTTAATTGTACAAAATGTTCTTTTGCCTCCAGTTGCTTTTCCTTTTTAATGGTTTCAGCTTTTGACTGGGCGTCTGAAAGAATTTGGTTGGCTTGCTCTTTTGCGGTTTCTAATTGTTGTTTTGTGTTTTTTGAGAATATTATTTTTCCCAGAAAGATGCCTATAATTAAAGCGATGGCACCTATTATTATGGGGAGAAGTTGTTCCATTGTTTTTTAATGATTTTTAGTCGGTTCATAATCTAAGTCCTCTTTTTTAATTACCAAATCGTGAATAAGAAAATTGGTAATTAACGAAGATAATAAAATGTAAGAAACACTTGATTATAAATAATTTAATCTCTTGGTAAAAAGATCAATTATCAGAATCCTACAAGCAATACAAGACGGAAAGCAGCGAAAAGCCAGAGGCAAAAAGATTATGGTTTGTACTTTTTCAGGATGATCGAAGCATTATGACCACCAAAACCAAAAGTATTGCTCAATGCAGCATTTACTTCTCTTTCCTGGGCTTTATTAAAAGTAAAATTAAGTTTAGGATCAAATGCAGGATCGTCGGTAAAGTGATTTATTGTCGGTGGAATAACATTTTTGGTTACAGCAAGAATACAAGCAAGCGCTTCAATTACCCCCGCAGCTCCAAGACAGTGGCCGGTCATCGATTTGGTAGAACTGATATTAAGGTTATGCGCACTTTCGCCAAAAACATCCAGAATGGCTTTTGTTTCAGCTATATCGCCCAAAGGTGTTGAAGTGCCATGTACATTAATGTAATCAATATCCTCCGGTTCCATTCCCGCTTCGGCAAGTGCTTTCCGCATTACATTTTTTGCTCCTAAACCTTCCGGGTGCGGAGCTGTGATATGGTAAGCGTCTGCAGTTGCGCCTCCTCCGGCGATTTCACAATAAATTTTGGCACCTCTTGCCAATGCGTGTTCCAATTCTTCAACCACCAACACGCCTGCTCCTTCTCCCATTACAAAACCGTCTCTGTCTTTATCAAAAGGACGGGAAGCAGTTTTTGGATCATCATTTCTTTCGCTGAGCGCTTTCATAGCATTAAAGCCGCCAACGCCTGATTCAGAAATAACGGCTTCGCTGCCACCTGTAAGAATTATGTCCGCTTTTCCCAAACGAATAGTGTCGAATGCATCAATAATTGCGTTGGTACTGCTGGCACAGGCACTCACAACCGCGAAGTTGGGGCCGCGAAATCCATAGCGCATGGAAATCTGTCCGGCCGCAATGTCCAATATCATCTTAGGAATAAAGAAAGGATTGAAACGGGGAGTTCCATCGCCACGGGCAAATTCCATAACGTCATCCTGGAAGGTGGTAATTCCACCGATGCCGCTGGCGAAAATAACGCCAACCCTGTCGGGATCTACATTATCTTTGGAAATGCCTGCATCTTTTACAGCTTCGTCGCTTGCTATTAATGCAAATTGTGTAAAGCGATCGAGCTTGCGGGCTTCTTTTCTGTCAAGAAATTCTGTGGGTTCAAAATTTTTAACCTCACAGGCAAACCTGGTTTTAAATTTCGTACTGTCAAACTGTTGAATATAATCAGCGCCAGAAACACCTTTAGTCAAATTCTCCCAATATTCCGGAACATTTTTTCCTAAAGGCGTTATGGCTCCCAATCCGGTTACTACTACTCTTTTTAATTCCATAAGCTTACCTGCAAAGTTAAAATAAGGTGATTACTTAGCATGTTCTTCCAGGTATGCTACTGCCTGTCCTACGGTTGTGATTGTTTCCGCCTGTTCATCCGGAATTGAAATATTAAATTCTTTTTCAAATTCCATGATCAGTTCTACGGTGTCCAAACTGTCCGCACCTAAATCGTTAGTGAATGATGCTTCAGGTGTTACCTCAGCTTCGTCAACTCCTAACTTGTCAACAATGATTTTTTTAACTCTTGTTGCAACGTCTTGCATGATTGTAAAGTTTAGTTAATATGGGCACAAAAATATACTTTTTGTGATAAAAAAAAATAATAACTCTCACCAAAAAAAATGAGTGGCAAAAGTTTTAGTTATACACGAAAAAATATTTCTTATTTCATTCTTACTGAATCACTTTTAGGTGATTCATTTTTCTTTACTTTGCGATGCCGCTTATTTTTTACGTGTAATTAGAAAGGAAAAAATCGTTTATGGTTTTTTTTCAAACGCCGGAATAAGTGATTGATAAAACATGTATTTTTATTCTTGATTAAAAGAAAACGCAACTCATTTATGCCTATTAAACTAATAGATCACGGCTCCAAAGAATATGATCAAATGGTTCAATTGCGTTATGAGATTTTGCGCAAGCCTCTTAAGCTTTCTTTTGACAAGGGAGAGTTGGAAAGGGAAAAACACGACATCCTGATCGGCGCTTTTGAAGAAGACAAAATGCTTGGTTGTTGTATTTTAAAAAAAATAGACAAACATACTTGCCGCTTAAGGCAAATGGCGGTTCAAAACAACCTGCAGGGAAAGGGAATCGGGGCCAGCATGATGAATTTTGCAGAAAATGTAGCACGCGATGCCGGCTATAAAAAGATAATGATGCATGCCCGCAAAACGGCAATCGGGTTTTATAAAAAATTGGGTTATAATGTTACAGGGAAAGAGTTCGTAGAGGTTTCAATTCCACATTTGGTGATGGAGAAAAAACTTCATTTTATCTGATTGCGAAATAAAAAAATCCTGCAAATATTTGTTCACTGTGATTGCCTTTTTTAAAAAAGAAAATCTTCTTTTTGTTCGTTCACTGCCTTAGTTGCCGGAACAAATTTTAACGGATTTAGTTGGTTTACTGATTTAGTGGAAATTAAAAGGGCTAATTTTTGTCCTTTTACTGTTGGCCTGGTTTGAACTTTCTTAAGTCAAGAATTTCATTACAAAATGCATATTCTTTTTTGTCATTACTACTGATAATTACGAGGCGGTTTTGGCAAAATCTTTCGACTAATTGGTAATATAAAGAAATACCCTCTTCATCAAGATTGGTAAGCGGTTCATCGAGCAAAACCGCGGGAACATCACTTAAAATAGCCTGCGCCAGTTTTACGCGTTGCTTCATTCCGCTGCTGTAATACCTGATTTGTTTGTGAGCTGCATGCGTGAGCGATGACAAATGAATTACTTTTTCGGTGGGCATATCTTCGATCCAACCTTTCATCTTTTGATGAAAAGCAAAGAATTCGGTGAGTGTCATTTCTTCTACCAATTCAAGATAAGGAGCAGCAAAGGCGATCTTTTGAAAAACTTTTTCGGGGGAAACCGCTTTTTTATTTTCAAAATACGAAATGTTTCCCTCGTTAAATACTGATGATCCGGCAATGATTTGGAGCAGTGTAGATTTTCCCGAACCGTTTGGGCCGGTTATTGCATAATGTTTGGCCTCCTCAAACCCGCAATTGACTTTGCGAAAGATCCAATCCCTGTTAAAACGTTTACCAAGATTAGAAAGGCTAATTTTCATCCACGTTTTCTTTGAAAGAAACTTTTAAGATGCCGCGCTTGCTGGCTTTTATAAATTTGAGGATCTCCGATTTTTCTTCCGACTCGGGCATTTCTTTTTCAATAATCTGCGTTGCCTGACTGATATTTAATCCACGGAGATAAATATTGCGATAGATCTCAGAAATACTGTTTATCCTTTCGGAAGTAAAACCTCGGCGTTGTAAACCTACAGAGTTGACTCCCACATAACACAAGGGTGAACGGCCCGCTTTTATGTAAGGAGGAACATCTTTGATTACTTCTGTACCACCGGCAATATAAGTATGTGCTCCGATCTTAGAAAACTGGATCGCAGCGGCCATTCCTCCAATGATAGCGTGATCACCAATTTCAACATGTCCGGCCAGTTGAACAGAATTGGCAATGATAACGTGATTGCCGAGAGTACAATCATGAGCAATGTGAGAATAAGCCATCAGGAGGCAATTATTGCCTACCACAGTTTTCCATTTATCTTTTGTTCCACGATTGATTGTCACACATTCCCTGATGGTAGTATTGTCTCCCACTACAACAAAGGTATCTTCTCCATCAAATTTGAGATCCTGCGGAATAGCGCCAATTACAGCGCCGGGAAATATATTGCAACTCTTACCGATAATAACTTTCTTCATAATCACTGCGTGCGACATCACATGCGTACCATCGCCGATGGCCACTTCATCTTCAATCACCGCAAAAGGATCAACAATAATATCCTTACCTAATTTAGCATTTGGATGGATATGTGCTAGGGGGCTTATCATATTAAGGATTAGGACGTTTTACGATTTGAGCAATTAAAACAGCTTCTGTTACAACTTTGTCGCCTACATAAACAGTTCCTTTCATTTCACAAATACCGCGACGGATCGGGTGTAACAGTTCCATTTTTAGAATTAAAGTGTCGCCCGGAACCACTTTCTGCTTGAATTTACAATTATCTATCTTAAGAAAATAAGTATCGTATTTGTCTTTAGAATTTTGTGGAATCGCGATAAAACCACCGGTCTGCGCCAATGCTTCCGCAAGCAAAACGCCGGGCATTACTGAGTTTCCCGGAAAATGGCCCTGGAAAAACGGTTCGTTATAAGTAACATTTTTTATCGCCACTACATGCTTATCTGTAAGTTCTATGATCTTGTCGACCAGCAAAAAAGGATACCGGTGTGGTAGCGTTCTTTCAATATCCTGGATATCGAGAATTGGCGGCACATTCGGATCGTATTTTGGAATATCCTGACGGTATTTATACTTCTTAATGTGCTCTTTTATTTTCTTGGCAAATTTTATATTAGAGGAATGACCCGGCCTGTTGGCAATGATGTGTGCTTTGAATGGGTAACCGACCAGCGCCAGATCGCCAACTACATCCAATAATTTGTGCCGTGCGGGTTCATTGGGAAATCGAAGAGTGAGATTATTCAATATTCCAGCCTCGCTCACTTTTACATCGTCTTTATGAAAAACCTTTGAAATCCTCTTCACCTGCTCATCATCTACGGGTTTGTCAACAACGACAATTGCGTTATTAATATCACCGCCTTTTATAAGGTCGTTTGCTATCAGTTGTTCGAGTTCATGAAAAAAGCAAAAAGTACGGCTTGGCGCCACTTCATTTTTAAAATTGCTTAAGTCATTCAGGTTAGCATGCTGGGTTCCGAGAATAGGAGAGTTAAAGTCAATTAAAGTATTGATGCGGTAACCATTATAAGGTAAGGCCACCATTTCAACCTTTTTTCCTTCATCTACAAACGTTATGTTGTGCTGTATTTTATAATAGATCTTTTCAGCATTCTGTTTTTGCAAACCTGCTTTCGCCAGGTGATCGATAAAAACCTGTGAACTTCCATCCAAAATCGGAACTTCTTCCCCATTGATTTCGATGAGCGCGTTGTCAACTTGCATACCCATTAGAGCGGCCATCAAATGCTCGATCGTTCCAATTCTTGCTCCATTTGCTTCAATAGTAGTGCTCCTGTTTGTCTCAATCACGTTGTCTACATCTGCTTTTACAACAGGTTTTCCCGGAAGGTCAACTCTTTGAAAATTAATACCGGTGCCCGGTTCTGCAGGTTTAATATTAATTGTAACTGACTGGCCGGTGTGGATTCCGGCGCCGGAAATGGTAACAGGTTCTTTTAATGTATGCTGGAAATGAATCTCTTTAGAATTAAACGCTTGTTCCATGGGCACGAAAGTATGAAAAGAAATTCTTTAAATATCTAAGGGGATTTAAAATTAAATTTTATTGACTGCAATTTAGTCGGTAATTTTTTCTTTTTTTAATTGTTCCACTAATTCTTCAAGCGCTTTGATTCTTTTTTCAAGTTCGGGAAGATTTCGGCTTATTATCTGGCTTCTCAGCGCCTGGCTGTAATCATATGCCGGAGAACCGGTTACGGCGGTGTTGGGCTTTTTGATCGACTTGCCCACGCCGCTTTGTGCATTTATTTTTGTTCCATCTGCAATTTGGATATGACCGACAATTCCCGCCTGTCCGCCAATCATTACATTTTTCCCAATCTTCGTGCTTCCGCTGATACCCGATTGAGCAGCAATAACTGTGTTCATTCCTACTTCCACATTATGAGCCACCTGGATAAGGTTATCCAGTTTTGCTCCTTCTTTAATTATAGTTGAACCAATAGTAGATCGGTCGATCGTAGTGTTTGCACCAATTTCAACATTATCTTCAATGATCACATTACCAATTTGAGGCACTTTTTTAAAACTACCATCTTTTTGCGGGGCATAACCAAAACCATCTCCGCCGATTACACATCCTGCGTGAATGGAAACGTTCTTGCCGATCTCACAATCATGATGGATCTTTACACCCGGGTAAAGAATGCTGTTTTCACCAATCGTTACATTATCTCCAAGAAATACCTGTGGATAAACCTTTACATTTTTCCCAATTTTAACTCCATTTCCTACGTAAGCAAATGCACCCACGAAAACATTTTCTCCCAGGTTGGCAGAATTAGAAATATAAGATGGTTCCTGTATGCCTGTAAGATGTGCTTTCGCTATTTCTGAATAGGCGGTTAACACAACGGCAAAAGAAGAATAAGCATCGGGCACCCGGATAAGAGTAGCCTTTAACTTTTGCTCAACTTCCAAAGATTCGTTTATAATAATGACTGAAGCTTTTGTAGAATAAAGAAATTCTTCATATTTCGGGTTTGCCAAAAAGGCAAGTTGTCCTTCGGTCGCTTCTTCCAGTTTACCAAAAGATGAAACCGCCACATCCGGATCTCCTTCTACTGTTCCATTTATTAATTCGGCTATTTGTTTTGCGGTAAACTGCATTGGCCTTTCTGATTTTGAATTAAAATTTAAAATTAAACTATTATGTGAGATCAAGGTTGATAAAACAAATGTAAAATTTTTTTACCGTGCCTAATAAACTTTGATTGATGAGCGCATTGTCCACCTCGGAAATGTCTTTGATGCTTCCATCTTTGAATAAAATGTTGATGTGTTCTATTTTATGATTATAGGTTTTGATCTCGCTTTCACCTGTAAATACCAAATAAGAAGCTTCTTGTTCATTTATTAAAAGGTAATCTTTTGCAAGTGCGCGTTTCTCTTGGTATAATTCTTTCGGAACCGGTTTTGGAAAATATTTTACTTTTAACAAATACCGGTTTACAAGACTTTTTGCAAGTGTAGATAAAATTTTATCCGGGTGATTAACCCAGGTTTTTATCGAAAATAAAACATCATAATCATCAAGTGTACAAAAATCTTCAAGATGTTGGTCGATGTTTATAATTCCAACATTCTTATTTAAAAATATATTGAAAACATCAGAGGGTGATGTTGCTTCAATTTCCCGGGCGCGTTCAATAATTTTTGCCAACATCTTCTCTGCACAAAGCACGGTTTTGTGCAAATAAACCTGCCAATACATGAACCTTCGCGAAACAAGGAATTTTTCAATTGAATATATGCCTTTTTCTTCTATCATCAATTCGCCTTCATGAACGGTTAGCATTTTAATGATCCTGTCATAGCCGATGACACCCTCAGTAACTCCTGTAAAAAAACTATCTCTGATCAAATAATCCATCCGGTCAACATCCAATTGCCCGCTGATGAGCTGGTGAAGAAATTTTTTGGGATATTCATTCCTGAAAATATCGATCGCCAACTGCAAGGTTCCCTTAAATTCTTCATTCATTTTTTGCATCAGCAACAGCGAAATTTCTTCATGTCCGACGCCTGGAATAAGCACATTTTCGAGTGCATGAGAATAAGGCCCATGGCCAATGTCATGAACTAGTATTGCTATTTTCGCCGCTTGTTCTTCTTCTTCCGAAATTGAAACACCCTTACTTTTAAGTTCGTGCAAGGCATTGCACATAAGATGATAAGCGCCCAAGGAGTGGTGTAATCTTGAATGAACGGCACCCGGGTAAACCAGGTCTGCAAAAGCCATTTGATGAATGCGGCGCAAACGCTGGTAATAGGGATGCGAAATTACTTTGTAAATCAGTTCATCATCAATCGTAATAAAACCATAAACCGGGTCATTGATTATTTTCCTGAACGACATTTCTTCAAAATTGTTAAAAACATTTGCAATAGTGGCAAAGATAAATTTTGGGAGGGGAATAAATTATATTTGTAACGAACCATTAGTCACTAAAACGTTTTGAAGGGTACGGAATAAATCATAATAAATGAACAGAGCAAAAATTTTGTGGGTCGACGATGAAATGGAAAGTTTGAAGTCGCAGATCATGTTTCTCGAGCATAAAGGTTATGATGTAAAATCATTGAGCAACGGGCATGATGCGATTGATTATGTAAAAGACAATTTTGTAGATGTTGTGCTTTTGGATGAAAGCATGCCTGGCATTACAGGCCTGGAAACTTTACAAAAAGTAAAAGAGATCAATTCACAAATCCCAATTGTTTTGATCACCAAAAACGAAACTGAAAATCTGATGGACGAGGCAATCGGTTCGCAAATAACCGATTACCTTATCAAGCCCGTGAATCCAAACCAGGTGTGGCTTTCGTTAAAAAAAATAATTGACAATAAAAGGCTTGTTGCTGAAAAGACTACTTCAGCTTATCAGCAACAATTCCGCGATTTGTTTATGGCTTTGAATGACAATCCTGATTACAACCAATGGATGGACATTTACAAAAAGCTCGTTTATTGGGAGCTTGAAATGAAAAAAAGCGACAGCCCTGAAATGCGTGAAGTTTTGCAATCGCAAAAAAATGAAGCCAACCTGGAATTTTTCAAATACATTTCAAAAAACTATTCTGAATGGGTAACGAATCCGGCAGCCGATGCGCCCATCATGAGTAATACATTAATGAAGTTTAAAGTTTTTCCTCATGTGGAAAAAGGCACACCGACTTTTTTTGTTTTGATTGACAATTTGAGATTCGATCAGTGGAAAGCTGTACAACCTTTGTTTACTGAAAGTTTCAGGTTACAGGAAGAAGAAACTTTTTACTCTATTTTGCCCACTGCCACCCAATACAGCCGCAATGCGATTTTCGCAGGTCTGCTTCCGGTCGAGATCGAAAAACAATTTCCGGTCGAATGGAAAAATGATGATGAAGAAGGGGGTAAAAACTTGTTTGAAGAAACTTTTTTTCAGGCGCAATTAAAAAGGCTGAAAAAAGATGACCTGAAGTATTCTTATACAAAAATTACCAATCACCAGGATGCGCAAAAACTGGTCGATAATATTCATAATTACCTGAACAACGATCTCAATGTTATTGTTTACAATTTTGTTGATATGCTGAGCCATGCACGAACTGAAATGGAAGTTTTGAAAGAACTTGCGGCTGATGAGGTGAGCTACAGGAGTCTTACGGCTTCATGGTTTGAGCATTCTCCCCTGCACCGGGCTCTGAAAAGAATTGCCGACAAAAAAATGAACCTGATTGTGGCTACAGATCATGGAAGTGTGAGAGTGAATACACCTCAAAAAGTGGTTGGTGATAAGCAAACCACCTCCAACCTTCGATATAAACATGGACGAAATTTAAACTACGAACCTAAAGAAGTTTTAGCATTTCGCGATCCGCGACAAGCAGGTTTGCCGGTACCAAATGTAAATTCTTCCTTCATTTTTGCACGGCAGGATGGTTACCTGTGCTATCCGAACAATTATAATCACTTCGCCAATTATTATCGAAATACTTTTCAACATGGTGGGGTAAGCCTGGAGGAAATGATCATTCCCGTGATCAGGATGACGAGCAAAGTTTAGTGAACCAACAAATTCCGAAGATTTTTATTCTGCTGCTTTTAATTGAAGCATTCGTTGTACATACTTTCCAAGTATATCAAATTCAAGATTTACAATATCTTTTTCCTGCAGGTTTTTAAAATTGGTGTTGGCAAAAGTGTAAGGAATAATTGCAACAGTAAACCGGTCTTTTGAAACATTGAATGCAGTAAGACTTACGCCGTTTACACAGACCGAGCCTTTTTCGATCATCAATGGTGCAAATTTTTTATCAAATGCAAAAGTAAATTCGAAACTTCCATTTTTCTCTTTTTTCGTTTTGCAAATGCCGGTCCCATCAACGTGGCCCTGAACAATGTGACCATCGAGACGGTCATTTAATTGCATCGATTGCTCAAGGTTTATTAAATCTCCAACTTCCCAATATCCGGCGTTTGATTTTTTTAGTGTTTCTTCAATAGCAGTAATTCTATAAATGTGATCGTCGATATCTTCAACAGTAAGGCAAACGCCATTGTGTGCCACGCTTTCATCTATTTTGAGTTCCTCTGCCAAACCGCTTTCAATATAAAAAGTCCGGTTGGAGCCATTGGAACTGATCTCAACTAATTCTCCCAGATTTCGAATGATACCTGTAAACATGGCGATTTTTGTATTTTTTAGAAAATTACTGATTTATTAATTCGGTATTTTGAAAAATTATTTTATCTTCGCACTCCTTTAAAAAATAACGGAAAATTTTATGTTGATAATTGATTCAAAAGATTGCGAAAATATAGATAAAGCACTTAAGAAGTACAAGAAAAAATTTGAAAAGAGCCGTACGCTTTTAGAACTTCGCGATCGTCAATCTTACACCAAACCCTCTGTAAAAAGGCGTGGACAGGTTTTGAAGGCAGTTTACAAGCAACAGATTGCCAGCGGAAAGATTGAGGTTTAATTAGTCTCCAACTGATTCAATATATTATTCCGGTAAGATTAAGTTAACTAACTTTACATCTACCGGATTTTTTTATGCCCCAATCTGAACAACCACCCATACAGGAATTCCTCGACTATCTTGCCTTTCAAAAAAGGTATTCAAAAAATACAATACTCTCTTACGAAAATGACCTTTCCGGTTTTTTTCAATATCTTTTTAAAGAATATAAGATAAGTAATATAGCTGAGATCACTCCTTCTTTAATTCGTACATGGCTGGCAGATTTAAAAGAAAAAAAAGCGTCGTCAAGAACCATCAACCGGAAGATTTCTTCGCTTAAAGCTTTCTTTAAATACCAACTCAGGTTAAAGAAAATAAGTGTGAATCCACTTGCAACGATCAGTACATTAAAAGTAAATAAGCGGTTACCTTCCTTCGTTGAGGAAAAATCATTGAATACCCTTTTACAACATGATTATTTTGAAGACAACTTTGAAGGGAAAACCAATTACTTAATTTTCCAGTTACTTTATCAAACCGGAATGCGCAGAAGCGAGCTATTGAATTTAAAAGAGAGTGATTTCAATAAGAACAGTTCTACGATCAAAGTTCTTGGAAAGGGCAATAAGGAAAGGATCATCCCCGTGAATAATCTGTTGATCTCACAAGTAGATGAATACATTTCAGAAAAGAAAAGGCTTTTTGCCGAACCGTTAGCGCCTGTGCTGCTGGCGAGCAAAAAGGGTAAACAATTGGATCCAAAATACATATATAATATAGTAAAGAAATACCTTGGGCAGGTTTCTACGATCCAAAGAAAGAGTCCCCATGTCTTGCGTCATACTTTTGCTACTCATTTAACCAACAACGGTGCAGAAATAAATGCCATCAAAGAACTGCTTGGTCACAGTAGTCTTGCTGCTACCCAAATCTATACGCACAACACGATAGAAAAATTAAAAAAGGTGCACCAGCAGGCGCATCCGAAATCGTAAATAATTTAAAAAATTAGTTACAATTCGTTTTGAAAAACCGGAGGGGAATTGTAACTTCATACCAGGAAAATTTTTATTTTATTTTGAAAATTGTGCGTCTTGAAAACCTCTGTTTTTTACCCCCGGAACTTTATTTCTCACTTAATAAATATAGACTACTATGAACGTAAACATTCAAAGTCTGCACTTTGTAGCGGATTCAAAACTGGTAGCATTCATTGAAAAAAAAGTGGCTAAACTTTCACAATTTCATGAACGAATAACGAAGGTGGATGTGTTTCTAAAGCTGGACAATGTGGCCCACAACATTAAAGATAAGGTTGCGGAAATAAAAGTGCACGTTCCAAAGCATGATTTGTTTGTAAAGCACTGTTCAAAATCATTCGAGGAGAGTTTTGATATAGCGCTGGATTCAGTGATCAATCAAATAAAAAGAAGAAAGGAGAAAATGGTTGCTTAAATTAAGATCATACAAAAATACAAGCCTCCGTTTCACCGCGGGGGCTTCATTTTTTACGGGAAATCGGTCAAAAGAGTGTCTTTTCATTTGCAATAATTTTTTCTTTTCAAAATTTTTCCATTAAACATTTTCCATTACCTTTGCCTTCCCAAAAAATCAGCCTTACAGGAAATTTTGTGGAAAGTTCATTTTAAGATTGTATTTCATAAAATTGCCAGTGTAGCTCAGTTGGCCAGAGCGGCTGATTTGTAATCAGCTGGTCGGGGGTTCGAATCCCTCCACTGGCTCTTTAAATTTGGAAATATTGTTAGTTTCAGGGGCAGAATTCTGTTTTGAAATTAATGCGGGCAGATGGCCGAGCGGTTAAAGGCGACAGACTGTAAATCTGTTCTCTCACGAGTACGTAGGTTCGAACCCTACTCTGCCCACAAAAGAGTTTTTTGAAATAGAACACAGACTTCTTTCAAGCTGTTGTAGCTCAGGGGTAGAGCATCCCGAAATAATCGGGAAGGTCGTGAGTTCAACTCTCAAACAAGCTGTTGTAGCTCAGGGGTAGAGCACTTCCTTGGTAAGGAAGAGGTCGTGAGTTCAACTCTCATCAACAGCTCTATAAGGATTAAGAAAAAGTAATTCAACATAAGCGGAAGTAGCTCAATTGGTAGAGCGATAGCCTTCCAAGCTATAGGTCGCGAGTTCGAGACTCGTCTTCCGCTCAAAAAATTAAGGTTCTTTTTTTAGGACCTGATTTTTAAATTTTTAAAACAATAATTAAAAACAAACAAAATGGCAAAAGAGAATTTCAAAAGGGATAAACCCCACGTTAACATTGGCACTATCGGCCACGTTGATCATGGAAAAACTACCCTCACAGCCGCTATAACCGATATTTTGTCTAAACAAGGTTTAGCGCAAAGAAAGAATTATGAAGATATTGATGGTGCTCCTGAAGAAAAAGAAAGGGGTATCACTATTAATACTGCACACGTTGAATATGCAACTAACAATCGTCACTATGCACACGTTGACTGTCCTGGTCACGCTGACTATGTAAAGAACATGATCACTGGTGCTGCGCAGATGGACGGAGCTATCCTGGTTGTAGCTGCAACTGATGGCCCAATGCCACAAACAAAAGAGCACATTCTTTTGGCTCGCCAGGTGGGTGTTCCACGTATCGTTGTTTTCATGAACAAGGTTGATCTGGTTGATGATCCTGAATTGCTCGAATTGGTTGAAATGGAAATTCGTGAGCTTTTGACTTCTTACGGTTTTGATGGAGACAATACTCCAATAATCCAGGGTTCTGCTACTGGTGCTTTGGCTGGTGATGAAAAATGGGTAGCAAAAATTAACGAGTTGATGGAGGCTGTTGATACTTACATTCCATTACCTCCGCGCCCTGTTGATCAACCATTCCTTATGTCAGTTGAAGACGTGTTCTCTATCACAGGTCGTGGTACAGTTGCTACAGGTCGTATCGAAAGAGGCCGCGTAAAAGTTGGCGACCCTGTTGAAATCGTTGGTTTGATGGAAAAACCTTTGACTTCTACTGTTACCGGTGTTGAAATGTTCAAGAAATTACTGGATGAAGGTGAAGCAGGTGATAACGCAGGTCTGTTGCTTCGTGGTATTGAAAAGAACCAGATCCGTCGTGGTATGGTACTTTGCAAACCAGGTTCAATTACTCCGCACACTGAATTCAAAGGTGAAGTTTACGTATTGAGCAAAGAAGAAGGTGGACGTCATACTCCATTCTTCAACAAATATCGCCCTCAATTCTACTTCCGTACTACGGATGTAACAGGAGAAGTACAGTTGCCGGAAGGAACTGAAATGGTAATGCCGGGTGATAACACTTCACTTACTGTAAAGCTGATCCAACCAATTGCGATGGAAAAAGGTTTGAAATTCGCGATTCGTGAAGGTGGCCGTACAGTAGGAGCTGGCCAGGTGACAGAAATTATAAAATAAAGATTTCAGCAATTTCCTTTAGGGAATCGTTTTGAAATGGTTTTAATAAATTTGCAAAGTACTTGGGCAATCGCTTAAGTACTTTGCTTTTTAAAAAGTTCTTAAAAAAAGTATATATTACCGGCTAATATTGCTTTTAATAGGATTTACGGGCATAGTTCAATGGTAGAATAGAGGTCTCCAAAACCTTTGATCAGGGTTCGAATCCTTGTGCCCGTGCCAGTTAATGTGACAATGTGCTGATTAGCAAATGTGCTAATCAAAGCGAATTAAATCATTGCCATATTAGCTAATTAGCAAATCAACAAATTAATTTTTATGAATAAAGTTGCATCCTACATCCGCGATTCTTATAAAGAGTTGTTGCATAAAGTGACATGGCCTACCTGGGAAGAATTGCAGCAATCAACTATGATCGTGTTAGCCGCAACTATTATCATCACCGCAATTGTGGCATTAATGGATTTTGTGTCGAACGGCGTACTTAAATTTATTTATTCGTTATTCAAGTAATCATGGCAGAAGAAAATCAGGATAAGAGTCACGAAGAGGTTTCAACTGAAACGAAAACTTCAACACCTGAAAGAGATACCAAGTGGTATGTCCTGAGGGTAGTGAGTGGAAAAGAAAGAAAAGTGAAAGAATACCTCGATAAGGATATCGTAAGGCAAGGTTGGGATAAAGATATTCTCCAGATCTTCCTTCCGGTAGAAAAGGTATATAAAGTAGTGAATGGTAAGAAAGTGATGAGAGAAAGAAACTTTTATCCGGGATACGTTATGATTGAAGTACTCGACGGAAAACTTTCCGGTGAAATGGTACAGCATCTCAGCAATACTACCAACGTAATGCATTTTCTTACTGACGGAAAAGGTTCAAAAGGAGAGATCATAAGCCTGAGAAAATCAGAAGTGAACAAGATGCTCGGTAAAGTGGATGAAATGGCTGATGCTGGGGGAATGACAATGAGTGAACCATTTATTGTTGGTGAAACCATCAAGATTATCGACGGACCATTCAACGATTTCAACGGTGTGATTGAAGAAGTTACCGATGAAAAGAAAAAATTGAAAGTACAGGTGAAAATTTTTGGTCGTGCTACGCCAGTGGAATTAAGCTACATGCAGGTAGAAAAAATTTCCTGATCAATATATAAAGATTTTGAAAGCCATCCATTGAGGTGGCTTTTTTTATGCAACAATTTCTCAACAGTGAACAAATAAAATCAGCAATTTTTTTTCTGTCAGTTTCTATCTACAAAAACGATTTGTTCTTCATTTAATAAAGGCAAGCCTTTGAAACGAAGAACTACATTGGCAACCGTAGCAACGTCTTTTTCACAATAAATTGAGATGCGTTCCAGGTCTTTTTCTTTCCAATAAACATCTCCCACCTGGCTTCCATCAATATCATCTTTTGGAGATGGAACGCCCAAAACTTTTGCAAGCAATTTCAAAGAAGTATAATGTTTATAATCACCAAAGCGCCACATATGTAATGTGTCTAAAACGGGTGTATCCCAGGGTTTCATCGTTTGAAAATCCAAATACGACGGAATAGGAATGTTGTTGATGATCATTCGACGACATAAGAAAGGAACATCAAATTCTTTAATGTTGTGACCACTAAAGATCCAGCGCTGATTCTTTTGATGAAGCCTGTCGAGTGTTAATACAAAATCTTTTAATAACGCTGCTTCATCATCTGAACATAAAGATTTGATGCGCAATTGTGTTTCCCCATCATGCTTGTGAAAATAGCCAAAACTGATGCACGCAACTTTTGCAAACTCGGCAAGTATCGCTGCCCGCATTGGGTAAAAATCTTCAGGAGTTGTGTCAGACGGAAGGCTACGCGAAATCTTTTCTATCCACAAATCTTTCCACTCATCTTCCAGCAAATGAAAATGTTCTTTTTCAGAAACAGTTTCAATGTCAATAAAAAATAAATTCTCAAGTGCTATTTGGTTCATTAAAATGATTTTGGCAAATGAATGTACAAAAAAACCCGCGAAAGACGCGGGCTTTAAATATAGAGCACGGATTAAATCAAAAAGTAACACCCACAAAAATGGTAAACGCCTGGCTTCTCCATTTCTCTGAATTGTCAATGTCGTTGATGTTATTCAAACCCACCTCATAACGTCCACCAATATTTACAAATGGAAGCTGAAGCCACAAACCGCCAACAGCAGCTAAATCGCCATTCTTAAAAATATTACGATTGGTGTTCAGGCTGTCAATCTGTTGATGCAACAATTCGCCAAACTGTGGTCCCAGCTGGAGTTTTACGCGTTTACTTGGTCCAACATTTATGTTTAATAATAAAGGAATTTTTAAATAATCAAGCTTTGCTTTTCGCTGGCTGCCTACACGAAAAATATCATCATAAACATTGCTGGCGCTGTTTGAAAATTCGGAGGAAGATTGAACAAAGTTGACCTCGGGTTGAAAACCGAATGTTCTTGAAAAATTAAACTGCATAAAACCACCCAATAAATAATTGTAGTTGAATCCGTCTTTATAAGATTCACCGTTAATCTTATTGATGTTTACGCCGGCTTTGGCACCGATGCGAAAGAAATTTTCATGATCCGAATTTGGATTAAATTTTCTTTGTGAAAAAGCATGCATTGAAAGAAACAAGCACGTAGCTAAAAGGGATTTTTTTACCATGATTTCAAGGGTTTTGAATGTTTATGATTGATTAAAATGTGAACGATTTCGTTTTTAAAAATATTATTGCCAATGTCCCGGAATCCAGATCCAGCCTGCTCTTCTTCTAACCCAATGTCCTTCAATATAACTTCTGTGGCTCCCTGGCGCTTTCATCCAAAAGCCTTTGTGGTAAACATAAGTGTGCCTGTATTTGATCCATTCTCCTCCGTGCCATATATAACCAGGTCCGGGTGCCAGAGGCTGAACGTAATGTGGTGGCACAGGCCTTTCACGAACAACAACTCTCGATTGCCTGCAAGAAGCCACGAAAAAGAATATTATAATGAACGGACTGATAAAATGAACCTTTTTCATGTTGGGGCATTTTAACTTTTTAGATAAAAGAATTTCCCAAAGGTTTAATCAGGAGTAATTTTTTATGAGCCGCAAAATGAAAGAGTAGTAAATGAAGGAATTCTAAGAATTTTTTTTGGGTAAAAAGTTTTTAAAAGAAGTGGAGGATATCGGACTCGAACCGATCACCTCAAACATGCCATGCTTGCGCTCTACCAGATGAGCTAATCCCCCTTATTTTTAAATTGAGCCGCCGCAAAAACTTCTTTTGCGGTGGCAAATATAATCATGAAACAAAAGAAATAAAATTCTTTTATTAGTCGCCCCAAATCTCGCCTTTGCCATCGAGCCACAGCTTCACAAGGCGGTTTGAAACAGACTTTGGCCTTTCCAAAGGATAACCAAGCGCCCTGTCCCAGCAAAGACTCGCCAATACACCAAGCGACCTTGCCACACCAAACAAAACGGTATAAAATTCATACTCAACCATTCCATAATGTACGAGCAACGCGCCACTATGCGCATCAACATTGGGCCACGGATTTTTTACTTTTCCCAATGATTGCAAAATGGGAGGAACGGTTTCGTAAATATTCCAAACGGTTTGAACGAGTTTGTCATCCGGCATGTGTTTTTTACCGAATTCCATTTGTGCTTCAAAACGCGGATCAGTTCTGCGCAAAACGGCATGCCCATAGCCCGGAACAACTTTTCCTTCATCCAATGTTTTTCTTACATAATTTTCAATCTGCTCTTTTGAAGGAAGGTCACTTCCTATTTCTTTTTGCATTTCAAAGATCCATTTGATCACTTCCTGGTTGGCAAGGCCGTGCAAAGGACCCGCAAGTCCGTTCATGCCTGCGGCAAAAGCCAAATAAGGATCACTTAAAGCTGAACCAACAAGATGGGTTGTATGTGCTGAAACATTTCCTCCTTCGTGATCAGAATGAATAGTCATATAAAGTCGCATCAACTCCTTGAATCCTTCATCTTCATATCCCAACATGTGTGCAAAATTTCCCGCCCAATCGAGCAAACCATTCGGCTGAATGTGTTTCCCGTTTTTATATTTTCGTCTATAGATATAAGCCGCGATTCTTGGCAAACGTGCAATCAGGTCCATCGCATCATCAAAAACAGGCGCCCAATAATCATGTTTGCTTAAACCTTCAGCATATTTTTTAGCAAAATGACTTTCGGTTTGAAGCGCCATAATTCCAACAACAAATTGCGTCATCGGATGCGCATTTTCCGGCAAGGCCTCAATGGTGTCTAAAACAAAATTGGGAACGTGGCTTCTGCGTTGTAAAAGGTTGCTCATGTTTTGAACATCCTGTTCAGTAGGTAAATCACCTACGAGCATTAAATAAAATATTCCTTCAGGTAAAGGTTCTGTTCCGCCTTCTGCTCTTGGCAATTTTTCTCTCAATTCAGGAATAGAATAACCGCGAAAACGAATGCCGTCGTGAGAATCAAGAAGGGAGGTTTCCGTCACAAGCCCCGTGATCCCGCGCATTCCCTGGTAGATCTGGGATAATTTTACTTCACCAATAATCCTGTCACCATAATTCTTTACTATATCTTTTACTTCTGCAGCTACACCATCTGCCTTTGCTTTGAATTTGTCTTGAATTACTCCCATAGCCTAAAATAATTATTGTTTTTTCTAACGTAATATAAATAATCTAACGCCGTTAAAGTTAACTCCGGAATGGGTTTTTAACAAAAGAAATATTACAGCCGGTGATATGATTTTCATCACTTTATGGTTGCTGCACGCCGGTACAAATACCAGGCAAGCGCACCGAAAACCACATTCGGAAGCCACGCGGCAACGACCGGATTAAAGTTTCCTTTTAGAGCAAAAACCGAAGAAAATCTTCCAACAAGAATATACAATACACAGATCAAAAACCCGATGGCCAGATGAAAGCCGCTGCCACCGCGGATTTTACGTGAAGCGATGCACGCGCCAATAATCGTTAAAATAAATACCGAAACAGGAATGGCTGTTCGATTATTTTTTTCGAGGAGCAAAGAATTGACATCACCTGAACCACGAAGCTTTTCCAGTTTAATAAACTGGTTTAATTCAGGCGTCGTCATTTTGTCTTTCATGTATTCATCGCGCTGAAGATCGCGGGGCTTAAAATTAAAATTCATCAACATCGTCGTAGTGTCTCTCACATTTTGGTGCAAACCGTTTATCGTTCGGATCACCACGTTGGACAACATCCATTTATTTTTTGAAGTATCCCATTTAATGCTCAAGGCGCGGAGGTTGTAAACGAGTTTGGTATTGTTGAAGCGCTGGATAAAAAAATTACTCCCGGTTTTACTTGTTGTGTCGTAATAACGGATACCCGCATACGAAAATGAATCAAGCTTGAAATATTTATTCTGTAATGTGGCAGTATTTACATAACCACCATAATTGAAGTCGATGTATTTGGCGTTGAAGTTGGCCCATTTTTCATTCGCCGGTGGAAGCACATATTGATTAGTCCACCAAAGAAAAGCAGTGAATATAAAACCGCCAATTAGATAGGGACGCAGGAATCTTCCAAAGCTGATCCCATTACTTAAAGTGGCAATTATCTCAGAACGGTTGGCCATCCCGGAGGTAAAAAATATGACCGAGATAAAGATAAAAAGCGGGAACAGCATGGCTTCGATGTGCGGAACAAAACCAAAATAATATTGAGTAATGATTTGTTTGTAAGACAACCCGGTTTTGGCAAAATCGTCTGTTTTTTCGCTCAAATCCACGATCACCACGATAAAAGTTAACGCAACAAGACAAAAGAAAAACGTGACAAAAAATTTCTTTATAATATACCAGTCTAAAATTTTCATGCAGCGCTAAAAGAGTAAATTTAATGCTACCAAAAGTAAATCAAAAAACCAGAGGAATACTTTTATCACGATTGCACGAAAGGTTTTGTGATATTTTTAAAAATCGCAGTAAACAAACTTTTTAAAAAGATTTTTATTTTGGATTCTTTTTCTTCCGATTCTTGGGCGAAACAAGTTGATGTGAATCTTTTATAAACCCTTTTAATTCTTCGCGCGGAACAGAACCATCGACAATAATTGTATTCCAGTGCTTTTTATTCATGTGATAACCGGGAATAATCGAAGTATATTTTTCCCGAAGCTCCAACGCTTTGTCCGGATCGCATTTTACATTAAACTGAAGTGGAACCGCCGATAAAGAAACGAGCAGAAAGATTTTATTATTTGTTTTAAACACAAGTGTATCTTCTCCAAAAGGAAATCCTTCTTCAACATCTTCAAGTGACAATGCAAAATCTCTGAGCTCTTCAATATTCATTTTTGCAAAATCGAAGTTTGATCTATTTTTCTTTTTCAGGTTTTAAAACGCCGGTCACTACATTCTTTGTTGTTAATAACAATTTTGCCGCATCCTGCAGATCCTTTGGTGTCAATGCATTTACGTACTTATCGTAATTGATAAAAAAATCAGGATTATCTCCGGGGAAATAAAAATCTTCCAATTCAGAAAGCCAAACGTTATTTTCCTTGATGTTCACTTTGTGTTGCTCTGTCCATTGCTTTTTCACTTTTTCCAAATCTTCTTTTGAAGGCCCGTTTTTGATAATGCTTTCAAACTCAGCTTTTGATGCTTTTAATAAAGTATCCACTTTTTCAGGTCCGGTTGGCAATGTCAGGAAAAGTTCATAATGATTGTAAGGAATTTTTTGAAATTGGAATTGTGTTCCTCCGCCATAGATTGCTTTTATTTTTTCGCGCAAATCCTGGTCGATCCTGATGTTCAACACCTCGCTTATGGCTTCTCCTTTTAAATTCAATTCATCTGAATAAGGTAACTCACCACTCAACACTTCAAATATCAACGCCTTGGGTTCTTTTCCTTTAAATACATCTACATCTACTTTTCCTTTTGCCAAACGAACCTTGTTATCCTCATAATTGAATTTCTTGTTGGTAGCAGGTAAGCTTGCAATGTATTTTGCAAGCAAAGGTTTTATTGAATCTTCTGAAATGCTTCCCACAAATGTGAAGTGCATTTGATTTTCATTACCAAAATTCTCTTTGTACATCTGCATGATTCTGTCGAGATTCAATGCATCAAAATATTCAGGTTTTGGAACCGCAATTGGCGCCAAAGGATTATTTTGATACATTTCTCTGAACAGAGTATCAACAAAAACTGCCTGCGGATTCGCATTCAAAAAAGCAAGCTGTGCTTTATTTTTTTGCACAAAAGATTTAAATAAAGCTGTATCAACACGCGGGGCAGTTGCATACAGATAAATCAACTGCATCATCGAAACGGCATCTTTCACCGAACTGCTTCCGGTGAAACCGGATGAAACCTGGGAGAAATCCGGCGTTACACTTACCGTTTTTCCGCTCAAGGCTTTTTTCAAATCAACAGGTGAAAAATTTCCGACACCCATACTATTGATCACCGAAGTCATGTATTCTGCATTGTACCTGTCTGCAATACCATAATTATTTTTTCCGCCAGGGCGAATGGCGCTCATAAGTAACTGATCATTTTTAAAATCAGTATGTTTAAAAGTAACAGTTACGCCATTGCTTAATGTAAAGTCTGTTGTTCCCAAAACCGCATTCTTTTTGCTGCTAACGACCTTCCCAGGTTTTGGCATTTCAGAAAGCAATGTTGTTTGAATTGCTTTTTCTTCATAAGGTTTTATGTCTTCTTTTTTCACTTCATCACTAACGGCAAGAATTTCCTGGTCTGTTGGTAACGAACTGCTGTCTTTGATTTGCGGACCTGAAAGCGCGATAAACTTATTGTTATTTTCACTGAGCTTATCCGCAATTTCGTTTACGTCTTTGATCGTTATTTGCGGCAGCAATTCTTTATAATATTTCAGTTCGTTGGCAATTCCTGGGATTGGTTCTTTTGTAAGGAAATTGCGGACGTATTCACCAACATAACTTGAAGATTCGGTCTTGTTTTTTTCATTATAAGCTCTTTCAATATAATTCAGCATATCAGCTTTAGACCTGTCGAGTTCTGGTTTTGTGAATCCATATTTTTTTACTCTTTCCAGTTCTTCTTCAAAAGCTTTTAATCCGGTAAGGCTGTCGCTATTTCCTGTGCCGATATAGCCGACGAACGATTCATATCCTCTTGCTTCAGAACTGAAACCTGTGGCTGCATAAACAAAAGGTGGATTTTCTTTTTGTGTAAGTTCCCGCAGCCTTTGGTTCAAAAGATCGGAAAAAATATCTTTTACCAATTCATGTTTATAATCTCCGAGTGTAACGATTGGATTTATCTTATGAGGAGAATAATAAACACGATACATAAAGCTTGTTGCTTCTTTGTCGGTAATAACTTTTGCAACACTTTTTTTATAAGCAGGTACTTCAGGATATAATCTTTTTCTTTCGTTTGCCGGATTTTTGTTGGGCCCAAAATATTTTTTAATCAATGATTCCGCTTTTGCCGGATCAATGTCACCCACCACAACCACCGCCATTAAATCAGGGCGGTACCAATCGTGGTAAAAACTTCTCAATGCCTCATAAGGCGCATTTTTTACAATACTGTCAATGCCAATTGGCAAGCGATCAGCATAAAGTGAACCTGCATAACGGATAGGATAAATCTTGCGGTTGATCCTGTCTTGCGCGCCTTTCCCTAAACGGCTTTCTTCCAAAACGATTGGCCTTTCATCATCAATATCCTGTGCATTGTCCGTAACATTGTGCGCCCAGTCTTCCAGGATCTGGAAACCCTTTTCGATGTTGCCAGGTTTATCTGTTGGAATAGGTAAAATATAAACGGTTTCGTTGAAGCTTGTGTAAGCATTCAAATCATTTCCAAACCCAACACCGATTGATTGCAAAAAAGAAATGATGTCATTTTTTTTGAAATGGGTGGTTCCGTTAAAAGCCATGTGCTCGCTCAGATGGGCGAGCCCCTGTTGGTTTTCATTTTCCAAAACAGAACCAGCATTCACAACAAGACGCAATTCAACTTTTTGTTCAGGCTTCTTATTTTGACGGATGTAATAAGTTAATCCGTTGCTCAACTTTCCAACTTTCACAGCCGGATCGATTGGAAGCGTGTCCTGTAAATTTTTTTGAGCAAAAAGGGTAGAAGTAAAAAACAGTAGCAGTAGTGTAAGAATCTTCATGGCAAATTTTAATTGGTTATAACAAATATAAGTAAGAAGATGCAAGAGGAACTTTAAAAAAGATGAATGGTAAGAATTTCATTAAAATAAAAATTTTCTGTTTTTATTCGTTTGCTGTAATCTGTACGGTTTTTAAGCTGAAAAACAGATAAAAGCAAACAATTATCTTTGCAATATGAGTAAAGTAAGAGTAAGATTTGCGCCAAGTCCTACAGGAGGATTACACTTAGGCGGCGTTCGAACTGGGTTATACAATTATTTATTTGCCAAAAAACATGATGGCGATTTTATATTAAGAGTTGAGGATACGGATCAAACGCGATATGTGGAAGGAGCAGAACAATACATAATTGATTGTTTAAAATGGTGCAATATTCTGCCGGATGAAGGACCGGGAATCGGTGGTGATCATGGACCGTATCGCCAAAGCGAAAGAAAAAATATTTACCGCGAATATGCAGAACAACTAGTAAAATCAGGACATGCTTATTATGCTTTTGATACGCCGGAAGAAATTGAAAATCTTCGTGAAACGCTGAAGGCACAAGGCAAAGCAAATGTTCAATACGATTTTAATAACAGGTTGAACATGCGCAATTCATTGACTTTGCCTCCTGAAGAAACCGAAGAATTATTAAAATTAAATTATCCTCATGTGATCAGGATTAAAATGCCACCGAATGAATACGTGCATTTTCATGATATGATTCGTGGCGAAATTCAAATGCCGGTGAATGGTGTTGATGATAAAGTTTTAATCAAGGCAGATGGAATGCCTACTTATCATTTAGCCGTGGTTGTTGATGATTACCTGATGAAAATAACGCACGCATTGCGTGGTGAAGAATGGTTGCCAAGCGCACCTGTTCATGTGTTGTTGTGGAAATATTTTGGATGGGAAAAACAAATGCCGGAATGGGCGCATCTTCCCCTTATTTTAAAACCTGATGGAAATGGAAAGTTGAGTAAGAGAGATGGTGAAAGATTAGGATTTCCAGTTTTTGCAATGGAATGGAATGATCCGAAAAACGGGGTGGTAAAGGGTTTTAAAGAACTTGGATTTATGCCTGAAGCATTTATCAATATGCTTGCATTGCTGGGTTGGAATGATGGAACAGAGCAGGAAATTTTTTCTTTAGATGAAATGATTGAAAAATTTTCGATGGAAAGAGTGCATGCGCACAGTGCGAAGTTCGATTTTGAAAAAGCAAAGTGGTTTAATCATGAATGGATAAAGAAATCTGGAGCTGAAAGACTGAAACCTGATGTGAAAAGTGTTCTTAATGAACATGGAGTTTTAACAGTAGATGAAAGTAAACTGGATAAGATTATTGAATTAGTAAAAGAGCGCTGCACATTACTTACAGATTTTTGGCAACAATCTTCTTTCTTTTTTAATGCGCCGGCAACTATTGATACGGCTTCTATACTTCCGAAATGGAATGATCAAAAGGCACAGTTTTTTGTTGAACTGATCCGCTCTTATTCTTTGATGAATTCATGGAATGAACATGATGCCGAACACACTTTTAAAGAATTGGCTGCGGCCAGCCGTTTAAAACCTGGAGAGCTGATGCTTCCATTAAGAGTAATGTTGGTGGGCGGAAAATATGGCCCTGGTGTTTTTGATATTGCTGCCCTTCTTGGAAAAGAAGAAACCATCAAAAGAATTGAACACGCACTTTCAGTAATCAAATAAATATGGCCGAAAAAAAATCTTCCGAAAAACAAAGAACGATAAGAGTGTTGGTAGCAAAAGTGGGATTGGATGGTCATGACCGCGGTGCAAAAGTTATTGCTACTTCACTTCGTGACGCAGGGATGGAAGTAATTTATACCGGTTTGCGACAAACGCCTGAAATGGTAGTGAATACTGCATTACAGGAAGACGTGGATGCGATTGGAATCAGTATTTTAACCGGTGCACACAATACAATTTTTCCAAAGATCCTGTCATTGATGAAAGAAAAAGGAATGGATGATGTATTGTTAACAGGTGGAGGAATAATTCCTGCCGATGACATGCAGCATCTTAATGAATTAGGTGTTGGAAAATTATTTCCGCCGGGAACTTCTACTTCTGACATTGCAAATTATATAACGAGTTGGGTGAAAGAAAACAGGAAATTTTAATTGGCAATAAAAACAGGATAATGATTTATAGCACTATAAAAACAGATTTAGAAAATAAGATTTTCACCATCACCATCAACCGGCCCGAGAAAATGAACGCCTTGAACAAAATGGTTTTGGAAGAGTTGGACAAGGTGATGGATGAAATTTATAATGATAAAAATATTAAGGCTGTTATCATAACCGGTGCGGGTGAAAAAGCTTTTGTTGCCGGTGCGGATATATCAGAATTTACGTTGGTTAATGATAATGAAGGAGCAGCTTTGGCAATAAAAGGACAGGATGTTTTTTTCAAGATTGAAAATTGTCCAAAGCCTGTAATAGCGGCTGTGAATGGTTTTGCGTTGGGTGGTGGTTGCGAACTGGCGATGGCTTGCCATTTCAGAATTGCCAGTACAAATGCAAAGTTTGGACAGCCGGAAGTGAACCTTGGGTTGATTCCGGGATATGGAGGAACTCAGCGTTTAACAATGCTCGTTGGAAAAGGGAAGGTTATGGAATTGATGATGACCGGAAATATGGTCGGAGCAGAGGAAGCATTAAAATTAGGTTTGGTAAATTATGTCCAATCACCGGAAAATCTTTTGAATAAAACGAAAGAAATTTTGAGTGTGATTTTAACCAAATCTCCTTTAGCAATTTCAAAAGTGATCGAAGCAGTAAATGCTTACTTCAACAAAGATGGATTTAAAAAAGAAACACAACTTTTTGGAGAAGTATTTTCAAGTGATGATAAAAAAGAAGGAACAGCAGCTTTCCTTGAAAAACGTAAACCGGTTTTCAAATAATTGCCGGATTCAACAATTGTCTAAGCAAGGGAAAAATTGTCTTTAACCTCTCTCCGCCCATTGAATTAAATTTGCAAAAGAATCTTTTAATTTAATTTGAAATAACATGGACTACAGAACAGAAAAGGATACAATGGGAGAAGTAAAAGTCCCTTCAGATGCTTATTACGGCGCACAAACACAAAGGAGCGTAGGGAATTTTAAAATTGCACAAGACATCAATAAGATGCCAAAAGAAATTATCCAGGCATTTGCATATTTGAAAAAGGCGGCTGCAATTACCAATTTTGATGCGGGCGTTCTTTCAAAAGAAAAATTGGATCTGATATCGAAAGTGTGTGATGAAATCCTTGCTGGAAAATTAAATGACCAGTTTCCACTTGTGGTATGGCAAACCGGAAGCGGAACGCAAAGCAATATGAATGTGAATGAAGTGATTGCTTATCGCGGCCATGTTTTGAATGGAGGAAAGCTAACTGATAAAGAAAAATTTTTGCATCCCAATGATGATGTAAACAAATCGCAATCGAGCAACGACACATTTCCAACTGCAATGCATATTGCGGCGTATAAAATTTTGCATGATCTAACTTTGCCTGCTCTGGAAAATTTGAAAAACACCTTTGACAAAAAATCAAAGGATTTCATGAAAATTGTGAAGATCGGTCGTACACATTTTATGGATGCTACACCTTTAACCCTTGGCCAGGAATTTAGCGCGTATGCATCACAGTTAGATCATGGAATAAAAGCCATAAAAAATACTTTGCCGCATTTGAGCGAACTTGCTCTTGGTGGAACTGCTGTTGGTACGGGAATTAATACACCAAAAGATTATGCGAAAAATGTAGCCGAAACAATCGCTGAATTAACAGGACTTCCATTTGTAACTGCTGGTAATAAATTTGAATCGCTTGCAGCGCACGATGCTATTGTGGAAACACACGGAGCATTAAAAACAGTAGGAGTGAGTTTGATGAAAATCGCCAATGA
>JBQCEG010000168.1:0-13345 GCA_051960475.1 Ginsengibacter sp.
TAATATCCGAATATTTTTTGATGAGACTTAGAAATTTTTTTGCCGTATTCCCTACATTCTTATTTTTTATTTCTTCATGCAATTCCAACGGTGTTAAAGCCAAACCGTCTGGTAAAGATACCATTGCACATCTGGCTCCTGATCCTGCTCCTATACCACGTGAAAAACTGAGACTTTACCGGAATGAGGTAAACAATTTTTATCAAAATAAATTGATCCGCACGGGTTTTAATGGGGCGATCCTTGTTGCCAAAAGAGGACAAGTGATCTTTGAAGATTATCATGGTTATTTCAACCTGCAGAAAAAGGATTCATTAATTGATAAACACACTGCCTTCCACATTGCTTCTGTTTCGAAGACTTTTACTGCAATGGCAACTTTGAAACTCGTGCAAATGGGCAAACTTTCTCTTGATGACGATGTAAGAAAGTTTTTTCCTGCATTTCCTTATGAGAATGTACGGGTAAAAGATCTATTGAGCCACAGAAGCGGCTTACCAAACTATCTTTATTTTATGGACAAATTGGGTTGGGATATTCACCAGCACGTTAAAAACCAGGATGTACTCGATTATCTCATCAAATATAAACCGGCAGCCACCAAACCCAATACGCATTTCACTTATTGCAATACGAATTACGCACTCCTTGGACTAATCATTGAAAAAGCCTCCGGCGAATCTTATGCTGATTTTTTACAGCAACAGATATTTACACCGCTACACATGAATGACACTTATGTCTGGAATATTAAAGACAGCGCCACCGCAATGCCTTCTTATGATTACCGCGGCAGGCCCGAAGCTTTTACTTTCTTGGATTGCGGCTTTGGCGATAAAAATATTTACAGTACGCCTGAAGATCTGTTGAAATGGGATCAGGCTTTATACACAGATCAATTTTTGCCACAAGACCTTATCGAAAAAGCTTATACGCCTTATAGTAATGAAAAGCCAGGCATTCGCAATTATGGTTATGGCTGGAGAATGAATGTTTATCCAGACGGCCGTAAAATAATTTACCACAATGGATGGTGGCACGGCAACAATGCGGTCTTCATAAGGATGATACAGGATTCGGTTACGATCATCGTGTTGGGCAACAGGTACAACAGCAATATCTACCAGGCGAAGCAAATGGAAAAATATTTTGATGGCGGCGATAATACTCCTAATGATGAAGAAAGTGCCGAAATGCCCCAAGAAGAAACTGTAACCAAGCCGGTACCCAAAACAACTCATCATCATGTGGTCAAGAAACCGGCCACAAGAAAAAGATAGCTTTCCCTGCCTTAATAGCAAAAACATTAATAATAAACATTAATAGTAAACCAACATTCCTGCAGATTTTTTATTTTTTCTGACCGGAAAACATTGCTGTATTTACCGCAAAAACCGCATAATTAAGATAAGGATTAAACTCATTTAACCGATTCCAAGCTTATATTCCATTTACTTTCCGGTTTTATTTAATATTTCGCGCAACACATACCCCTTAATTAAAATGTCTAAAACACCATACAAATAAATAATTTACACAATTTGAAGGCTGGGATTTCTCCTCCATATTGAAATTTATAATCATAATTTGCGGTAAAAAACGGTTTTATAACCAAAAAGTGCAAAAAAATATTGCAAATTTGACTTTTTAATAAGTTAAAGTGATATGTTTGTAACGAACTACGATTAACGTTTATGCTGAAAATTGATCGCCAGGCCTTCATACTTCACCAGGTAAACCTTCATAATAAAGTGCTTTCTACCGATTTGAGCCGGCAGGTGAAAGTATCAGATGATACCATCAGGCGGGATATCCAGCAGTTGGCAGATGAAGGAAAGATCATCAAAGTTCATGGAGGCGCATTGTCACCTTCATTTCACAACACTTACAGCTCTACCGATGATGTCTATGCCTACAACCAAAAAAAGGTCATTGCTCAAAAGGCAACATCTCTTATTAAAGATGGCATGTTTGTCTTTACAACTGGCGGGACAACGATAATTGAATTAGCAAGAGCCTTGCCTCTTGAATTGCATGCCACTTTTATTTCAGGAAGTGTACCGGTGCTGGCAGAATATATTGTTCATCCAAATATTGAAGTGATCGCCATTGGCGACAAAATCTCAAAAGACTCAAAAATAACGGTTGGGCTTGAGGCCATAACAAAAATAAAACAGCTGAAAGTCGATTTGTGCATTTTGGGCGTTTCAGCCATAAATCTTGAAGAAGGCGTTTCTGACAATGACTGGGAAGTGGTGCAGATCAAAAAAGCCATGATCGAAGCTTCTAAAAAGCTGGTTTGCCTTACAATTTCTGAAAAAATCAACACCCGGCAGCCATTCCAAATTTGTGAAACAAAAAAAATAGACACTTTGGTCACGGAGTTATCGCCAAAAAATTTGCTTTTGGAACCTTATCAAAATGCCGGTATAAATGTTTTGTAAAATCTATGATCTCTGAACTGCAAGGATTTTTTTAATAAATGAAACAAAGTTTTTTCAATACAATTCTATCATATCAAAAACAATCTCTATGACTTTAATTAGACAGGCACTCCTATTACTGATAGGATCATTTTTCTGTTTATCGTCATTTGCCCAGAGCAAGACGATAACAGGCAAGGTGTTAACAAGTGAGGAGAATACTCCTCTGGCCGGTGTAACTGTAAATGTGAAAGGAACGAACCACAGCACAATTACAGATGCGTCCGGTAATTTTTCAATCGATGCACAGAAAGGCGCTACACTTGTTTTTTCCTATGTAGGTTATGAAACACAGGAAGAAAAGGTGGGAACCGGCAATTCAATTTCTGTTTTGTTAAACAGAAACGGCAACAGCAAATTGCAGGACATCGTAGTAGTGGGTTATGGCACCCAAAAAAAGGCAAACCTTACCGGCGCTGTTACAACAGTGGACGTAAAGAAAACCTTTGAAAGTAAGCCATTGACTGATCCGACAAAAGCACTTCAAGGCGTTGTTCCGGGTTTAACAATTACCTACGGAAATGGCGGATTGACTTCTTCTCCAAATATTACCCTTAGGGGTATCGGAAGTGTTAATGGAAGCAAAGCGCCGTTGATACTTGTGGACAACGTGCCCACTCCGGATCTCTCGGTAATTGACCCTAATGATATTGAAAGTATTTCCGTATTGAAAGATGCAGCCTCTGCTTCAATTTATGGTGCCAGGGCTGCTTTCGGTGTTGTATTAATCAAGACAAAAACCGGGCATTTCAATCGCAAACCGAAAATTACTTATTCTGATAATTTTTCATGGAATACCCCAACCGTACTTCCGGATTTTGCAGATCCTGTTAAAAGCTTGACTGGCGTTGTAGCAGGTGCGGCCAGGGCAGGAAATAACTCACCTGAATTGTTTGGGATTGACCTGAAAAAAGAAATTGCAGGTATCAAAAACTGGGAAGAGAATTACGCAAATAACCGCACAGGCAATGAAATGGTACCCGGTGAAGATTTCGTATTGGGTGACGCCTCCAACCAGACTTATTTCTACAGGGTTTGGGATGTAAAAGACATAATGCTGAACAAATGGTCGCCGCAACAAACACACAACCTCCAAATCACTGGTGGAAGTGATAATGTGAACTATTACATTTCTAGTGGCTACAGTGATCAAACCGGTATCATGAAGCTAAATCCTGATAAGGTTAAAAAATACAACGTTACAGCAGCTTTGGATGTCAAAGCAACCGATTGGCTGAAGGTAAGCGCCAAAATGCTTTATCGCAACTTTGAATACGATTATCCTTATTCATACGAGCCTTATTTTTATTATATGTGGCGTTGGGGTGCATGGTTTCCTTATGGGACTTACCAGGGAAAATATTTCCGCCAGCCGCCGGCTTACCTAACCGGGGCTAATACAAACACTACCACTGACAACTACTCAAGAGTTGATTTGGGAGCAACAATTACTCCTATCAAACATGTAACCGTTCAGGCGAATTATACCATTAACAGGGATAATGCTTTAGGTCATATTAAAGGCGGACCAATCTCTGCATGGAATTTTTGGGCAGGAGGAACTTTACCTTACCAGGTAATTACAAGCAGTTCCAGCAACAGGGCCGAATATACAACAAACCGTACTTTGATTAATTCATTTAACGGAACCATTAAATATGAAAACATTTTCAACAATGCTCACCATGTTACTTTAATGACAGGTATGAACGCCGAAGATGACGAATACCAGGGTTTCTATGGAGAACGATTGGGTCTTCTGGATCCGTCAAAACCGGAACTTAATCTAGCGATTGGAGATCAATATACAGGCAGCAATCACAGTAATGCAGCTTACGCCGGATTTTTTGGCAGAGCCAATTATGATTACAAAGGAAAATACCTTTTGGAATTAAATGGCCGTTACGACGGATCCTCTACCTACTCACCATTTGACCGCTGGGCTTTCTTCTCTTCTGCTTCTGCAGGATATAGGATCAGCGATGAAAAATTCATGGACTTTATTAAGCCTGTTGTAAGCGATCTTAAATTCAGAGGTTCTATAGGTGCAATTGGAAACCTTGATATCGGTGGACAGTTCTTTATCCCGAGCATGAACAGCTACAATGCAAATTGGATCGTGGATGGAGTTACTGTTCCAACTTTTACAAATCCTATGGCTATAGCTCAAAGCCTCAAATGGGAAAAAATAAAAACTACAGATTTTGGAGTTGATGCAAGTTTCCTTCACAATCATATCACTGCTACTTTCGATTGGTATCAAAGAAATACAACAGGAATGGTGAACACCAATATCGTTCCTGCTACATTTGGTGCTGCTGCACCACACACCAATCAGGGAAATTTGCGTGACCGTGGTTTTGAACTCTCTCTTAGTGGAAATGCGAACATCACTAAAAACTGGAACTTTTACGCAACTGTTTCTTTGGATAACAGCAATACGATTGTTACCAAATGGAAAAACGATTCTAAATATATTGGCCAATATTATGATGGTGCAGAATATGGAGCAATCTGGGGATTTGAGACAGCAGGATATTTTAAAGATGCAGAAGATGTAGCTAAATCTCCCAGCCAAACTGCACTTGAAAAAGGCAACTTTACTTATGGACCAGGTGACGTTAAATTCAAAGACCTGAATGGTGACGGAAAGATTGATGCAGGCAAATCAACTGCAACTGATCACGGTGATCTTACGATCATTGGTAACACGCAACCAAAATACTTATACAGCGCAAGAATCGGTTCAAGCTGGAAAAATTTTGACATCGATGTATTCTTCCAAGGAGTGGGCAAACGCGCTATGTGGGGACTTGGTGATATGGTTATTCCAATGTACAGTGGTGCTCAAATCTTGTATGCAAACCAGGTTGATTATTGGACTCCTGATAATCCAAATGCAAAATATCCTAACCCGTATGCAGGAAACTCTTCAGGAACAGTTAGTGGTATCAGCGCAGGTGGCAATAACTTTTATCCTCAATCAAAATACCTTTTGAATCTTGCTTATTGCAGGTTGAAAAACATAACTATTGGTTATACACTTCCTGCGAATTTAATGAACAAACTTCACGTAAACAGGTTAAGAATTTATGTGAGTGGTGAAAACCTGGCAACTATTTCAAACGTAGGTGCGCCTTTGGATCCTGAAATCACCGACGGTGAATATGGATATACCGGAAGAACTTATCCATTTGAAAAGAACTATTCTTTTGGTGCGCAACTTACTTTTTAAGAAAAACAAATAAACAAATTGAAATATGAAACGATTTAAAAATATAAACAAACTTGCCCTGGCAGCGATTATCCTGTTATTTACAGCAGGCTGTAGCAAGTATATTGATAAAAAACCGCTGGATGCTTTCTCTGATCTGGATTACTGGAACAGCGAGAGCAATGTAAAAACCTTTTGTTGGGGATTTTATAACAATCTTTTTGATGGATACGGACATGGTTGGTCAGGAGGCAGATATTATTTCACGAGCTTTAGTGACGACCAGGCAAATCCGACCTTTGAAAACTTTGCAAAGAATGCACCGGCGTCAGATGGTAACTGGAACTTCGGTGATATCCGCAAAGCCAACCTTGTAATTGCCCGCGTTCCTGATGTGCCGATGGACCAGGAAGCAAAAAATCACTGGACAGGTGTAGCAAAGTTTTTCCGCGCTTTAAACTACTTCCAATTGGTTAAAAGATTCGGTGATGTGCCTTTCTATAACACAGTATTGGATATTTCTGATTCTGCAATGTATAAGGCGAGAGATCCGAGAAATATGGTGATGGACAGCGTTTTGGCTGATCTTGATTATGCTGTTAATAATTGCCGTGCAAGGACCGGTGACAATACAGTAAACAAAGACGTAGCCCTTGCACTTAAATCCAGGGTTTGTCTTTATGAAGGAACCTATGCTGAATACAGGGAAAATGACAATGCGCGTGCAGCAAAATATTTGAAAGAATGTAAAGATGCTTCTGCGGCATTAATCAATGGAGGTTATTCATTGAACCCTGATTATAAAACTGAATACAATTCAGAAAGTCTCCAGGGAAATCCTGAAACTATTTTATACATGGATTATGAAACAGATGTGTTAATGCATCCAACTGTGGGTTATACGAACAGTACAACTCCAATGAACGGTCTTACAAAGTCTGCTGTTGAATCTTATGTTTGCAGCGACGGTTTGCCCATTACACTTTCACCCGAATATAAAGGCGACAGAAGCATTGACAGTGTACGTGCTAACCGTGATCAACGTTTGTTGGAAACCATTAGCGACTTTTATTGCTACAATGGGAACCTTGTTGCGGGTATGCACTCAAGCACAGGTTATCGTCCTGCCAAATTCTTACCTGATGGTGTAGTATATCCTGGTGATTACAAAACCGCTCCCTACAACACAACAGATGCGCCTTTATTCTGGCTTGCCGAAACTATGGAAAACTATGCAGAAGCTTCTGCCGAACTTGACAAGTTGGGAACAGAACCAATTACACAAAATGACCTTGATATCTCCATCAATAAGTTGCGTGCACGTGCAGGTGTGGCGCCTCTTGAATTGGACGGCAACCAGGGAACAGCGATTAACGGCGTTCCTTTTGTAGATCCGAATAAAGATCCCGATGTAACATCCTTGATCTGGGAAATCCGCCGCGACAGGAGAAGTGAATTGATCATGGACGGCTTCCGTTATGATGATTTGATCCGTTGGGGAAAATTAGATTATATGGATACCCAATTGAATCCTGATTGCATTCTGGGAGCAAAAGTTCCCAACAACCCGGACATCAACTTGAATGCTGACGGGTATATAATGCCTTACAGTTCAGGAACAACAAGAACTCCTCAAAGCAGGGATTATTTTGCACCGATACCAACAAGCCAGATAGCCTTGTATCCAAACGGAGCATTGAAACAAAATCCCGGATGGTAAAGATTTTTCTTTCGTTAAAGTTTAATTTCTGAAGAAAAAACAAAGCCGGGGGCATTCAATTGCTCCCGGTTTTTAGTTTAAAAAAGATCAATTTTAAAAACTCAAAAACTAATATGAAAAAGTGGACACTTCTCTTCTCATTGTTGTTTTTTATGTCGGCTTCGTTGGCACAAACCGGGTTCAAGTTTGCGCACGTTACCGACACACACATTGGAAGCAACAATTCGGAAGAAGACCTTGAACGCACCGTTCATGATATCAACAATGATCCTGAAATCAAATTCGTGATCCTTTCGGGCGATATCACAGACTTTGGTTCAGATACCCAATTCGTGGTTGCAAAAAAAATATTGGATAGCCTTAATAAACCCTGGCATATCATTCCCGGAAACCATGACGCCAACTGGTCAGAAAGCGGAACCAACAGTTTTAAAAAAATATTCGGTAACGAAACTTTCGATTTTCAATATGGCGGCTATCTTTTCCTGGGAACGGTTTGTGGACCAAACATGAGAATGAGTCCGGGCCAGGTTTCAAGAGAAAATATTGTGTGGCTCGATTCGACCTTGAAGAATTTGAAAGATCCAAATATTCCGATCATTTATGTAAATCATTATCCGCAGGATTCAAGCCTGAACAACTGGTACGAGATAATGGATATGCTGAAAACGCGCAACACACAATTGATCATCTGCGGTCACGGACATAGAAACAAAGTATTCAATTTTGAAGGAATTCCCGGGATCATGGGAAGATCGAACCTGAGAGCAAGAAACCCTGTGGGAGGTTATAATATCGTTACAATCAAGGACGGCACTGCCACCTATGAAGAACGAAACCCGGTAACGAAAGAACAGCATCAATGGGCGCAGGTAAAATTATACAAGCATGATTTTGCCGCCGACACGAATCATTATTTCCGCCCTTCTTATGCCGTGAACGACATTTATAAAAATGTAAAAACCGATTGGCAATTCAATGATAAAAGTGATATTGGATCGGGCGTTGCACTTAACAAGCATCTTGTTATTGGCAGCAATTCAGGTGGACAATTTTTTGCACTAAATAAAAAAAATGGCAAAAAAGTTTGGTCACTGCAAACCGGAGGAAAAATTTATTCAACACCTGCTGTGCAAAATAATCTTGCAGTTGTCGCTTCAACAGATAACAACATTTATTGCGTAAATGCGAAGACAGGAAAATTGGTTTGGAAATACGAAACCCAAAAACCGATTGTTGCTAATCCTTTGATCAAAAACAACACAATTTATATCGGCGCCGCCGATGGACACTTCAGGGCGCTGGATTTGAAGACCGGCAAACTTGTTTGGGATTACGTTGGTATAAAGGGTTTCGTTGTTACCACACCACTTTTTTATGAAAACAAAATTTATTTTGGAAGTTGGGGCACTGAATTTTATTGCCTTGATGCAGCTACAGGAAAGTTGGTTTGGAAGTGGAATAATGGCTCAAGCAACAAAATGTATTCACCTGCCGCGTGCTTCCCGGTCGCTACAAAAGGAAAAGTTTTTATCGTCGCACCCGATCGTTACATGACAGTTTTTGATGCAAACACCGGTGATGTGATCTGGAGAAAAAAAAATCCGAAATATCGTGTGCGCGAATCAATGGGATTGTCAAAAGATAGTTCTTTGGTCTATGCAAAAACGATGGAAGGCGAATTGATCGGCGTTTCCACTTCATTGCCGGATATGCAGATCACATGGAAAGTTGATCCCGGATTGAATTACGAAATAGCACCGACGGCAATCGTTCAACATAAAAATATCATTTACGTTCCTTCGAATTCAGGAGTAGTTGTGGCCGTAAAACGTGACGGCTCAATTCTCTGGAAACACAAAATTTCAAATTGCCTTATTACAAACATTAAACCCGTTTCTGATCATAAAGTAATAGCTACTACAATGGATGGGAAAGTGACTTGCCTGAAGTTTTAAACAATTATTCTTCTACAAAAGAATGCGGGATTATTTGTTGAATAGTAAAACAACAAATAATCCCGTTTTTTATTTTGCATCAATTTACCAACTGCTTCCTCCTCCTCCACCAAATCCTCCGCCGGAGAATCCACCACCGCCGCTGAAACTTCCTCCGCTCGTGCCACTGCTCGAAGGCGCACTGTAAAAAGTGCTGCTCATTTCATTCATTGAATGATCCAGACTGTTCATAAACATAAGGGTATTAAAATTGCTGCCACCATAAGCTCCATTGTACCATTTCGGGGGTGGAACGTCAAGGCCTTTTAATTTATCTTTCCATGTATCGGCCACACCAAAGACAATGGCAAAAGGCAAAACTTTATCAAAGTAATTTTCATCCTGCTTTAAAAATTCCTGCAATCGATCTTTCTCAACAGTCTTTATAAACTCTTTAAATCCTAATAATTTTTGATAAAGCAAAGTGCCCTTTTTTGTTTTTTTCGTCATAAAAACACCAAAAGAGATCAGTATAATTCCACTGGCGATAAAGGCAACACCCAACCACAATTTTTCCTGCCAATCATCAACCAAAGCAAAAAAACCAATAGCTGCGAGCAAGATGCCAATGAAAGGAAAAACACAGCCCATCGTCCTGGAATAAGTTACATAATAATCTTCCTTTTTGATCTCCGTTTCCAATTGCGATTTTGCTTTGTTCATTGTTGTGTAAAGCACATTTTTCAAATCGCTCAATTTTACTTTGTCTCCGGATTCAAAAATTCCGTCGAATAAAGTTTTTTCAAATTCAGGTGCACTTTGCGGCAACTCTTTCAACTTCACAAACTCATATTCTTTGGATTTGATAATCCCGAGCAAAGAACTTTTTTCTGTTTCATTTACTTGCAAAAATCCGCCGGCCCCCCAATAAGGAACAAGTGCAGTAAGGTCGCGCCTGTTGAGCCTGTCATCAATCAGGTAACCACAAATAGCGGGACTAATATTTTCAGGCGGATAAAATTCTGTCTGCACTGTTACTTCTTCATCCTTTCCCCACTTTTTCCAAATCGAAAACATTGCCAAAAAGACAGCAATTGGCAAAAACAACCATGCGATGCCACGTAAAGTATAATTAGGTTTTGTCAAATAGCCATTTGGCATTCCAATGCCAACAGTCAGACCTTCATGAGGATTTAAAATTCCTATTGTGTGACCGTAAAGGATTTTATTGGATCGCCATTGAGTAACCGTTTTATTTTCTTTTGATCCAAAAACGCCCGTAGCAACAAAATAGTAAGGGGTGTCCGGAAGGGCCTGCGGCAATTCAACTTCAAAATTTACTGAATCAATGTTGGTGTCCCATTGCTCGCCAATTAAATTAAAATACAACTCTGAATGATTCTTAAAAAAATTGATCGCATTCAGGATTCTGTATTTGATGGTGTAATGCTTATCACCATTGACATATTCGTCCGCGGAACCTATTTTGATATTTTCGTAATCGCCACTTTTACTGGTGCTGAAATCATAACCAGGCACTTTTATATTTTCGATAAAAATTCTCGTGTATCCGTTAGCGTGCATTTGCCTCTCCGCCTGGTCAACTCCGGCAGGAAGCTTTTCCATTGGGTATTGGTAAGGGATTGAGCGGATAATTCCGTGCGTGTTCTCTAAAAAATGAACGTCTAAATTTTCGGTAATATCCAAAGACGCATCTTTATTTACTTTTAGGTTGACATTATAACGGTTAATAGTAAACGCTTCCTGTGCTTGTAAATATTTACAGGCACAAACAAGCAAAAGAATTGCAGCAATTTTTTTCATCAACAACAATTAAAACTTTACTTCCACATTCTTCGCTTCTTCCTGGTTTTCCAGTTCATAAAATTCGCGTGCTTTAAAGCCGGACATGTTGGCAATGATCACGGCCGGAAACTGCTGAATGGCTGTATTGTAATCTCTCACTGTTGCATTATAATATCGCCGCGCGTTTCCAAGATCGCCTTCGATGGATTGAAGCGCATTTTGCAATTCAAGAAAATTTTGATTGGCCTTTAATTCAGGATAGTTTTCAGCCACGGCAAACAAACTTCTCAAAGCGCCACCAAGCGCCTGGTTGGCTTCGGCAGAACCTTTAACATCTGTTGGTGGAACAGAAGCAGCCGCATTCCGCAATTCGGTAACTTTTTCAAAGGTTTCCTTTTCATGCGCGGCATATCCTTTCACTGTATTTACCAGGTTGGGAATCAGATCGTATCTTTTTTTAAGAAAGACACGAATGTCGCTCCAGCTATTGTCGACCTTAATCTTCAGCTTTATCAGGCTGTTGTACATTGCGATGACCCAGATAATCAGCAAGACAATAACGGCGAGAATAATGATGAGTACCATAAAAAGTAGTTTTAAAATGATTTAAAAAGCCTGTTTTTGTGGAACAAGTTAGAATAAAAATCAATTTAAATTTAATGGAATAAACTGAAAGTTTATTCCCCAATAGCCAAAAAGGAATTAATAGGAATTTTATTTTTTCGAAAAAACATGCCCTGCTTATATCACCTGGAAACCCAACGCGTAAGGATCATCATCTTTATCTATTGAAATTGTATTGTATCCATAAATCTTTGCCCAACCTTCAATTGAAGGGCGAATCGCTGGTTTCCCCGAAACCGTAAGTTCTTCTTCTATTCTACCTATAAACTTACTGCCAATAATGCTTTCATGGATAAATTCCTCTCCTTTTTTCAATTTGCCTTTTGCATACCATTGCGCCATTCGTGCGGATGTTCCGGTTCCGCAAGGGGAACGGTCTATTGCCTTGTCACCGTAAAAAACGGCATTGCGCGCTGTGGAAGTCTTGTCCAAAACTTTTCCAGTCCATAAAATGTGCGAGCAGGAGTGAATGGTTGGATTTTCAGGATGTACAAATTCAAATTTTTCATTGATACGTTTTCTCAATTCTCCGCTCCAGGAAATCAATTGCAAAGCCGTATAATTTTCAATGCCACTAAAATTTTCCTGCTCATCTACAATTGCATAAAAATTACCACCGTAGGAAACGTCAACTTTTATTTTTCCTAAACCCGGGCACTCCACTTCGAGGTTTTCGGCAGCAAGAAAAGAGGGAACGTTAGTTAATTTAACTGAAGAAACTTTTTTGTCTTTTCGTGTGTACGTCACCGTTACCAATCCTGCTGGTGCTTCCATTTTTACCTGCCCCGGAATTTTCGACTGAATCAATTCTTCTTCAATTGCAATTGTAATTGTTCCAATCGTTCCATGGCCGCACATTGGAAGACATCCACTTGTTTCAATAAATAAAACAGCCACATCATTTGCGGGATCGCAAGGTGGATATAAAATGCTTCCGCTCATCATGTCATGCCCGCGTGGTTCAAACATCAATCCCTTTCTTATCCAATCATACTCTTTTAAAAAATATTGCCTTCTTTCGTCCATGGTATTTCCTTCCAGTGCAGGGCCTCCTGCAGCTACAAGGCGAACAGGATTACCGCAGGTATGCGCATCAATGCAATGAAAAACAGAACCGGTTAAACGGGAATAATCAGAGGAAGGAAATTTTGTGGAAATGGGAAGGGAAAGCATTCAATAAAAGTTATTATAACGGTTCCTTTGTTAATTCGCCATTCACTGTCCGCCAGATATTTAGCGGATTTTCATTTTTCAATTCGTCAGGCAACAAACTATCCGGCCAGTTTTGAAAAGCCACCGGCCTGGCAAAACGCTTGATTCCATCTGCACCAACAGAAGTAAATCTTGAATCGGTTGTGGCGGGGAAAGGGCCACCATGCTGCATGCTCAAACAAACCTCAACACCGGTTGGAACACCGTTAATAATAAATCGCCCGCAAATATCTTTTATTGCCTCAACCAAATCACTATTTGAAAGAATGTCTTCATCAGTCGCCATTAAAGTAGAAGTCAATTGGCCCTCAAGATTTTTAGCAACTTCAAGCATCTCATCTAAATCCGT
>JBQCEG010000169.1:0-8110 GCA_051960475.1 Ginsengibacter sp.
AAAAATTATCTAAATAAAATATTCTGTTATGATTGATCCATTCAAGCAGATGCCGGTCGTAATCGTACAATGACATTTCTTATTTTAATTTTTTTTTTTTCAAAGAAAGACAAAGATTCTAAAGAAAATCTGAATACTTATAAAAGAAAATAATTTAAAAGCCTGAGCAGGATTAGATTGATAATTTTCCCTAAAAAACAGAAATCTTACTTATTAGTTTGTTTACTAAGAAAAAACGATTTCTGTTTTAATTTCTCTTCTTAAAAATGAGTAGTTTTTTATAGACAAAAAATATCAGTGCCAGCCAAATTATTATGATCACAATTGCGAACCCCCAATTTGTTTTTTTATAAATCTGCGCAGTATTTTTCGCCTTTTCTCTTGCATCGTTCAATACTGTTGCTGGAATCAGCTTTATTGAAACCGAAATTAAAATTGGTATTATTATTAAATCATCTAACAAGCCGATTACCGGAATAAAATCAGGGATTAAATCAATTGGACTTAATAAATAACCAACGGTTATGCCGATCAATATCTTTGCTCTTAAAGGTGTGCGATGATCTTTGTAAGCAATCATCAAAACCTGTATTTCAGATTTTAATTTTGAGGCTTTTACTTTTAAAATTCTAATAAAATTCATATCGCGATGATTGGCGAATGTAGAATTTTTCCCCTGCAAGAAATGCTTATAAATTTTTCATCTTTAATTAATTTATCAAAAAGAAAATAAGAATCCTTCTTATTCCTTTGTTTACTGCAATGCAGTTTTCTGTTTTGCATTCTTATAAAACAACCTCAACAACGAAGGCAACACAATCAGCAATAAAGGAAGCGCGATTAAAAACCCACCGATAACAGCGATGGCAAGAGGTTGGTGCAACTCAGCGCCAGCGCCGATTCCAAGTGCAAGCGGCATAAGAGCGATGATGGCTGCAATTGCGGTCATCAGGTTTGGACGAAGCCTTTTTGAGATTGCATTTTCAACAGATTCATCCGTATTTTGATGGAGAAGGTTTTCTTTAAACTGCAGAAAAGTAAAGATGGAATTTTCCCCAATAATTCCAACAATCATAATTAAACCTGTATAGCTTCCCACATTTAAAGGTGTATTGGTAATAAATAAGGCAAGGTAACTTCCCGAAATTCCGAGCACGGCAAGGAATAAAATAATGAATGCGGCTTTTGCATCTTTAAATAAAAAAAGTATTACGCCAAATACCAAAAGACTTGATGCAATTAAGATCATTAAAAGTTCTGTAAAGGATTGTTGCTGCTGCGCATAAGAGCCGCCGTATTCAATATGATATCCAGTCGGCAATTGAATTTTGGAGGAAATTTTATTTTGAATTTCTTTCATCGTACTTCCCAAATCGCGGTTTTGCAAACGGGCAGAAACGACACCCATAGATTGTAAATTTTCTCTCGCAATTTCGGCATCGCCTTTACTGATTTGCACGTCGGCCAATTCACCGATTGGTTTCAACCTTCCATCCGGAGAAGCAATCTGTAATTTTTTGACATCTTCAATACTCATCTTTTGGCTATTCGGATAAACCAATCGTACCGCATAGACGCGGTTATTTTCAAAAATATTTCCTGCCAGATTCCCTTCCAAAGAAGTTTGCAATTGGTACTGGAGATCAGCAGGTGTAATTCCAAATTGAGCAATTCTAAAATAATCCGGCGTAACCATAACGGAAGGGCCTGCTATAGTAATTCCATTAAAAACATCAGCAGTACCTTTTATATTTTCAATCACGTTTGCAACCTTTGTTGAAAGCGTTTTTATTTTCTCTAAATCATCTCCAAATATTTTTATCTCTATCGGTTGAACAGATGTCATCAGATCGCCAAGCATATCACTGATTACCTGGCCAAAATCCACCCGCAATGCGGGCTGTGATGCTTCTATTCTTTTGCGGATTTCTTCTATTACCTGATCTGTTGTTTTATTTCTTTTATCTTTTAATTGAATCTCATAATCGCCCCTGTTTGGTTCTGTAATAAAAAATCCCATCTGTGTTCCGGTGCGTCGCGAATAGGCGCTTACTTCGGGCGTGGATACTATAATTTTTTCTACCTGTTGCAATTCTTTATCCGTTTCTTCCAAAGACGTTCCGGGAAGAGAGGAATAATCAAGCACAATCGTTCCTTCATCCATATTTGGTAGAAAACCAGTTTGCAATCTTGATACAATTAATACAATAGAAAGAATCAAAAGCCCTACAAATATGAAACTGATCCAAGGCCGGAGAACAAAAAACGTAACCCAGTTCTTTTCTTTTTTCTCTAACTGAAGTTGTTTTTCTTTTTTCTTTTTTTCTTTTTGAGTAACAATTTTTTCTGATTTTTTTTTCTTAGAAAATAAAAGATAAACCACCGGAAGTCCCAGCCACGTTACAAAAAATGAGCAAACCAATGTAATGATCATCGTATTGGTAAGCACATTAAAATAGGCGCCGGCAACGCCGCTCATCAGAATGAATGGAATAAAAATTACGATCGTGCTTATAGAAGAACCAACCATTGCCGGAAACAAATAATGAACTGCTTTTTGTACAATCGTTTTATATTCTTCACCGGGATTTTCTTCATGAGTTCGGTGTATTTGTTCAAGCACCACAATCGCATCATCAATAATTAATCCAAGCGAGGCTGCAATAGCGCCAAGCGTCATAATATTTAAGGTGTATCCAACAGCATACAGCGAAATTAAAGTAGCGCCAAGCGTAACAGGAATCGTGATTAAAATCGTCGCGCTTGCTTTAAAAGATTTTAAAAAAATGATAACGACAATAATTGCTAAAACCAATCCAATCCATAAACTATCCGTAACACTTTTTACAGAAGTATTTACAAAATCTGCCTGAACATAATAAGGTTTCAGCGTTACCCCTTTTGGAAGAATATTTTGGAGCGCTGCGATTTTTTCTTTCATTAATTGAGACACATCAATCAGATTACTATTTGGTTGTTTTACCACAGCAATGAGAACGCTTTCCTTACCGTTCGCGTTTACTTTTATGTATTCAACTGCTTCTTTTACCTGTATGTTTGCAATGTCCTGCAACTGAACAGCACGTTTGCCATTATTGCTGATCACAACATTTTTTAATTGATTGAGTGATGTAACAGAAGCATTCGTAAGGGTTAAATAAAGATGGCGGTAATCAGATAAATATCCGTTTGATTGAATAAAATTTGTTTGGCTCAAGGCAGTGTTGATTGCTTCGGGAGTAAGGCCGAGCGTACTCATTTTTTGCAGATCCAGTTGTATCCAGTATTCCTTTGTTTTTCCACCAATTACTCTTATCTCAGAAACACCGGGAACCTGGCTCAGGTAGGGTTTGATGGTATAAAGCGCCAGTTGTTTTAATTCTATCGGTGATAGTTCATGGCTCTCTAATGAATAGCCCATCACCGGTAAAATGGATGGATTCATTTTCTCAACCGTGATATTTACATCCGGCGGAAGGGTATTTCTGATTTCGGCAATTCTTGATTCTATTCTTTGCTGACTCAAATCTACATTCGCTTTCCAATCAATAAAAGCTGAAATCTCGCAACTGCCACGGCTTGTAATGCTTCTGATGTCTGTCAGGTCCGGGATTTTTTTAATCGCTAATTCTAATGGACGGGTTACAGTTACCATCATTTTATCAACCGGTTGCAAACCCGCATCAGCAATAATTTTTATTTTAGGAAAAGTAATTTCAGGAAATAAAGACGTTTGCAATTTGGTATAAGCAAATGCGCCGCCCAAAATGATCATTGCCAGAACAACGGTCATCGGACTTTTATATGTGGTGAAAAAATTTTTCATGTTATTTATGCGATTATTTTTTTGAACGCCTATTTAATACCGCTCGAATCTTTTTGAACAATCACTTTTGTCGTGTCTTCCAATCCATAATTTCCGGACAATAAGATTTTATCGTTTGGCTGAAAAGCAGGAGAAATAATTTCTATTTTAGCGCCTGATTCTATTCCTGTTTTTACCGGCACTTTTATAGCCGTGCTATCATTGATCATTTTCATTACCCAAAAATTGGTTTCTGTTTCATCAGATAAAACTGCTTTCTTATCTAAAGTTGGTGCGGCTGTTTTTAATGCTTTTAAAAGCTGCACTTTCGCAACTAAATTTACAGGAATAGGATGAGGAGAATTTACATTCAATGAAACCGCCTGTGTTTGTGAAGCAGAATCCATTATTGGCAAAGAAGGTTTTACCGTTCCCCATAATTTTTCACCGTCCGGTAAAGTAAGCTGCACCTGCTTTCCGGTAGAAACGTAGGGCTTGTATTCGTAAGGAACATTCATCACAAAAACAAAACTTTTAGAATCATTGATCACAGCAAGTTGTTCGCCATCCTGCACATAATCCCCTGCCTGGTGATTGACCTGCATTACATAACCGGAGGCATCGGCGCGTACCACATTCACTCCGGAAAAATTAAAATTAGAATCTAATTTATTTACCGAATTACCAATTGCTGCTGCCTCTTTTGTTTTTAAAACAAACAAAACCCTGCCGCGATTAACATAATCGCCGAATTTGATAGTCGCCTTTTGTATGTAACCATTCAGGTTTGATTTTACAAAATTTTGTCGGAGAAAAGTGGAAGTGGCATTCAGGTCGATGTATTGTTGCAATGGTTCAAAAGAAACAGATGTAACGGTAACAGATACACGAACTTCTGCAGGAGTATCTGTAGTGGTTGTGTCCTTTGTTTTGCAACTGGCAAAAAGCAGTAAACAAACAAATAATGCGAAAACTGATTTTACAAAATATCTTTTCATTTGATTTGATTAAAATCCATTTTTTACAATTTCATATTCCAATAATTGAGTTGCTGGATTACCTGGTATCGCTCAATCTGATTCTGAACAATTAGGTTTTTTGCGGTGATATAATTATTCAAAGCAAGCACATAATCGGTAATTCTGATATCACCTTTTTCCAATAATTTTCCATTAACTTTTATCAGCGCTTCCAGGTATTCAATTTGTTTATTCACAGGCCCAGCAAGGTTTTGAAGGTCGTTCAATTGTTGTTGCAATTGAAGAATCTGCTGCTGGTATTGGTTGTAAAAAAAATTTCTTTGCTTTTGCCTTGTTCTTTCCTGGATGTCCAGTTTCGTAAACTGCAATCTCTTTTGATGACCGTCATAAATCGGAACCGTAAGATTGATCCCAAAACTATAACCGAAATTTTTATAAGGAGTTATTGCAAAAGTAGATTGATAACCGGCATCAGCAAAGAGATTTACTTTTGGACGGTATTGATATTTAACGATAGCACGTTCGTTCTCAAGGCGCAGGCTGTCTATTTTATAATTTAAAATAAAAGGAGAATTTCCGTTATAAAAATTAGATTTTATCTGGATCTCTGGTACAGCAAGGGTTTCAGTAGTTGTATCAACAATGCCTGCAAGATAATTAAGCGTTGCATAATTATTTTTATATTGAACAAACAATTGGTTCCTGGTTAATTGTTGCTGCTGAAGCGTTACCAAAAATGATAAATAATCTGCCTGTTTATAAACATTTTTCTGCGTAAGTGCTTTTAATAATTGTTCTTCCTGAGATAGAAGAGCAATCAACTGATCATTAAAATCTAATTGAAGCTGATCGCCATAAGTGGTAATATATTGAGTAATAATAGCCTTCTTAATATCCTGTTTACTGATAGCAATAAAATTGGTCAATGAATCATTTTGCAATTGCAAACTTTTGAATTGCAAGCTCAAATTTCGCTTGTTATAAATCTGTTTATTCAAGGCAACTAATGCAGAAAGTTGCTGACCGTTGGTGATGGGAACATCATAACCCCAACCGTTTATAACCGGCGCATAGTAAGCATTTCCGTTTCCTGTAACCTGGGCTTTATTTCCTGCAACAATTAAGGCGCTGTCAACTTTATTTGCTAAAATTAAATTCTGAATCTCTGAAATCCTGGGATCGTTTGTAAGCGATTTATTGATAAAATAATCAAGGTCCTTGTTTTGCCCAAAAGAAAATATCGGCGAAAGAAAACCTAAAATTATTATAAAATACCTCATATTCATTTTTATAAAACAAAAGCTATCCCATTCCTGGAACGAGATAGCTTATTAGCGAGAGATTTATTATTTATCTTCTTTTACAAAATTTCCATTCTCATCAAAGATCACATCTTTACCATGAATTTCTACTTCATAAGAAACTTTTCCATTGGCATCTGTTGCTCTTCCAACATCGCCAAATTTAGTGGTTTTATAATGTTCTTTTGCATAAGTTACAACACCTTGAGGCAAATCTTTTGTTGGAATCGCTTTTACTATTTCTATAAATTTTCCCGATGGCGTGTATTGAACAGAGTTCGCTTCTCCATCTTTGCCACCCCAGTTGGCTTCGTAATTTCCTTTCTCTTTTTCCCAGGTTACTTTTTGGGTTTTTGATTCCGGATACTTATCCATATTGGCTTTTTTAACCACAGCCGGCACACTTATTTTTTGATGCCCGCCTTCATTTTCCTGAGCAAAGGAAGTGGCGGTTAATGCAAGCATAATTGCTGTAAAACCTAATACTTTTTTCATTGTTTTGAATTTTTAATTATGAATAATTTTATACAAACCTAAATACTGAATCTGAAGAGAATTTGAAGAAACAGGAAACCTTTTTTAAAAAAAAGTGAATGCTATAAAAAACGCCTCATTTTTTATTAAAAAATTTTTAGAAATTTAAAAAAATATGATAAAAAAATTGTCTTGAAAATGAAGCATCCTAATCAGGATGTAAAAGTGTTTATGCGAAAGTCTGAGTACTCAGGAAAGAACAGTAAAAGCACTTTTATGATGATTTCAATTTTAATAATAAATTGAATACTTTATTTGCTTGTAAAGGCTGTGTCACATTCATGATTAATGAAAAATAATTTTTACTATATGCATATCTTCTTTATAATAATAGGAAATAATGAATCCATAAGTATCACAGATTGTTTTTACAATCGCTAATCCAAGCCCAATTGAATCAGAGGAAGAAGAATCTTTTTTAAAACGCTCGAACAATCTTGCGGTATTTTCATGTGGCGCATCGCCGGTATTGCTTACTATTATTGAGTTTGAGGCAAGTTGAATTTTTATGTTCCCGTTTTGGTAATTGTGTTTTATCGCATTCAAAATAATATTCGAAATCAGAATTTCTGCAAGTGAATCATTTATTTCTATAAATATATTTTCAGCAATATTTTTTTCAATGCTGATATTTTTAATCGTTGCCAGTTCTTCATAATTTTCAATACAACTGTTCAGCAAAAATGAAAAATTAATTTTTTCGCCGTTTTCAAACTGATGATTTTCAATCTTTGCAAGCAGCAATAAAGACTGATTTAATTTGGAAAGCCGGGAAGCGGCATCGTTTAAACTTTGAATTGCATTGACCTGGGTTTTATCAAGATTTTCTGATTGCAACAACAATTCAATTTTATTTTTTATGATAGATAAAGGAGTTTGTATTTCATGGGAAGCATTTTCTGTAAAATTTTTCAGAGATTCATAATCCCTGCTTACTTTTTCAGTCATAAAAAGTACCGTTTCATTTAGTTCATCAAACTCATTAATGTCCGTTTGCTGAAGTACAATTTTATTTTTAGAAGAAAGATTAAATTGTTTTAGCTGTGCTAAAGTATGATTAAATGGTTTCCATATTTTAGCCAGTAGAAACCGATTAGCAATAAAAAGTACGAGAAGTAAAAAAATAATTACAGAAAAAGTAATTACTAAAATCATCTGAATAATATCTTCTGTTTCCTCTTGTGATTTTTTTACTTCTGCTATATAATTGTTACCATTAATTGTTACAAAAAAATCCAATTTTCTGAATATATCCGATTCGTTTTCTTTTTTATCATAAACTTCTGTTGTCGAAAATTTACTTTTAAAATCACCATTTTTTGTGGAGTGAAATTCAATTTGCTGGTCTTTATAGTTGGAGGTTTCCGGTAAAGTTCCTTTCTCCTTTATGTAATGTATAATTTCTTGTTGTTCGATATATAAATCTTTATCAAGCTGATACACCAAAACATAATGGATGATAAAATAAAAACAAATGCCAGTGATCAAAA
>JBQCEG010000170.1:0-2620 GCA_051960475.1 Ginsengibacter sp.
TAAAAACATTTTAAAATTTTACCAAGTTCAAAATTTTTTTATATTTAATTTATAATTTGTTTTTATATTAAAAATTATAAAAGATCACGACTGGCTTTTATCGTAACATCCTTTGCAATGTGGGTTACGACCTCCGGGAAATTCTCGTAGTAGAGTGCCAGGTTGTTTAAGATGGTTTCAGTTAAATCAGAGAGGTTGACGGGTTCAATCTCCGGGAACTGGTTGTTTTCAATTTTTGAAAGAAGGAGCAATGTTTTATTCATTTGGCTAAGCTTGTTGGTTGCCTCCGTAATCTCATCCAACATCGAAGCATTTTTTTCAGTGAGGGACGGGTCATCTATCATCAATTCCAGCTTTGAATGGATGATAGCAAGTGGCGTCTGAATTTCGTGTGAAGCATTTTCAACAAACTGCTTTTGGTTGTAGTAAGCGGAATTCACCTTGTTGATGAGGTTTGTGATTACTTTATTCAATTCGTCAAACTCAGCAGTACCTGTTTCGTCGGGTAGCAATAACGACCGGTTTTTGGTAATATCGTATCCATTCACTTTCTGTATGGTTGAAAAAAATGGTTTCCATAATAACCCCGAGCTTTTTCGGTTAAGAACAACGATGGCAGCCAACAACAATAAAAACAATAATGCCTCACCCAGAAATACTTTTATAATAAGGTGCGTAATCTCAGTCGAGGAAATATAAGTTGTAACCTGGTAGTTTTTATTATTCCAGGTCAGCTCACTCGTAAGTACTTTAAATGGAACTGATTTCTCTTTATCCGGATAATATACAATCGTATCACGTGGTTCTTCGGATCCATGTGCAGGGGTGACTGCGCCTTCTGTGATGTCATACTCACCCTTGACGTCCTTGTTTAAGTTTCCATGCGTTACTTTAAAGGCGTTCCACACATTTTCCTGTTTAATGATTAACTGCTCTTCTTGCATGTGGTGTGCCTGCATGCGAATCAACAAATAAATAAGAAATGAACACAAAAGAAGTATTATGGGTAGCCATACAACAAGATATTCAGTATTCCTTCGTAACAGGGTTTTGCTCATATTTTTAACTTGTAACCTAGTCCATACACGGTTTGCAAAATGTTCTCGCACCCCCTTTCTTTTAACTTCTTCTTTAGGTTCTTAATCTGTGAATAAACAAAAAAGAACGAGGGCATGTCTTCTGTCTGGTCACCATAGATATGCTCTGCAATTGCTTGCTTACTTACCACGTGGTTCTTGTTGGAGACCAGGAAAAGCAGGAGATTAAATTCATTTTTAGTTAATGAAATCGGCCTTTTTTCCCACATTACCGTCCGTGCCGCAAGGTTCATCTCCAAACAACCTGCCTCAAGCACATCTATGCCTTTCGCATATTTTCTCCGGATAATCGCGTTTACCCTTGCATTCAATTCAGATAAATGGAAAGGCTTCGTGAGATAGTCGTCTGCACCGAGATTCAACCCTTTAATTTTATCGTCCAATGAATTCCTTGCGGAAATAATGACTACGCCTTCCTCTTTTTTGTCTTCACGCAGGTATCTTAACACTTCAAATCCATTTCCGTCAGGCAAGTTAATATCGAGTATAACACAATCATAGCTATATTCATCAATCCTGTCCAATGCGTCAGCGAAAGTTGTAACGCCTTCACAAAGGAAATTAATACGGGTAAAATATTCACGAATGCTATTTAGTAAACTAATTTCATCTTCGATTATTAATAACTTCACCTATTTCGTTTTACATTTTAGAAATTTCAGCACCCAAAGGTTCGGCAGCTTTCTTATTTTTAAACATGTCGTGCTTATCCGCATATCCGATTGATCAGTACCCAAAGCTAAAACTACTTTTTGGAGCAATTTAGATCTCGGTCCTGTTATGACCTTTCCATTGAAAAAAGTATGCGCAAGCGCCTCTCAAAAATTTTCTCTTCTTTAACTACAGGGATCATCTAGTGTTTCGACGTTAGATAGTCGTAGATAAGGTCCATTTCTTTGTCGTTGATCTGGGCCCGGTATTGCATTTTTTCTAACTGAATGTCCCAACCCTTGTGATCATACTCAGCTGGGAAGTGGAGGTTGTGGCAGCTGCTGCAATGACTGACGTAAAGCCTTCTGCCTTCCAATAACTGCTGTTGTTCAACAGCATTGGAAGATTTGGGAAGATACAATGTGGGTCTGCATGCCAATAAAAAGGTCGAAAAAATCAGCAATATCATAATTCCGGGTCTTATCATAAGCTGTATCCGATTAGTACACGCGCTTCAATTTGCTCAAAATCATTCAAATCACGGCTACCAGGCGCAGCCGCAGACTTATGAAGATTTATTACCTGTGGAAGTGCGGTTATGTTAGTGAAAAATTTTCCAACGGAAGCATGAAATGCTGGTCCGGCAAACAATACCGAATTGATCCATCCTTCTTCTTTTGTAATATCATTATTGTTTCTCATTTCAAACCCCACATTGATGGAAGGTTTCAAAAAATGCATAAATGCAAAGTAAAATTCAACAGGAGAGTTATGCGTCCATTCGGCCTTGGTAATTCCGTTATTTCTTGAAATTTCTCTTTCGATTTCATACTTGCCTACGATATTAAAAGCCAATAAGTCGTAGCGCCATC
>JBQCEG010000171.1:0-5636 GCA_051960475.1 Ginsengibacter sp.
AAGAAGGAAAGAGAGTTGAGGATTAGAAAATTCATGTGCCGGTCTGGCAGATGGGTAATATCCTCCTTCTGATTTTTATTCATAGTTTCATAACTTATGAAATCAAAAAAGCCCTCAAATACCGAAATGTTTTTTGCGCCATTATCGACATAAGTAACATGCTTTGGAGAGCTGCTCCCTTTAAAATATTCATTGCGTAGCTCATAACCGCCAACATTATTTTTAAAACCTATGGCTTTATATATTTTATCGGTATCTACATTGGTGAAATGAACTTCATGGCAGTAACGATCAGCAATACTTTTATCGATCCTTCTTTGCCATAAATAGCGGCAAAGCGTCAGGTCCTGGATGGGCTGCTTTGCGGCTATTATCTTGATAGCAGTTTCTCTTGCATCCTGATTATCGGCTAAAGAGTTTTTAGGCAAGTGGAACTGCGGTCTGACCAGCTTATTTTTAAAATCATTTTGCGGGTGAAAAAAGGAAATTTTTTGTAACGCTTCACTTACATCACAGCGATAAAACTCCATTATAAAATCCACCAGCTTTCCTCCCTTACCAGGGCCATGATCATACCATACATTTTTATTTCTATTGATCTTGAATGAAGGTTCTTTTTCATCTCTGAAAGGAGATAAGTACCAGTAATCTGATCCTCTTATTTTCTGAGGCTGATACCCCAGGGAATTAAGGTAATCCACCAGGTCAATTTGATTGGCTTGTTCACAATTCATCTCACACTTTTTTAAGATTATTTGACTAGGATTGCCTTCTTCCTGCAATGAGATCGTCTATGTCTGTCCGATTAAAATACCTGCGTGAATGGATCTTAAAACTTTTCAGTTTCTCTTGTTTCAACCATTCATAAAGTGTTGGCTTGGAAATTTGGAAGATTTCACAGACATCTGATGCTTTCAGCAAAGCTTTTTCGGGGAGGTGTGGGTTTGGTGAGGAAACTTTTTGCTGGCTTAATTTTTCAGCAATTACATTTTCAATGACAATTTTGATTTGTTTCCAAAACTCCGATGGAGTTATTGGAAACAGCATGGGTGTTTCATTCATACTTCTACATTTTCTTGTTCACAATTGAAATTCCACTAACAAAATTAGTTAGATGGATTATTAAAAACAAGACATGGGTAAATATTAAACACGTATTGGTCAAGCTTTATTAACAAATAAAAACATGTATGTCAGTTGAAGCCTTTAAATGGTATAAAATGAAATAAAGTTTGGTAAACTTTTAATTAATTAAATTTATTCTGAGAAATTTATTCCCAAAAAAATTTAACAGTTGAAAAAATAGGTTGCGAAGGTTTTTATAAGAAGGATCAAAACTTTTGCCAGCCGCTTGTAAAAAGTTGTATCGCTGGTACCTATTTCACGACAGATGTCTTTCACAGCACTTTCCTGCTTCCTGTTTCTTAATAGCAGCCATAATCTGGCTTTCTGTTAATCGTTTTTTTCTTGTATTAAAGTTTAAAATTAATGACTTTGCCCTGCAGATGGAAAGTTGGCTATTTGGCATTAGTTTTGTCAAAAAAAAGATCATAAACAGAATTTTAAATCTTCTCATAAACAGTTAGTTTTGGTAAACGGCCCTTGTTTCTACAAGGGCCTCATTGTTTTCAAGCGGAAGCGGCAACTACTGAAAAAATAAAGGAGATCAATGAAGAAGTATGTGCAGTAATTTTACCTTATTAAATCCAAATCATGGATATGATTAGAAATTAATTTCCGGTAAAACAAAAAAAGGAGAATTTCTGAACATTAAAGCACTAAAAAAATTAAGTAGATTTGCTGTTTTAGATGAAAGCTTTTTTCAAATATACCCTCATACTTTTCACTTTCATTTGCTATTTCTGTGCTTCGTCTGAATTATGCGAAACGGACATACAACAGAATTATGAGAAAGAAAACCATGTTTATCTGAACGCGGAAAAAGGCAATCACACATTTGTTTTACAAACAGTAAAGCAACTGGATGACTTTTTTTTATCAAGCGATTTCTACCAATCTTATTGTGTTTTTTCAGTTAATAATACTCATTCTCTTCTATTTTTATATACAGATTTTCGCCGGCCAAAGCTCAACAAACTGTATTTGTATAATTCGGTTTTCTTAGTCTGATCTTGTTTGTATGTCCGTTTCCTTTGGAATTTTTTCTCGAAATAATTTTGTCTTGGGAGATTTGATCTCCTATTCTTTCATCTCTTATATTGATATTCATGGTCGATAAAATAATTGGCTTTTCAATTAGAAATAAAGCTATCATTGGCTTTTTTGTATTGGCTTTGATAGGCCTGGGCATTTATTCATTAAAGTCATTACCAATGGATGCTTTGCCTGATATTACCAATAACCAGGTGCAGATACATGCGATTGCTCCGGCACTGGCAGCGCAGGATGTAGAACAAATAATTACGTCTCCTTTGGAGATTGCTATGGCAAATATTCCGGGCCTCGTTGAAATAAGATCTATTTCCCGTTTTGGACTTTCTGTAATAACTATTGTTTTTAAGGAGAATGTTGATCCCTACCTGGCACGCGAGCAGGTATTTCAGCGAATACAGGAGGCGCGAGACGAAATCCCTTCTGACATCGTCAAAATCAGTATGGCTCCACTTTCTACCGGACTGGGAGAGATTTATCAATACACGTTAAGGGTTGATTCAGGATATCAAGACAAATACTCTTTAACCGATTTAAGAACGATGCAAGACTGGATCATTGCCCGTAACCTTGAAGGGACTCCCGGAGTAGCTGAAATCAACAGTTTTGGCGGTTATATTAAACAATATGAAGTAGCTATAAATCCGCAAAAGCTTCGCAGTATGAATGTGACTATAAATGATATTTTCACCGCACTTCAACAAAACAATCAAAATACAGGTGGCGCCTACATTGAGAAAAAACAAAACGCATATTTTATCAGAGGAGTTGGATTGGTTAAATCGTTGGAAGATGTAAAGAACATAACTATAAAAAACAACAATGGAATTCCGGTCCTTATAAGTGATGTTGCCAAAGTACGTTTCGGACATGCAGTAAGATATGGAGCACTGACGGCGAGTGGGCGTGGTGAAGTGGTAGGGGGCATTGTAATGATGCTGAGAGGAGAAAATTCTATGGAGGTGATAAAAAATGTTAAGGATAAAATTGCGACTATCCAGAAATCCCTTCCCAAAGGAGTAAAAATAGAACCTTTTCTTGACAGGAGTAGTCTTATAAACAGAGCAGTTAACACTATCAGTCATAACCTGATTGAAGGAGGATTGATTGTCATTTTTATCCTCATACTTTTTCTAGGAAACTGGAGGGCAGGAATCGTAGTGGCTTCAGTAATACCATTGGCTATGCTGTTTGCCATTAGCATGATGAAATTGTTTGGCGTATCAGGCAATCTGATGAGTCTTGGTGCTATTGATTTTGGATTAGTAGTGGATGGTGCGGTGATTATTGTTGAAAGTGCGGTATTCCATATTCATCGGAATTGGGAACAGACCTGCTTTAAAAAACTAAATCAAAAGCACATGGATAAGCTGGTACTTGTTAGTGCCAAACAAATGATGAGTTCGGCATCATTTGGACAGATTATTATTCTAATTGTATACATTCCTATCCTTACATTAACCGGAGTGGAAGGGAAGATGTTTAGGCCTATGGCTGAAACTGTCGGCTTTGCTATAGTTGGAGCTTTAATACTTTGTTTGACTTATGTGCCTATGATGTCTGCTTTGCTTCTACAAAAAAAACCATTGTCTAAGAGCACAGTGGCGGATAAAATAATAAATTTCCTGCATCGCTTATACAGGCCGGTCATTCATTTTGCCTTAAGAAGAAAGGCGATAATTCTCGTAACCTCTGTTATCCTGTTAGCGATTACTTTTTTTGTATTTGGAAGAATGGGAGGAGAATTTATCCCGACTTTGCAGGAAGGTAACTTTTCAGTCGAAATGCGCCTTATGCCGGGAAGTTCTTTATCACAAACCATCAAAACCACAATCACGGCTGAAAATATTTTGAAGAAGAATTTTCCCGAAGTTAAGGAAGTAGTGAGCAGGATCGGGGTAACCAGTATCCCTACCGACCCTGATCCAATAGAGACCGCCATGTTGACCATCGTACTAAACGATAAAAGAGACTGGGAGAAGGTCAATAATTATATGGACCTGGCAACTGAAATGAAAAAAGCTTTAGCGGTTATCCCCGGAGTTAATTACGAGTTCTCTCAGCCTATTCAATTACGGGAAAATGAACTTATGACCGGTGTAAAGCAGGATGTTGCAGTCAAAATTTACGGCGACGATCTCGATGTGCTGAACCAATTAGGTGCAAAGGCCGTAAATATAATTTCAAAAGTTACAGGAGCAAAAGACGTATTACTTGAAAAGACTCAAGGACTGCCGGAAATAGCAGTAGACTATAATCGTAAAAAACTGGCACAACTCGGCTTAAGTATCCAGGATGTAAATAATGTACTGGAAAGTGCCTTTGCAGGTGCGAAAGCGGGACAGGTTTACGAAGGCGACCGCCGTTTTGACTTGGTGGTACGGTCAGACTCTGCCTATAGAGGAAACCTGGACGATGTGCGCGATTTATTAATCTCATTACCAAATGGAAATCAAATTCCGTTAAATCAAGTTGCTATTGTTAAATATCAGGAAGGCCCTTCGCAAATCTCAAGGGATAATACCAGGCGCAGAATTGCGATCGGTTTAAATGTGCGAAATCGAGATGTACAAAGTGTAGTTAATGATATCCAAACTCAACTGAATGCTCATTTAAAATTACCCCCCGGATATTCCATTACTTACGGAGGACAATTTCAGAACCTCGTAGAAGCAAAAAGCCATCTGATGATCGTAGTGCCGGTAACGCTGACGCTAATTTTGGTTTTATTGTTTTTTACTTTTGGTTCACTAGTAGAAGCGCTATTAATTTTTACTGCTATTCCCTTTGCGGCAGTAGGAGGTGTATTTGCCCTATTACTCAGGGGAATGCCCTTTAGCATATCGGCCGGCGTTGGGTTCATTGCATTGTTTGGAGTTGCGGTTTTAAATGGAATTGTATTAATCAGCTACTTTAATGAATTAAAAAAGGAAGGCGTAACCAATGTAAACAAAAGAATTCTTAAGGGTGCCTATATGCGTTTAAGGCCAGTAGCCATCACTGCTACTGTGGCTTCCGTTGGTTTTTTACCAATGGCCCTTTCCACTTCTGCAGGTGCAGAAGTGCAGCGACCGCTTGCCACTGTTGTCATTGGAGGGTTGATTACCTCCACCATCCTTACTTTAGTTGTTTTGCCGGTTCTTTATTCACTGTTTGCAGCAGGCATTAAAAAGAGAAAAATAAAAAATATGCGAAATGTGATAAGCATTTTCTTTCTTCTGGCAGGCCTGTTCATGGCGCCAATATCAGGTCATGGTCAAAGAATTGAAAATAATATTGGATCAGAGCCATTAAAACTGTCATCAAACGAAGCGATTGATATAGCATTGAAAAACAATCCGGGAATTAAAAGTGCTAATTATTCCGTTGAACAGCAAAAGTCATTACAAAAAACGGCGTTTGATTTACCTAAAACCGATTTTACTTATGGTGCTGATAATACTACATTATTAGGCAATAACACG
>JBQCEG010000172.1:0-2885 GCA_051960475.1 Ginsengibacter sp.
AAGCTTCAAAAGTAACGTAATTGTAACCAAGATTTTCTGCTCCTTCGCTCAGCCTGTAAACGGGGAGCATATTAACTGACCGCAGAACTTTTGAAAAAAATCCATTGGCAAAAACATCTCCACGCGCCAGTGAATAAACCGGTTGTTTAAAAAGCGTACTTACAATTATCGCATCAAGAAATGAGTTGGGATGATTCGCTGCAATCAGCAAAGGACCTTTTTCCGCAAGCAATTCCTTATTGTTGATTACAATTTTCCGACAATAAAAATGCAATGCCGCCCTCGATGGATAAAATAAGATTTGATAGAGCAATCGTTTTTTGATAAAAATAGCAAACTAAACGACTCACTCAGCCACTATTTCTTTTTTGGGAAAATGCGTTTTTCTTAATTTCTTTTTGGTCAAGTCGCCCAGTTCTTTAACTTCATCTTTATCAGAATCCATCATCATCCACCAGACGCCCGCGCCCATCAATGCAAGCAAAATCAATAATCGTTTCATAATAAACAAATTTTATTTTGCTTTATCAAGAAACCTGCCATTAATTCAATTGGGGATCGATTGGGTAATTGGCCATTATTTTATAATCCCCGCCTAATACGTTGAGGGATTCTTTCCATGTGTCGGATGCGCTTGTTTCAAATATTAATTTTCGTGTGGCCATCGCCGTTATCCAGCTATCTTCTTTCATTTCCATATCCAATTGACCTTCTGTCCATCCACTGTAACCAACAAAAAAGCGGATCTTTTCAGGACTAATATCATTGTTTCGTAAATGGATCTGGAGACTTTCAAAATTTCCACCCCAATAAACTCCTTCAAAAACTTCAACACCTCCACTAATGAGTTCAGGGTATTGATGCAAAAAATGCAATGAATCGGGTTGCACAGGTCCGCCGGTATAAACTGGAAAGGAAGGCATTTCCGGGTCAGGAATTAATTCATTTAACTTTCCCGGGAATTGCTTATTCAATACAAAGCCGAAAGTTCCTTCTTTTACATTTTCACAAAGGAAGATGACAGTCCGGCTAAAATTCGGATCCTTCAAAAACGGATTAGCGATCAATAGTGTTCCTTTGGATGGTGATATCATAATTCTAAATTAATTTTATTTGCTCAAAAAAAATAAAAAAGCCTTTCTTTATTCATAAATTAAAAGATAAGAGTTAGTTAAAAAACCAAACCAACTCCCTGCCACGGCTGATTTGCAGCTATTGAAGATTAAATTTGCCTGAATGAAAAAAATTTTCCCAATAATAACTTTACTGGTTTTTATTTCCTTACTGGGGATCATTTTTTTTCAAATCGTATGGATCAGGCAAGCACTGCAGGATAAAGAATACCAGTTTGAAGAAACCATCAAAATGGTAACTACCCAAGCCGCACAAGACCTTGTGAACGAGCGCGCCAAGATCACCGGCATGGATAACAGGAAAAATGCTGACTTGCTTTTTCCCCTTAATGTTTTTCCATCAACGATCGCCCACAATTTTACAGAGCACGAAATCCGTTCCATAATTAAAAAAGAGTTTGAAAAGGACAATGCAAAAGGAGTAGATTTTGAATTTGCCATTACCACCACCTCGATGATTGGCGATGACCTTCAGTCCAAAAATTTCTATTCGGCCTACAGTGATACTGTCAACAATTTTTCTGTAGTTTATCCTCTTGATCCGCCGGGCAATAGCTTTGCGGATGGTTTGGCGCCCCAGGAGTTACTCGTTGTGGTTGTTTCGCACGTGAAAAATGTTGTTTGGAAACAAATGGTTTGGATGCTTATCGGGGCGCTGATATTCACCTTTATTATTTTTACTGCATTTTTTATTACCATTCGTGCATTGCTTCGGCAGAAAAAACTGAGCGAAATAAAATCGGATTTCATCAACAACATGACACATGAATTTAAAACACCGATTGCAACTATTTCTTTGGCAGTTGATGCTTTAAAAAATGAAAAAGTGTTGAACGATAAATCCAAGATGGAATATTTTTCAGCGATCATCAAAGACGAAAATAAGCGGATGAACAAACAGGTTGAAACTATCCTGGAAGCTGCTTTGATGGACAAGCAGGAAGTGCAATTGAATTTGGTTCCGCTTCATGCACATGAATTAATCCGTTCTGCCATTAACAATATTCAGCTTCCCGTAAAAGAAAAGAATGGTGTTTTGGAAACTGATTTCAAGGCCACCAACGACCTCATTCTTGCCGATGATGTTCATTTTACCAACATTATCAATAACCTGCTTGACAATGCGGTAAAGTATTCAAAAGAAGACCTGAAGATCAAAGTAACCACCTGCAATTATAACAGCCATTTTCGTATCAAAATTGAAGATAACGGAATTGGCATGAACAAAGAAACGCTCAATCGTGTCTTTGAAAAATTCTACCGTGCTCATACGGGCAATATTCACAATATCAAAGGATTTGGACTCGGCCTGAGTTATGTAAAAACCATCGTGGATGCCCATCACGGTAAGATAAAGGCAGAAAGTACTCCCGGAAAAGGAAGTTGCTTTACACTCGATTTTTCGGTAGTGAAAAAGAACGCCTGATTTTTTTCTTCACATAAATTTTTCCTTTTATTTCTATTGAACTGATTCTGATAATCTTTCAGAATAAAAAATTGCTTTAAAAGTTTATCCACTGCTTTTCAACATCTAATTCACAATTGCTTTTTGCAAAAGGCGTCTCTTTTGTTCTGAAATGTTTTCCCAGTTTGGATTTCCAACTTGTGGATAAAAAAGTTTTTTAAGAAAATGTTGCAAAAGTGGGAAAAAGTGTTATTTTGTGGAGGATATTGATTTTTTTCAACAAACAAGTACAACATGACCGGCTTCATAGGCGAATACGAAGCTACCCTCGATGCGAAAGGACGCTT
>JBQCEG010000173.1:0-9903 GCA_051960475.1 Ginsengibacter sp.
TGAATAAGTGAATAATCAAAAAAGTAATTGTTGGATTAGTGCTTCAACCAGAGTTCCGGATTGACGTTGTTGTTTTCATCCATCAGGATAAAATCGACTTCTCCGTTTCCGTCATCATTAAGGCCGGATCTGCCTATCACCTGGCCAGTGTGAAATTTGTCTCCCCGTTGAACGCTCGCTTAAGCAAGGTTACTGTAAACCGTGAAATATTGTCCGTGCTTAATAAAAACAACTTGCTTATCGTCCATATAATTTACAAGCGTCACTTCACCATCAAACACTGATTTTACAGCTGCACCTGCTTTAACCCCTATACTGACGCCGGGATTATCATAATCAATTCCACCGGGATATTGGTTGCGACCAAAATGAGTGATCACATATCCATCACAGGGCCATGGAAGCGCTCCTTTGTTTTTTTCAAAACTTGCATTTAATTCCTTGTCCGCTTCGCTGCTCACTAATACACTGCCGGAAGGAATCGCAGGTTTGGAAGAAGAAGCAGTGTTGCCAGCCGCACTATTTGCAGCGGTACCGTTTTTCTTTGCTGCTGCCAACCGCTCTCTTTCTTTTCGCTCAGCCTCAGCTTTTGCGCGTGCAATTTCGCGGCGAATCATTGCCGTTATTGCATTCTTCAGTTTAATGTCCTGTTTTCGTTTGGCGCGCACCTGTGCCAGCAATTCTTTTTGCCGTCCTTTTAATTTGCTTACGATCGACGCTTTTTCTTCTTTTTGCTTTTGGAGTTTTTCGAGTTCCTTGTCTTTTTCGCTTAGAACATTTCGTTTTTCATCTTTAAGGCCCGACAATCTCTTGATCTTGTCTTCGAGCAGTGCCTGCGTTTTTAAAATATTTTCCGCCTGCATTTCTCGATAACTCCTGTAGGATTTGAGATAAGCAATCCTTTTTATAGCATCATTAAAATTGTTGGCTGAAAAAATAAAATTCAAAAGATCATAATTGTTCCTGTTTTTGTAAGCATACACCATACTTTCTGCATACTCCACTTTAAGTGTATCAAGGATTCTTTTGATCTTATTGATCTCTAATTGTGAGAGGTAAATATTATCGCTCAGTTTCTGAATTTCACCACTGATGTTGTGAATCACATTATCCTGAAGATTCAGTCTCTTGTTGATTAGTGTAAGCTGGCCCACATTCACCTTTGTGGTTTTCTGAGTTTCTATAAGTGCTTTTTCGGTTGCCTGTATCTCTTTTTTTAATTGCTCCCGTTGTTTTTCCAGTTCATCTTTCGTTGGCTGTTGTGCTGAAGCCGCAAAAGCAACCAGACAAAATATAAAAGCTGTCAAAATTTTTTTAGGCATGCAAACGAAATTTTTTATAAGATTTATTGGTCAATAATTATGCAAACTGCATTGCTTAAAGTAACAATTATTTTGTTTTATAATTGCGCGGAATTGCATGAGGAAATGATAATTCCTTGTTAAACTCATATTGTTTAAATTCTATCGAAACATCCACTTTTGATTTTTCCGAAACGTTTATTTCCCTGTCGGTTGCAAAATCAAATCTGCCACTTTTTTGATAATTACCGTACACCAAAGCGGCAGTTCGGTTTTGATTCAGATCAACATCATCCAGTTTTATTCTTTCCAAATGATTGGAGCCTGCAGAAAGTGTGATTAGGTTTTTAAAATAATCGCCAACAGTTCCGATCAAAATATGGTTTTCAGTTTGCCTGTAAGAAACAATACTATCGCCAACATAAACAGGATTCCCGATAAGAATATTTTGCAAAAGACGAAAGGTCATCGGGATGTGTGCGAAACTCTCAATATAACTGAATGGATGAAACTCTACCGTCTTGTCGAGCTTGTTAATGATCATTAATGTGTCAGGTGTAACGTATAGCCGGAAAGCTTCAATGCCGAGGAAAGTTGAACTAATAGAGATCCACAAAACACTGTCTTTTTGCAAACGGATAAAGGCGTTAAAATCCGGCTGCTTACCATTTCGATCCTGGTATTCCACTTTCGCCTTGGAAGAAAAAGTTTTAAAATCGATCTTGTTTTTGTTCAAAGCCTGTAAGGCATTGACAGCATCAACAGTGTTGAATGAACTGTCTTTTTTCAAAGGAACTGTTGTTACAACAGTAGTATCTTTTTTACTGATTGCTGTCTGCAACTTTTTAGTTGAATGGCAACCAGTAGCGGCATACAACAAAAAAGTGCCGGTAAAAATTTTAAAAAGTCTTTTCATCAATTAACATTAGTTTTTTCCTGTGTGACCAAAACCGCCTTCGCCTCTTCCCGTGGTTTCCAATTTTTCGACCTCAATTAATTGTGCCTTTTCCACTTTTGCCACGATCATTTGTGCAATGCGATCCCCGCTGTTGATCGTATGTGGTTCAGATGATAAATTTATGAGAATGATTTTAATTTCTCCGCGATAATCACTGTCAACCGTTCCCGGAGAATTCAAACAGGTGATCCCATGTTTGATGGCCATTCCACTGCGTGGCCGTATTTGCACTTCAAATCCTCCGGGAATTTCGAAAAATAAACCGGTCGGGATCAACTTTCTTTCCAAAGGTTTCAAGGTAACCGCTTCTTCGGGTAACCATGCCCGTAAGTCAAGACCTGCAGAGCCCGGGGTGGCGTATTCAGGGACGGGATTAGCCGACGTGTTGATGATTTTAATTTCCACATAATGCATGGCTGCAAAGATAGGAAGGGCAAAGAGGAGATGAAAAAATAAATGAAGAAAAAGTTCTTATTGCATTGCCGCTAACAAAACCGTTGCATAAGCCGTGATTCCTTCCTCACGGCCAACAAAGCCTAATCGCTCGGCAGTAGTGGCTTTAATACTTACACAGTTTTGTTCGATGCCAATTATTTCTGAAATCACTTTTCGCATCTCGCCCACATAAGGTTTGATCTTTGGCAATTCAAGACAAACAGTTGAATCAATATTGACAACGCGGTATTCTGCTTCGTAAACTAATTGCGTTGATTTTTTCAAAAGAATTTTACTGTCAATGTTTTTAAAACTTTCATCGTTGTCGGGAAAATGCAAACCGATATCACCCAGGCTTGCAGCGCCAAGCATCGCATCGCATATAGCGTGGAGCAAAACATCTGCATCACTATGACCAAGTGCACCTTTGTAGTGTTCCAGTTTAATTCCGCCCAACCAAAAATCACGCCCCGGAACCAACCGGTGAAAATCAATTCCGAATCCAATTCTAAAAGGTATGTTTGGTTGCATAATTATTTATTGAGCTAAGAAAAAAAATTGTCTTTTTTGTTGCTTTACTGCAAGACCTTATGACAAACAAAAACGCCCCAAAAATAGGGGCGTAAGATTATAATTTAAATAAAAATTTATAGTTACTGGTTCGTATCCTGTGAGCCCAGATTAAAAAGAATACTGAAGCGCAATGTATTTGATAACGGATTCCTGTTTACACCCGTTCCTGAAGGGATCAGGTAAGAAAAGTTTAATCCAAAAACGCTATAGTTCAATCCTGCACCAACGGTAAAATATTGCCTGTCGCCTTTGGTCGGATTTTCATAAAAGTAACCAAGACGTAATGAGAACTGATCGTTATAAGTGTATTCTGTTCCAACAGAGAGCTGGAACTCTTTTAATTCTTCACTGAATCCTCCGGGAGCATCACCGAATGAACTGAACCAACTTTGTACCACACCTTTGTTGTGATAGGCTACAAGGCCTGCAGAATCACCAATGGCAGGAGGAGTAGGCACCAACAATTTATTTATATCCAGCCCAAAAGTTACTTTGCTGGTTTCATCCACCACATCAACATAAGCGGCGCCCAAACCCAAATTTGCAGGAATAAAGTCACGCTCGGAAGCGTCATTTGTATAAGATATTTTTGAACCAAGATTTGAAATGGCAACACCCCAGTTAAAACCTGAAGTTGTTCCACCTTCAGAACCGTCATTGAACAAAGAAATGTCTCCCGCTACTGCAGTTCCTGTTTTATAAGTAGAGCCGCTTGCAGATTGGCCACTTGCAAGATTAGAGTTAATGTATCTCAAAGAAATTCCAAGGCCAAGTTTATCGGACAACTTACGTGAATAACCGGCATCGATTGCAAACTCGCGCGGCCTGTAGGTTTGAAGATCGTTTCCCAAATTATCGGTAAACTGTATATTTCCCAAACTGAAATAACGGATAGAACCAGAAATTGCCTGCAGATCATCCAATTGGTGATAACCGGCAGCAGAAACCAAATACACGTCATTCAGATCGAGACCTTTTAACCATGGAGTATAAGTCAATGAAATGGCCGAAGGACTTTTTGCAAAAGGTATTTTGGAAAGATTCCAGAAAATGGAATTAGCATCCGGAATCGTTGCAATACCAACGTCACCCATTCCACCGGAACGAGCATCAGGAGAAATACGCAAAAACGGAACAGCAGTAGTTACTACATTTATAGAATTGGCAGTTTGTGCATTTGCGGATACAGCCATTCCAATCAGCATTATCATTGCAGTCAACTTGATCAGGACTTTTTTCATCGAATTTATTATAATGTACTGGTTAGGTAGAATTCTCGTATAAATGATGGGGTTGATTTGAAGGTTGTAAAAATAATTTAATTTTCTTAACAGGCAATTTAATTTTCAGCAGCGGTGCTCCGTTGTTCCCAACGCATGATTGAACGCCACTTTAAATGAAATATTGCATTTGACGATACTACTCAAATATTTTACCAAATTCAGAATCTAACGTGTTTAACAATAGTTGGCAAATAAATTGCAAAAGAACAGAATTTGTGAAGGCAATGCAAAAAAATGAGCAGGGGGATAATTTGACTTTAGCAGCAAATCAAAACCAAATAAAGTAATTATATTCGCATTGGAAAGCCTTTTCACAATAAGAAAGAAAACCTTTCGTTATTTAATCTGCAAAACGAACGTACATGTCACAATCATTATCCGCCGGGAAGATTACCCTAATAGTACTGGCAGCTTTGGTAGCTTTACCCTCATGTAAAAACGGAAGTATCTTCGGTAAAAAGCATCAGCAATCGTCTGTAACCGGATGGAATTATGATGATAAGAACTGGGGAAATTTTCATGTTTTAAAAGCCAATGAACAGAAGGCGGGCCCGGGTCTTGTATTTATCCAGGGTGGTACTTTTGTGATGGGTGCCAAAGAAGAAGATGTTATGGGCGATTGGAACAATGTTCCCCGCAGGGTAAGTGTAAACTCATTTTATATTGATCAGACAGAAGTAGCCAACGTTCACTATCGTGAATATCTTTACTGGCTTTCCAACACTTTTGACGGAGATACAACTATCATGAGAATGGCACTTCCTGATACATTGGTTTGGAGAAGCGAACTTGCCTACAACGAACCTTACGTTGAATATTATTTCCGCTACCCCGCTTACAATTATTATCCTGTTGTTGGTGTGACCTGGGAACAGGCCCACGATTTTTGTATCTGGAGAACAGACAGGGTAAACGAAAAAATATTAGTTGATAAAGGTTATTTAAATAAAAGAGCGCCACTTGCAGAAATGAAAGGTGGCCAGGGTGATGAGACTTTCAACACAGACACTTACATCATGAACCCGGATCTTATTGATAATAAGACTGCTCCTAAGAAAGGTGCTTTAAAAGATGTAAGCGGAAGGCCAAGAAAAGTGGTAACACTTGAAGATGGTATTTTGTTGCCGGGTTATCGCCTGCCAACTGAAGCAGAATGGGAATATGCCGCTTATGGTATCATAGCTCAAAATCCAAAACCACGTACAAAAGAAAAGAATCACGGTGAAGAAGTTATTTCAAACCAACAGGTTTACTCATGGAGCAACAACGTGAACGGCCTTCGTGATAATCGCCGCGGAAGCTGGCAGGGTGAATTCCTTGCCAACTTCAAAAGAGGAAGTGGTGACGTAATGGGTGTTGCAGGTGGATTGAATGACCGCGCAGCCATTCCGGGTCCGGTTAAATCATATTATCCAAATGGATATGGTTTGTATAACATGAGCGGAAACGTGAGTGAATGGGTTGCTGATGTTTATCGCCCGATGACTTCAATGGACGAAGACGATTTTAATCCATACAGAGGTAATAAATTCAAAAGATTTTATAAAGATGAAAACGGCGATTATGTAAGAGACACATTGGGAAGACTGAAGAAAGAGGTTGTTCCTGACTCAGTTGCTGATAAGCGTTTTAACTATCAGAAAGGTGATGTAATTAACTACCTGGATGGTGACTCTATTTCAAATGTAACTTACGGATATGGCGTTACAACTTTGATCAGCGATAAATCCCGTGTAATCAAAGGTGGTAGTTGGGCAGATATGCCTTACTGGTTATCTCCAGGTGCCCGCCGCTATATGCAGCAGGATGAATCAAGCAGCACTGTTGGTTTCCGCTGCGCCATGACAAGGCTTGGTAGCCCTGAAGGAAACGGATTCAAAGAAGGAAACATCTTTGGAACAAGAAAACAAAACAGGAGCAAAAAATATTAGCTTAGCATAAGTTTTGGTTTTGCAAAGCCTTTTATTGAAAAATAGAAGGCTTTTTTATTTTTTAACTCTTGGCCTCACTTTAATATTTTTGCTTGCCCTAACATCATAACCGGTTCATGTTTGAATTCCATGCAGATAGAAAAAGATATTTTGACATCCAGGTTTTAAATTCAGCTCAATATATCATTCCTTTCATCGAAGCCCATTTTCATATTGGAGCTAACATGCGTGTACTCGAAATTGGTTGTGGGGAAGGCGGAGTCTTAAAACCATTTCTTGATAAAGGTTGTACGTGTGTGGGTGTTGAGTTTGACCAGGTTCGTATTGAAATGGGAAAGCAGTGGCTGAAACAGGAAATTGAAGAAGGAAGGCTTTCGTTTGTGGTTAAAGATATTTATGAAACTTCTGTGGAAGAATTGGGCGGAAGATTTGATATAATTATCCTGAAAGATGTGATTGAACACATCCACGACCAGTCAAAACTTTTATCCAGGTTGAAACATTTCTTAACGCCGAAAGGAATTATCTTTTTCGGATTTCCGCCTTGGCAAATGCCATTCGGAGGTCATCAGCAACTTTGCCAAAACTCCTTGTCGAAGGTGCCTTATTTCCATCTATTACCAAATGCTTTGTATAAAGGATTATTGAAATTATTTAAAGAGCCAGAACATGTTATCTATGATTTGTTAGAGATAAAAGAAACAGGAATATCAATTGAAAGATTTGAAAAGATTGTTGCTAAAAATAATTATTCAATAGTCAGCAGCATTCATTACCTGATCAACCCGATTTATGAATACAAATTCAATCTAAAACCTAAAAAGCAATACCGCTTCGTTAGCAAGATTCCTTACGTCAGGAATTTCCTCACCACTTGTGTTTATTACATTATTCGCTCAAAATAAAAGATCCCGCGTTTCCGCAGGATCATAAATGAAAAGTATTTTTATTTTATTCAGGCTTCAGTAGCGCCTTCCACCAAAACAGAAGCTTTATTATTCAACACTTCTACAAAACCACCCCGGATATTAAACTGTGAAGTTGAATTTTTATCTTTCAATATCTTCAGCTTTCCTGATTTTAAAGCACTCACAATAGGCGCGTGCTTATCAAGCACTTCAAACATGCCACCAATTCCAGGAAGCTGAACACCATAAACTTCCCCACTGAATAATTTTTTATCGGGTGTTAATATTTCTAAAGTCATAGTTGTATTAATTAGCTGATTGGCCAATTAGCTGATTAGTTAATTATGAATTGGCTGCTTCCATCATTTTCTTACCCTTAGCAATTGCATCTTCCAGGTTACCAACCAGGTTGAAAGCTGCTTCCGGATATTCGTCAACTTCTCCGTCCATGATGGCATTAAATCCACGGATGGTATCTTCAATCGAAACCAACACACCTTTCAAACCGGTAAATTGTTCTGCAACATGGAATGGCTGAGAAAGGAAACGCTGAACACGACGAGCACGACTTACTGTAAGTTTATCTTCATCACTCAATTCATCCAGACCAAGAATAGCGATAATGTCCTGCAATTCTTTATAGCGCTGTAATGTCAGTTTTACCCTGTTGGCACATTCATAATGCTCTTCACCAACGATTGCAGGTGTAAGAATCCTTGAAGTAGAATCCAAAGGATCTACAGCAGGATAAATTCCAAGGTCTGCAATCTTCCTGCTCAATACTGTTGTCGCATCCAAATGTGCAAATGTTGTTGCCGGAGCCGGATCAGTCAAGTCATCTGCAGGAACATAAACTGCCTGAACAGATGTAATTGAACCGTTTCTTGTTGAAGTAATTCTTTCCTGCATCAATCCCATTTCTGTCGCGAGCGTTGGTTGGTAACCCACTGCTGAAGGCATCCTTCCCAACAAAGCCGATACTTCAGAACCTGCCTGTGTGAAACGGAAGATGTTATCTACGAAAAACAAAATATCTCTCCCCCTTCCTGTTCCGTCACCATCGCGGAAATACTCTGCGATGGTCAATCCACTCAAAGCCACACGAGCTCTTGCTCCCGGAGGTTCATTCATTTGCCCGAAAACAAATGTTGCTTTTGATTCTTTTAATTCATCGAGGTTTACCGCATCCAAATCCCATCCGCCTTCTTCCATGCTGTGAATGAATTTGTTGCCATATTTCATGATGCCTGCTTCGATCATTTCCCTCATCAGGTCGTTTCCTTCGCGGGTTCTCTCTCCTACTCCAGCAAAAACAGACAAACCACTATAAGCTTTCGCAATATTATTGATCAATTCCTGGATCAATACGGTTTTTCCAACGCCCGCACCACCGAACAAACCAATCTTACCACCTTTGGCATAAGGCTCGATCAGGTCAATTACTTTGATACCTGTGAACAAAACTTCGGTAGCAGTACTTAGGTTTTCAAATAACGGCGGCTTACTGTGAATCGGGCGTCCATTCTTTTTGCTTACCTGTGGCAAACCGTCAATCGCATCACCTGTAACGTTGAACAAACGGCCGTTAATTGCATCGCCGGTTGGCATCTTGATAGGAGATCCGGTATCAACTACGTCCATACCACGCTTCAAGCCTTCGGTACTGTCCATTGCAATACAACGAACACTGTCTTCACCCAGGTGTTGCTGAACTTCCAGCACCAGCTTATCGCCGTTTTCCCTGGTCAATTCCAACGCGTTAAATATCTCAGGAAGCTTGTTTTCATTTTCAAAATGCACATCGACAACGGCCCCGATGATTTGTTTTACTTTTCCGGTATTTGCCATAAAAATTTTATTAAAAAGTGCTTATTTCAATTTGGCGGCAAAGGTAAGATTAACAGGTTAAAAAGACAACAAAGAAAAAAGAATATTTCGATTTTTTAAGAAGCAATTAATTGGTGGAAAATAAAAATTTCCCGTATTTGTTTTTTTGCTGCCACAAAAACAATTATTGATTTCTCCTGGCCAACAAACCGCCCGAATGAAAATATTTTCCAATTACAGGTAAGCCGCGCACCTCCCGCCATTCGATGTTTAAAATAAAAGCAATATACAATAAGATAAGTATCGCACCCGAAACAACACTTGCCACAAACCCCGGAACAAAATGACCAAAAAGTCGGTGAATAAAAAAGAGCAGGACAACAATTACAATATAGGCGCTCAACTTACGCCAGGCGTATGGAATTCTGAATTCTTTTTGCCCCCAGATATAACAGGAAACCATCATAGAAAAATAACAGAGGAAAGTAGCCCAGGCGCATGCAGTATAACCATAGGTAGGGATAAAAATATAATTGATAAGGATTGTAATTGCAGTTCCTCCAAGTGTGATGTAAGCGCCAGACATTGTTCGATGCTTCAGTTTGTACCAAATGGAAAGATTATAATAGATTCCCAAAAAGATGTTTGCCAAAAGCAAAATAGGCACTACCGTTAATCCCGCCCAGT
>JBQCEG010000174.1:0-49461 GCA_051960475.1 Ginsengibacter sp.
CTTGTTGAAAAAGACACTTTTCCCCGCGATAAAATTTGTGGTGACGCATTGAGCGCCGATGTTGCCAATCAATTTCATCGTATGAATGGTGAACTTGCCGCAAAGCTGGAACAATTTCCTGCAAAAATTGCGTCTAATGGTGTCCGTTTTATTACGCCGAATCATCAACAACTCGATATTAAGTTCTCCAAACCTGAAAAAGTTTTTGGTGGAGGATTTGTTTCTAAAAGAATTGATTTTGATAACTTCTTTTTTTCACAGGTTTCTTCTTTGCCTGATGTTACGGTTTTTCAAAATGAAAAGATCGAAACAGTAGAGAATGGAAAAGATCAAATTGTTTTGAGTTCAGCAAAAAAATCATTTACGGCAAAAATGGCTTTGGGTGCTGACGGTGCACATTCTGTTTTGAACAAAAAGCTTACTGACAACAAAGTGGAGAAAGATCATTATTGTGCGGGCATAAGACAATATTTTGAAAATGTTCATGATTTCCATTCCGAAAATCATATTGAACTTCATTTTTACAAAGAAATTCTTCCGGGTTATTTATGGGTTTTTCCATTGCCCGGAAATCGCGCAAACGTAGGTTTGGGAATGCTTTCAGAAGTAGTAAGCAAGAAGCAGATCAACCTGAAAAAAGAATTGACTCATTTGTTGGCGACTGAACCTACACTCAAAGAACGTTTTAAAAATGCAATTCCATTGACAGGAATTGAAGGATTTGGATTGCCGCTTGGTTCTAAAAAAAGAAATCTTTCGGGCGATCATTTTTTATTGCTCGGAGATGCTGCCGGTTTGATCGATCCTTTCACCGGGGAAGGAATTGCCAATTCAATCAGAAGCGGTCGCGTGGCGGCAGAACATGTTTTGGAAGCTTTTAAGAAAAATCGTTTTGATGCCAGTTTCAACGTTCAATACGACAAAGAAATTTATCACCGGATGTGGAATGAATTCAGGATTGGTCGATCATTGCAACGAATGTTTCGCTATCCTCGTATGATCAATTTTGTGGTGAAAAAAGCGAACAACAACAAATCGGTACAAATGCTCATCAGTTCGATGCTCAATAATATAGACTTGAAAAAAGAATTGGTAAAACCAGGATTTTATTTCCGATTGTTATTTACCTGAATAATGCTACGATCAGCTGATTTGTTTGATTGTATGCGCTTTTCCTTCAGCAGCTATTTTATACTCGTGTATTTCTTCAACCTCAGCTCTCTTTTCCAATCCTTTCATTCCCCAGTGAAGGATGATAGGAATTAATAAGAGGATCAATTTTGAAATGATCGGCAGGAATAAAGAAACGAGGAATGAAATGAAAAAAACTACAGGGATCACCAAGCTTCGGTACAGACCCAATTTTATGCGCGCTCTTGAAATTTCCCGTGAAAGCATTTTGCGTTTTGGACTGCTTACATAAAGCCAAAGCCAGCTGTTCATCAAACCTGTGAGGACCATATTGAAAGTATAAACAGCATAGGGAAGTTTAAGGTTTGAATACGAACTGTACTGGCCTAAAAATCCGGAGCTGAACGGAAGTAAAACAACGGTAAAAAGAAAGGCAAGATTGAGCCACAATAAACCAGTGGTATATTTTACAACGTAACCAAAGATACGATGATGCACAGACCAGTAATGGCCAACAATTCCGAAACTGATCACAAAACCCAAAAACCGCAAGGACATGTGCGAGAGCGATTGCCACAGGAGATGATCAGTGGGCGACGGAAACTCCGGCACTTTTAATTCGATAACAAGAAGGGTGATACAAATAGCACAAACACCATCAGTAAAAAAAGTAAATCTTTCCAGTTGAAAATCCTGTCTTTCCTTATCGTGCTTTGGTTCCCGCATTTCAATATTTCTTAAAAAGTAAAAATAAGGAAAGGGATGCTAAGTTGGGAAAGGAATTATTTTTACCCAGGATTCGGTAATGGACGTTTTTAGTGTTTTACACAAGTTTTAATTTTTGGTTTTCAAGTGTGACATTAAAATGAATTTCAGCTTTTAATGCTTTGAAAACTTTTAAGACTGTATCAATTGTTGCACTGTTACTACTGCTTTCGAGTTTTGAAATTTGTGCCTTTTGTACACCGACCAAATTACCCAATTGTTCCTGTGTTAAGTTTCGTTGTTGCCTGGCAGATTTTATCATTCGTCCTAATAGTTCCATCCTTAATTCATATTCATATTCATCCCTGCCCGGAGTACCCACTTTCCCGATATATTTATCTTTCATCTGGTCAAGTGTGAATGATTTTATATTTTTATTTGCCATGTCCTATTTTTCATTTTTAGATTCAAAATATTTTTTTCTGATTAATTCTGCCCTCTCAATTTCTCTAGTTGATGTTTTTTGTTGTTTTTTAATAAACCCGTGGGTTGCAATTACCAACGTATGAGTTGATTGAGATTTATCCCAAAAAGCCAACAACCTGATTTGAAGGCCGGAATAAACCGTTCTAAATTCCCAAATATCATTCTTAAGTTTTTTAAACAATCTTGGATCATTTGTTCGTTCTGCGATGTCAATATTAAAAAAAATCTTTTTCGCAACTTTTGAATCGAGTTCAGCAATAAATCTTTCTGCTTCCTTCAGAAATAATGTTTCAAAAAATTTCACTTTTATTAATTGCAAATATAAAATAAGTTTCCAAATATAGAAACTATAGTTTCCTGATAAATATATAAATTAACCAGGCAAGAGTAACACTTATCAAAATAAAATCCCGTGCTTTTTATTCATTCACTACGGATGAATACCCACCCAGCCCTGGGATTCGCGGATTATAATTTCTCCATTGCCGCTTGGAACATAGGAAACAAATGGCCACAGTTGATCTTTGGTAAGTTTCGCCATTCTCATTGTGTTTTCACATTCAGCAAAAATAACTCCGCGCTTTACCAAAGGCAAGAGCAGTGTGTCCATGTGATTGGATTTTAAATACAATTTTACACCGGGACCAAATGCGATTAATTCTACCTGGAGTTTTCCTTTCAGTCTTGGGTCATCCAAAGAATTTTCGATGTTATGAAGGATCATATGCATTTTTTGCGGAGAAGAATCATCAAGAATAAATAATGCTTTGTAAGACTTTAAGTTCGCTTCAGCGCCATGAAAATTTGAAGAGCTTGTTTGGCAAAATGATGCTGAAGTAAGAATTAGTGATACGAGGAGAAGTAAGGTTCTTTTTCTTTTCATGGTGTTCTTTTTATTGTAATTTTTTCAATTGATTAATAAAACTTTCACTGTCATAGCTGGCCATTCCTTCATGTTTCAAAACAATTTTTCCCTGTTTGTCCAAAACCAAAGTGGTTGGCAATGTGCCACTGAAAATTTCTGTGGGAACATTTAAACGAAAGTACAAAGGAATTGAATAGTTGTTTTTGGAAATAAATTTCCTTGCGTTTTCAATGTTTTCGTCTTCATTGATAAACAGGAAAACGAAATGTTCATCATTTTTCAAATCATTGTACAATTTATTCAGCGAAGGCATCTCAGCCCTGCACGGCGGGCACCATGAAGCCCAAAAGTTGATCAGAACGACCTTACCTTTTAAAGAATCAGCCGTAATGATTTTTCCGTCACTGGCAGTTACAGAAAATGAAGGAGCAGGCGAATCATTGTTAGCAGTTTGTTCGGTTTTTATTTTAGCATTGAACAATCCCGTTGACATAATTCTTTGTAACAACCACGATTTGGCACCTGCGTTAAAAAGAAAAAATAAGATCACCGCATAAAAAAGATAGGTTTTCCAATTTCTTTTGAACCAGTTTACAATTTTATTTTCTTCCACTTTCAATGTTTTATTTAATCCGGCAAAATTAAGACCGGCATTTGTGGATTTGTGTCATGAATGTTACTTAAAAATGGAGTTAGGTTATTGCCCTTCAAAACGAGAGGAACAACAAATTCACGGAATTTTTCATTTGCTGCATAATTATTGTGATCCTTTTCATATTGAATTAAAAAATTACAAATTATGGGTATTCTATTTATTTCGATCACAGTGGGCATTGTTATCCTGGCAATCATACTGATCATGTATTTCAGGAAAAAGAATACAATTGACAAGCCTTCAGGCCCGGGATCAAACGATGTGGTGGAAAAGAAAACAGGAAGAGAGGGTGGTGTTTACGATTAAAATGCCGTTTGAAACTCTTTTTAAAAAGAGGATCAGTTCATTTGATTATGCTGCTCTTTCTTGTTTTATTCCTGCAATTAATGAAGATCATTTGTTCTTCTTAAATTTGGCGATTCTGTAAATGATAATTTCTAAAATTGTTTTGATGAAAGCATACGTCCTCGTTGAAATAGACATCCATGATCATGATTTGTATGATGAATATAAAAAACTAACGCCTGCGAGTATTGCTGCTTATGATGGAAAATTTTTGATTCGTGGTGCGAAGTCAGAATCTCTTGAAGGCGATTGGAATCCTGAAAGGATAGTAGTGCTTGAATTTCCTTCTGTTGAGCGGGCCAAAGAATGGTGGAATTCCGAAGAATATTCAAAAGCTAAATCAATAAGGCAAAGGGCATCAAGTACGAAGATGTTGGTTATTGAAGGTTTTGAATAATTACTAATTTTTCAGCTCAGCTTTTGATCACATTTCGTGTTTGATGAAATAACTTTTGGATTAAAGTTCATCGCCAAAAGCAGTCACACTATAAATTCTCCTTTAATTATTTAATTTAGCTGTTCGTGAACTCACACCAAAAATCCGTTTATATGAAGTTTGCTAAAAGTGCAAAAAATCTTTGTTTCATTATTTTCTTTTCACTTATTGCCAATTCAGCTTTCTGCCAGGGCAGCTATGCAAGCGACAGCCTTATTTTATTAAACATGATGCAAACACAACAGTTTGCGATGCAAAGGAAAGATCTTCCGTCGGTAATGAAACCAATTGCAGATGATGCAAGTTTAGTCAATCCTGCAGGATATTTTTATGCCAACAAAAAAGAGATTCAAGGTTATTATACCACCATGAATCACCTGGATACAATTACCTATAATTATTCATCGGGAAGTATTGATCTGCGCATGCTTGACGGAAATAATGCATTGATCTATTATCCCTGGGAAATGGATTGGTACAATATTAATCAACCTGGAAAAATACTTTATAAAGAATATGGACTGGTATCTGTCATCGCCCAAAAGAGAAATACGGTGTGGCAGTGGGTGTCCATTACCAATCAGCATACGCCCGAATTCTTCCAGGACCTTTATGACCACAAAGGAACTATAACGAGGAAAGAAAGCAAGTGAGAACCGGCAACACTTTAAGTAAAAATTATCATCGCATATTGGCTTTCGCCCCTGATTATTTTTTGGGTTTGATGTAAATTTATTTACCAGAAAAGGATTGTATGCACTGGTCAAATTATTTCTTCTTTTTGCAAAAAATAGGTACGAGGTATTTTATCGTTGCGGGAATTGCTTTTTTAATATTTTACCTGCTGATAAGAAAATGGATTGGTTACAAAAAAATACAGGATAAGTTTCCGGGAGCAAAAGATTATTTGCGAGAGATTGGATATAGCGTGCTTACCATTTGCATTTTCGCGGCTGTTCCTTTAATTATTCTTCATGTAAAATCGATTCGTGGGCATACTTTTTTTTACACGGGCATTTATCAATACGGGCCATTGTATTTCTACCTGGCTTTCCCGCTGATGTTCTTAATTCACGACACTTATTTTTACTGGACCCACAGGCTGATGCATCATCCAAAAATTTTCAGGTGGTTCCATCTCGTTCACCATTTATCAACTAATCCTTCTCCGTGGGCTGCCTATTCATTTCATCCACTGGAAGCAATTGTTGAAGCCGGAATTTTTGGAGTATTTCTTTTTACAATCCCTATGCATCCACTGCACTTGGCCATTTTCTTTTTTATAATGATCGTGTACAATGTTTATGGTCACCTGGGATATGAATTGTATCCAAAGGGTTTCAGCCGCCATTGGTGTGGTAAATGGATAAACACTTCTGTTAACCATAATCAGCATCATCAATATTTTAAAGGAAATTATGGTTTGTATTTTTTGTGGTGGGATCGCTGGATGAAAACCATAAGAAGTGATTATGATGAAAAGTTCACTTCAGTAAAAGAACAAAAAAAGCAATAAATTTTTTGGAAGATGCGTGCATAAAAAAAATAGAGCCGGATAGACATCCAGCTCGTTTTAATCCAATATCCTATGAAAAACCTACCGCAAATATAAGTTCCTTTTTGAATTATCAAAAATCATTTTCTTTAACAAATAGAATCCCAGCCTGAACTTCATCTAATTCTATAGGTGTTTTTTTTAATGTAAACCGGCGTTCTTTTTAAAACAAAAGAGCCGGATAGACATCCAGCTCCGTTTCTAATCCAATATCCTATGAAAAACCGATGTAAAAATAATATGCTGCCTAATCTATTTCTATGACTTTCGTCAGTAAAAAAACTGACAGTCAGTGAGCATAATATCTTAACAATAATCATTTGAAATATTGACTACCGTCATTGATAATGTCAGGTCAGTGGAATTACCTTGAATAGTATCTCAAATTACTTTTAATCAAAATTTTTTTTTATGAAATCGCGCATTTTTATGATAGTGGCGTTCCTGCTTGCATGCTGGAGCCCATCTTTCGCACAGGAAGATTCAGTTGTTACACTTCCAACAATTACAGTTACTTCAACCGCTGACGTCCCATCTGTTGTGAACAATGCTCTTGACAGAACTTTTCCTGATGCCTTCAACTTAAGCTGGTATAAGTACGACAAGGATTACCTGGCAAGGTTCATTGAAAACGATATGGATCATAACGCTCTTTTTAAAAAGAACGGTGTGTTGAAATATGACGTTAGTTTCGGCTATGAATCGAATTTGCCAGAGGATGTATTGCAAATGGTTCAAGCTTCTTATCCTGATCATAAAATAACCCGGACTTTCAGGGTTCAGGAAGGGGGCCGCGACATTTGGGTCGTAAATCTCGAAAGTATCAATAATTATGTAATTGCCAGGGTCGAGCAAGATCAACTGGAGGAAGTTCAGCGGTTTAATAAATCCTGATTAGGATTGGCTCACATTGGTGCGGCTGCTTTTTGGAAATTTTATTCTGATCTGATATGGAACAAACTGGGATGCCTGATAATTACTCAGCATCACTCACGCCGGATTTGGTGGTGAAAAATTTGGCGAGTGATGGAGATCAAGGTTTGTCCAACAGGGAGGTTCTGAGGCGTACCAATCAATTTGGAAGAAATATTATTGGTGCGGAAGTGCATACCAATACTGTGATTGAGTTGCTCCGGCATTTTAAGGACCCACTGATCTTAATACTGATTTCGGCAACGGTGATTTCTTATTCACTCGGGCAGGCGGTGAATGCTTCCATTGTACTTTTTATAATCCTGGTAAGTGTTGCCATTGATTTTTTGCAGGAAAAGGATGCCAGGAATGCGGCGGAAAGACTGAAAGAAAGTGTGAAAAACAAAGTGACAGTCATCCGTGAGCACAGACAAAAAGAAGTTTTTCATGAATCGCTTGTTCCGGGAGATATTGTTTTACTCAGTGCAGGAAAGATCGTTCCTGCTGACGTAAGAATCCTTTTTGAAAAAGATTTTTTTGTAAACCAATCTTCACTTACGGGTGAATCTTTTCCTTGCGAAAAAAATAGTGTTCCCGTTACTGAAGGAAAAACACAACTGGTTGACCTTACCAATATTTGCTTCATGGGTTCCAGCGTGATTAGCGGAACTGCAAAAGCCATCGTCGTTAAAACCGGCCAGCAGACTGAATTAGGCCGCATTGCCAAACATCTTTCAGAGCCAGAAGAAGAAAATGAATTCAGCAAAGGGGTTAGAAAATTTGGTTACCTGATCATGAAGGTTACCATCATTCTTGTCTTATTCATTTTTCTTGTAAATGCAGTTTTAAAGCGCGATCTCTTTGAGTCGCTGATGTTTTCTTTGGCTGTCGCGGTGGGTTTAACGCCCGAACTTCTTCCGGTGATCATGGCTGTTACGATGTCCAAAGGTTCAACACATATGGCAAAAAAAGGTGTCATCGTGAAAAGATTATCAGCCATCCCGGATTTTGGTAGCATGGAAGTTTTGTGTACGGATAAAACCGGGACGATCACGCAAAACATTATTCATCTTGTAAAATATGTGGACAGGGAAGGCAAAGATTCCGATTCGGTTTTATTGCTGGCTTACCTGAATAGCTTTTATCAAACGGGAATTGAAAATCCATTGGATCATGCGGTCCTTTCTTTTCGAAAGGTTGATATCAACGGATATGAAAAAATAGATGAGATACCTTTTGATTTTACACGACGGAGAATGAGTGTGGTTGTTAGTTTCGACGATAAAAATATTTTGATTTGTAAGGGTGCTCCTGAAGAGATTTTTAAAGTTTGCAGGCTAAATGAAGCCGGTCAAAAGACCGTGGATTTGCAATACCAGGAATTAAGCAAAGATGGATTTCGTGTGTTGGCAGTGGCTACCAAAGAAACGGCTGCCGGTCACGTGTTTTCGAAAAGTGATGAAAGTGAACTGGCTTTGCAAGGCTTTGTTGCTTTTCTTGATCCTCCAAAAAGAGATGCCGGAAAAGTGATAGACGCTTTAAATAAAATTGGTGTTGAAGTGAAGATCATTACCGGCGATAATCATCTTGTTACACAAAAAGTTTGTAAAGAAATTGGTTTGCCGGTAAAAGCAATTTTGCATGGCTATGAAATGGCCTCTCTTTCTTCCGATGCCTTGCGGCAAAGGGTGAAGGATACAACTATTTTTACAAGGTTTTCTCCTGAACAAAAGAACCGTGTCATTCTCGCTTTGAAAGCTTATCGTTGGACCGTTGGTTATATGGGTGATGGGATAAATGATGCGCTTTCGTTAAAGACTGCTGACATTGGCATTTCAGTAAAAGGTGCAACTGATGTGACAAAAGATGCTGCTGATATCATTCTTACCAGAAAAGATTTGATGGTGTTGAAAGAAGGAATTCTTGAAGGACGAAAAACTTTTGGCAATACGCTTAAATACATCCTGATGGGACTTAGTTCAAATTTTGGAAACATGTTCTCCGTTTCGGTTGCCACGATCTTTCTTCCTTTTTTGCCAATGTTGCCGGTACAGATCCTGATCAATAATTTTTTGTATGACACTTCACAAATCACTCTCCCCTCAGACAATGTGGATGAAAGTTATATTGAAAAACCGCAGCGCTGGAGAATCAAAATGATCTATAGTTATATGGTGGTTTTCGGGTTGACGAGTTCTGTTTTTGACCTGCTGACGTTTTATTTGTTGTATAAACATTTTGGTGTCACACAAAGCCAGTTCCGCACAGGTTGGTTTATGGAATCTTTGGCCACACAAATACTTGTCATTTTTGTTATCAGAACATGGCGCATCCCATTTTTACAAAGCAAACCTTCACGACAATTGTTCCTGGGAACCATCCTGGGGCTGGCTGTCGGATGGATCTTGCCATGGCTTCCTTTTTCGAATCTTCTTGGGTTTGAAATATTACCGAGCCGGGTAATTTTCTACATTACAGGAATTGTAATTATTTATTTGTTTACTGCAGAAATGTTGAAAAGAATGATCTACCGGAGATTTAATAAACAATAATCCGGGTGTGAGGATTGGAGATTGGTTTCGCTCCTTTGGGGATGTGCAATACAACAATTCCGGATCTGTATTCAGCGCTAATGAAGGTGGTGTCTGCATCTTCGGGCATAAGTATGTGACGGTCGAACCACCTGTAATTGAATTCCTGCACCTGTTGTTGTCTTAAAGACGAATTTATTTTTTCGCTGTTCACGGCACATATCGATAAAATATTTCCGTTTACATAAATTAATAAATCCTCTCTTTCCACGCCTGGAATTACAACTTCAATTTTGTAAGATTCGGTTTGTTCCGTAATGTTCACCGCAGGTTGAATGATGTCTCTTTTGTCGATACGGTTAATTGCTTCCTTTACTTCTTTTTCATTTAAAAAAGGTACATATTCTCCGGGGTAAATGGAACAGTCCGCTTTGCGATTGAATGACTGTTTCATAACCGGTAATTTTTATTAAAGTTACATTTTCCTTCTCTATGATTTTTACTGACGGTGGTCAGTGTTTTGCATTTGGGAAGGTTAGAATATGTGTCAAAAATTGTGCCCTCATTTCAAAATGAAGCCACGCTCATCATCTTTTTTTTCGTTAAAAATTTATGGTAGAATTGTAGAATACAATCCTCATTATTTCAATAAAAAATTCCCAATCATTTTTTCAAGTTATTCTTCAAAAGAATATTCCGGCTCCTCGATGGTGAGCTTATTGTCAACACTTGTAACACCTTTGGCAAACCATGCTGCATTTTCTGCATCTTCTTTCTCAGGCAATGAACGAACATTTCCTGTCAGCGTTACCCTGCTTCCCATCACATCCACTTTTATTTTGTCGGCATCAATTGTAGCGCTTCTGCGAAATGAATCGCTGATGGCTTTTTGAATATCAAGATTGGTAAGTTTGTCTTTCACTTTAATGAGGTTCGTAACAGAACGAACGCCTACAAGGTCCTGCACTGCTTTTGAAGCCTGGCGACGCTGATAATCCCAATCAACTTCTCCTTCCATTTTTACGGTTCCGTTCTCAACACTTATTGAAATTTTCTGATCAGGTATCATTGTATGCCATCTTAATGCATTGGCCACTCCTTCGGCTATTTCAGTATCTGTTTTCCGGTAGTTTGGTGAAAGTCCCACCTGGATATCAACGGCAAGCGCTCTTACACCTGCGATCTTTTTGGCTACTTTTTCTGCAACGATCTTTTTGGAATAAGAATCAACAATTCCTGAAAGTGTTACGATACCATTTTTGACAGCTACTCCAATTTCTGATGCATCAAGAAACGGTTCGCCTTTTAGCTGATCCAGCACATCTTTTTGAATTTGAATATCTGTTTTCATAACTGTAAGTTTAAATTGTTCGAAGAGATTTTTTTCAAAGAAACGCAAACAGGTAATTTTGGCAAATGCCTGCTGTCAGTGCTTTTAATGATGGTGGTCAGTGCGGGATAAAATAAAATTTTGCTTTTTTGTTTGTTAGCCGGTAAGCCGGTTTACTTCAAAGGTCTTTTCTTGATCATTCCTCCGCGCGTGTCTTTCACGCTGCTCATTACCACAAAGGCTTCAGGATCTATTTTTTCAATTTCTGAAGAGAGCTTATTGACTTCAAGCCTTGTTATGACGGTATAAATAATTTCCATGTTTCCCTTGTTTTCACCTTTTGTTCCAAAGCCTCGTTTTCCCTGGTAAACTGTCACGCCGCGGCCAATCTTTTGGATGATCATTAATCGCATTGCTTCTGCTTTGTGAGAAACGATTGTGACTCCGGTGTATTCTTCGATTCCTTCAATTACAAAATCAACAGTTTTCGATGCCGCCAGGTAAGTGAGGATGGAATACAAAGCTGTTTCAATTGACAACAGGTAGGCCACAACAGAAAAGATCATGATGTTAAACACAAGAATAACATCACCAATCGTGATCCTGAATTTTTTGCTGAGAAAGATCGCGAGCACTTCCGTTCCGTCTATCACTGCGCCACCTCTCACAGCAAACCCGATTCCTGCACCGAGAAAAAATCCACCAAAGACAGCAACAAGCAATTTGTCGTGCGTCACTTCCGGGTAAGGTATTATCGCCGTACAAATCGCTAAACCGGCAATCGCCAAAGCAGCCTTGATTGCAAATGTTTTACTGATCACTTTCAATCCCAGAAATACAAAAGGAATATTAATAAGGATGAGCAAAAAAGGAAGTTGAAAATTCGTTAAGCCCGCTACCAATAAAGCAATTCCGGTGGCACCTCCATCAATAAACCTGTTCGGCAGCAGAAAGCTTTTCAATCCAAAACCTGCCGACAGGATGCCACAGGAAATAAAAAAGATACTCGTGAGGAAATGGCGAACTGCTATTTTGAAATTAAAAAAATATTTTGCCGATCTGTATTTTGAACGGGAAGTGCTTTTTTCAAATCCCAATAAGGTGTGAATCAAATATTGTGTGATCGAGTTGTTCATCCTGATAAATTATAAAGCCTCTTTCATTTTGTTTGCTTTTCTTTTAGCCGATATTACTTTTTCCAACTCTACTGCAAAAAACACAATTGAGGAAGCGGCACCAACACCCAGGAACTCGAGAAAAGTCAATGATTGTGTTTTGAATATCGGGTGAAGTGCAGGAACATAAGTAACAGCCATTTGAAGTGCTAAGGTCAAAAGAACCGAGCCGAACAAAGGTTTGTTGCTCAATAAACCAATTCTGAATAATGATTGACTTTCTGATCGAATAGCAAGCAGATTAGCCATCTGGCTAATGCAAAGCAAATTGAAAACGATGGTTTGCCAATGCAATCCATTTCGTATTGCAAAGCTTTGTGCTGACAAAGCAATACCTGCCATTAGAATGCCTACCCAAATCATTTGCAATCCTCTTCCGTTCGCAAATACACTTTCTTTTGGCGATCTCGCCGGCCGGTTCATGATGTTTTTTTCTGCCTTTTCAAACGATAACGTAATGGCAGGTAAGCCATCCGTCACAAGATTCATCCATAAAATATGAATGGGCAGCAGGGCAATTGGTAACCCAATGATCGGGCCCAGCAGTAAAGTCCATAATTCCCCTGAATTGGTGGTCATCAGGTAACGAATAAATTTTAAAATGTTGTCGTAAATTCTTCTGCCTTCCCTTATTGCTTTTACGATTGTTGAAAAATTATCATCAAGCAGGATCATGTGTGCCGCCTCTTTGGAAACATCGGTTCCTGTAATGCCCATTGCAATACCAATGTTGGCCCTTTTAAGTGAAGGTGCATCGTTTACACCATCTCCTGTCATTGCTACAAAATGACCTTTCTGTTGAAGTGTTTTTACAATTTGTAATTTTTGTTCAGGAGAAACCCGTGCATAGACTTTTATTCTTTCAACCTTTTCCAAAAATGTTTGTTCATCCATCGAAGCTAATTCCCTTCCAGTTATAGACAAATCTTTTTCTCCCGATAAAATTCCAATCCTTTTTGCAATTGTTTCTGCTGTCAATGGATGATCGCCGGTTATCATAACGGGAACGATACCCGCAGTTTTGCATTCAGCAATTGAATCAAAAACTTCCTTTCTCGGCGGATCAATCATTCCTGCCAGGCCTAAAAATTCTAATTCATTTTCATTCAATTCATCTTCGGCATTGGAAGGTAAATCATCCCAGCTTCTGTAAGCAAAACCGAGTACACGCAATCCTCTTGCTGCCATTTCATCCACTTGTTCATTCAGCTTATTAGAATCTATATTCTCACATTTTTCCAATAAAATGTCAGGAGCACCTTTGGTAAATGAGATGAATTTGTTTTTGAAAGGATGAAAGGTTGTCATCAATTTCCTGTCGGAGTCAAAGGCAATTTCATGAAGCCGTGGCCACGAACCGGGAAGAATATTTTCTGCAGCTGCAACTTCCTGAAGTGCTATTTCCGTAGGATCGCCTCTAAAGGAATTTCCGTCTCTTACAACGTCGTTGTTTAAGGCAAATGCATGCAATAACAAAGAAGTGTTTTCGTCGGTAAGATGGTGTTTCAATTCTGCAGTAGGATAGGTTCGTTCATTCACAAAAACTTCTTCAACAAACATTTTGTTTTTGGTTAGTGTACCTGTTTTATCGGTACAGATGTAGGTGACGGACCCAAGTGTTTCTACTGCCGGCAACTTCCTGATCAGGCAGTTAAAGCGGATCATTCTTTTTGCGGCGAGCGCTAAAGTAATCGTAATAACTGCGGGTAATGCTTCGGGAATGGCAGCAACGGCAAGTGAAATACTCGTCAGTGCCATTTTGATTAGTTCTTCGCCGCGCAACCATCCCGATATAAAAAACAAAATGCAGAGCAGCAATACCAGTAAAGAAAGTTTTTTGCCAAACTCGGCCATGCGTTGTTGCAACGGTGTAAGCACTTCGTTTTGTTGCAACATTCTTGCAATCCTTCCGAGTTCAGTTTGCATGCCTGTTTCAGTTATCACAGCTTTTCCCCGGCCATAAGTTACAAAAGTTCCTTTGTAAGCAATATTTCTTCTGTCGCCAATGGCAACTTCCTGCGAAATTATTTCAGTAGAAATTTTATCCACCGGGTTCGATTCTCCTGTAAGAGCTGCCTCTTCAATCTTCAGGTTGAATGATTCAATGATGCGCATATCGGCAGGTACAGAATTACCTGCTTCCAAAATAATCACATCTCCGGGAACGAGGCTGGTTGAAGGCAACCAGCTTACCTTTTCATCCCTCAATACCTTTGCATCCGCAATAGCCATTTTTTTCAAAGCCAGCATTGCCTTTTCAGCCCTGTATTCCTGTATAAATCCAATAATGCCGTTGAGAACTACGATGATTAAAATCACTATTGTATCTGTCAGATCACCGATAAATCCGGATATAATTGCTGCAGCAAAAAGTATCAGGATCATTACATCCTTAAACTGTGCAAGCAGGATGGTGCTGATCTTTTTTTTCTTTCCTTCTTCCAGTTGGTTCGGCCCGGTTTCCAATAATCTTTCTTCAGCCATTGCTGATGAAAGACCTTCAGGCCGCGAACCCAACAGTTCAAAAACTTTTGATATGCTTAACCTGTACCAGTTCATTTTTCTTCGTCTAAGAGATTCTAAAAATCGCAGTCATCAAGATAGTATAAAGTACGATAAGTATGATCGCATCGATGGCCAGTACAAACCTTTTTGTGCGTGCACTGTATAAAATACTTATACCAACAACAGAGGTCATTAAAAGTGTTACCAATCCACTTAGCGCATGTTCGTGGCTTGTTTCGGCCAAAAGTGGCCCTTTTGTGTAAAGGAAATCATCTATAGAAAGAATGACGATATTGAAGATATTGCTGCCAAGTAGATTGCCCATGGCCGTATCGATGCTGCCCATTCTTACCGAACTGATAGAAACAGCGAGTTCAGGAAGTGAAGTGGTGGCTGCAACTAACAAAGTTCCGATGAATGTTTTGCTGATGCCTGTTCCCGCTGCAATTCCCGAAGCGAAATAGGGAAGGAATATAGCACCCACAATTACAAGCAACCCAAAAAATAAATACCTGTATATCGCCACTTTTAAGGTCATCCCCGAATTCTTTAAAACTGCAGGTGGAATTGTTTCGGTAACTGCAGTTTCTTTCAGGCGATTTTCATTTTTAAAAATTAAACGCATGGCAATGAGGTAAACGAGCACGTTGAAAAGAGAAACCCCGCTTACACCGGGTAGCCCGGGAATATAATTTTCGAAAATTATCGAAATGATAACATTCGTCATTAAAAAAATAGAGAAAAAAGCTGCCAATACATGGTTTTTGGTAACCATTGAGCTTAAAGGCTTCTTAGGTACAAAATAGTCTAAAAAAGCAAGGATCAAAAGATTGAATGCACAACTTCCCATTATATCACCAATGGCAATATTGGGAACATTAAAAATGAGAATAGAACTGACTCCCGTGAAAAGTTCAGGCAGCGAAGTGACGGTCGCCATAAATATTAAACCAAACCATGCCTTGCCAACGCCAGTCAATGAAGTTATGATATCGCTGTATTTGGATAACCTTGCGCCACTGTAAATAATAAGGGCAGAGCAGGCAATAAATCCCGATATGGTAATTAATAATGGTGTCATTTTTCACTTGTGCAAGCTTTAATTTTATTTTTCTGCTTCAGGCAAAACCAACAAGGGAATTGTGCTTATGCAAGCCATGTCTTTGGTGAAACTTTTTATGAAGATCTTTTCGATAAACTTTTTATCTCGTCTGACCATCACAAGTAAATCGACCGGAAAATCTTTATCAATTTGTTCCATTGTTTCCTGGATGTTCTTGCTATTTATTTGTTTAAACTTCAACTGGGCATCGTTGAATGTTCGTTGTAAAAAATAAGCATAGTTGGAAAAGTGATGTGCATTTTCGCGTTCGGCAAGGTCATGATGCTGAATATGCAAGACGGTAACGTGAGCATTGAATATTTTTGAAAGGGAAATGGTGAAAGACAATGCAGGCTTGTCTTTCCTGTGATAATTGGTTGCAAAAACAATTTCCTTTGGGTCTTTCAAATCATATTTTTCGGGAACAATAAGTACAGGGATCTCCGATTTTTCAATTACCCGTGATGCATGGCTTCCTACAATTGTTTTCTTCAATCCGGAGGCGCCTTGTGTGCCCATTACAATCAATTCAATTTGATTTTCTTTAGCGAGTTGCAGAATCCTATTCACCACTGGTTGTTGAGCCACAATAGTAGAAACCATCACATTCATAAAAGGCTTTACAATCCTTCTCTTTAATCGCTGAAGCCTTTTCAATTGTTTTGATTCCAGTTGCTGCTTGTATTCCTGCCTCTTTTCATTTGTGTCGAAATAAGGAATCTCTTCCTTTTCATTTATGTGAAGGAAAATGATTGAGCCTTTGCTTTTTGAGGCAATTTCTGCAGCAAGGCGAAATGCTCTTTCGGCAGTTGAAGAAAAATCTGTTGGTACAAGGATACGCATGGTTCTAATTTTTACATAAGAAAATCTTCTTCTTTATATTGTCGCGATCTTCGTATCGGGTAAACAAGATCATTATTTTTTATAAGCGCGATTCCTCCAAGAGTTTCCAGTAAGCCACCTTCAGTTATTTCAATCCTGTTTCCACGTGCGAGAAACTTCTCAATTTCATCGGTAAGTTTTTTGGTTGCTTCAAAAGAGACTTCATCTTCCAGTTTTTCATGGATCTCTTGTTTCATGAAATCATCGATCAAAAGAATTCCATTGTTGTAATATTTCAATGCTTTGATTACGGAATTGAGATGGCTGAAAAGAGTTTCATTTTTTCTTGCCAGCGATATTTGGCCACGCACCAACATTGATTGCCAGTGAGGCCACCGGGCAATAATTTTTTCTACAAGAAAATCTGTGGCTTTATCATCTTCCCGTTTTTCAAAAAGGTTTAGTTTAAACACGATATCCCTGTAAGGGAAAAAATCCAAAAATTTGTTTGTTTGCTTTTCGTCTTCTGAATAAACAAAAACAGGTTTGTCGTTGTTTTTATTTACTAGTTTTACAATGGCAGCAATCCTTTGCATCAGGCATTCACTATTGTTGCTTTCATCGCATAGCGCTGTTGTTTGGGCAAAAACTTTGTGCAGCGAATTATTAAAATACTCATGAAGTTCCGCACGATCATTTTTTATCAGCAACAATTCAAATTCGGGTTTTCTTACAGAATTACCCACAAGATCAAGAAGTGAAAACCGGTCGTTAAGATAAAAGACGGGATTGCCACTGTAATTCAGGTAAATTATTTTTTCCTGCTCCGGTTTAATGATTATGGCCACACTTTTGCGATGAGAATTATAGTTAAGCTTCTTAAAAATCATTTTCAAATTATCTAGTACCAGATTAATGTCTTCCTGTTGATACTTGTTTTCAAGCCGGCATTGCACTTCTTCCAGGGTATAATTCAAAATACCTTTAATTGTTTTTTTATCGATCATTGATGGCTGAAAAGGAATTACCAACCCGATGGATTGAATTTCTGCGGCTGTTTCCCACAACTGTGTTTGAGCGATCTTAATTTCTGAAAGGGTGATCATGATGCTGATTTTTAGGGATGAAAAAAGGATTATTTATTGTGCGCGATAAAAAGCGGCGTGTCTGTTTCTTTCATTAGAATATCGGCCATACTTGTTTTGAACCAGCGTGAAAGTTCACTTCTGCGATAAGCGCCCAGGATCACCAGTTCATTTTCTTTGTGATTGCGCAAATATCCAGGGATTTGTTCTTCTGCAATTCCTTTTTCCACTGTAATTGCGGCTTTTGGAAAATGCCATTTGATGAACTCCCTCATCCTTTTGTTTCCCGGTAGCCTCAGCGTTGCCATGTAACTTTCCTTTACTGTATAAACTTCTACCGGCAAAGATTTGAGGTGGCCAAGCAAATAGCTGAACATTTTTATGGCATGCAATGATGAAGGGCCTCCATCATAAAGCAACAATATTTTGTCGATTTCTTTATACGAGCCGGGAACCATAAAAACCGGGCATTGCACATCGCTCAAAAAATCCTTCATAAAACGGCTGGGAAGTTTTTCCTTGTACCTCGTGAATGTTTCGTATTCGCTGATGATCACTAGGTCAGCGAACATGCTTTCCTCTTTTAGTTCCTGCAGTGCAATATTCCTGTCGCGATGTATAGAATAATGAATGCCGGCTTTGGCACATGCTTTTTCAAATTGCAAAACAGATTCATCTCTTAATTTCCGATCCTTTTCATCGAGTTGCTGCAGTTCTTTTTCGGGGTTCTTTTCTGAGGTCATTACCTTGTAAACACTGTAGGTGTGATACATAAACTCATCCAAAAAAACGCCTACAAGGTGCGCCTCTTCAAGCTTTGATAGCTCGATTGCATATTGCAAAGAGCTTGATGACATTTTAAATCCGTCAAAAACTGCGAGAAACTTTTTCATTTTACCTGGTTTTAGTTTGGTTGCAAAATATCTGGGATCCGCTAAATTCCGAATGACCATTGTCAGTTGTTTTCATGATTAGGATCGCATAAAAAACCGGTTCATCAACTTACAGCCGGGGAAAATATTCGTGGCACTTTGGGATGAACCGGAAGGCATTTATGAGCCTGCAATAAATCAGGCCAGTTCAATAGGGGCCATTGCTTTGTTATTGATCTCAAACCGCGCCAGTTGGGTTAGTCTGTCGTCGATTTGTTTCTCGTTGACCGAAGCCTGATGAAATACCGAAGCGGTTTTTTCCAGGTTTAACAAATTAGCAAATGCGGCTGCTGTACCATAAATGCTTATTTTAAAATGGTTGATCGATTGAATTCCGGCAAGGAGGCATGCATCTTTGACCGCTGCACCTCCGCAATGATGCAATTTGTCTTCTGTATCCTTAATAAAACCTTCGACCATTTTGTTGTGGAGCGAAAGCGATTGGATATGTTCCTCTTCATAAAATGCCTGCATATTTTCAATGTGCTGTTCTATAAATTCCTGGTATTTCTGCAACACATTTTTCAGTTTTAATGAACTGGCCACATTTGTCCAGTCAGGTAGTTTATTCTTTAATTGAATCTCCGCGCTGATAAATTCCCGACCGTTATAATCAAGGAGGTCGTGTAATGTTGTTATGGAATAATTATTTTCTGTCATGGTTTTTAATTTTATCCAAATTTATACGGTTAATGAAGTGTGGAGAATGACCGTTGTCAGTATAAACAGAAATTATGGTCATTGATTTCATGTGGGAAATCAGGTTGCTTTACATCTTAAGCATATTTCGGCTTAGGGTTGATTGGTGTGAAAGGTTGTGAAGTTTTTGGCCGGTTTTGTTTTCGTTTGTGCATAAGCGTTAGTTGGTAAAAATAGTTGAGTAACTACATCAGGGATAATGATGAAAATCATTTAAAAACGATAAGAAATGTTTTGAAATTTGAAAAAATATCTTGATAAAATAAAAAACATAAATCATGAAAAGAGTTGAAAATAAAGTTGTGATCGTAACCGGCGGTGCCCTGGGCATTGGTCGGGAAACCTGTTTGTTATTGGCCAAAGAAGGCGCCAAAGTGGCCATCACAGATGTTTTGGACACGGAGGGAAATAGATTGGCAGACGAGATCAATCAATCCGGGGGAAGTGCTAAATATTGGCATTTGAATGTGGCTGATGAAAAAGAAGTTGAAAAAGTGTATGCTGATGTCGTAAAGCATTTTGGCAAGCTCGATGGCTCAGTGAATAATGCGGGAATTTCAGGATCCGCAAAACCGATGCATGATGTTACGGAAAAAGAATGGGATGACCTGATGGCTGTAAATGTGAAAGGCGTTTTCTTTTGTACGAAATATGCGGTACGCCACATGCTCGGTAACGGAAGCGGAAGCATTGTGAATTTGTCTTCAATTTATGGATTGATCGGAGCGGGAGATGCGCCTCCATACCATGCATCAAAAGGAGCGGTGCGACTGATGGCAAAAAATGACGCCATTGCTTATGCAAAAAATAAGATCCGTGTTAACTCTGTTCACCCGGGATTTATTAGAACACCAATGGTCGAAAATTATGGGAAATCGATACCCGGTTTTTATGAGCAATTGAACAGCCTGCATCCGCTAGGGCATATTGGAGATCCGATAGATATTGCTTATGGTATTCTTTACCTCATTTCTGATGAATCAAAATTTGTAACCGGAAGTGAATTGGTGATAGATGGTGGATATACGGCAAAATAAAATTTCAATTTTTAGGTTGCTATATAGAAAATATCATCATTGATTGAGTAAGTGGCATTCTTAAACTTCCAAGGAGTCTTTAACCGCCACCTTGTGTGCACGGCTTATTTCAAAGGAAAAGAGGGTAAGAAAAAATCCCTGGACGATAAACATCACGCCGATAATAGCAACGATTGTAAATGCGGCTATCAGTGGATTTATCAGAATCAATATGCCGACGAGCAAGCTAAGTAAGCCGGCAAGCAGAACTACTCCCCAGAATTTATATTGATTACTCTTGAAAAAGAAAGATTGAAAGATCCAGAAAATACCGGTCAGAATTCCATAAAATGCAAACACGTAGGGGAGTGTTATGGCGGTTAGCCCAATATTTAAAAGAAGAACAACCGCTAAAATAATATCCAATATTCCTTCGGCCAGTTGCCAGCCCCAGCCTTTATGAATTTTTCGGGTAACAACAGCGAATGTTGCTAATATCAATCCTGAAATAAATAAAGCGATACTTCCGTAAATGATCAGTCCCAGCATTCCGCTTATCGGAAATCTTAAAATGTAAAATCCAAGAAAAATGAAGATCAATCCTTTAATCGTGATCAGCCACCAGTTCTTTGATTTTATCATGATTGATGATTTTGCATTAGGATAATTATTTCCCTGAATTGCATTTTCAAGGTTTTCTCCCGAAAAATTTTACCTAAATATACAAAATAAAAAAAATGAAAATCAGCACTGAAAGTATTACAAGTAGTGCCAGCCAATATAAAATTTCAATTATTGTGTCAGCCTTCTTCACTGATATCTTCTTTAACATAAACAGATTTTGTACAAATCTAAAAACACACACTTCTGCTGGCAATGACGATAGTCAAAGTAATTGGTGACTGGCGTCATAATAAACGGATTTTTGTGTTTGAAAAATATTTAAAAAACAATCTCTGTATTTTCCGTTTAAAATCATGATTAAAGATGATTACGCTCATATTTTGTTTTGGAGCGCACAAATAATTTTACACCGGTCTTTTCATAATATATAGTATTAAATCAAAGCTGGATTTCTATCCGGCTTTCTTGTTTCCGCAAGGGAACAAAAAATTCATTACTTTATTCGTTTACTGCTAACTTCCTTTTAGTAGTTTTGAAGCCTTCAAAATATATATAAGTCAATATGAAATTTGCCTCCTTTGTTTCTAACGCAAGCAAGAATTTATTTTATTCTTCTCTTTTCTTTGCATTTCTGCTTACTTCAAAACCTGGTTCAGGGCAAACATTGTATCCAAAATTGTCCGGACTTGGGGTAAGATCTTTTCAAACAAAAAATGATAAAAATTTTGAACTGAAGCAAAAGCTTCCTTTGGTGGAGTTTGAACTGAATCACGTAAAATACAATACTGCTCTTCCCGGTGATCGGTATAAGAAGTTGTCAGTGAATTTCATTGATTCAGCCAATGCGAATGGTGGTGTTGGTAAAATAAGATTTACAAACGTTTCCAATGATACATTATCACTTACTAACCTTGTTCCTTTTGGAACAAATAGTGATAGAGTGTATATCACAGGTCTCGGAAAAAATCCTCTTTCAAGATCTTATTTGTTTTTGCCGGGCCGAAAACCTATAAATGTTATTTTGCCGGACAACGCCTGGGAACTCGGGTTTTCAGAATCATCCATCAACGATTCAGTTTCTGTTTGTGCGCTCACTCGCAGGAATAATAGAGATTTAAAAAAAGGTTCCCTTCATCGATTCACAACCATTCTTTATCCAGGCGGATCGATTTCGTATAATCTTTTTGCTGAATTGTACAAAGGAAATTGGCAAAATGGATTGCGCACTATTTTTCAAAAAAAGATGCTTTATGATGTCAAAAATTTTGACGATAGTCTTTATCATCGAAAGGATTTGGAATGGATTCGCAAATCGTATGTAATTCACCTGTTAATGGCGTGGGACAACCGGCTGTACAATACGGAAGATCAATCATGGCATTTGCAGGATTTTTTGGATCGTGGAAAAAAACTATATGGAGGTGATGATGTGGTTGGGATCTGGCCAACCTGGCCTTCATTAGGCGTTGATCAAAGAAACCAGTTTGATCTTTTTCGTGATTTGCCGGGCGGACTTTCACAATTAAAAAATCTTGCAGAAGAATGTCATCAGAATGATAGTCATCTATTCATTTGCTACAATCCATGGGACGAAAGCACAAGGAGTGAAGGTCATCTTTCAGGATTGTCAGATATCATTCGTCAAACAGATGCGGATGGAACAGTCCTGGATACACAGGGAAAATCAAGCCGTGAATTGCAGGATGCGGCAGACAGTGTGAAGGCAGGAGTAATTATGTATCCCGAAGGAATGGCGGTGCCAAAAGATATGCAGGGAGTTGTGGCAGGAAGAGTGCACAATGCGTTGTATTATCCGCCAATGCTGAATTTGAATAAATTGATTAAACCTGATTTTGCCATCTTCAGGGTGGCAGAAGTTTATAAAGAACCGATCAGGAGAGAATTTTCTCTTTCGCTTTTTAATGGTTATGGAACTGAACTCAATTTGTTCGCGCCAGGTAATCCTTCCAATTTAGACGGCGAAGACCGATATCTTGGAAGAACATCGCTCGTTCTTCGGGAAAATTCTTCCAACTTCACTTCCAATGATTACACACCATTGATCTCAACTTTTCATGACAGTATTTGGGTGAATGAATGGCCGGGAAACGATAAAACAATCTTTACAATTTTCAGTGTCATTCCGCAAGGATTTAAAGGTTTGTTGTTTCGGGCAAAAAAAATACCTGGAACGCATTTCGTTGATATTTGGAGACATGAAGAATTGGATCCTGAAGAAAAGGGAAGTGAATTAAAAATTCCCGTTCACACCAATGCATTTGATGTTTCCTGGTTGGGAACGAACAATGAAGGCGCTGTCGATTGTATCGCTCAATTTAAAAAGTTGCTTCAAACAGATCTTACCGGCAGTGTTTTAAAAGTTAGTTCTCACAAAGGAAATGAAATTAAAATTTGGGCGGGCAAGCCTTCCTATGAAAAAGATCCGGTTGTTTTGAAAACCGGAAATCATACAGTCGATCTCGAAAAACTTTTTAATAATTACCAGGGAAAATTTGTTGTTCAGCTTTTTGACAGCAGTGAAATCATCGACGAAAATGTTGTTGACATAAAACCGGGAACACCTTCGTTGATCAGCATTAAAGGTTCTACTAACCCTGCTAAAAAAGAACCGAATGGAATGATAAGAATTCCTGCCGGAAAATTTACTTTTCATTCTACACACGGAGATGATTTTATTCCTTATCCGAAATATGAGGAAGACAGCACTTTCTCCATGAAATCATTTTTCATCGATAAGTTCCCGGTAACCAACATGCAGTTCAAAAATTTTTTAGATGCGACAGGTTATATTCCTGCCGACACAACCAATTTTTTGAAGAATTGGGTTGACGGAAAAATTCCCGCAAGAGAAGAAAATTTTCCTGTTGTATATATTTCTTATGAAGATGCCCAGGCTTTTGCAAGATGGGCAGGCAAAAGATTACCAACTGAAAAAGAGTGGCAATATGCTGCACAAACGCCTGCATTGAACGAATGGCCCTGGAAACAAAAAGATCCGGTAAAATGGAAAACTGAGAAAATAACAGAGACTTTAACCGTTCAAAAACCTGAAGGAATAGATTCTACTTTGTGCAATTTGGGAAATGGAAAATTATATCCTGTTGGTAAATATAAAAAAGCTGCAAATCCTTATGGATTGCAGGATTTGGTGGGTTGTGTTTGGCAACTGACCAACGATGTATATCAAAGTGGCAGTTATTGCTACATTATAATGAAAGGGGGAAGTTATTTTAATCCTTCATCAAGCTGGTGGTATGTGCAGGGAGGCGCCCGGCCTCTTAATTACAGACAATATTTATTACGTGTTGCACCCGGATTTGAAAGAAACGCAACTGTTGGTTTCCGGTGCGTGAAGGATGCTGAAGGAAAATAAATATTTAATTTTTTTATTCGTTCACAGGAGTGAAGTTCTTATTTGCTTTTTTAATCGAAGCATACAATTTTTCGGCATCGCTTAACCTGCATAATTGTGTTCCCTGCGTCATACAGGCTGCAGTTCCGCATGCCACGCCATATTGCGCAGCCTCAAGCAAAGTTTTATTTTCTGAAAGGCTCAAAACAATTCCTGCAAGCATACTGTCACCCGCGCCCACCGTACTGCTTTTTTTGACCGGCGGAGGTATTATGTGGTGTGTCTCTGTTTCAGTTACCAGCATTGCTCCGGTTGCACCCAGTGAAACAACAATTACTTCACATTTTCCTTTTTGAATCAACCGCCTTGCGACTTCTTCTACCTGGTTGCCATTTAATTCTTCCCGTCCCGCCAAAGCACTTAATTCACTTAAATTGGGTTTCAATAAATAGACGCCCTGGTTAACTGCATCCTGCAATGCTTCAGCGGAAGTGTCAACAATGAATTTGGCATTTTTGCTGCTGCTGATTAGTGCCAAATGGGCGAAAATATCAGTTGGAACACCGGAAGGCAAACTGCCACTCGCAACAATATATTCTACGTTCTTCAATTCTTCCACAACCGAAAGAACCTGTTTCCATTCATTTTCATATATGGCAGGTCCAGGCATACCAAAGCGATATTGAAGATTGGTTGAATTGTCTAATACGATCATATTTTCCCTTGAATGATGCCTTGTTTCAATAACGATGGAAGGAATGTTTTCTTCATCAAGAAGTTGGTTGAGAAATTTTCCTGAATAACCGCCGGCAAGGTAAATGGCTGTTGCATTTCCACCTAGCTTTTTGATGGCTCTTGACACATTGATCCCACCACCGCCCGGTTCAAAAACGGGTGGTGAGCATTTCAGTTTTTTCTCAGGAATAAGCGAAGTAATTGTGGTGCTTTTGTCAATTGCAGGGTTAAAGGTTATGGTTATTATCCGGGGCATAGGAGATGTTTTTAGATAATGATCATTGTTTCAGAAAGCTTATTTTCTTTTACTGCATTTTCCGCCAGGCGAATATTTTCAATTCCTTTTAAAACTGCATCTGGATTAAACGAAATACTGTCAATTCCCTGGGCAACCAGAAATTGAGCGAATTCAGGAAAATCACTCGGCGCTTGTCCACACAAACCAATCTTAGCTCCGGCTTTGTGTGCCTTTCGGATCACGGAAGCAATTTGTTGTTTTACGCCTTCATCCTGTTCACTAAAAAGCCCTGAAATGATTGAAGAATCGCGGTCGATGCCAAGAATCAATTGTGTCAGATCATTGGATCCGATTGAAAAGCCATCAAATATTTGAGCAAATTTTTCGGCTAAGAAAACATTGTTTGGAATCTCCGCCATCACATAAATCTCCAGCCCGTTCTTTCCACGTTCGAGCCCGAAATTTTTCATTACTTCCACCACTTTTTTCCCTTCTTCTAATGTTCTGCAAAACGGGATCATCACTTTTACATTTGTAAATCCCATTTCCTCCCTGACAATTTTTAATGCTTCGCATTCCAGCCTGAAACCTTCTATATATCGATCATTGTAATACCTGGAAGCTCCGCGAAACCCAAGCATCGGGTTTTCTTCAACCGGTTCAAATTCTTTTCCGCCCAACAAACTTGCATATTCGTTTGTTTTAAAATCGCTCATTCTGACGATCACTTCTTTTGGATAAAATGCAGAAGCTGTTGTGGCTACAGCCTGGGCAAGCTTTTCAACAAAATATTTTTCTTTATCCGGATAAGCATGCGTTAGTTTTTCAATTTCGCTTTTTGCTGACTCATCCTTCATCTCGTTGAATTTTACCAATGCTATTGGATGAATCTGAATTGCATTGGTGATTATAAATTCAAGCCGCATTAAACCAACTCCGTCATTTGGATAAAATGAAAATTTGAACGCCTTTTCCGGGTCACCAACAATCAACATTGCCTTGGTTCTTTCCGGAAGTTTTATGTCTTTCAGGTCGATGTGTTTTACATCAAAATTGGCGCGCCCTTGATAAACAAATCCTTCTTTGCCTTCACAACAGGAAACGGTAATTGTTTCACCATCTTTTATTTGTAAAGTTGCATCACCACAACCTACAACCGCAGGAACGCCAATCTCACGTGCAACAATAGAAGCATGACTCGTGCGTCCTCCTTTGTTCGTTACGATTGCCGAAGCCTTTTTTAAAATCGGATCCCAGTCAGGACTTGTTAATTCAGTTACAACAATTTCTCCTTTATTTAATTTATCCGCATCTGCGGGGGAATGCAATATGCGGGCAATGCCAGCAGCAACTTTGCTCCCGATCGCTTCTCCCTTCGTCAATAATTTTCCCTTTTCCTTCAATTCATACTCTTCAATCTGTAGCGGATCGATTTGCGAATGAACTGTTTCAGGTCTTGCCTGTATAATATAAAATACCCCTGTGTTTCCATCTTTGGCCCATTCAATATCCATCGGTTTTTTATAATGATCTTCGATGATCAAAGCCCAGTTTGCTAATTGAGTTATTTCCGCGTCAGTCAAAATGAACTGGTTCTTTTTCTCATCAGGAGTGTCAATATTTTTTACGGGATTTTCAGGGTCGTTTGTATAAATCATCGTCTTATTCTTATCACCCATTCTTTTTTGTAGGATCGCATTTTTGCCTTGTTGTAACGTGGGTTTAAAAACGAGAAATTCATCCGGGTTTACAGTTCCCTGGACCATATTTTCACCCAAACCCCAAACGCCTGCAATATGAATCACTCGGCGAAAACCTGATTCTGGTTCAAGTGTAAATGCCACACCCGAGCAGGCTTTATCACTTCTTACCATCTTTTGAACGCCGACTGAAAGCGCAACTTCTTCATGGGCAAATCCATTATCAACCCTGTATTTGATCGCGCGATCTGTATATAATGATGCGAAACAACGTTGTACCGATTTTAATAGTTCAGCTTCCCCTTTTATGTTCAGATAGCTCTCATGCTGACCGGCAAAACTTGCCTGCGGAAGATCTTCTGCTGTGGCGCTGCTTCTCACTGCCACTTCAATATCTTCCTTGCCCGAAAGTGAAAGGTATGCTTGAATAATTTCTTTTGAAAGACCTTCAGGCATTGTAGCCTGCTCCATTATTTCTCTTGCTTTTTTCCCGATCTCTTTCAGATTTTTGAAATTGACAGAATCTAATTGCGCAAGTAAATTTTTTAAAGGTGTTGCGATCGAATTGTAATCTAAAAAATAATAGAAAGCCGCAGCGGTGGTGGCAAAGCCGTCAGGAATGAGGATGCCTTTTGATGTAAGACTGTTAAACATTTCTCCTAAAGAAGCATTTTTGCCTCCCACCAAATTCACATTGGATATATGGATTTCGCTAAACTTTTTGATGTACAACATGGCTTGCTTTTTTCTCAAATTTCTTTCTTTGAAGCACTCTTTTAAATGATGTTCATCATTATTCTGAATGATAGAAGTTAGAGTAATAAAAGCGCTACTGACAATTTTGCACATTTCCCCGCTTGGCATAAACCTTGTCGTTAAATGAAAAACTAATTAAATAAAATTATTAAGTTATGGCAAAGATTATAGGTATTGACCTCGGAACTACAAACAGTTGCGTGGCAGTAATGGAAGGTAACGAACCGGTAGTAATACCCAATGATGAAGGTCGCCGCACAACGCCTTCTGTAGTTGCGTTCCTTAAAAATGGTGAGCGAAAAGTTGGTGATCCAGCAAAAAGGCAGGCGATCACTAATCCGAAAAATACCATCATGAGTGTGAAGCGTTTTATGGGGCACAAATGGGATGAAGTTACAAGCGAGGCTACTCATCAAAGTTATAAATTGGTAAAAGGTGACAATGATACCGTTAGAATTGACATAGAAGGCAGGCAATATACTCCGCAGGAAATTTCTGCAATGATCCTTCAGAAAATGAAAAAGACTGCTGAAGATTATTTAGGCCAGGAGGTTTCTGAAGCAGTTATTACCGTTCCGGCATATTTTAATGACTCTCAAAGACAGGCAACAAAAGAAGCTGGTGAAATTGCAGGATTGAAAGTTCGCCGTATCATCAACGAGCCTACTGCGGCCGCTTTGGCTTATGGTTTGGACAAGAAGAATGTTGATCAAAAAGTAGCTGTGTTTGATTTGGGTGGTGGTACTTTCGATATTTCTATTCTTGAATTGGGCGAAGGCGTTTTCGAAGTAAAATCTACAAATGGTGATACCCACCTTGGTGGTGATGATTTTGATAAAGTAATCATGGATTGGTTGGCAATGGAATTCCAGAAAGATGAAGGAATTGATTTGCACAAAGATCCAATGAGCTGGCAGCGTTTGAAAGAAGCAGCTGAAAAGGCAAAGATTGAATTGTCTTCTTCAACAGAAACCGAAATCAATCTTCCTTATATCACGGCAGTTGACGGAGTTCCAAAACACCTTGTAAAGAAACTCACCCGGTCCCAGTTTGAAAAACTGGCTGATGAACTTTTTACACGTTGCTTAAAACCTTGTGAAGCGGCCTTGAAAGATGCAGGAATGAGCAAGAATGATATTAATGAAGTGATCCTGGTTGGTGGTTCAACACGTATTCCTAAAGTGCAGGAGTTGGTTGAAAACTTCTTTGGTAAAAAACCACATAAAGGTGTAAATCCGGATGAAGTTGTGGCAATTGGTGCAGCCATCCAGGGTGGTGTATTGACCGGTGAAGTGAAAGATGTGTTGTTGCTTGACGTTACTCCTCTTTCTTTGGGTATTGAAACCATGGGTGGTGTTATGACAAGATTGATTGATTCAAACACTACAATCCCAACTAAGAAAACAGAAGTGTTTTCAACTGCAAGCGATAATCAACCTGGTGTTCAGATACACGTTTTGCAGGGCGAACGTCCGATGGCTTCTCAAAACAAGAGCCTTGGAACCTTTAACCTTGATGGAATTCCACCGGCACCCCGTGGCGTTCCCCAGATCGAAGTAACTTTTGATATCGACGCGAATGGTATTTTGAATGTTTCAGCAAAAGATAAAGGAACCGGAAAATCTCACAACATCCGCATCGAAGCAGGTAGTGGCTTGAGCAAAGAAGAGATAGAAAAAATGAAGAACGAGGCTAAAGCCAATGAAGCTGCCGACAAAGCTGAGAGAGAAAAAGTGGACAAAATGAACCAGGCAGATAGTCTTATTTTCCAAACAGAAAAACAACTGAAAGAATTTGGTGATAAGATTTCTGCAGATAAAAAAGCGCCGATTGAAACCGCTTTGCAGAAATTGAAAGATGCTCATAAGAGTCAGAGTCTGAGCGATATTGATTCAGCAACTGCAGAATTAAATTCAGCCTGGACCACGGCGAGTGAAGAAATGTACAAAGCAAGCCAGGGACAACCACAAGGTGATGGCCAGGCAAATGCCGGCGGTGAACCGCAAGGAGCAGAATCAAATGCAGGAGGTGATAACGTAACCGACGCAGAATTTGAAGAAGTGAAATAGTGATTGATAATTATTAAATTAAAAGGTCGTCTTTCAAAGGCGGCCTTTTTTTCGTTTGTGCTTGGCCGTTATTCTAGTTGTGCTGAACTTTTGCTCACAATTTAATTCATTGATTAAATAATTAGAAAAATTGACTGAATATTCGCTGAAATAATTAAAATAAAAACTTCGGATATTTGTTGCTTTACGGGACAAATCAAAACATGTGGAAGATTAATTGTGTATAATTTACATTTTTAATTGAAACGGATTAAATTGTGTTTTTTTAACAGGTAACAAATGAAGATCAATTTCTTTTTAAGATATCATACAGTTTTTGGGGAAGAGTTGTTTATCATCGGCAACAATAAATATTTGGGAGATAACAATTCGGTCAATGCGGTTCCGCTCCGTTGGTTTAATAATGATTATTGGCTGGCAAGCATTGATTTTCCTGATGATTTTGATGACGAGATCCATTATAAGTACATTCTGAAAGACACCAAAGGGATCGAAATTTATGACGGCGAAGAGAACAGGTATATTGATCTTTCTGTCCGCAAACAGGATTCTTATTCGGTTTTCGATACCTGGAACAGCGCGGGAAATGTTTGGAATGTTTTTTTTACCGCTGCTTTCAGTAAAGTATTATTGCCACCGGTAACCAAAGTAAAAGTTCCTTCTCCAAGAAAATACAATCACATTTTCAGGGTAAAGGCTCCTTTATTAAAACCCGGCGAAACGATTTGTCTTTGTGGCTCTACAACACACTTGAAAACCTGGAATATTGATGATCCAATCATTTTATCGCCTCATAATAATTGGTATTCTGCCAAGGTTTTTTTAGAAGAAAATGAATGGCCGGCAAGTTATAAATATGGGATTTATAACATCAATGAAAAAAAGTTTATTGCCTTTGAAATGGGCGAAAACAGGATGATCAGGCAATTTGAAGAAGAAGAAAAGGGGATAACAATTTTAAATGATGGATTTGTAAATTATCAGCCCGGACTTTGGAAAGGCGCCGGAGTTTCTGTTCCAGTTTTTAGTTTAAGAAGTAAGAAAAGTTTCGGTGTCGGTGAATTTTCTGACATCAAATTGTTGATCGATTGGGCCAATAAAACGGGAATGAAACTGATACAGTTGCTGCCGGTGAACGATACAACTGCTCACCATACCTGGCGCGAGTCTTATCCTTATGCTGCGATTTCCGCTTTTGCATTGCACCCGATTTATATCAATTTGGAAAAAGTAGCAGGAAAGGAATTTGCTTCACTCATTAAACCTTTGAAAAGAAAACAAAAGCAGTTAAACGAATTGAACAAGTTCGATTATGAGCAGGTGATGAAATTCAAACTAACTGCATTGAAAGAATTGTTTGATGCAGGTAAAAAAGAATTCAAAAATGACATTGATTATTTTGAGTTTTTTGAATTGAACCGTCATTGGCTTGTTCCTTATGCTGCTTTTTGTTACTTGCGGGATAAGTACAAAACACCTGATTCGAGCAAGTGGAGAAGCCACAAGCAATACAATGAGCAAGCGATCCAAAAACTCGTTACTCCTACGCAAAAACATTACAACCAGATACTGTTTACTTATTTCATTCAATATCATTTGCATTTGCAATTAAAGGAAGTTGCAGATTATGCCCACCAGCAAAAAATCGTTTTGAAGGGCGATATCCCGATTGGTGTTTATCGCTATGGTTGTGATGCATGGGTGGACCCGGATCTCTTCAATATGGATGAGCAGGCAGGTGCACCGCCGGATGATTTTGCAGTAAAAGGACAAAATTGGGGATTTCCTACATACAATTGGGAAGAAATGAGCAAAGACCATTACAATTGGTGGCGCAGCCGTTTCGACCAGATGAGCAATTATTTTGATGCTTTTCGTATCGACCACATACTGGGCTTTTTCAGGATCTGGAGTATTCCGATGGAATCGGTGGAAGGCATAATGGGAAGATTTGTTCCGGCGATACCTGTTGATATTTCAGAATTTCAATGGAGAAATATTCTGTTTAACTATGACCGTTATTGCCGGCCCTATATCACCGAACAGGTGTTAAAAGATATTTTTGGAGAAAGGGCAGAAGCGGTAAAAGAGAATTACCTGGAACCTTTGCCTGATGGGCGTTTTGCTTTGAAAGAATTTGTAAATACGCAAGCGAAAGTAGTATCTTTTTTGAAAGAGGCCGGTGATCAGCAATTGAAGCAAGGCTTGTTTGACCTGATCAGTAACGTGATCCTTTTTGAGGCAGAAAATTCAAGTCAACAGAAATTCCATTTCCGTATTTCAATGGAGAAAACAAGTTCCTACCTCGCACTTGATGATTACACTAAAGATGCTTTGTGGCATTTTTATATTGATTATTTCTACCGGAGGCAAAATGATTTTTGGAAAAAAGAAGGAATGAAAAAACTCCCTTCGCTCAAGAGAAATACCAAAATGCTTGTTTGTGGTGAAGACCTGGGAATGGTACCTCCTGCGGTCCCCGATGTGATGAATCAAATAGGAATCCTTGGGCTCGAAATTGAGAGAATGCCAAAATCTGAAGGAAAAGAATTTTTCCACCCGGATGATGCACCTTATTTATCCGTAGTAATGCCTTCAACGCACGACATGAGCACAATACGAGGATGGTGGGAAGAAGATCGCGAGCAAACGCAACGTTTTTACAATTTCATGCTTGGACAATATGGAGAAGCGCCGGCCACATGCGAGGACTGGATAAATAAGAAAATTATTTTGCAGCACTTGTATTCACCTGCAATGTGGAGCATTTTTCAGTTGACCGATCTCCTCGGGATGAATGAAAAACTAAGAGCACCCGATCCAAAAGAAGAGAGGATCAATGATCCATCTGATCCGAATCAATATTGGCACTACAGGATGCATTTGGATTTGGAAGCTTTATTAAAAGAAGAAGAATTTAATCTAGAATTGAAAAAATTTATAAAAGAGAGCGGCAGGTGAAATTAGAATATAAAAAATCCAACCTAAAATTTAAACATCCATTTACTATTTCAAAAGGAACCAAAACACATCAGCCTGCTTTGTTGGTGCAGCTCGATTTTTTTGGGATAAAAGGTTATGGGGAAGCACCGGCGATTCCATATTACAATATTACCGTTGATAAAATGATCGTTGATATTGAAGAGAAAAAGAAAATGATCGAAAAATTTTCTTTTACCGAACCGGAAAGATATTGGCATTATTTGCATCATCTTATTCCTTATGATCCTTTCCTGATCTGTGCTTTAGACCTTGCTGCATGGGATATGTTTGGAAAGATGAAAAGAAAACAATTGTACCAGTTGTGGAATTTGGATATTTCTAATAATCCACTTACGGATATTACAATTGGCATCGACAGCATCGAAAAAATGGTTGCAAAAATGAAAGAAATTCCATGGCCCATTTATAAAATTAAACTGGGCACTGATAGAGATATTGAGATCATGGAGGCGTTGCGAAAAAATACGGATTCTGTTTTCCGCATTGATGCAAATGCTGCATGGAAAGCTGATGAGGCTTTGGAAAAAATTAAAGTTCTTGCAGATCTTGGCGTTGAATTTATTGAACAGCCTTTGGCAAAAGACGATTGGGACGGAATGAAATTTCTTTATGGAAATTCTCCTCTACCATTAATCGCAGATGAAAGTTGCGTATTTGAAAACGACGTTGAAAAATGCAAAGGATATTTTCATGGGATCAACATCAAACTTACCAAATGCAGCGGCATTACTCCTGCTTTGCGAATGATTAAAAAGGCACGGGAATTTGAAATGAAAGTAATGGTCGGTTGCATGAATGAAAGTTCCATCGGCACAGGAGCCATAGCACAATTGTTACCAATGTTGGATTATGTAGATATGGATGGCCCTTTGCTTTTGGAAAAAGATGTAGCAAAAGGTGTTACTTATGATTATGGAAAAATTATTTATTCCGATGGGTATGGATTAGGTGTTAGTGTTGAAAATTTTTAAGTGATTCAATTGCTTAAAGACATTCAAAATTTAAATAGCTTTCTTTCTATTTTATATATACTTTGAAATTTCCATCCCTGACAAGCGCTGTATCTCCATTGGCCCTAAATACGGTGCCAGCAAACGATCCAATTGCGATGCGTGTTTGATAATTGAAAGTATCAATAGTTACGGAAAAGGTTTTTTGAGGTTCACTGATAAATATATCTTTTGAAGCATTGTTGTCGTAGTAATAAAATTCGATTTGAGTAGTGGATAGGTTGTACCTGTTTTGATCGAGTGGTAATGAAAAAAATGCGGAAACAACTACGCCTGTATCAACAGAGCAAGAAGAAGGCCCAAAAAATGTAATATCCTTTTTCGTGTTTCCGGAAAAAAATCCAGAGTTAGTGGTGTGTCCGCAAACGTATTTATCTCCTGTCTTAAAGTTCCAACTCCCAATTTCCAATTTGTCTTTCGGATTACACAAACTGCATGATGAAAAGACGTTATTACTATCACTTAGAAAAATAGTTGAATCAGGAAGTGGTGCGTTACTCACAATAGTATCAATTCCTTCATTGCTATATTCTTTCGCACAGCCGGTATGCAAAAAGATAATCGGCAATAGCAGGATTAAAAGAGCTGGATAATTTGATTTCGAAAACTTCATCCCTGTTTATTAAAAAACAACCATTATAAAGTATTTCCTTTTGATCATTTTGCTGATCAGTTTATGTAATTTAATAATAAACCTAATTATACCATAATTCTATTTGCGGGTTACAAAAAAAAATTTTGTTACTATAAAATTTCATTCCTTACTTTGCATCCTCAATGAATCAAAATTTTCACATACATCATCATCATATTTTACCACACGGGTAAGCTGTATTGATTTGTATGTAATAACATAATTTAAAGAGGCTTACTGAAAAGTGAGCCTTTTTCATTTTTAAAAGAATAAAATGTTAAAGATCGCGATCCAAAAATCAGGTAGATTGTATGAACAATCGGTTCAACTTTTGACGGAATGTGGAATTGAATTAAACAATGGCAACCGGCAGTTGAAAGTGAGAGCCGCCAACTTTCCTGCGGAAGCTTATTTCTTTCGTGACGATGATATTCCACAATACGTTTCTGATAATGTGGCAGATGTGGGCATCGTTGGAGAAAATGTTGTTTTTGAAAAAGAAAAAGAATTGCAGGTAGTTAGTAAGTTGGGATTTGGCCGTTGCCGTTTAAGCATTGCTGTTCCCAAAGGCATGGAGTATAAAAACCCACAGGATTTGAACGGTTTGAAGATCGCTACCTCCTACACAATTCTCCTGCAAAAGTTTCTGAATGAAAATAATATACAAGCCGAAATTCATGAGATCAGTGGGTCGGTGGAAATAGCGCCGGGCATTGGTTTGGCAGATGCCATCTGCGATTTGGTAAGCAGCGGAAGCACTCTTTTTACCAATAACCTGAAAGAAGTTGAAGTGATCCTTGATTCACAGGCTGTGTTGGTTGCCAATAAAAATTTAAATTCCGAAAACAGGCAAATTCTGGATAATTTATTGCTTCGTATTAATGCAGTAAAAGCAGCAAAAAATAACAAATACATTATGATGAATGCTCCTGATCACCAGTTGGAAAATATTTGTGCCTTGCTGCCGGGAATGAAAAGCCCGACCGTCGTTCCGTTGGCTGAAAGTGGATGGAGTAGTGTGCAGACAGTTGTAAACGAAAATGATTTCTGGGAAGTGATTGAAAAACTAAAACAATTTGAAGCAGAAGGAATCCTGGTGGTACCGATTGAAAAGATGATTTCCTAAAAGAAAAAATTATGAATGCAATAATTGAAGAGCCTTCAAGAATAGAATGGCCGGAGCTGGTAAAAAGACCACAAATAAATTCCGACAATCTCACAGAAACCGTTTCTGAAATAATCGAAAATGTAAAATCGCAGGGCGACTTTGCAGTGAAAAGTTATTCATTGAAATTTCAGGATTTTGCTCCTGCAAACCTTTGGGTGACTGAAGATGAAATTGCAAATGCTCACAAGCTCGTTCCAAAGAATCTTCGCAAAGCGATCAAACAAGCGAAAAAAAATATTGAGAAATTCCACAAGCAACAGGTTGTGAAAATTAAAAAAATAGAGACAACTTCAGGAGTTACGTGCTGGCGCAAAAGTGTGGCCATTGAAAAAGTGGGCTTATATATTCCCGGTGGAAGTGCACCTTTATTTTCTACCCTTTTAATGCTGGCAATTCCTGCAAAGCTCGCGGGATGCAAAAGCATTATGGTAACAACTCCCGCCAACAAAACCGGTGATGTCGATCCGGCAATTTTATATGTTGCGCAATTGCTTGAAATCAAAAATATTTATAAAGGCGGAGGTGCGCAAGCGATCGCTGCAATGGCTTACGGTACGCAGACAGTGGAAAAAGTGGATAAGATATTTGGTCCGGGAAACCAGTATGTCACTGCAGCCAAACGCCTGGTGAACATGAATGGCGTTGCCATCGATATGCTTGCAGGGCCAAGTGAACTGGCGGTGTATGCAGATGACAGTTGTGAACCGGCTTTCGTTGCTGCAGATCTCCTGAGCCAGGCGGAGCATGGTGGCGACAGCCAGGTAACTCTTGTTGCAGTAAACAAACAAATAATTGAAAAAATTATTGAGGAGATCCGCTTGCAACTTTCAGAGCTTTCGCGGAAGGAAATTATTGAGAAAAGCTTTTTGCACCGCAGGCTTATTGTTTTGAAGAAAGAGAAAGATGCTTTTGATTTCCTGAATTTTTATGCACCTGAACATTTGTCGATCGCCTCTGTAAAAGCGGATGAATTAGCTGACAGAGTGATAAATGCAGGAAGCGTTTTCCTTGGGAATTATTCTCCGGAAAGTGCGGGCGATTATGCATCGGGAACGAATCATTCTTTGCCCACAAATGGTACTGCAATAACGCAAAGTGGCGTTTCTGTCGATAGTTTTGTGAAGAAGATCACCTTCCAGGAATTAAGTCATAAAGGATTAAAAAATATTGGTACTTCTATTGAAAATATGGCAACAGCAGAATGCTTGCTTGCTCATAAAAATGCCGTCAGCATTCGATTAAAAAAGTAAGATGGAAAAGATAAATATTGAATCGCTCGTAAGAGAAAATATTAAAAAATTAAAGCCGTATTCTTCTGCAAGGAGCGAGTACAGGGGCACTGCTGACGTGTTTCTCGACGCCAATGAAAACAGTTACGGCTCTCCGTTAGACGAAAATTATCATCGTTATCCTGATCCGCTGCAATGGAAATTGAAACAGAAGTTATCAAAGATTAAAGGAGTTCCACCGCAAAATATTTTTGTAGGCAACGGTAGTGATGAGGTGATCGATATTGCTTATCGTATTTTTTGTGAACCCGGAAAAGATAACGTGATCATTTGCCCGCCAACGTATGGAATGTATAAAGTGTGCGCAGAGATAAATTCTGTCGAAGTAAAAGAGGTGTTATTAAAACCGGACTTTCAACTGGATATTGAAGGGATTTTATCTGCAATGGATGAGCACACAAAACTGCTTTTCATTTGTTCGCCGAATAATCCAACCGGAAATAGTTTCAACCGTCCGGATGTTGAATTTCTGCTGAATAATTTTCGTGGAATTGTTTTGATAGATGAAGCTTACATTAATTTCTCCAGGCAAAAGCCTTTTATCCAAGAGCTGACAGAATATGAAAATCTCGTAGTGATGCATACGCTTTCAAAAGCTTGGGGATTGGCTGGATTGCGCCTTGGGCTTGGTTTTGCTTCTGAATTGATCATCGATCTTTTTAATAAAGTAAAACCGCCTTATAACGTTAATGAGTCGTCGCAGCAGTTGGGAATTGAAGCTTTGGAGCGGATCAAAAAAGTGAACGATACTATTATGAACACCGTGCAACAAAGAAATTTTCTGCAGCAAAAACTCACTGGATTTCCATTTGTGCAAAAGGTTTTTCCATCGGATGCGAATTTTATTTTGTTGAAAGTAACGGATGCGGATAAGTTGTATCATTATCTTTTGATGAACCGGATAATTGTTCGAAACAGGAGCCGTGAACCATTATGTGAAAATTGCATTCGGATAACAGTGGGAACGCAGGAAGAAAATGAAAAGATTTTAAATGCCCTAAAAAAATATGAGTAAAAAAGTTTTGTTTATTGACCGTGATGGAACAATAATTATTGAACCGCCCGTTACCAACCAGTTGGATGCCTTTTCCAAATTGGAATTTTATCCAAATGTGTTCGAGTATCTTTCAAAGATTGCGAAAGAACTCGATTATGAATTGGTGATGGTTACCAACCAGGATGGGCTTGGTACAGACGTATTTCCGGAAGAAGCTTTTTGGCCGATTCAGAATTTTGTGGTAAAAACTTTTGCCGAACAAGGAATCGTTTTTTCCGAGATATTTATTGATCGCACATTCCCTCATGAAAACAAATCAACAAGAAAACCGGGAACAGGAATGCTCACCCAATATTTTGAAAAGGAAAGATATGACCTGCAAAATTCCTTTGTGATTGGGGATCGCTTAACGGATGTGGAACTTGCAAAAAACCTCGGAGCAAAAGCTTTTTTTATTAACAACTTTCAACAACTTGGAACATCAGAGATTACTGTTTCTCATGAAGAGTTGAAAGAAGTAATTGCGCTTGAAACGCAGAAATGGGAAGAAATTTATAATTATTTGAAGCATCCCGTTCGTACAGTTAAGCATATTCGCAATACTAACGAAACAAAAATCGAAGTTGAAATTAATCTTGACGGAACGGGAAGATCAGAAATAAAAACCGGACTTGGATTTTTTGATCACATGCTCGACCAGGTTGCGCGTCACTCAGGGATGGATCTGAAAATTATTTGCAACGGCGATCTTCATATTGATGAACATCACACCATTGAAGATGTGGCGCTGGCATTTGGTGAAGCAATGCTTAAAGCACTTGGTGATAAAAGAGGAATAGAAAGATATGGCTTCCTTCTTCCAATGGATGATTCTCTCGCACAAGTAGCTATTGATTTTGGCGGCCGTAATTGGTTGGTGTGGGAGGCAGAATTTAAAAGAGAAAAAATTGGCGAAATGCCCTCTGAAATGTTTTTTCATTTTTTCAAATCTTTTACGGATGCTTCCAAATCAAATCTAAATATAAAAGCAGAAGGCACAAACGAACATCACAAGATCGAAGCAATTTTCAAGGCATTTGCCAAAGCAATTAAAATGGCAATTCACCGCGATCCATTAAATAATTCTTTGCCTTCAACAAAAGGAGTATTATGAAAGTTGCCATAATTAAATACAACGCCGGAAATGTGCAAAGTGTTTTGTATGCCTTGCAACGCTTAAGCATAGATGCAAAAGTTACTGACGATCATGATGAAATAAAAATGGCCGATAAAGTGATTTTTCCCGGTGTTGGTCACGCAGCTTCCGCAATGGAATATTTGAAGAAAAGAAAATTGGATAAACTGATCCTTTCTTTACAACAACCCGTTTTGGGAATTTGCCTGGGACTTCAATTGCTTTGCAAATCTTCAGAAGAAGGAAATACAAGATGCCTTGGAATTTTTAATACCGAGGTCAGGAAATTTGATGATTCCGTTTTTCAAAACAAAAATCTTGTGCCCGTAAAAATTCCTCACATGGGCTGGAACACCATCAACCATTTTTCTTCCAATTTGATGAAAGGAATTCAGGAAGATTCTTATGTTTATTTCGTGCACAGTTTTTATGCAGAAGTTTGTGATGAAACTATTGCTACCACTGATTACATTCATCCATTCAGTTCAGCTTTACACAAGGATAATTTTTACGGGGTGCAGTTCCACACAGAAAAATCAGCGAACGTAGGAGAAACAATACTTTCAAATTTTTTAAAGACCAGCTGATGGAAATTATTCCTGCGATAGATATTATTGATGGCAAATGTGTTCGTTTGGCAAAAGGTGATTTTGACAATAAAAAGGTCTACAATGATGATCCTTTGGAAGTGGCAAAAAATTTTGAAGAAACGGGAATCCAGAGATTGCATGTCGTAGATCTCGATGGCGCAAAAGGAAAGTCTTTAAGCAATTTAAAGTCACTTGAAAGAATTGCCTCTGCTACAACTTTGATCATCGATTTTGGAGGAGGAATAAAAACAACAGAGCAGTTGCAACAAGTGCTGAATGCTGGTGCAACAATGGTTAGCGTTGGAAGCATTACAGTAAAAGATCCTGCATTGTTTTCAGAATGGATTGAAGAATTTGGCGCGGAAAAATTTTTACCGGGAGCAGATGTTTTGAATAACAAAATAAAAATTAACGGATGGAAAGAAGAAACAGGGATCGATATTTTCGACTTTATTTCTTCTCTTGAAAAGAAAGGAATTAACCGGATCTTCTGCACTGATATTTCAAAAGATGGAATGCTGCAAGGCCCGGCGACAATACTTTATAAACATATTTTAAATCGTTTTCCCTCTTTGCAATTGATTGCTTCCGGTGGAATTTCAGGTTATGATGATTTGTTCAACCTGAAAAACATTGGCTGCTCGGGTGCCATTGTTGGCAAAGCGATTTATGAAGGAAGGATCAGTTTAGAACAACTTGCTGGTTTTATAAAAGATTAAAAATGCTTGCAAAAAGGATCATACCATGTCTCGATATCAAGGAGGGCAGAACCGTTAAAGGAATCAATTTTGAAAATATTCGCGATGCCGGCGATGCAGTGGAATTGGCGATGTATTACTCACGAGAAGGCGCAGACGAATTGGTTTTTCTCGACATCACCGCAACGGTTGAAAAGAGAAAAACATTTGCAGAGCTTGTAAAAAAAATTGCGGCAAACATCAACATTCCTTTTACTGTTGGCGGCGGCATTTCTTCTGTTGAGGATGCTCATATATTGTTGCAAAACGGCGCTGATAAAGTTTCTATAAATACGGCTGCTTTTAAAAATCCGCAATTGATAAAAGAAATGGCGGAAGAATTCGGAAGCCAATGTGTAGTGTTGGCAATAGATACTAAAAAAGAAAGTGACAATAAATGGTATGTTTACCTGAATGGAGGAAGGACAAAAACGGATATGACAGCATTTGATTGGGCCAGGAAAGGAATAGAATTAGGAGCAGGTGAAATCCTTTTAACTTCGATGAACAACGACGGAACCAAAGATGGTTTTGCGCATGATATTACAGCTTTATTTTGTGATAAGCTTTCTGTTCCCGTAATTGCCTCAGGCGGAGCAGGAACGATGAAACATTTTGCTGAAGTTTTCTTGAATGATAATGCTGATGCGGCTTTGGCAGCAAGTGTATTTCATTTTGGAGAAATAAAGATTCCTGAGTTGAAAAAATATTTATCAAAAAAAAATATAAACGTTCGGATTTAAAACTGCTTACAGTAAATGAAGAATAAATAAAATTTGTTATTTTTTGTTCCTTTACTGATCATTACAAATAGCATTGAATAATTTTTAGCATGAAAAGAGATTATACAGAGTTGGTAAGGCGAATTGATTTTAATAAATCTTCAAGTGGAACTGTTCCTGCCATCATCCAGGATGCCTCTACGAATGTGGTTTTGATGTTGGGGTATATGAACAAGGATGCTTTGCTTGAAACCATTGATTCAGGTTTGGTAACATTTTACAGTCGCAGTAAAGGCAGGCTGTGGGTAAAAGGTGAAACGAGCAAAAATTACCTGCATGTTGTTGAGATAATGAACGATTGTGATTTTGACACCTTGCTGATCAAGGCAAAACCTGATGGAGTTGTTTGTCACACAGGTGCAGAGACTTGCTTCAATGAAGAAAATTCAGGAAATGATTTTTTACGTGCGCTTGAAAGAATTATCGAAGGAAGGAAAAAGCATCCTGTTTCCGGCTCTTACACATCAACATTATTTAAAGAAGGGATTAACCGGATGGCGCAAAAAGTAGGAGAGGAAGCGATTGAAATGGTAATTGAATCAAAGGATAACAACAATAAACTTTTCCTGAATGAAGCCGCTGATTTGATGTTTCACTACCTCGTGTTGTTGCAGGCAAAAAACAAAACGCTTGAAGACGTGATTAAAGTCTTGGAAAAAAGACACAAGCCAGAATAACTGCCTTTGCAAATTCTTCCTAAAAATCATTTATTTTCATACAAATAACTGTATGACCAAAGGGAGATTGGAAGCTTTTAGTGACGGCGTTTTTGCAATCATCATTACCATTATGGTTTTGGAATTGCATCCTCCCGAAGGAAAATCATTTCATGATTTGTTGCCTGTTCTTCCAAAATTTATCAGCTATATCCTCAGCTTTATTTATGTGGCCATTTACTGGACCAATCACCATCACATGTTCCAGGTAGTAAAGCACGTGAACGGAAGAGTTTTGTGGACCAATATTCTTTTGCTTTTTTGTCTTTCGCTTGTGCCTTTTGTTACAGCGTGGATGGGCGAAAATGAATTTGCCAATTCTCCGGTTGCTTTGTATGGTATAATATTGATAATGGCCGCAATTTCTTATACCATTCTTGTTCGCTCTCTCCTTCATATTCATGGAAAGGATTCCGTTCTTGCCACATCAATTGGTAACGATTTTAAAGGGAAAATTTCTATCGTTATCTATGCTTCAGGCATTTTGCTTTCCTTTCTGAATCCGCTTATCGGCTTTGGATTGTACTGTCTCGTTGCGTGCATTTGGTTTATCCCGGATATGCGGATTGAAAAGAGAATAAAGGATGAAGAAAATCAAAAACTATAAAAATCTATTTATGGTCCAAAAATTAAAAGTCTTGTTGGTTTTTTCATTTGCATTTTTGTTTTTTCAAAACGTAAATGCGCAGGGATATTTAAGAGTGAACGGAACCAAAATTGAAAATGATTCGAACAAAAATTTTATTCTGCGTGGTATGGGTTTAGGCGGCTGGATGTTGCAGGAAGGCTATATGTTTCATTTGGGATTTTTGGGACAACAATATAAAATTCGCGACAAAATCACACAGTTGATCGGAAAAAGGCAAGCCGATATTTTTTATGACAAATGGTTGAAACTGCACACGCAAAAAGCGGACATAGATTCGATGGCATCATGGGGATTTAACTCGATTAGGTTGCCGATGCATTATGGACTTTTTACCTTGCCTGTAAAAGATGAACCGATTGCTGGAAAAAACACCTGGCTTGCAAAGGGATTTGAGATGGTTGATAGCCTTTTGAATTGGTGTAAACAAGATCACATCTATTTAATTCTTGATCTGCACGCTGCTCCGGGCGGTGAAGGGAACGATTTTCCAATAGCCGATCGTCATCCCGGCGAACCTTCTTTGTGGGAATCGAAAGCCAACCAGGATAAGACAGTGGCGCTTTGGCAAAAACTGGCTGAGCGCTATAAAAATGAACAGTGGATTGGTGGTTATGATATTCTGAATGAAACCAATTGGGGTTTCGACGATCCGAAAGATTTGCATGGGCAAAATGAGCAGAAGAATGTTCCTTTAAGAAATTTATTTATCCGCATCACCAATGCGATTCGCAGCGTTGATAAAAATCATATTATCTTTTTAGAAGGAAACGGCTTTGCTAATAATTACAATGGCATGTTTCCTTTGTGGGATCACAATCTTGTGATCAGTTTTCATAAATACGGAAATTTCAATACCAAAGAAACCATTCAAAAATATCTTGATTACCGCGATGAGTATAAGGTGCCGTTGTGGCTCGGAGAATCAGGTGAAAATTCGAATACGTGGTATACGAACTGTATTCGACTCGTGGAAAACAATGATATCGGCTGGAGTTGGTGGCAATTGAAAAAGATGGGTATCAATCAACCCCTGGAAATCAAAGAGCCAAAAGATTATGAAATGTTTGTTCAATATTGCAAAGACAGCCTGCAGCTTGATTCTGCTAAGGGGCAGCAAATATTAAATGAGCTGTTGAACAATATTCAAATCCAAAACAATATTTGGCATAAAGATGTAACTGATGCAATGTTCCGGCAGGTTCATTCCACAGCAACGTTGCCTTTTAAGCTGAATATTATTTCCGGCAAGACAACCATAAACGCAATCGATTATGATTTGGGCAGAAATGGTTATGCGTATAGCGATAATGATACTTCTAATTATCGTTACACACCAGGAGTGCATAGTGAAGGTAATCGCGGCCATACCTATCGGAACGATGGAGTGGATATCAAGAAAGACGTTAGTGGCGACCCTGTTGTTTTTAATATTGAAAATGGCGAGTGGCTTCTTTTTACAACAAACGTTGTTCAATCGGGAGATTACCAGCTTTCATTTTTAACTTCAGGAAGCGATGGGGTGATTCAAGTTTATGACAATGGAAATCTCTTAGCTGAAAATATTTCCATTTCTGGTTCACAAAATGAAAATAATTTCATTCAATGTAAAGCTGTGAAGGTTCATTTGAACGAAGGGGTAAATAAGATTAAATTATTTTTTAAGAAAGGTGGATTTGATTTGAAAAGTTTTGTGCTGGAAAGAGAATAATAATTGACGAACGGAGTAATCGAATAAATAGCTTCAATTTTTAATCTGTGTGTAATCGGCGGATATCTGAAAATTAAATTGTTCCTTATTCCTTCATTTACTGCAACTTCAAACCATTTCTTCCTTTACGATTTCTGCTATTCCCTCTTTATAACTGGTAGGTGTAAACGAAAATTTTTTGTCAAATTTGCTGCTGTCAAAAAAATAGTTCTGGTCGTTCTGATATTGCATTTCTTTTAATTCTTTCACAAGCGGCGAGAACAAACCAGTAAGCGCTATCATCGTTTTAGTAAGTGTAAAATAGCGAGGTTTTACATTCATCGCATCTGCAACTTGATTAATAAAATCAACACTGGTCCACCTTTCAGGAGAAGTTGGCAAATGCCAGGTTTGATTATATGCGTCAGAATTATTTCCTAATAATGCTACTGCTTTTGCGGCATCCGGCGTGTAAGTGAATGAATGGATTTTTGTAGCATCCGCCTGCCAATTGGCTTTTTGATTTTTTTTAAATTTATCAAAAACCATGAGGTTCAGAAAACCTGTTTTTACATTAGGACCGTAAAAATCTGCGCTTCGTGCAACCAAGGCAGTAAGTCCTTTTTTTTGTACAGAATCAAATATCATGTTTAATAAGGCGGCACGTACTTTTCCCTTTTTTGTTGCCGGAGCTATTCGCGATTCTTCTGTCATGTGTGGTATTTCATTGGGCGCATAGGCATACACGTTATCAAAAAAAACAAGTTTCGCCTGGTGCCTGATACATGCATTGATGGTGTTCATCATAATCATCGGCCACTCTTTTTCCCAGGTTTTGATATTGTATTTTAAACCGGCTGTGAGATAAACAACTTCTGAACCCTCAACTGCATTATTTACTTGTTGCGCGTTTAATAGATCGGCCTGGAAAAGTTCATCACTTTCATTTACTTTTTTAGGATGACGGCTCACCAATCGAACCTTATCTGTGTATTTCAATAAGTCTTTAGCGAGTGGAATCGCAATTGCGCCGCCTGAGCCGAGGATTGTTTGCATAAAATAAATTTATTTAAAAATAAAATTATTTGAATTACTCCTCACAATTCTTTTAGCATAAACAAATCACAGCCGGTATGACCACTGTTGCCCAACGGTTTTGGAATGTATTCAAATCCATTTTTCTCATACATACCAAGAGCATTCTTTAATTCCGGCATTGATTCAATATACATTTTTTTATAACCTTCTTTTCGCGCCTGCTCAAAACATTTGTTCAAAAGCGTTTGCCCATATCCGTTACCTCTATATTTATTTTCAACGTACATTTTTACCAATTCACAAGTGTCTTCCGGTAATCCTGCAGTCGGAAAAATGCCGGCTCCTCCGGCAATTCCAATTTCAGTTTGAATAACAAAATAAGCAGAATGAGGTTCAGAAAAGATTTCGGCCAGGCGATCTGTTGTCTCATCATAATAAACCGTTCCCGGTTTGGCAGCATTAAATTCTTCAAGTGAATCGCGTATGATCTTTGCCATCACCTTGTTGTCTTTTGATTCAATATGCCTGATCTTCATTTGCAAACTTGATTTTGCTTTTAAGAATTTCCTTTTTTGATTAATTAATTTACGAAAGCCCACTTGATGCCAAACCTCATTATCAATCCCGGTATGGGGTAAAGAGGCGCTGCAAAATTATTGTTTGTCCAGCCAAAGCTGGGTTGGATATTCACTGTGTTTAAATTTTCCGCTTTTATAAACGCAGTAAAGGATTTGATCCGGAAGTTGAAAAAAGCATTTACCTGTGGCAGGTTGCTTATAGTTACGCTGTCCTGTGGAAAAAACTGTCCCATCACGGGGGAATAATTATAAGCCTTATAAGGTGTGTTGTAATTCACATCAATACCGGCACTCAGGTTAAGATTTTTAAAGAAATTTCCTTCAAAAGCAAGCCTTTGTCTTGTATAAAATAGTGGTACCCTGATGGGATTATTTCCGGCATTTTGCTGCAGCATAAAATCACTGTAAAGATTTAAATGACCGACAATTTTAGCGCGGGTAGAAGCTGTAAACTGGGTTATGTTTACCAGGCCGTTAAATTGACCTGTATGATAGAAGTCCTTAAAATAAGTGTAGTTCGCAATTGAAATATTCCGCGCCATCAAAGTGAAGTGTGGGTTATCAGCGATTGCTGTGAGTACGGTTATATTTTCTTTTTTGGTAAATGAATTTTGGTCAAAATCAAAAGAAGAATTGCCGTTATAAATATAAGATGGTGAACGGTTCACGTTTTGAAAAGTTACCTGCACATCTCCAAGCTTGCTATTGAGTGTTCGTTCAAGGGAAGCATACACGTTAAAGTCACCTGCGTTGTAACCTGCCGTATATAATTCTCCATTCAAATTAGCGTCCCATTTGCGGTTTCGCGTCTTATTCCTGTATTCTCCATGCAACACAATGTTGAAAAAGTTTTTCTTTCCTGATTCAAAATACCCGCTAAAATTTTCCAGGCGTAAACCGGCCTGTAAAAACTGGCCTAAGTTTTTTGTGTCAGGAAAGGAAACGAGTGAGAAATCATTTGAAACAAACTTCCACCTGTCCCTAACCAAAAAATTTAATCCCTGGGGAGTGATTTGAACACTAGTATCATAATGTTGCTTATAAAAGGCCGAATCAGCTAAAGAAGATGCTCTGTCAGATAAAACATCCTGGTATTGATACTTCGACGAACGATATGTAATCGTATGTTGAAAACGCAATCGTGGATAAAACAAATAATTAGTTGTGCTGTCGTTGATTATGATTGAATCCTTTTTGCCCACATCATAACTCTGCCTGAAGAAAGCAGTAAAATTCGTGTACAGGTTACCGGTAGATATTTTGTTTGAAAAGATACTTTGTTGGGGATTATTTCCGCCAAGGTTTACCGGAATGCCCAGCCTGCTTTTTTTAAAATCGGGATTCTGAAGAAATGAATCAGCCTGTATTCCACCATTTTCTGCGGAATTGAGTTTATTGCCCAGCAATACCAAAAAAGCGCCGTATCGTTTTCTTTTTCCGCGGTAATCTGAGAACAGGCGGTAACTGTTATGATTAGTATTTTGTCCCTGGAAAATTCCCGGAGAATTGATCAATTGATAATCGAAGCCGACATTCCAATCAGGTTTTATATTCTGCGTTTGCAGCACTCTTACGACCTGTTCTTTTCCTGACGCCAGGTAATATCCAATTTGCGTATAAGGTTTTGTTGTTTGATAAAACCTGGTGTTTTGGAGATTATATTTATAAAGATCAAAAGCATGGAAACCCGCATCAAAGCCGGGCTTCAGCAAGGGAGTAAAAAGTATGGGATAAGCAGCGTTACCATTGTTGCCCAAAGTTTTGTACCCGGCAGGAACGGTATAAACCTTTCCGTAATCATTCAGTGAAGAATCAAGGTATTCTTTCACAAGGGAATTTAAATGGAAATAATAAATGGTTATTGAATCCTTTAAATCATCACGGTGCTGAAAGGCAATTGTATCTGAATTTGAATTTCCACCTGAGCCCATATTCCTGAAGCCCCCCAATGGATTTCCTGATATTAAATTGGGCAATTGTGCTTTTGTAAACTGAAAACAAGAAAGCGTTACGACCAGAAGAATAATTTTTGGAAGAATGAATTTTAACTGGAATATTTTTTGCGAAATGACCATGTGAATTTCGTCCTATAACTAAGGAAGCTGCGCTATCAATTTCTTAAAGATCAGTGTGAGCTTCGGTTCTGCATCCTTAGCTGCCTGCAATACTTCTTCATGAGTGATCTTATTTTCCTCTTCACGAATACCAATATCTGTTATTACACTTATGCCAAAGACGGGCAAACCCAAATGAACACCAGCGATCACTTCCTGCACAGTGCTCATGCCAACAGCATCCGCCCCAAGAATGTGAAGCATCTTATATTCGGCTCTTGTTTCAAAAGTAGGTCCGGTAACGCCGGCATAAACTCCTTCTTTTACTTCAATATTATTTTCCTGTGCAATTTTTTTTGCAGCATTGATGAGATTGTATTTATAAGGCTCGCTCATATCGGGAAACCGTTCTCCGAATGCTTCTTCATTTTTTCCGAGTAAAGGATTAATTGTAAGCATGCTGATGTGATCGCGGATGATCATCAGATCGCCGACTTTATATGTAGGATTGATACCCCCGGCAGCGTTGCTCAAAACTAAAGTCTCAATACCTAAAAATTTTAAAACACGAATCGGGAAAACCACTTCCTGCGTGGAATAACCTTCATAATAATGAAATCTTCCTGCCATTGCCACTACTTTTTTCCCGCCGAGATTTCCGAAGATCAACTTGCCACTATGGCCTTTTACCGTGCTCACGGGAAAATGAGGAATGTCGCAGTAACTTATCTCACATTCAGATTCTATTTCTTCAACAAAACTTCCAAGGCCGCTTCCTAGCACGATTCCAACTACGGGTCTTGTGGCGTATTTTGATTGGATAAATTGTACCGCCTCATTGATTTCATTCACCATAATCGTTCTTTAAAAAATTGTGGTCAAAGATAAGTGAAGATAAATTTAGAAACGGGATAGGTGTTCGTTATTCATTCCTTAATGTTTTGTGAAGAAAGTGAACATTTTTGCCAATAATTATTCCGGTAGAAACAAGTATAAAAAAGGCGCAGGTCTTTCGACCTGCACCCTAAACCTAAACATGAGAGAATCTTCAGTGAATAAACTTTTTCGCTATTTTTTTATTTTACCACAATGGCTTTCCTGCATAAAAGTCAAGTATCTTTTCTCTTAAAACGAAATCATATTTTGCATTGATAAGATTTGTTTGAGTGCGGTTCAAATTATTTTTTGCGATGAGGTAATCAACTGAAGTGATGGCACCCGCATTAAACCGCACTTCAGCTGTGCGGAAAGATTCTTGAAACGCACTTTCCTGTTGTTGCAATAATTTATATTTCTCCTGCGCAGAAGTGAGGTTAACGTAAGCGCGCTCAATGGCTTGCTGTAATTGGGTTTTAGTATTCTGCTCCACGTATTCCGTGTTCTTCAAATTGAGTTTCGCCAACTTCACCTGGTTTCTTATTCGGCCCGCATTGAACAATGGAATGGTTAAACCAATATTCACTGCTTCGAAAAGATTATTACTTAACTGGCTTCCGAAATTGATCTTCTTGGATGCATAATTATCCTGTTTCATTATTACCGGGTATTGAGTGCCATTCACTTCAACATAATT
>JBQCEG010000175.1:0-5535 GCA_051960475.1 Ginsengibacter sp.
GAATTGGTCGAATCTTTGCATATAAAGAAGTTGCAACAAATACACTTGTTTGATGTGTTTGAAAACGAAAAGCTGGGAGAAAATAAAAAATCGTTCGCTATAGATTTTACTTTTTTAGATAAAGAAAAAACGATGACCGATGAAGAGATCGGATCGATAATGAACAAGATCATTTCAAACCTCGAAAGCAAGCTAAACGCCGTAATCAGAAGCAATGCCTGAGAAGATTGAAGCGCATATTAAAGATCTTTACAGCAAGCAACAATTGCTGTTGAAGAAGTATGCCCTGGTGCAAAAGGAAAATCAACAGCTGGAAAAGGAAAACGTGGACATGAATCTCAAATTAAAATCATTGCACGAAAAAAATGCGCAACTTGAAATGCAGTTGAATATTTTGAAAACTTCTGCTGGAAAATTAGAAGGAAAAGAGAGAGCGGATTTTGAAAAAAGTATCAATGGTTATATCCGCACACTCGATAAATGCATATCAATGTTAAATAAATAATGATGGCAAACGAACAATTGATTCCTCTGAATATACTGATAGCCGACAGGAGTTACAGGATAAAAATTTCTCCTTCGGATGAGGAGGGGATAAGAAAAGTTTTAAAAACCATCAACGAAAAAATTCTTGAATTCAAAACGCAGTTCGCCGGGAAAGATATGCAGGATTATGTTTCAATGGTCCTGATTTGGTATGCAACCCAGGTAAAAGAAAATACAACCGAAATTTTGAATGAAGATATGCTTCAATCCATTTTAAAAATGGAAAAGCAACTGGATGAAGTGATCTGACATTGCTACCGGATCTTGTTTACAATTTCCAATTCTCCTTTCGACAAAGCTTCCCACCAATCGTCGGTTACATCTTCTAAACGATATTCAGTATCGACATCATAATCGCCGTTTTCATCAATCAGGTAAAAACAGTTGTTGAGTGTGTCAAGAACACTGTTAACGGATTTTAGTTCGACAAACAAAAGCCGGCTCACAAGGCGCTTGTTTATTTTTTGTTCTAAAAATTCAACTCGTTTTTCGAGCGCTGTTATTTTATCATCCCGCCAGGCCAAAAATATGCAGGCAAACAAAATAGCAAGAATGATAATAACGGTAGAGATCATGAAATAATTTTTTGTTTAAGAAGCTACGATGCCATTCGCAGAAATCCTTCTTGTATTTTTAATAGCAGGAGCGACCGGTTTGTATACGTCAAGCACTTTGAAATAAATACTGCTGATAACGATTGATATTATTAAACTTGCGAGGATAGAAATTTTTGCCACGTCCCGGTTCAGTTCACCGGTAAAGGCAAGGGTTGTAGTAAAAATAGACATGGTAAATCCAATTCCAGCTAATGAACCAACTCCAATCAATTGTTTCAGGTTTGTATTAAGGGGTAGTCTTGCGATTTTTAATTTAATCATAATCTTGCTGAACAAGAATATTCCCACGGGTTTGCCTATAACCAATCCCATGATAACACCAAGAGAAACCGGGCTGCTAAAAGCAGTAATATTTGTTGGAAAAAGAATGGCAGTGTTAGCCAAAACAAACAAAGGAAGAATAATAAAATTAACCGTCTTGTGAATGGCATTTTCAAGCTTTGGGAGTGAATTGACAGGCATCATGAAAGCAACCAATACACCTGTTATACTGGCTTCGATTCCTGAATTGAAGATCAGGTACCACAAAATTAGAGAAAGCGCGATATGAAAGATTCCCGGTTTTATTTTCCTGTAATTCAACAACCACAACAGTGAACAAACAAATAAGGCAAAAAATAAATTTAGCCATTGGATTTCGTTTCCATAAAAAATCGCAATGACAACAATAGCGCCCAGGTCATCAATAATGGCCAATGCCATAAGAAATATTTTCAAACTTGCAGGAACGCGCTTCCCAAGTAAAGAGGCAACGGCAAGCGAAAATGCAATGTCAGTAGCAGTTGGAATTCCCCAGCCATGGGTCAAGCCGCTTCCGTCGTTTATAGATATGTAGATGAGCGCGGGCACAATCATTCCACCCAAAGCGGCACCAAAAGGAAGAATTGCTTTTTTAAAACCGGAGAGTTCTCCATCCAATAATTCTCTTTTGATTTCCATGCCGGCAAAAAAGAAAAAAATGGCCATCAAAAGATCATTGATCCAGGCAAGAGCTGAATGTGGCAACTTAATATCACCGGGATAATGAACAGGAGTTGTCCAGAAACTCCTGTACCATGAACCATCGAAAGAATTAGATAAGGTTATAGAGACTAGCGCGCAAAACAACAAAAGAATTCCCGTCGATCTGCTGTCGTTGAAAAAAAGTTTAAAAGGATCTATTGCTTTCTTTATCAGTTCGCGCATTTAAAAGGGTTTTCTTTTTAAAAAAGATCAGGCCAAAACAAAAATTCATTTTGGCCTGATCGAAGCATTAATCTAAATAACCATGAACACCCATCTCGGGAATATCAAGTCCTGCAATTTCATCTTCTCTTTTTACTCTTAATGGAGTGATCTTATTAGAGATCTTGAAGAAAATATACATGACTACGAAAACGAAGATTGCACAGGTAAGCACGCCGATTAATTCGGCAATGAATTGTTTGCCATCTCCATAAAATAATCCTTTTACGGTTCCCGGCACGCCATTCCATCCGTCGCCATAAGATCCATCCGCAAAAAGTCCAAGCGCCAAACAGCCCCATGCTCCATTCACGCCATGCACCGCAAATGCGCCTACAGGATCATCTATTTTCAATTTTCTATCAACAAAATTGTAAGCGACAATTACCAATATTCCTGCAACCGCACCGATTATTACCGAGCCAATTGAATTGACAAATGCGCAAGGCGCAGTGATAGCAACAAGACCTGCCAACAGTCCATTACATAACATTCCCGGATCGGGTTTTTGTCCTTTTATGTACATATAAATTAAGGCGGATAACGTGCCTGCAGTTCCTGCCATCATAGTATTAACTGCCACGATGCTAATTCTGAAATCTCCACCGGCGAGGGTAGAACCAGGGTTGAAACCAAACCATCCGAAGGCAAGAATAAATGTGCCCAGAATTGCCATCGGTATATTATGACCGGGAATAGTATTTACTTCACCATTTTTACCATATTTTCCAACGCGTGGACCGATAACGATAGCTCCTGCCAGCGCAGCCATTCCTCCAACCATGTGAACAACAGAAGAACCGGCAAAATCGACGTGGCCATGGCCGAGGCCAAAATTTACTCCTAATTGGGATAGCCAACCTCCTCCCCAAACCCAGTTGCCAAAAAGAGGATAAACAAACATGGAGATAAATAATCCGAAGATGAGAAATGATTTGAAGGACCAGCGTTCTGCCATTGAGCCTGTAGGAATTGTGGCAGTAGTATCCATGAATACCATTTGAAAAAGGAACAAAGTAAAGACACCTACGTCATACACTTTGCTATTTAGGAAATAGCCTACAGTTCCTATAATTCCAAAGTCTTTTCCAAAAATATGAACGATATATTCATGCGGAATAACTCCAGGTGCGCCGCCGAGTGTAGCCGCGTTCAGTGCACCACCAAACATGAAGGCAAAGCCGCAAATCCAAAATCCAATCATTCCCAAAGCGTAAACAAGGAAATTCATTCCCATAGTGTGCGCAACATTTTTCTTTTGTGTAAAGCCTGTTTCCACTAAAGCGAAACCTGCCTGCATAAACATAACCAGGAACCCGGCCAGGAGTGTCCACATAATGTTTATAGCAATTTGATTGTGGCCGGTTGCAGCCCCAATTTCTTCAAGTGTTGGTTTGCCAGCAGTTGTAGCGGTAATATTATTTATAGTTCCGGTGTTGGCGCCTGTTGGATCTTGGGCCAAAGCAGGAAATGCTAACACGACCAGGATTATAAGCAATATCGGAATCAAGGATTTTATTGCAATTCCTTTTTTGTTTTTAAGTCTTTTCTCTAAATTATCTTTTCTCATAATTATCGCTTAATAAGATTTTTAAATTGTTTGTACATTCTTTAAAAGTGGTAAGTGGCGGCAAGAAGGCCCGTGAAAGTAGATTTGACAGGAGATGCGTCATTCTTTTTAAAAACCGGATCTTTAGCAGCATCAACTCTTAACTCAGGAATGATGGTAAGATTACCTACCCTGAAATTGGGTGAAAGCGTTACATCAAAAATACTGGTAGCAGGAGCAGCTACCACAGCCTTCTTGTTGTCAAAATATTCTGTTCTTAAAGTTATGCCGAATGAACTGGTTGGGTCAACAGTAAAATATAAGGCTGATCCCCACCATGATGAAGATGAGGCACTTTTCGCTTTTACTGATTGAATTGTGCCGTTATAACCAACACTGAATTTGTCTGTTACAGCATCTGTGAGAACAAGGTCGAATTGCGTAACACTATATGCACCACCATAAGATCCCTGGTAATTTACATAAGCCTTAAACTTGTCATCGGTAGTACCAGTACTGAATTGGGCAATTGCATATCTGCGGGAACCTGCCTCAGCAACTACATCGGTTGCATTTGCTACCCCGAGCATTAAAGCACTTTTTGCGCCAAGACCGATATCTGCTTTCAAACCCGTGTGTGAAAACGGTCCGTAAGAAAACATGTAATCCATGCTGTAGTTACGATTGAGATAAGCATCAGTTAGTTCGTAGCCAATATGGGTCATCCATTTACCCATAGTCAGCTTAAACTTGTCGCTTATCGCATAACTCAAATAAGCTTGTTTGACAGCAAAGAGCGTTGGATGATTCGGATCAGCGTAAGAAAATTCTTCCGCCCTTGGCCCGAAACCTAAATCAACAGTGGCACTGGCTTTACCAAAAGAATGATCTGCCCGGATACTCGCCATTCCCAACTGAAATGAGTTTTGAGAATTGGTAAAGCTTGTAAAATTGTTGGTGGCGCCATCCTTTGGATTGGCAAAGTTGTACCTGAAGTAGGCATCTACAGATCCTGTGATTGTTGGGGCAGGAGGAGTAGGAGCAATCGAATCCGTCTGAGCATAAGCAGAATTAATTGTGCCCATAATGACACATGATGTCAGAATTTTTCTTAACATTGTTGTAGAATTAAAGGTTAAAAATGGGAAGGGGATGGCAGTTATCTTTTCACAGAAGTTAACAAAGAGCTATTCCCTTCCTTGTTTATTAAAAGGTCATAATTGTAATAAAATTTCTATGTTATAAATATGAGAAGTAGTATCTTTTGTGCTACCTTAATTCGCCTGAAAACGCTCCATTCTTTTTTACCAAAACAGATGAACTTATCACTTTTTCTGCTTCGTATGGTTCATCAAATGGTAACTCCTGTTCAATAACAGCTTCCTGTCTCAACAATAATGTTCCCTGCAAATATTTTTCATTGTGCTGAGAAGCATCCAATCCCATTTCTTCATCAGCTTCGCTCACCCGCATTGGCATTACCCAATTGATGAATTTGAAAATTCCGTAGGAAACAGAAAAACTGTAGGCAATTACGATTCCCAGGCCTTTGAGTTGTGTGAAAAAGAATGCTGGATTTCCATAAAACAACCCGTTATT
>JBQCEG010000176.1:0-3724 GCA_051960475.1 Ginsengibacter sp.
TCACATCTTCGATCTCCGAAACATCAATTTTACCATTTCTTTTTACTAAAGCTTCAATAACATCGGCAAGAAGATCATCAGGCCTAACTGAACTCAAAGCACCACCATAGCGGCCCACAGCGGTTCTAACGGCATCAATTACATAAACGGTTTCCATTTTTATTCCATTAATGACCGTGCAAGATAAAGGTTTTCATTTTTCCGCCTTGCGCTTCCCATCTTATCTTTGCAGGATGAATGCGAAAAAAAATATCCGCACACTTTCTCTTGAACAACTCACCGATTATTTCATATCATCCGGCGATAAAAAATTCAGGGCAAAGCAAGTGTGGGAATGGCTTTGGAAAAAGCATGCACGAAGCTTTGAGGAGATGACCAACCTGAGCAAGGAACTTCGTGAAAAATTATCATCTGATTTTTCCCTTCCTTCACTTTCTGAAAATTTTGCTCAATACAGCAGCGACGGAACCGTAAAAAGCCGCTTCAAAACTGCAGACGGCCAATTGGTGGAAGGCGTTCTCATCCCCGTGGAAAACAGGCAAACGGCTTGTGTTTCCTCACAAGTTGGATGCAGCCTTAGTTGTAAGTTTTGTGCGACGGGCTTCATGGACAGGAAAAGAAATCTGGAATTTGATGAGATATACGACGAAGTGGCGATGCTGAACGAATTAGCCGAAAAAACCAATGGCAGGAAATTGAGCAATGTCGTTTTTATGGGGATGGGCGAACCGCTGCTGAATTATAAAAATGTGCTCAAAGCAATAGAAAGAATAACTGCACCCGACGGTCTTGGAATTGGACCGAAAAGAATTACCGTTTCAACTTCAGGCATCTCAAAAATGATACGGCAATTGGGTGATGATGGCGTTCGGTTCAACCTTGCACTTTCCCTTCACGCGGCAAATGATAAGAAAAGAAGTGAGTTGATGCCCATCAATGAAAGCAACAACATTCAATCGTTGATAGAAGCATTGAATTATTTTTATGACAAAACAAAGAACGACATCACGTTCGAATACATTTTGTTCAAGGGTGAAAATGATTCTCTTCAAGATGCGGCCGATCTTGTAAAAATTTACAGGCAGGTGCCTGTTCACCTTGTGAATATCATTGAATACAATCCTGTTGAAGGTGTTCCTTATGTGAAACCCGACAGGGAGGACACGCAAAAGTTTATGGATTACCTGGCTGCCCATCGGGTGAATGTGCGATTAAGGATAAGCCGGGGTAAAGACATTGATGCGGCCTGTGGTCAATTGGCCAACAAAAACCTGGAAGGTAGTTTGGCAAAATAAAAAATGCCTCTATTTGCCTGTTTGCTACTCTCATTTCCAAAATTAATACTACCCTTCAATTGGATTAGTTCAACATTTGAGAACTTTTTGTATATTTGTGCATCAGGTGAAACGAATAATAGCAAAAAGTACACTTCGGGAATTTTGGGAAAAGCATAGAGAGGCTGAACAATACCTTAAGACGTGGTATGATACTGCAAAAAGTTCAAAATGGAATTCGCCTAATGATATAAAAAAAGCTTACGTGAGTGCAAGCATTCTAAAAAACAACAGAGTAGTTTTTAATATTAAAGGCAATACTTATCGCCTTATTGTTAAATTCAATTATGAAAAACAATGGGCATTTATAAGATTTATAGGTACTCATTCAGAATATGATAAGATTGATGCAGACAAGATTTAAGTAAAATATTATGGAGTTAAAACCAATTAAAACAGCAAAAGATTACCGGAATGCACTGGCTCGACTCGAGCTTATTTTTGATGCACCAGTTAATACAAAGGAGGGTGATGAGGCAGAAATCTTGTCGTTGCTCATTGAAAATTATGAAAATGAACATTATCCTATTGAAGCTCCTGACCCGATTGAAGCAATAAAAATCAGGATGGAGGAATTAGACATGCGACCAAAGGACTTAGTTGGAGTAATTGGTGGAAAGAGTCGGGTATCAGAAGTTCTTAACAGAAAAAAAAGATTAACGGTTGATATGGTCAGGAAACTGGAAAGATTACTTCAAATTTCAGCATCCGTGTTAGTGAATAACTATAATCTTGTGAACAAATAAAGATTAATAAAATTCTTCACTATTTTGGTGAGACCTTATTTTAAAGCATGTTCTGGAATGCCTTTTAAGATTTTAATGAAGGGCTTTCGCATTACTATTAATCAAAATCCATTATTATTTTTTTCCGAGAGCTCAAGAAAAGTAAAATCAAAGGGAGTAAATGAAGGTTTTTAAATTCGGTGGTGCCAGCACAAACGGTTATGGGCGTATTCAAAACCTGGCTACAATTCTCGAACAACATAAAGATGAAAAGATCCTCATCGTTATTTCCGCAATGGGAAAAATGACCAACGCACTTGAAAAAGTTGCGGAAGCTTTTTTTGAAGGCCGCAATGAGGATGCACTTCAACTGTTTTACAAGATTAAGAATTACCACACCGATCAACTGAAATACCTTATATCATATCATTGGCAGCAGGCGACCATCAGTCTCAATGATATCTTCACGGAAGTTGAGTGGTTGCTGCATGATAAGCCGGTAAAAGATTACAATTATTATTACGACCAGATCGTTTGCTGTGGCGAACTGCTTTCCTCTACCCTCATCTCTTATTTTTTGAATGAAAAAAAACTTTCTAATAAATGGATCGATGTGCGTGACGTTCTGAGAACAGACGACACCTTCTGCGATGCAAAAATTGATTGGACGGATTCGAAAAAACTGACGAATGGAAAACTGGCGCCACTATTCATTGACACTAATTTTGTCGTAACACAGGGGTTCATCGGTAGCACAGACGAAAATGAAAGTACCACCCTCGGTCGCGAAGGAAGCGATTATACTGCAGCTATTTTTGCTGACTTGTTGAATGCTGAAGATGTCACCATCTGGAAAGACGTAAACGGTGTAATGAATGCCGATCCGAAAGATTTCAAAGACGCAGTTACGATTCCCGAATTGAGTTACCGCGAGGTGATTGAAATGGCTTACTACGGTGCCCAGGTTATCCATCCCAAAACCATCAAACCGCTGCAAAATAAAAACATCCCGTTGTTTGTAAGATCGTTTCTTGATCTTCGTCTAACCGGTACAATTATTAGCAACGATTCCCTAAATAATTTGCCTCCGGTTATTGTTTACAAAAGAAACCAGGTGTTGGTAACCTTGCAATCAACCAATTTTTCATTTGTGGAGGGTAAACCGGCTCTCTTTTTAAATGAACTGCTTGAAAGGGTAAGGCTGAAACCCAACCTGACGCAAAATACCGCCATTACATTAATGGTTTGTGTAGATGATATTGCTGAAAAAGTGGAAAGGCTGGCGCTTATTGCCTCAGAAATGTTTGACGTGCAGGTGCAAAAAAACCTCGAGCTATTGACCATAAGACATTACACACCGGAAATTATCCTTTCGCTGTCTGGCGCACGCAACATAATTCTCGAACAAAAAACCAAAGAAACGATTCAATTGTTGATGGAAAACAAAAACTGATTTATGTTTTCGCTTTCGGCCGCGGCAATTCGAGTAATTCGTAAAATCAGTGTAATAAAAAACTTAGGTTATTTGTTTGCTTGCTACAATTCGTGTAATTCGTCAAATCAGCGTAATAAAAAATATTAAATCCAAAACGGATACGAACCTACCATAACTCCTATTGTAGATAAAATAAAAATGCAGCTTATTTGTTGATCTGCTGCAATCCG
>JBQCEG010000177.1:0-2357 GCA_051960475.1 Ginsengibacter sp.
GGGCACTTGGTCCACAATCCATCCGGCGGTTCTTTTTTATCTTTTGTCGAAGTGGTGATTCCTTTCTTGATCCTCCTGAACCAGCTTCGTTTCGTCTCTTCTGTTTCACCTTCTTCGCCGGCAAGATTTGCATCGAAATCTTCTTCTTGTTTCATCTGATATTTTTTATTTTTTATCTAACCCAGACGAATATTTCAATTCTTGTTTACCTGCTTCTAAGCAACGGTAATGCTGTCATCCAAATATACGTCCTGAGTTGCATTCAGCAATTCAACTCCATCTTTAAAAGGTTTTTGGAAAGCTTTTCTTCCAAGAATCAATCCCATTCCACCGGCGCGCTTGTTGATCACTGCTGTTTCCACAGCTTCGGTCAAATCGGCGGCTCCTTTGCTCTCTCCGCCACTGTTGATCAAACCAATCTTGCCGGTATAACAATTTAAAACCTGGTAACGACAAAGATCAATTGGATGGTCTGAAGAAAGATTTTCATAAACCAATGGAGAAGTCTTACCAAATTTTACAGCATTATATCCTCCATTATTAGTTGGCATTTTTTGTTTAATTATGTCAGCCTGCAAAGTTACACCCAAATGATTTGCCTGGCCTGTAAGGTCAGCGCTTGTTGAGTAATCTTTTCCATTTACTTTAAAAGCGTCATTACGAAGGTAACACCATAAGATAGTGCACATTCCCAATTCATGAGCTCGTGCAAATGCTTCGCTTACTTCCTGCAACTGGCGTGTGCTTTCGTGGCTTCCCCAATAAACGGTAGCGCCCACACCCACAGCACCCATATCGAATGCAGTTTCAACAGAACCAAACATTGTTTGATCATATTTATTAGGATAGCTCAAAAGTTCATTGTGGTTGATCTTTACAATGAAAGGGATTTTGTGAGCGTATTTCCTGCTCAAAATTCCCAACACGCCAAAGGTAGAAGCAACGCCATTGCAACCGCCTTCGATGGCCAATTTTACAATATTTTCAGGATCAAAATAAATTGGATTGGGAGCAAAAGAAGCGCCTGCACTGTGTTCAATTCCCTGGTCAACCGGGAAGATAGAACAATAACCTGTTCCAGCCAGCGTTCCATGATTCATCAATTGTTGCATGCTTCCCACTACACGATTATTGCGGTCGCTCTGCACAAAAATATCATCGATGTAAGTGGGTGACGGAAGAGTCAATGTGGATTTGTCAATTTTACACTTGTAATTCAAAAGGTCTTCAGCCTTGTCGCCTAAAATCTCTGCGATCTTTTTTGATGCCATTGTTTAAGTTTTAATTTCCGGCAAAAATAGGGAATTACAGGATTAAGCAATTTTTGGTTCAAAAAATAATAGGAGACATTAAATTTAATTATCTTTTTTCCCAAAAAGAATGAAAATAATCTATGGATTTTAGAAGACGGCTTCCATACCAACTAAACATTTCACCATCTACTAATTCAACTTTTAATTGAGAATTGATTGCCGTGAATTCTTCTTTATGCTTTTCCTTAAAAGGGTAGGGCTCTGATGAAAGAAGGATAAACTCAGTATTTAAAGGAATGTCTTCCAAGTTTATTTCAGGATAACGATCTAGAGTGGCGAAAACATTTTCAAAGCCTGCTTGGTTCATCATTTCATTAATAAAAGTATCGCCACCAGCTACCATCCACGGATCTTTCCAAATGAAATAGGCAGTTTTCTTTTTTTCTTTATTAGAAAAATCTTCATTTAAGTTTTTAAAACCTGCTTTGATTTCCGACGCCAATAATTTTGCTTCACGTTCACGATCGCACAATGATCCAATATCGCGGATCATTTCAGTTGCTTCTTTTAATGTATTAACATCGGTGATCCAAACATCAAATTCCTCAACCAAATTTTCAATTTGCTCTTTTACATTTTCTTCTTTATTTGCAATGATCAGATCGGGCGAAATTTCTTTGATCTTTTCAGAATTAATTTTCTTGGTTCCTCCAACTCTCGCTTTTTCGCGAAACCATTTATCCGGATGAATACAAAATTTGGTGATACCCACAACTTCCTTTTCCAAACCAAGATCAAAAAGCAATTCAGTTTGAGACGGAACCAAAGAGACGATCCGATTATACTTTTTGGAACCGATATTTTCGCGCGTTAAGATCATAATAAGAAAGGATAGTACCAAAATAAAAAACTTCTGCAATCTTTTGACTGCAGAAGTAAGTTTTTTAACTGCCTTGTGGCAGCTTCCCTGGGATGTCAACCGGGTAAGTCAGCCGGTTTCTGGGTTTTTAAAAGGATAAGATTCAGTTCTCCCAGCGATTTTGGACAGCTTTCATAAGGATGAATTTCAGTTTTTGAAACGGTTAAATTTCAAAAAAGCCGGTT
>JBQCEG010000178.1:0-3378 GCA_051960475.1 Ginsengibacter sp.
AAGGTTTCAAACCCTATTTTTGCAATCCATTTTTAGTTCTTATTCACACAACGCGGAAATAGCTCATTTGGTAGAGCGCGACCTTGCCAAGGTCGAGGTGGCCGGTTCGAGCCCGGTTTTCCGCTCAAAACAAATAAAGAAAGCAGTATATCTGCTTTTTTTATTTAAATTATTTCTAAGAAAAATAATGAAAATGTTTACCCGGGTGGTGGAACTGGTAGACACGCAGGACTTAAAATCCTGTGGCCAGCAATGGTCGTGTGGGTTCAACTCCCATCCCGGGTACTAAATCGCCTCATAAGATACTGATTTTGAGGCGATTTTGTTTTTTTGCTGACAGTTTTACTGACAAAGTTTTTGCTTTACAAAATTATTAATTGGTTTCGGAGTAGGTTATTTAGAACGCCAGGTAAATGATGATGTTTCCAATTTGACTGCCAATCATAAAATAATAATCATTTACCTATTTTTCCTGTTTAATTCGAATTTTCTTCGGCTGGTTTTCTTTTTCACCGGCTAACTGATGCATTTTCTCCTGCTCAGCGATTTGATGTTCCGCCCGGATAACCGCATTTTTGAAATTCTCTTTATCAAGATTGTAAATGCTATCAGTGTAATAAATGATCTTTAATAAATTGGTATTGCCATTTGCTCTCCAATATCTATACTTCATATCGTTTGCTTCAAAAGATTTCTTTTCGTTACTGCAATTAACCCATCCATAAGCAAGCAATAAAGAAATGATAAGCAAACTAACGGAAAGCCATACCTGCTTATGAAAATGATGGACATGCTTTATATGATTTTGCGTTGGATTACATGAATTAACTTTTAATGCACGAATGTCTTCTGATAAGCCATTAATGTTTTCATTGTTCGCTTGTAAGGCAGAATTGTAATTTATTAATTCAGATTGAATTGATGTGGCTATTGCTTTTAATTCTTCATCTTTACCGGTGTTACCTTGTTTTAAAAAGGAAATTTCCAATGATTCCAGTTTTTCTACTATTGCCTGTAATAATATCTCACTCATTGTTATTCAAATTATAAATGCATTCTTTTTGATTTTTTCCTTCTCCTTTTTTGTAGCTTCCATTCGTATGGCATCGATTGATCTCTTTGATCTGGTTTCATCACTTCAATGAGAACATGCATCTCTTTACTTAACTGCTTATCAATTTCCAGTTGGTTATTTTGAGAAATCCTTTTTGAATTCATTGAATCTGCCGGTGATTTTATTAATCTCGTTGACTGTTGCTGTAGCAATATTTTTTGAAGATTATTTATGGAAAATTTTCTGTCAATCTCACTGCCCTTATATTTATAGCCCCCTATTTTAAAACTAATACCTTGTAGCTCATTTGTGTGGCCCCTGTATTTAAATAACGTTTCAATCTTTTCTTTAGCTAATTTTTCTTTCAATTCATCAATACTTCTGCTTATTGAAAGCTTCTCCAATATGGCCTGGTAAATAATATAGCGGTTCGCTTCTCTTTCGTTTAATGCCTCAAGATTTGTTAACGTCAAATTCTTTGAAACAGCTTCTTTCAGTCCATATTTTTTCGTGAGTTTCTGTGCAACTTTTTTTCCTCTCAATCCAATCCAGTTATCCTTTATTGCCTCGCCATTATTGTTTACCAGGTTTGCGAGGATGTGCAGATGCAAATGATTTTTGTCAATGTGTTTTGCTGTGGCAAATTGTGTATCGGTGATCTTCATTTCTGTCAGGTATTCTCTCGCTATTTTCACCATCATTTTGTCTTCAATTTTTTCCCCAGGATAAAAGCTTATGATGCCGTGAAAAACAGCTTTAGTAAGAGAAGGTCTGATGGATTGTTGCAATTCAAAATCTTTTGCCATGAGCTTATAATCATAATCCCTTACACCTTCCGAGTCCAATACTATGGCTCTTTTTTCGTCCATGCATACATACCTGCAGGCTCCGTAAAATGTTTTTCCTATAACTACTTTACTAATCATTTTTTTTTAATTTTTCGAGCAGTTCATCTATGACATTCTTATATTTCTCAAACATCAATACGGAACTAATCAATCCTTCCTGGTGCCCCATTTTTGTAAGCTGGTTTAAGTTGTTCGCCATCCCTATTAATTGCCTGACAAATTGCCTTTCTTCTTCAGATAATCTTGCAATTATTTGTCCTTGCAATGCCATCTGACGGATGTACACAGTGATTTTTAATCCCCATTTGGACGCGTGTTGTTTGACAATAAAATATTCTGTTTTTGAAAACCGCACGCTTCTTACAATTTCTTTCTTAACAGCATTTTTGGGCCTTCCATTCTTTTGCTTTATTTTGATTGCTTCACTTATCATATCCTCTGCAATATTCTTTTGCGACCAACGGGAGAAAAAGCAAGCTGGGTTTTTGTAACACAAAAACACCGCTTGCTAAGAAAAATATTTAAAGATGTCTTCCCCTTTTTTGACCGAAGGGCAATTTCTTTTCTAATTTTCCAAAGTTCATCATCCACTCATTGAAGTCTTTATTTCCGGTATACAATTTACTTTCATCTTTAAATTGCGAAGACCTTTTTAAGGCAAGGCTTGTGCATTTCCTACCCGCGTTATCGTGATCTAAAAAGAGGCGAATATTTGTATGTTTTTCCATTAAAAGAAGGCTTCTTTCAAAGAAGGATAGAGAGTTCAGGATTAAAAAATTCATGTGTCGATTAGGCAGACCTGGTAGATCCTCGTTTTGATTTTTATTCATCGATTCATAGCTCATGAAATCAAAAAAGCCTTCAAATACAGAAATACTTTTTGCTCCGTTATCGACGTAAGTAACATACTTGGGAGAGCTGCTACCTTTAAAATATTCATTGCGTAATTCATATCCTCCCGCATTATTTTTAAAGCCTACGGCCTTATAAATTTTTTCTCTATCTGCGTTCGTGAAATGAACTTCATGACAGTAACGATCAGCAATGCCTTTATCGATTCTTCTTTGCAATAAATAGCGGCAAAGCATCAGGTCGTGGATGGGCTGCTTTACGGCTATTATCTTGATAGCAGTTTCTCTTGCATCCTTTTTATCGCCTAAAGAGTTTTTAGGCAAGTGGAACTGCGATCTGACAACATTATTTTTAAAATTATTTTGCGGGCGAAAAAAGGAAATTTTTTGTAATGCTTCACTAACATCACAGCGATAAAATTCCATCGTAAAATCGACCAGCTTTCCTCCCTTACCGGGACCATGATCGTACCATACATTTTTGTTTCTATTGATCTTAAATGAAGGTTCTTTTTCATCTCTGAAAGGAGATAAATACCAATAATCCGATCCTCTTATTTTATGAGGCCTATAGCCGAGTGAATTAAGGTAATCCACCAGGTCAATTTGATTGGCTTGTTCACAG
>JBQCEG010000179.1:0-9606 GCA_051960475.1 Ginsengibacter sp.
TGGTTCGACATTGATCCTACATAATTCCCATAATTGTTTGGTTTATTACCCTCAGGTAAATTTTCAATTTTATAGTCTTTTATGTTTTGATATTCCAATTCATTGAGATATTGACCGCCGATTTTCACCGTGCCATTTTCTGCAAAAATTGTCAAAGATCCCTCCATGTTTTTTCCATAACTATTGACGGTATAATTTATTGTACCAATCGCTCCGTTGTAAAATTCTAAGGCAACGACACCTGTGTCCTCGAATTCAATAATACCTTGATGTGCAAAATTCCGGGTAATTGCCGAAGCCTTACTTACATCTCCAACAAGCCAGTACAATAGGTCTATAAAATGGCTAAACTGAGTAAAAAGGGTTCCTCCATCCAGTTCTTTCGTTCCTTTCCAAGAGTTTGAATAATAATCCTCATTCCTATTCCAAAAACAGGATAATTGGACACTAAATATCTTCCCTAATATACCCTTATCTAATGCTTCTTTTACTGCTACAACAGGTGGATTAAATCTATTCTGCTTAATAGCAAATAATCGTTTGTTCGCTTTTTCAGCAGCCTTAATCATTTCCCCGCAATCATGCACTTTTATTGCCATAGGTTTCTCACAAAGTACATGGTGTCCCGAATTTAAAGCTGCAATCGAGTGTTGTGCATGTAATCCATTAGGACTACAAATTGAAAAAACATCTATATCATCTTCACTTTTAATCAAACTTTCAATGTCAGTATAAGCGTTTACACCAAATTTTTCAGCAAGTGAATTTGCTTTTTCAGGAATGATATCACAGACTGCTTTTAGTATTCCATTATTCTTAATGTGTTCTGCATGTCGTTGGGCTATTCGTCCGCATCCTATAATTGCAAATTTTATTTTAGTTTGCTCTGTCATTTTATTCAATTTTATTTGTCATCGTGTTTAAATTTTATTTGAGGCAAAGAATCAATTTGTTTCTTTTGATTTATAAATTCTCAAATATCGTTTTGATATTTCTACCCAATTAAATTTTTCAACTTCTGTAATTGCCTCTGCCGACATTTTTACCAATTCACAGGAAGTAATCTTGATTATTTTAGTAGTGATGTCAGATATATCATTTGGGTTTGCTGAATATCCAACTTTCCCATTATTAAAATATCCGTCGATTCCCTGACCTTTTGTATAAATTATCGGAAGCCCCTGTGATAAAGCTTCTAAATAGACAACTCCAAAAGTTTCTTTTTGAGAAACCATGACAAAAATATCGTGTTCTTGGTAAATCTTCCTGAGCGTTTCTCTATCAGTAACATGCGGTATGATTTTTAAATATCCGGAATTAGAGCTAGCGACTTTTTCGATAACCTCTCTTTCGCCATTTCCTCCGCCTCCTACAAGAGTCAATTTATAATTAAACCCTTCCCTATTTAACTTCTCTATACATGTTATCAGCAGTAACAAGTTTTTGTTTCTTGAAAAATCGCCGACATATAAGATTTTCAGATCACTTCCTATCCGGCGCTCCCGTTTAGGAGTGTTATTAAGCCAAAAAGGTTCAACGCCATTTGGGATTACACTAATCTTCTCACTTAACTTATCGTGCATCGTCTTAGGAATATAACGTTTGAATAGAAGTTCCTGATAACTTGGGGTCACAAAAATTATTCTATCTGCCTCTCTCAGGATTTCTATTCCTGCCTTCCGCAAATGAACCAGATACTTGAAAAATATGTTCACATCAGTATTGCGTACAGCCACAATGTAAGGTATACCCTTCGCCCTTTTTAGTTTAAGCGCTACAGCTCCATCACTAAAAAGGAAGTGCGCGTGAACTTTATTTATTTTGTCTACATTAACCTTCTTAAGCAAATCACGATATACCGTTCTTATCTTTAAATGAAACAATAGCCTGTGAAACGGCCTTAATACGAAGGAATAGGCATATTCAACCTTTTGCAAGCTTTCGTTCTTATTTTTATTAATCCTGTCTTTTGATCTCACCGGCACATATACAGTTTGTTTAACCCCTAATGCATCCAGGTTAGATATTAATTGGTTATAAATTCTTTGATCACTAAAACCACTACACAAGTGAAGAATTTCAATTTCTTGTTTCATTCGCACGTTTTATTTACTCGCAGATGTTCTCCATTTACATAAGATTAGATCGGAAAGATTGAAAGTTTATTTTGATCAGCTGGCAATCCTGTGACTGATTTTGTTAACGTTTATTGTGAGTAATTCAACTTAAAAAAAGGCTTAATCTTCCATTTCCATATCAAATTCTCTTTCCCACAAAGCAATCATCAGGAATTTCCATCTCAATTTTTCATTTTTTGCTTTTGAAATGTCTTTGAAAATCTGGTTCAGGATTTTTGAATTTGAAATTAATGGCTCATAGTCCTTATCGATATTCCAAAATTTCTTCGGGGCTTCAAAACCAACCTTATTTTTTCTCCATGCAATTTCGGGCGGAAGGACCTTTTCTCCTACTTTTCTTAATATATATTTAGACCAGCCATCATAGATCTTATATTTTGCTTTTATCGAGAAAGCAGTCTCCAGCGCTTCAAAATCTAAAAAAGGTAATCGCGTTTCCACAGACCATGCCATAGAATTTTTGTCTTCATAATTGAGCAAATGACGTAATTGAGTCTTAGTTATTTCTAAATACTGAAGATCGTAGGTATTTCGCGTTGATTTCGCGTATTCATAAATTAATTGGTTGTTTAGACATTTTTTATATTTCCTCCGTATTCCGCGTATTCTCCTTCTTAAGCCATATATCCTTAAGAAAGAAAAATTGAAATAAAAAAAATAAAGGACAACTTCTTTGAGACTTAATCTTGATTTTTCGTTTATTTTCTTAAACCATCTCAAAGAGTCACCAAAACGCAGATTTCTTAAAAAACTCATATAGTAGCGCTCATATCCTAATAATGTTTCGTCCCCCCCTTGACCATCCAACAATACACTACATCCACTTTCTTTCGCAGATTTCATCACATAATACTGCATGAGAATAGATGGACCGCCAAAAGGCTCTTCCTGGTGATAAATGATCCTTCTGATATCCTCAGAAATGTCATTTTTTGCCGGTCTGGTAAACGTAGCATCCAAATTTGACGAATCCACTACCATTTTTGCATATTTGGTTTCATCATTCATTGGATCGCCCGACTGGGCTGTAATGGAAGTGAAATTGTTGTTTGATTTCTCATTGTAGTATTTTGCGGCAACAGAAGCTATGTATGAACTGTCTAAACCACCACTGAGACAGGTTCCAACCTTAACATCAGATCTTAATCTTAACGAGATGGCCTTGTTAATTCGCGATGCATACAGGTCTGCCGACTCGTCTAATCCAAGATCTTTAATATTATCTTTTAACTCCAGGCGGTAGTACTGTTTTATGGTGATCTCACCAGTTCCAATGTTGTACACTAGTTTATGTGCCGGCTCCAATTGGAACACATCTTTAAAAAAAGTTTCCTGGCTATGGTTCTCGTAGCCGATAAACAAATAATCCACTAAAATTTTCGTATTTACTTTCCTGTATCCCAAAGAATGCAACTGCTTAATTTCAGAACCAAAAGCAAAAATTTCGGTATTGTTTATATAATAAAAGGGTTTGATGCCGAAACGATCTCTACTGCAAAACAGAATATTTTTTCGTGGGTCGTAAATAACAAATGACCACATACCGTTAAAATGATTTACACAATCTTCGCCCCAAAATAGGTATGCTGCTTCTATAACCTCAGTATCGGTATGGGTCTGAAAATGAAACCCTGCGCTTTCTAATTCTTTTTTTAGCTCAAGATAATTGTAAATTTCTCCATTATAAGTAATGATCAAATCGTTGTAAATCATTGGCTGATGCCCTGCAGAAGACAAATCCAATATAGATAATCTGCGATGTCCTAAACCAAGTTGACCAGAAATATAAAATCCCTCGTCATCAGGACCCCGATGGGCAATAATATCTGTGAGCACTTTAATTTCTCTCTCAGAAACTTCATCCCCGTTCTTTTTTACAATACCTGCTATACCGCACATTTATTTAGAGTTTTCTTTAGAAATTAAACACAGCTTTCTATACCTCACTTTCCGGCCATTTTAAGAATTCCATTATAATACTCTGTCAAAACAGAATCCCTGGCATGGATTGCCCCGGGTTTGGATGGTGTAAGCTTATTATTGGATAAAATTTTGTGATATGCCTGTTCAGGAACTGATGATGTCCAAAGGAAAAATCCTTTAATATGGGTACCGTAGTAGCTATAATGCATCATAAATTCTGCATAACTCTCATACTCATCTCTTGGGATCAACATCCCGCCATATTTCCGGTTACTTGGATGAATTAACTCCCAAATAAACGGGATTACAGGCTTATTAAGACGGCGACCAAATTGAAGAGCTACATCAAGATTATGCTGAATAAAGGCAATATTTCGTCTATGGCCAATTTCCTTATCCGGGAATTCTATAAAAATTTCCGGTGCGATAAAATCACAATACTCAAAAAGTCTATCAAACTTATTGCCTTTATTATAAACATCCGCGGTTGGGTAATACACCTCGAAAGGTAAATCAAAAACACCCACCTTAACACATGGCCGTGTTTGTTTCATAATTTTTAAAACTTTAGCTATACTATCTATGGCTGCATTAAAAGGCAAAGACGATTCATCATGGCGCAGATTGTAAAAAGTGCTGTCCTCCCAATCAATTACACAAGTGCCGGAGGAAAGCGTATCAGGATAAAAAAGCTTCATATACCGGACGATATTTGAGGAATCGATACCCTTTCCCCGGGGATTAAAGCCACTACTCGTCATCAGTTTAGCAGCCTTAATATCCTGCTTATCAAAGTACTTTAAGGTACTTTCGTCAAACATTGTCGGTGACTTAAATACATAAAAATCGAAGCCTTTTAAGCTGTCCTGGCCGAATGCTGAATTGAACTGCAAATATGTTATAAACGCTGCTATTAAAATCCTATATGAAGATAATCTCATTACGATTGATGTGAGAGAATTTAATTTTTTTGATTATACTACGATGCTTTCTTTATTAATTTTCATTTTTCTAACAGTTCGAAGTTTTGCCGGAAGAGGGAAAGCCAATACTAAACTGAGACTTAACCATAACCAAAGGGCATCAAAAATGGCACTACTAAACATACTTTGGACAAAACTTTGAATAAAAATTATTGACAACCACCCATATTGTGGAGAATTTTGAAATATTCTTATCGCTTTTTTGAAACCATTGACCATTAGCCAAAATAAGGGGATAAATCCTAATAAGCCTGTGGTTAATAAAGCTTCAAAAAAGATGTTGTGTGGATAGTAATAAGCAAAATCCTTCAAACCTAACTGAGATCCGATGAAAGGATGGTCTGTAAACTGGTTAAAAGAATCTTTCCACAAGATCAGTCTAGAAGCAGAAGAACTAGATTGCTCTATTGCATCTTGCGTCCCGGTGATGCGTGTCATTAAGTTGCTGTGATATGATATCGATATAAAAACAATTGCAAATATTATAGCGCTGCCAAATAGCAATAACGAGATTCTACTACTAGCTCTTTTATACAAAAGTGGCAAAATTATGAAAGTAAGGAGTAGGGCTATGAAAGAACCTCTTGATGAACCAAGAAAAAACGGAATGACAGACAAACCAATAACAGCCAGAATAAAGGTTCTATTCTTAATCGACATGCTATTCTTAAGAAGATAAGATATCCCTACTCCAATTGCCAAAGCACCACAATAGGAAAAAGATAGAGGATTAAGCGCATTTATTCCTGAATCGGTCGAAGTACCGATGCGCCCAACATGACCAATTAACTTTCCATAATAAAAAAGAATCACTAATCCAAATAATAGCGCTCCCCATAAAATTGCCTTTCGAATGGGCTCGAAGTATTTAAGTTGAAATTTAGTTTTAACAATTATAGTAAAAGGCATCACCATGTATAGAACAAACATTACAAACACTTGCCAATGAGAAGTATAATAAGGACGGTTGTTTACCGTTTCCAAAAAAATCCTTATTAAATACATAATTGAGAATAGGCAAAACAATGTATAATTCAATCCGGATCTCTTTTTCTTTCTGAAAAGTATGAAAATGCCAAGTAAACATATATTAAAACCTAAGATTGGTCCTAAAGAAAAATATTTAGGCCTTGAATTACCCAGACCATTTATAAACAAGGTAAGTATAAAAAAGTAGCCTATAAATCCAAGAAAAGAAATAGAAAAAAGTAAAAAGTATTTTAGTTTTTCTAATTTAATCATCTAAATGGGCTTTTATTAAGGCAAGTGAATTATTAATAATAATAATCATAGAAGTAAATCAATATATAATTCTTGCGATAATAATTGGATGCTTACTATAATACAAAAATGTTTTTTTAGGTTTGCCACGGAAGTTGAATGTTTTTTAATTCATCTTTAAGGTAAAGAACAGCTTCCTCTATAGAAGGCAAAGAAACAATTTTGTTATTATTTCCGATTAAAAAAGGCACTCTGTTTTTAATATAAAATTTAGTACGCAATAATAATAGTGTTAGAATATAATACAATACTCTTATTCGAGAGGACATGGGATTTGACCTCATTGTTCTTAAAGTGGTGCTTCTATAGTTTCCATTAAAAACTAAAAGTGTTGCGTATAGATAATCAAAGTTTAACCTATTTTTAAGGCCTGTATGGTGGGTTTTTTCTAAACTTTTCAATACTGAATCTGCATAAATTGTTGCTCCTGACCAAAAGAATGGAACATTCAAATTCCATTTATCAGCAGTATCTGTCGGCAACTGAGAAATGCTCCTTATATCGCCTTCGTGTAGCTTTTGGTATCCCAAACCACCTGCACTACGTTTGGAAGTACCTGAAATTATAATAGGAGCATCTAGTAAATAATGGTTTTTCGTATGAACAGCAAGCGCAGTTGCTATGGCTATATCAGGACTAGGGCCCGGAAAAAACGTCTTTGCCTCATTAAAGATTTCTTTCAACAATCTTCTGGATACAATTGCTTGGTATAATTGTGGAAGTGGTTTGATGTTTTGGCCTCCTCTTTCCAATAATCTTTCAAGTTCAAGTTTTGAATTTTGAACTTTGTAAAGCCCTTTAGGCTTGACATACTTTAAAACCCCCATCTTTTTTTGCTCCTCACTTTTGGAAATTAAATCAGGCCATATATAATTGGCTAAATTAAAGGTAAGAACATCAATAGATCTTATTTCCATCCATTTACAAGCATCAATTATCGCTTCCATCACACAGTCATCGTCACCAATAAAACATACATACTTGCCTCTACTATTTCCAACAGCCAAATTTGAGTTCTCTGTTTGAGATAATTTCCCCTCGTTGTGAAAATATTTTAAGCGAAAATCTTGTTTATCTTGAAGGTATTTTCTAATCGGCCGAGTGTCAAAACTATTGTCTTGAATTATTATTTCAAAGTTTTGTGATTTTATTAATAGAAGTATATCTAAAATTCTGAATAACGTTTCATATCTGTCTTTGGTTGGAATAACGATGCTTAATAAAACCTCTTCAATTTTGATAGTTTCCATACTTTTTTTTGTTTAAAATCATATAATCTTTCATTTCTAGTAACATTTGTTCATAGGAAGGAACATTAAAAATATTTTGGGTTTCGTTTGTATTTAAAAAGCTCTTATCAATCCTGTAGGAATTATCCTTTTGAATAATAACTTCATTGCGATTCCAAATCTTCTTTATTATACATAGAAGATCATATTTTGAAATCTTTTGGTTGTTAGTCAAATGTATTAATCCAATAATTCGATTTTCAATGGCGATCTTTATCGCCTTCGCCAATTCTAAAGTTGTTATACCGCTCCAATAGACATCAGTAAACCCTTTTATAGTGCCTTTACTTTTCATAAACCAATCGAACAATCCCTCTCCATTATTCTTTATTTCTGGCCCAATAATAGAAGTTCTAATAGTAAGATCGTGCTCATTTCTGATTTCCCCAAGTGACTTTGATCTTCCATATATACTATCTGAATCAGGGAATGAATGTTCAGTGTACCCCCCCCTTTTTCCAGAAAACACGCAATCTGTGCTAATGTGGATTAGCTTAGAATTATATTTTCTACTAACACTTACTAAAAAGTGTGGCAGATAACTATTTAGTAATATAGCATTTTCAGGAAAACTTTCTGAACCTTTGATGAGCACTCCAACAGCATTAATAATTACGACGGGCTTTATTTCTTTAATTTTAAATTCTAGTTCTGCAAAGTTGGTAACATCTAAAATTATAACCTCGGGGACAGTACTTTTTCGGGCTATTCCTATTATTTCATACAATGTATTTTTTTTCAAATAGTCATAAACAATATGGCCGGCCATTCCGCCTGCCCCTAAAACTAAAATTCTTGAATCTTCCATAGATTTAAATGTTTATTAATTGCAACAAAAAGATACCTTAATTAATGGCAAAAATTCTGGCGACTTTTAAATATTTTTAATCTGCCTGAAATTGGATTTTCTTACTAAAAAATTACCTTTAAGATCTTTATAAAAGTAAATTATGCCCAAAACAAAAAATGTGATAAAACAAGATAATCCAACGTAGGAAATAATCATTAATCTGCTTATAAATAAATATTTAAAGTATGAGAAAAAATAAGCGATCAATAAAGCTGTAACAATTGGTAAAATAATTCTTTTCCCATAAAGCATCAACATAGATGTGCGCTCAAGAAATTTTTGTTGTATAATATATATATATATAAACGTATTTAATACTTGAACAATACAAAATACCCACGCAGTTCCAATTGCGCCATAAAAGTGAGTTGCAGCCCAGTACCCTGGAATTGTGATTATTAAGCTCGTAATACCCATTATATTATTAAGACGAGTATATCCTTTCGCAATCGCGATATTAAAAGGAATTACAGTAAGCGCTAGCATTGTATAAGAAATTGCTATAATTGGCAAAAATGAACATGACTTTGAAGCTAATTCACTATCACCTGTCCAAGCCCAAACGATTTCCTTTGAAAAAAAAATCATAGATGACATAATTGAAAAAATAAGTATTGAAATAACTTTATTTACTTTGGTAAAAAGCAATAAAGCCTCATGTTCATTCGATGAAGAATATAATGCAGTAAAACGAGGCAGCACAGCCAAAGAAAATGGACGCGCTATTATAATCAGTGCAGTTGATATTGAAACAGCTAATGTATAATATCCTAGTTCTTCAATTGGCAAAAATTTACTTATTATTAATTTGTCTAATTGAGTATTTAACGCGGCAACTATTGAAATCAAAACCATACCGCCAGCAAATCGCCAAATCTCATTGAAAACAGATTTTTCAAACTTAATTGTAGGGAAATAAATATTAAAATTTTTAAACATACTAGCGAAGCTGAATCTGATAACAACCGTGAACAAAACTGTCGAAATTGATTGCCACAGAAAAAACGTATCTAACCTGGGGAGGAAAACGATCAGGATAATCACCAAACCATTACGGCAAATCCCCCATGCTATTTGAATAATATTAGCCCTCACTTGTTGCTCATTACCCATTAGGCCACCCAAATAGAACTTAAAAATCA
>JBQCEG010000180.1:0-2907 GCA_051960475.1 Ginsengibacter sp.
CTGGAATCGAACCAGTGATCTATCTTAATTCAAAAAATTATTTCACGATTAGGTGCTAGTTGGATAATCCACCGTCGACTCCAATTAGATCCATCACCAGGGAAATTAAACCCCCATAAAAAGTAAAGGCAAAGCCAATGACCAAGTGTAACGCAACTGCTTTAAGAATTTCCATATTTTTTATTTTTTTGAACATTAATAAATGAGCGATCACAACAGTAGACACCTCCTTAAGATGAAATATTTCAAAGAACGCTATGTAAATTCCAGACCATGTTGACCCACCATTCCGATTTAGGTTGACCCACCATTCCGGTGATGTTGACCCACCCCTTTTCGGAATAAGTTTTTAGCGTCTTCATTCAGTGTTTTTAATTTATTCCGGCATGTTGACCCACCTGTTTTTTAGAAATGGATTGCGACATTCCGGCATGTTGACCCACCTGCAAAAAGAGGGATTGATTCAGCCCTTTCATTCTATTCCGGGATGTTGACCCACCCTTGAGGCAATAATTGTTCGAAGCTTTTTGATGTCTTTTGCTCTAAAAAAATAAAGAAGAGCAATGGCACAAAAACCAATAACAATGGAACAATTAAAACAGATCTTACAACTCAAGAATGATGGTATTGGTATCCGTGAGATAGCACGGCGAACAGGTATGAGCCGCAACAGCGTACGCAAATATCTTTCACAGCTTGATGGGGGTACTCATAATTTATCCAATAAAGAACTGGCGGATAAAGCGTATAATAATGAACAGCTTCAAAGCAATACTCAAAGAAAGCTGCAACTTTTTGAACATTTTAAATATGCAGAATCAGAACTGGCAAAGACGGGTGTTACGCGCCTGCTGCTTTGGAATGAATATGTCACAAAACATCCTGATGGCTATGCTTACAGCCACTACTGCGAGCAGTTTAAAAACTATCTGAAGCATAAGGATGTTTCTATGCATCTTGAATACAATGCCGCAGATATTATAATGATAGATTTTGCCGGAAAGAAACCATATTATGTGGATATATCTACAGGGGAACGCATCCAATGCGAGGTGTTTATAGCTATACTTCCCTTTAGCGGCCTTATTTTCTGTGAAGCAGTACTGTCTCAAAAAACCCATGATTTTGCCACTTGTATTAATGCAATGCTGCGGTTTTATGCAGGGGTACCCGCTACTATTTTATGTGATAATTTAAAAACAGCGGTTATCCGTTCAGACCGTTATGAGCCGGTATTTACTGATTTATGTTACCAGTTGTCGGAGCATTACGGCACCACTTTCACTGCTGCCAGACCTTATAGTCCCAAAGATAAAGCGATGGTAGAGCAAGCCGTTCGTATTGTATATGCTCATGTATATGCACCGTTGCGCAACCAGGAATTTACCAGCCTCAAGGCGCTTAATGATGCCATGCATCAGCAACTTTTATTACTCAATAATAAGCCGTATAAAGATACCGTTTACAGTCGTCTGTATTTTTATGAACAGCAGGAACGATCTGTTCTAAAACCACTGCCATCTGAACCTTTTGCGCCTAAGAAAGTTACTGAGCTTACTGTTCAGCGTAATTATCATGTGCAACTCAGGGAAGATTGTCTTTACTACAGTGTGCCTTACCAGTATGTAGGAAAGAAAGTGAAAGTGCTCTATGACAGCCGGGTGGTAGAAGTATATTTTGATCACAGCCGTATTGCAGTTCATATCAGAAAGCCTCATGGTAAAGCTTATACTACCATTGCAGATCATATGCCACCACACCACCAGCACATGCATCAGATAAAAGGTTTTAATAAAGAAGATCTTTTGAAACAGGCTGACCGCATTGGCGCAAATACTCTGAAGGCGGCCTCACTCATACTTGAAAACAGCATCTATATCGAACAAAATTATAAGTCCTGTTTTGGAATGCTGATGCTGGAAAAAAGGTATGGGATACCACGGCTTGAAGCTGCCTGCGGCAGAGCATTACAAGGAACCCGGATCAATTACACCATGATAAAAAGCATTCTGGAAAGAGGGCTTGATAAACAGCTTTCCATATTAGACGAACAGCCCATTCCAACCCACGATAATATCCGGGGCAAGGACCACTATCAATAAATAAATTTTTAATCAACAAAAAACAAAAATGAACACAACAGAAACCCTGCAACAAATGCAGCAACTACGCCTTCAGGGCATGTACCGGGCTTATCACTCACAACTGGAGCTTCCTATGGACCAGCAACTGGAAGGTCATGATCTCATCGCGCAATTAGTTCAATCCGAGCAACTCAACCGCGCACAGGAAAAAACAGCGATGTATCTGAAACTGGCTAAACTACGATTACCAGCTACCATTGAGCAGATCCAATGCTCGACATCCAGAAATCTTACCAAACAACAACTGGCAACACTTGCCGAAGGCCGTTATCTGGATAATGGAGAAAATCTGCTGATAACAGGATCCACTGGTTGCGGTAAGAGTTATTTTGCCTGTGCCTTAGGCCACCAGGCTTGTCTTCAGGGATACAAGACTACCTACTTGGGCATGAACCGCTTGATAGAAAAGATTACCTTATCCAAACTCGATGGTTCTTATATCAAACTATTAAACTACCTGGAACGGCAGGCGCTTATTATCCTTGATGATTTTGGATTGCAGAATATGAGCCAGGAGGTCCGGCTAACTTTATTGCAATTACTGGAAGATCGGTATGGTAAAAAAAGCATTATTGTTACCTCTCAGCTCCCAGTCTCCAAATGGTATGAATATATTAATGATCCGACTCTTGCCGATGCAATCCTTGACAGACTGACAGCCGGTGCCCATCGTATAGAACTAAAAGGTGAATCGCTGAGAAGAAAAAAAGTAACCGATTATCAATAACCCTTTGTACTTTTAATCATCATTTAGCTCTTTCAT
>JBQCEG010000181.1:0-3096 GCA_051960475.1 Ginsengibacter sp.
TTTTAACGCAAGCAACAAACATTGCTGATGAATTCCTGAGCGGCAACAAACTGATCACTTATACAGAAGGCGCTCATTCTCCGAAGAAAGAATACCATTGCCAAAAAGATGGAATTTTTGAAAAAGGTAAATTGGTGGTTTTGGTCAATGAAGGTACAGCGTCAGCAAGCGAAATATTAACAGGTGCGCTCCAGGATTGGGAACGCGCTACGATTGTTGGCAGGAGAACTTTTGGAAAAGGGCTTGTGCAGGAACAATACCAGCTAAGTGATGGCTCAGGCTTGCGATTAACGGTAGCAAGGTATTTTACGCCACTCGGCAGAAGTATTCAGAAGTCTTATAAAAATGGAATTGAAGCTTACGACGAGGATTTGATGAACCGGTTTAAAGATGGAGAAATGACTTACGCTGATTCTATAAAACATACCAATGAGAAAAAATTCTCTACAGCGTCGGGAAAAGTTTTATACGGTGGAGGCGGCATTACGCCCGATGTTTTTGTTCCTTACGACACTACTTTATTTACAAAAGATGTGATGCATGCAATGATGCATGGAACTATAACGCGCTTTGTGTACATTAACTTTTTGAGAAACGAAAAGCAATTCCAGCAATATTCTTCGCCAAAGAAGTTTGATGAAAATTACGAGGTTGATGATGAAACTTTGAGTGCGCTGAAAAATTATGCAAAAGAAGATTCCGTCGATCTGAACCTTGAAAATAACAAGGAAAGATCTATCCTGAAAAGAGAAATAAAAGTTCTGACGGCTCGGGAAATATGGCGTACTGAAGGATATTACGAAGTGAATAATCAATATGATTCCACTGTAAACAAGGCATTACAATTGATGAAACCCAATTCACAATTTGCTTCATCTAAATAAAACTAACATCAGGTTTTTTATTGAATTTGTGGCATAGTTTTTACGACATTTTTCAATAAAAAACTTATGACTACAAATGACAACAGGAGGCCGCAAAATAAGAATACTCATCGTCCTGATGTAAGAGATAATCTTGACAGCAGGAAGAATGAAGAACAGGATTTTAAAGGCGACGACATTACGCACAATAAGAAGGAAACAGAAGAAGAGAAATTGAAGAAAAAGTAATTTCTTTAAAAATTCCTCCATTATTCTCTGCCAAAGCTCTTCCCTATTTTTTTTACCTTAGCGAAAAAATTTATGTGGAAGAAGAATATTTTGGAAACGATCGGGAATACGCCTCTTATTCAACTTAATAAGATCACTAAAAGTTTGCCTTGCACGGTGCTGGCAAAAGTGGAATATTTCAATCCCGGCAATTCCATAAAAGACAGGATGGCTTTGAAAATGCTGGAAGTGGCAGAGCAGGAAGGAAAAATAAAACCGGGTGGAACCATTATTGAAGGAACTTCCGGCAACACAGGCATGGGCCTTGCACTTGCTGCCATCGTGAAAGGTTACAAATGCATTTTCACCACTACTGATAAACAATCAAAAGAAAAAGCTGATATCCTTAAGGCGGTTGGCGCAGAAGTAATTGTTTGCCCCACAAATGTTGAGCCTGATGATCCCCGCTCCTATTATTCTGTTTCAAAAAGACTTTCTGAAGAAGTACCGAATTCATGGTACGTAAATCAATATGACAACCTGGCCAACCGGCTTGCACATTACGAACAAACCGGTCCTGAAATTTGGGAACAAACAGAAGGAAAGATCACACACCTGGTGGTAGCATCAGGTACTGGCGGAACTATTGTCGGAACAGGCAAGTATTTGAAAGAAAAAAATCCTGATATTAAAGTTTGGGCAATAGATAGCTATGGTTCTTTATTGAAAAAATATTTTGATACTGGTGAAGTAGATGAAAATGAGGTTTATCCATACATAAGTGAGGGTTTTGGTGAAGATTTCGTTCCCGCCAATTATGATATGCGTTACATCGACGAATTTGTAAAAGTAACAGATAAGGATGGGGCTATAATGGCAAGACGATTAGCAAAAGAAGAAGGTCTTTTTATCGGCTGGAGCGCCGGGAGTTGTGTGCAGGGATTGTTGCAAATGAAAGACAGATTAAAAAAGGATGATTTGGTGGTTTGTATTTTTCACGATCATGGAAGCAGGTACGTAGGAAAAATTTATAGCGACGAATGGATGATGGAAAGAGGATTCCTTGAAGTAAAAACTTTTAAAGATCTTGTCTCAGCTCGTGGAGGCCAGAAATTGGTTACCGTAAAGCCTGAACAAAAAGTCGCCAAAGCAATTGAACTAATGAGTAAATACGATATTGAAAACATCCCAGTAATGAATGGCGAAGGAATGGTTGGTTCATTGAGCGAAGGAGGATTGTTCAACAAAATTTTATCCAATCCTGAGATCAAAGAACAAACAGTTGAGTCGGTAATGGAAAAAGAATATCCTGTTGTGGCATTTGATATACCGGTTGAAAAGTTGAGCAACCTGATCTCGAAACAAAATGGAGCTGTTTTGAGCAAAGATGAAACCGGCGAATATCACATTGTAACTAAATACGATATTATTCAAAGCCTGGCAAGATAGAGTTTATTGGTCTGGAGTAAAAGAATAAATAAACAAGATTTTATATTGATTACCAATACAGTAAAAGAATAAATAGTTTGGAATTTTGTTTTGATTCTTTAATTATCACTCCTGGTTAATCGTATTTTTACTATCTGTTCATTCGTAATTATTCCCATTAAAAACATCACTTTCTACGACCGCGCACCGTAATTATATTGTGGGCAAAAAAGAGCAATCTTGCCCTTTGGCAGCATTAGATAACGCCTAACTTTGTGCACAGAAGTTGATTGATGATCGAACAGGCATTAATCAAAAAAAATATCCAAAATATCCGATCAAAAACAGAATCTATCCAAATCCTATTAAAATCTGAAAAATCCGATATCAGTCAACTTCTAATTTTTTTTCCAATATCATCTCTTTGCAAAAAGTAAAGAGGAAATAAGAAACCGGCTTTTTTGAAATTTAACCGTTTCAAAAACTGAAATTCATCCTTATGAAAGCTGTCCAAAATCGCTGGGAGAACTGAATCTTATCCTTTTAAAAACCCAGAAACCGGCTGACTTACCCGGTT
>JBQCEG010000182.1:0-2790 GCA_051960475.1 Ginsengibacter sp.
GGGTCAACATCCCGGAATAAATCTAAACTGCTGATCAATCTATTCTGATGAGGTGGGTCAACATGCCGGAATGACACTAACTTCAGAAATCAGGATAAAATTATTTCTGGTAAACAGGTGGGTCAACCTATCTGCCGACAGGCAGGCATCCCGGAATAAATAAAAACAGGCAACAAAATACCTTGATAGTATTGTTCCAAAAATGGGTGGGTCAACATCACCGGAATGGTGGGTCAACATAAATCGGAACGGTGGGTCAACATGGTTCGGAATCTACACTTATTGCCGCTCTGCCTCGCAATTTTGCAGCCTATTTAGCGGATAAATTTCCCAAATTCTTCCCCTTTATCTTTAAATAGCCAGGAACATAGGAAGCAGGCATGTAAATGTTTTGCTAGACTGTAACTTCAATAATTGAAATTTACAACCCAGATCTTAAGCTGGTAAAACTTGTTATAGCGCAAATTGGATTAATTCCAGTATGAAAGCTCAAAATCACGCTTATTGACGTTGACCCAGGGGAAGAAATAGTTATAATTTGGATATTTGGCAGTTTTGAACTGAAAGAATCTTGCCTTGTAATAGCAAAACTGCTCTTAATCCGCATCTCCTCCTTCACCCTTATTTTTTTCTGATATAATATAGTAACTTCCCTTTGTTGCGATTTTGGTATCTGGAGGTATATTTTCCATAAATGTGACTTGTGTAAAGCCGGCATTGGAAATACCGGTCTTTACTTCTTTTGATGCAAACACATATTCTTTATTGTCGCCTTCATTTTTAACTTCTGATAAAACAAATACATTTTCTGTTTCGCCATCTTTATAGATGGCCTCATCAGGGACAGCATTGACCATTTCATTACCGGCCTTAATAAATGCATTTACATAATCCCCCGAGACTAAGGCTCCGTGTGAGTTTTTAAGAACCTTGGCGTGCACCGTGATAGATTTTGTAGCACTGTCCAAAGTTTTATCGATTGCATAAATTGTTGCTTTTCCTATCGGCTTGTTTCCGTTAGGCAAGCTAAGCAATACTTCTTGTCCTTCTTTTATTTTATCTACATCCTCTTCGTACACCTGGAGATCAATAAAAAGTTGGCTGGCGTTGACAATATTAAACATTAACAACCCCGGATCTGCAAATTCCCCTACATTGACATTTACTTTTTGAACATATCCACTTATAGGTGCAACAATTGATACGGTTGCCTCCATGTTACCTTTATTAAGATTTTGAATCGGGTTGCCTAAAAGTTCAAGCTTCTTCTGAAGCGATTGGACTGTAGCTTTGGTGACATTATAATTATTTAATGCTTGTTGTACCATTTTTTCCGAAGTACCATTTGCACTTAACATTTCCTTTTGGCGAACATATTCCTTTTCCAGGAAGGTTAAATTACTTTTTGCTTTCTCATAATCTTCCTGCATTTGAATATAATCGGTAGACTCGAGAAAGGCAAGCGTTTGTCCTTTCTTCACGAAATTTCCCGGAATTACTTTGATCGATTTCACCATACCTCCAATCAACGTCGAAACGCTTGCTTTTTTTTGCGGAGGCAGGATAATAAATCCATTTGCCTGCACGAGGCTTGGAAGAGCTTTCTTCTGTATTTCCCCTATTTGGATCCCAACCGTTTCGAACTGTTTTTCAGAAATCAAAACTTCATTCGCCGAAACAGTTGAATCTTTTGCACTGAATTGGTCATTTGACTTTTCCTTTTTCTCTGCTGTACTTTCAGGATGGCACGAAAATAGAACTAAAGAGACCAATAATAAGAACAATGGAAATCTTGTTTTCATGGTATAATTTTTTTATTTTCCCAGGAGATAATTAATATAAATTACGGTTTGATTATTTTGATTTAAAGCATTGAGATATTGGAGCCTTATATCAAAAGCCTCGGTTAAATCCTGTATGTATTCTATGTAGCTTATATTGCCGGAAGTATAATTTGTCTGCGCATTTTTAATTATCGCTTCTGACTGCTGTAATCCACTACTGTCGTAGTAAGCCAGCTGCTCTTGCCATTTTTGATACTCTTTTAGCTGCTGATTATAGGTTGTAATAAGGTCGTTCCGGGTATTTTCATAATCAGCATGTGCTATTTTTGTTGCAATATCTGCTGACTGTATTCTTGCCTTTTGCGGACGAAACCAAAGAGGGATGCTAATACCAATCTGGTAACCGTAAAAACCTGTATTGCCGTTTTCTGTTTGCTTGCTGTAGCCTACTGTAAAATCCGGAAGCAGCCTTGTTCTTTCCAATGATAAAAGTGCCTTTGAAACATTTATATTTTGCAGATAATAATCCAAAACTGGATTTTGTGGTAAAGCTGAAGAATCTTCATTAATTGACATGTTCACTTTTTCGAGTGGAATTGTCACCTGAAGACGTCGGTTAGTATTTAACCATTTTTGCAGTTCTTGCTCATCAATCTGTAAATCTTTTTGTGCTTGTTTTTTCTGCAATAACACTTGCTGATATTGAGCATCAGCGGCTACCTTTTCCAGGTATTTACTTTCTCCACTTGTGTATCTCACATTAGCTGCTTTCGCAAAGTTGGCATATACACTATCCTGATAGGTTAATAGTTGTAATCGTGCGACTCCATACGTCATCTGATAATAAGCAGAGCGTACTTTTTGTATTAAATCATTCTTCGAAATGGCGAACGCTTTTTTGCTAAGTGAGAGCTGTTGTTTAAGCACTTTGCTTTGTTTTATATATACGGTAAGAAAACTAAACGATTGCTGCACACCTATCGTGTTATTGCCTAATAATGTAGTA
>JBQCEG010000183.1:0-4333 GCA_051960475.1 Ginsengibacter sp.
TAAATAACGATTTGTATTTTTAATCATCATTTAGCTCTTTCATTTATTGCCTGCTTCCCAGGTGGGTCAACATGAGCGGAATGGTGGGTCAACATCACCGGAATTTACACATAGGATGGGTTTTGTGCAAGTGGGGCAGACCCAATTCTATCAGCAAACGAACAAATAATCAACTTTTATTTTCTACCCTTCTATTAAATTTTAGAAGAGGAATCGGGAGCTGCTTGATAGCAACTTGTATGAAATAAGGTTGATGATGATAAGAAAAAGAGGGCTGAACATTGAAGTTCAGCCCTCTTTTTTTTGTAAAGGATGTCTAAAACTCATTTTTATTATTGTCTTGATAGCATTGGTAAGAAACCACACAGATGCTTTTGAAATAGGTTGTAGCCATGCGACAATGAAGAATTTTCCGTTTAACACAAAACCTTGAGAAGAGCGCCTAGGTAGAACACTATCACTACTTAAAGTCGGATTAGTTTGTTTTTTCTGCACTGTGACACCATAAGTCCGGCAGTTATTTTAATCCGTTTCTCATAATTCTTGCTCCTAAAATTGTAATAATCTCTTTTCATTCTTTATCACTTTTGTCCTAATAAATTGAAAGAAAAGTGAAGAAGTTTGTTTTGAGTATGAGTTTTGTTTGGCTTTCACTATTTACGTATGCACAACTACCCATCGCGCAAATTATTAAAGAAGGAATTAAAAAAGTAATAGTAGCTGTAGATCTGAAAATTCAGCGTTTGCAGACAAAAACGATTTGGTTACAAAATGCCCAGAAAGTGGTTGAAAACGAAATGTCAAAGCTTAAGCTAAAGGAAATTAGTGATTGGGTACAAAAGCAAAAAGATCTTTACCAGAATTATTTTGACGAATTGTGGAAAGTGAAAGAAGCTGTTTCTACTTACCATCGCGTTAAAGAGATTATTGACGAGGAAGCTTCATTGGTAAAAGAGTACCATTTAGCATGGAACGGAGTGAGACAGGATGGTCATTTCAATTCTGATGAATTAACTTATATCGGTAAAGTGTACAAAGGAATTCTTTCTCAAAGCCTGGAAAATATAAGCCGGCTGGATCTTGTCATCAATTCATTTATGACACAAATGTCGGATGCGAATCGTCTCGAAATTATAAGCAGTACAGCCGTTGCTATGCAAAAGAATTTAGATGACCTAAGGCAGTTTAATTCTCAAAATATTGGGGTATCGCTTCAGCGATCGAAAGATCAGAATGATATCAGTGTTGTAAAACAATTATATGGATTACAATGAAAAAAGTGCGTTTAACCATATTAGTTATGTTATTGTTTCATGTTGGTTCGGCCCAGACATTGGCTGAATGGTTCCAGCAGAAAAAGACTCAGATTCAATACTTGGGCGACCAGATAGCAGCATTAAAAGCATATGCTGTAGTAGCTAAAAAAGGTTATGCGATAGCAAAATCAGGACTAGCCACAATAGGAAATATAAAGAAAGGAGATTTTGCACTTCATTCAAATTATTTTTCTTCACTGGCAAAAGTAAATCCAAACGTTAAGGCATACACGAAAATAGCAGGCATTGTTTCAATGCAAATTTCAATTGTAAAGAAATCCCAAAAACAGAGAATAGATATTCAAAGAAGTGGGGAGTTTAACAACAATGAAATTATTTACCTGGGGAAAGTGTTTGATCATCTTCTCCAAGGTTGTACTGAAATTATTGACCAATTGATTGCTGTTACTACGGATGGTATTTTAGAGATGAAAGATGATGAACGCATTCAAAATATTGATATGCTCTTTGATCAAATGCAGGACCGTTGGCTTTTTGTGCAGGATTTTGCGAATGCTAACAGCAAGATGATGCTTCAGCGAATGGAGGATCAAAATGATGTTAATGCAGATGGAAACTTATTTGGTAAATAGGTAATTATTACGAAATAATAAAGTGAGAATGAAAAAGTGTGTATTGGGTTTATTCGTTATTATAATTTTTTCAGGCAGCAGTTTTGCCCAGACCCAGGAAGCAAAGCAGCTACTGTTCGATGTTGAAAAGCTTGCCCAGTTGAAAACTATTCTGACTGACATGAAGAAAGGATATGAAATTCTTTCGGGAGGATACAATACGATAAAAAATATTTCTGAAGGCAATTTCAAACTGCACGATCTTTTTCTAAATAGTCTATTACAAGTAAGTCCGACAGTAAGAAAGTACCAAAGGATTACAGATATAATTCAGGCGCAAATTCACATTGTATCAGAATACAAGGTAGCACTAAAGCAGTTTAGATTAAGCGGTCAATTTTCAACAAGAGAGATGGCATATATCAGTAAAGTCTATTCAAACCTGTTCAACCGATCCTTGCAAAACCTCGATGACCTCGCAAGCGTGATAACTGCCAATAAATTTCGGATGACCGACAATGAAAGGCTTAGTTCAATCGATGGTATATGGAAAGAAACTTCAGATGAACTTACGTTTCTCCGGCACTTTAATAACCATACGAAGATTCTTGCTTTGCAGAGAGCAAAAGATCAGAATGATATTTTAATGATGAACCAGTTGTATGATGTTAAGCAATGAAAAACATTAAAACCATAATTCTTCTAACGTTAATACTCTTACTTCCGCAATACCTGCTGGCACAGGGAATTTCAAATGAAGTTGGAGGGCTTCAGAAAGTGCTTGCACAGTTATATGATGAGATGATGCCTTTATGTTCCGGCTTAATTGGTGTTGGTCGCGGACTGGCCGGTTTTGCTGCCATGTGGTATATTGCTTCCCGGGTATGGGGCCACATTTCAAGAGCAGAGCCGGTAGATTTTTATCCTCTCTTCAGGCCTTTTGTAATAGGCTTTGCGGTTTTGATCTTTCCTTCTGTAATCTCAATGATTAACGCAGTAATGAGCCCTACGGTTACAGCTACATCAGCCATGGTAAATAATTCAGATAAGGCCATTGCCCTTTTGTTGAAACAAAAAGAAGAGGCCATAAAGCAAACTGATGTTTGGCAGATGTATGTAGGAGAAAATGGATCGGGTGATCAGGACAAATGGTATCGTTATACCCATCCCGGCGAAGATCCTTCAGATGAAGGATGGATCGAAGGAATAGGAAATGACATCAAGTTTGCTATGGCAAAGGCTTCCTATAATTTTCGTAAATCAATAAAGGAGTGGATGAGTGAGGTATTGCATCTTTTGTTCCTTGAGGCGGCTTTATGTATTAATACCATTAGAACCTTTTACCTGGTTGTACTGGCAATACTTGGACCTCTGGTGTTTGGGCTGGCTGTATTTGATGGTTTAGGACATACATTAATGATATGGGTTGCACGTTACATTAATATTTTTTTATGGCTTCCTGTCGCCAATATTTTCGGCAGCCTCATTGGAAAGATCCAGGAAAAAATGATTGCTCTTGATATTCAACAGATCAACCAGGCTGGCGATACATTTTTTTCGTCTACTGATACTGCTTACCTGATTTTTATGATCATAGGTATTATAGGCTACTTCACGATTCCTTCTGTTGCCAATCATATTGTAAATGTTGGAGGTGGTAACACACTTCTTTATAAAGTTAGTTCAGTATTCAGTTCATCTGTTTCCAAAACTGCTTCTACTGTCACCTCAGGAGCCGGAATGGTTGCAGATGCTATGGGTAACGCTGCCAACCGGATGTCAGGGAATATGACCGGATATGGTGTTTCCGAAGGGTATTTTAATGATAAACTAAAAGGTAACTGATGTTTCAGAAGGCAAAAAATATTGATACAGCTTTCAGGGATGTGCGTTTTTTTTCATTGCTTGTTTTATCACTGTTTGCTTTGGTAACGGGTTATGCTTTATATAGAAGCTACAAACAACAATCCCTTTTAAGTTCCAGGATTTATGTACTCGCCAATGGCCACGCATTGGAAGCTTTTGCAAGTACAAGGAAAGAAAATATTCCTGTCGAGGCAAGGGACCATGTAAAGATGTTTCACCATTATTTTTTCACATTAGATCCTGATGAAAAAGTTATTAATTCAAATATTAAAAAAGGTCTTTACCTCGCTGACGGCTCAGCAAGAGATGTATACGAATCTCTAAAGGAAAATAATTATTTCACCGGTATTATCTCAGGCAATGTAAGCCAAAGAATTGAAGTTGATAGTGTAGTTATTCAAACAAATGTTTACCCATATCATTTCCTCTGTTATGCTGTAGAAACAATAACGAGGCCGAGTACACTTACGACAAGAAATCTTGTAACCGAAGGATACTTAAGGAATGTAGCCCGTTCAGATAACAACCCTCATGGCTTTTTAATTGAGAAGTGGGTTACCATTAAAAACAACGATATAA
>JBQCEG010000184.1:0-2109 GCA_051960475.1 Ginsengibacter sp.
TATATTGGGTACCACCGATCAGAATCATTTTTTCGGTAAAACTGATGATCACAAAATTTTTATTTTTTACTCCATCGGTTCCGGGATCGGCAAAGAAGTGGGGAAAGTGAATAAGGTACCAACCGTGCGTACTATCTGAATCAAAGTCATTGGCAGGAGGAAGGAACATGTTCGCTGCAAAAAGGTTTGCACAGGCGTTTTCATTTATTACTTTTACAGGAAGCCTATATTCATTTTTAGCAGAGACCGTGCAATCTCTTACATACAGTTTTTTGCCTTTGATATATCGCAGCATCTTCTCTAAAAGAGGTCCGAAATACCGCGGTTCCAAAAGTTGATTAATGTTATCCCAGCTGACCGTTTCTGCAGTCACCTCGTCTTTGACGATGAAGCGGTCTTTAGGACTTCGGCCTGTAAATGCGCCGGTGTTTATGACCAGTGCTCCTGTACTGCACAGGACGCCTTCACCTGCAGCGATGGCCTCGTCGATTAATTCTCGGGGAGGTAGTTGGTAGTGAATTAAGTCAGTCTGTTTGTTGTGATTATTAAAATACCGGCGTGCTTCAGCAGCCACCGCATGGTTTGTTGAAAAATCCATGTTCCTGATTTTTAAGAGTTAATTGAATTAGAGGATACCCACCCTTTTTATGAGCGGGAGAAAGAAAAAATTGAAATTTTAAAGGAAAGGATTTTCAGCAAGCGCCTGCATAAGGCAACAATAGTTGTCTGAATTATCGTTGAATATTTTGGAAGGATAATCCGGCCTCATATCTTATGAATGTGGGGCAAAGTAAGGAAAATAAAGGTTCAGAATAAAATTAAATTTATACTGATCAGCTAGAGAAAATGAAGGAATTAGTGTGGCATAAGTTCGGTGCGACCAGAGCCATCTATATTGCCGTGCATGAGTATCGCTGCTCTTCTCATTGTTTTCTTTCATTTTCGATTAGAGGTACCGGCCCTGCCTGGCTTCCAAATAAATTCAGTACCTAGTTTACTTTATCCAGTCGCACGGTTTCTTTGCCCTGCTGCAGTTCACGGATAAAGGGTAATCCCACCCCGCTTTTTCGGCCAGTCCAACCTGGGTAACTTTTACGGCATTCCTTTGCGCCTTTACATATTCTCCCAGTTTCATTACTTTATACCTTTTCGGGTATAAATGGGCGTGCGTTATTCTATTTTATACCTGATAGGGTATAATTTAACAAACAAAGCTCAATTTTATACCCTAACGGGATTCTTTTACTACTTCGGACCTTATAAAGGACTTTGAAAAGTTAAGGTTATTGTTGGCTTTTTGTGCAGAAGATTATTAAACAAAACAGAGATTTTGTTTAACTTTGTAGCTACTCATAAGCAGTTAGTTTTGGTGCGGCTCCTGTTTCAACAGGGGCCAATTTATTTTTCGAGATGATAAAGCAATATAATTTGGCTTACACACCACAATGTAGAATTTGGAAAAGAAAATTTTATTCAGAAGGACTGAAATGAGCTTCTTTAAAATGTCACAAAGCGGTGTATTGTTTGTGTCAGGATAAACTTGCTATGAATTTTGTACCGGCTTGTTTTGGTATCCTTTGCTCTTTCTTTTCACATTAGTATTTCATTTTACAAAAGTTATAAGTGTCTTGGAGCTGAATACTGGGGCGAAAGCAAGTAAGCAGTTACCTTGAACATTTGGCCTGACATTTTATGGAATATTATCAAAAGTAAAATCATTGTTATCATTTTGCATTAAGCCATCCCTAGGTCTTTGTTTCTGTCTCAATAGCTGAGTTCTGTCTTTTTGTTCAATAGCTTAAAATACCAAAACATTATTGCGGGTACTGCAAAAATTTGAAAAATAAAGACAGTAGCAGATAAAGCACCACCAAGTTTTTCCTCACCATTCAAGATTAAGAATTGGTTTCCTAAGGGACCTTGAGAAAAAATTACCGTATTGATAAAATCCCATCCGAAATGAAGTCCAATTGGCAGATATAATGATTTAGTCCTTGCAAAAGCAAGGGCAAACATAAGTCCCCAAATCGAGGTCATTATGAAGACGATTGTCATTTGTAAAGGATTTCCCAATGCTCCGAATGTAAACCAATGATAAAAACCAAAACC
>JBQCEG010000185.1:0-2298 GCA_051960475.1 Ginsengibacter sp.
CAGCTGGTTTTAAAAAGCGGGATCTCAATAAGCGTTCAAGGATGCTTTTAAAGTCTAAAAATAAATAAAAAAAATTCATAAAGGAAAGTGTTATGGTAATACAGTTGAAAAACTCTTAATAGCTTCAATAGTAAAATCACTCCTATTTAAGCAAGGGAATAAAGTGTTGCTCTCAATTTAATAATTCCGCAGCAGGTATGCATTTTTACTCACAATCAAAAAAATCACCCCCTAAAATCCTTAGGAGTAACCCCAACACGTTTTTTAAATTGGGCGCAAAAATTCGAGACGTGTTGGTACCCAAGCGTGTAAGCAACACCATAAACTGTTGTATCAGCTTCAAGCAATAACTTTTTAGCAGCAGTCATTTTCAATTCTAAAAAATAATCATAAGGACTAACTTTAAAAAGCTGCCGGAATCCTTTCTTTAATTTGAATTCATTAAGGGCAAATTTGCGACACAATACTTTCAGTGAAATAGGTTCATCAACATCCCGCGCTTCAATAAATTCTTTTACCCGTACTAAGGTATTCCGGTCAGATTCTGTTAGTTTTAGCATCTTCTCACTTTCAACTGGCACTGGCAATTGCTCCTCAATAGTCATTGAAGCTTTTGATAGTTCCGGGAATATGGAATAACAAGGAAAACAATATCTGCATTGTACCAATTTCATTTTCCGGAAATTTTATTATATCTACTTGTTCCCAAAAAAAGTGAATTATCAGAAGTGTTGAAGGAAAAAATTTTACCCTTCCTGGTTTCAACTAAAATCTTTTTATCTTCATTATAACTTGCAGACCACTTTTCTGAAAAAGATCTTACAGGAGATACTTTCCCGTGATAAATACGCCGATAAATTCCATGATGAATTATTGAGAAAAAGTTCTTAGACTCTTTAATTATCACCAGCGTATCTCTTCCCACACTGAATTCATTTTTGACCGATCTCACGTATGTACCTGGTATAAAATTTAAAACTTCGTCTTCTTTACAACCTACGAGCAAACCACAAAATATAATCACCATTAAAATAATTCTCTTCATCTTCATACAATTCAGTTGTTAATCAAATCAATCGTAAAGTGTCAGCAAATCCCTTCCCTTATTTCCTCGGCCAACACTATTATCCCTTCTTCATTCTGCCATACTTTTTCTTCATACAATTCATTCGTCAATCAAATCAATAGTAAAGTGTCAGCAAATCCCTTCCCTTATTTCCTCGGCCAACACTATTATCCCTTCTTCATTCTGCCATATTTTTTCTTCATAAAATTCATTCGTTAATCAATTCAATAGTAAAGTGCCAACAAATCCATTTCTTATTTCCTCCACCAACACTTTTATACCCTTCTTCATTTTGGCATTTTTTTCTTCATACAATTCATTCGGCAATCAAATCAATAATGAGGTCTCATCAAATTCCATTTCTTATTTCCTCCGCTAAAACCTTTATCCCCTGTTTCATGCTGCCATATTTTTTTGCATACTGTATAACTTTGACCTTCTCGCTTTCTTCTGTTGTGTAGGTAAGATATTCTTCTGTTGAAACTTCCGTCCTGTAAACCCGCGACAACATACCACCGAGTGAAATAAAAACTTCTTTGTACTTTTTACTTGGATCGTTGGATTTATTCACTGAAAGAACAAGTGCTTTTTCCTTGTCTGTAAGTCCCAGTAACTCCTGGACCTGATCAAATTGGTTCTGATACTTTGATTGATCAAGTAAAATCTTACAATCAGAATTATTGATGATCGCTTGTTTTACTACCGGTGATGAAATAATGTCTTCCACCTCCTGCGTTACAACTATTGCTTCTCCAAAAAATTTTCTTACCGTCTTAAAAAGATATTTGATGTACTCAGCCATCCCCTCTTTTGCAATGGCCTTCCATGCTTCTTCAATCAGGATAATCTTACTAATACCTTTAAGTTTCCGCATCTTCGAAATGAAAACTTCCATGATAATGATTGTAACTACGGGAAATAGTATAGGGTGGTCTTTTATGTTATCCAGTTCGAAGACTATAAATCTCTGTTGAAGCAAATCAAGATTTTCGGTAGCATTTAATAAGTAATCAAATTCGCCCCCTTTGTAATAAGGCCTCAGGACATACAAAAAATTAGAGACATCAAAATCTTTATCCTTTACATTTTCGGTTTGTAAAACGCGGACAAAATCTACCTTTAAAAATTCATAGAAGGTATCAAAGCAGGGAAAAATTGTTTGGTCCTCTTTGAGTTTGTCAAAATAGAGGCTCAATGCATTGCTTAATGCAACATATTCACTCCTGTTGAAT
>JBQCEG010000186.1:0-5286 GCA_051960475.1 Ginsengibacter sp.
TTGGGCGCAAATCCACCTTCATCGCCTACACCCGTATAGTAGCCTTTCGTTTTCAGAATATCTTTGAGCGCATGGAAAGTTTCTTCGCCCATGCGTATAGCTTCTTTAAATGAAGGCGCATGATGAGGCGCAATCATGAACTCTTGAAAATCTACGTTGTTGTCAGCATGTCTGCCCCCATTGATTACGTTCATGCAGGGTACTGGCAGCGTGTAGGAATTTTCATTACTAAACTGCCGGTATAATGGAATTTGCTTAAATGCAGCGGCAGCATTGGCATAGGCAATAGAAACAGCCAGTATGCCATTTGCACCCAGCCGGGATTTGTTTGAGGTTCCGTCCAGGTCAATCATCAGCTTATCTATTTCCTGCTGATGGGTAAGGCTTTTGCCGATAAGGGCTTTGCTGATAACGAGATTGACGTTATTAACCACAACGGAAACCCCTTTGCCATTGTAACGCTTCTTATCTCCATCACGTAACTCTACTGCTTCTTTTCCTCCCGTACTTGCACCGGAGGGCGAAATACCGCGACCTCTAAATTTATTATCCAATTCTACCTCAGCTTCTACTGTAGGATTGCCTCTTGAATCGAGTACCTCTCTTGCATGAATTTTTGTAATCTTCATAATTAATTTTTATTTCTTACGGACTAAGACCATAGTGTATTTTAAAATCAGTTTACCCAATGTGTTTGCTGGTTATATTCTATTTTTTTGAGCCGTTGCTCAAATTCAAACAGCTTATACAGGATCAATCCCATATAATCCTGGGCTGTAACATTTGCAAGCAGCGCTTGTTCCTGCAACCACTGCTTCATTTGCTCCATTTCTTCCTGCGATATATTGTCTATTGCCATCTTCATAACATTTCAAAATCAGCGTTATTTCTTCCGTTTCCTTCTCCTTCAAGATAACTTGGCTCATCTTCGTCTTTCTTCTTTTCAAGTCTTTCGTTTTCTAATTTCCTGTCCAATGACCATTCTTTTAAGTAATCAGCATCAAAGAGTTTTGGCACAGTAGGCGCTTGCAGCAATTCAATCTTTTTCCTTGTAGGACTAAGGAAATAGGCAATGAAACAGGCAAATGCGTAATAAGAAGTATATTCCGCTCCGAACAGTTCCATGCCGAGGATCGTAGCGGCAAAAGGAGTATTGGCAGAACCGCCTAACATGGTAATAAAGCCTAAAGCGGCAAACAATGGAACAGGAGCATTAAAAAGGACAGCTAAGACACTGCCCAGCGTAGCGCCAATAAAAAGAAGGGGTGTGATCTCACCGCCTCTGAAGCCAAAACTCAATGTTATTACAACAAAAAGAAGTTTGATTAGCCAGCTCCAGGTATCTGCTCCGCCTGCATTAAACGCCGATGCAATACTTACTGTATTTTGACCTAAACCGGTTGCACCAAGCCCTAAATATTCCTGTGTGCCAAATACGAAATACAGTGCGACGAGGAGTATCCCGCCGATGAACGGAATTACCCATTTAGGTAACACTGATTTATCTATCCCTTGCTTCAGGTATTGCAATACGAGGTAGAACAAGCAACACAATAGTCCCATTATTACACCGACTGCTCCTGCCTTTGCCAATAATAAAAGGTCGGGAGTGAATTTGCCATCGAACATCGGATGGCTTTGGGAAGCAAAAATGTATTGAAACTGCGTTAAATGAACTCCCCAATAATTACAGGTCAGTGTACCGACGATACTGGCTACAATGCAGGGAATAAGGGCATTGTAAGGGAAAGTGCCTTCACGCACTATTTCGAGTGCAAAGAAAGCACCGGCTATGGGCACACCAAAAACAGCCCCGAATGCAGCCGCAATACCCGAAGTACAAACCACTTTAAATTGTGGTTCGCTTAGTTTGAACAGCTTTGCAGAAAGGCGGCTAAGGCTTGCACCTATTTGAAAGGTAGCACCTTCACGCCCTGCAGAGCCACCAAATAAGTGAGTGATAATTGTAGTTAAGAAAATAGGCAGCGAGGATTTTTCTGTTATGCCGTTGCTCTTAGCATGAATGTTTTGGAAAACAATATTGCTGCTGGTTTCACGGAATGCCCTGATGATAAAGTATATGACTATACCGGCGACCGGGAGAAACCATATAATTTGCGGATGAGATAATCGGACTGCGGTTACTTTGTCAATTGACCATAGGAACAGGGCAACAACATTGCCGATAATAAATGCAGAAGGTAGTGTCAGAAGTGACCACCAAAAGACTTTTTTAATGACAGACAAGTTGCCTGCGTACTGCTGAGATAATTTCATGCCTACTGAATTAAATTAATTACTTAATCTATCCTGTAGGCGTCATCGTCCTTCTTACAAGGCGGTTGATTTGGTGGACACCATCACCAGTCTTTACAAAGATAACAATTTATTCCATTCTTGGAGGTGTTATTAATACCGGAATAGTCGAGTGACGAATAACGTATTCTGCAACTGAGCCGGTCAATATTTTTCCTATGGCTGTACGTCCGTGGGTTCCCATAACAATCAGGTCTGCCTCCCATTCTTTAGAAATGTTGATGATTTCCTGTTCCGGAAACCCCTCCGGTGTAAAACGCTCTATACGGTCAACCCCATTATATAAACGAATAAATTGCTCGATTGTTTTCTCTGCTTCGTTTAATAAAACAGTTCCGCTTTGCTGGGGTGTAATGCCTAAGTCTGCATTAATCACCTCTTTTGATTTATCTACCACATACAATAATCCAATGGTAGCCCTCAAAGCATGTGCCAACGCAAAACCTGCCTTTGCTGCTTTCATTGAATGGGCGCTATTATCAATGGCTATCAGTATTTTTTTATAGTGTGCTTCCATAACTTTGCTATTAATTTATTTAACAATAGTAATTCCTCCCATCGTAGCGAATAATCCTGCAATTACACTTAGCAGTATGTACAGAATAAAGTAGGTATAATTGCCCTGCCTGAACAAGCTGATACCTTCATACGAAAAGCTGGAGAAAGTTGTATATCCGCCGCATAAGCCCGTTATAAGAAACATCCTCCATTCCAGAGTTAACGTAGCATATTTATTAGCGAAGCCGTATAATAGCCCAATAACAAAGCAACCGGTAATATTGACCAGGAAAGTACCTGCCGGAAAAGTAATGTTGACCAGTTTACTTACTCCAAGCTGCACCAGATACCGGAATACGCTACCGATACCTCCGCCGAGCCATATCATTAGTATTGCTTTCATGTTCCATTTATTCGACATCCCAAAATTCAACCTCTTTAAAGATCACTACTTTTTCACGTAGTAAATCCTGGTGCTTCAGGAAAAATGCTTCCAGCTTTTCCCTTTTGTCCACCAGTTCCACGCACATTGCCAATTTTGAATTATCGCCTTCCACGCTAAAAGTAATTACTTTCCCATCAGTGGTAAAACTGGTATGGGTGCTGTGCGCAGCAGCGTTGATGATACCTTCTTTTCTTGCATCCTGGATCAAGTGCATGTAGGTGGATTTTGGAAACAGTTTACGGAACAGGCTTCTTGTACCGTGCTGTACCTTATGCGCCGGTGCTATGTAAATCTCCAGCTTGCCTAACGAATGGTGTTTGACTTTCTTTACCATAATTTTCTGTTTTTGATACGTTTTTGTCTTACCTCATGTAAGGTTTCATTAGTATGATGATTCAATTTGGTTACTTTGGAAACGCCGATTCTCTGAGCGTGGTAAATGCCTGAATGCCCGCTGAAATAGTAAGCGGTAAAACAAGCTACCGCATAATAGAGCGCATTGTCTGCACCGAATAGTTCTACGCCCATTATGGTGCAGGCAATAGGGGTGTTGGTAGCTCCCGCAAACACCGCTATAAATCCAAGTCCTGCCATCAGGTCAACTGGTGCGCCGGTTAATGTAGCAATGGTATTTCCCAATGCAGCACCAATAAAAAATAACGGCGTTACTTCGCCACCCTTAAAGCCTGTTCCAAGCGTAATAGCGGTAAACAGCAATTTCCATAGCCAGCTATAATAAGTAGCGCCACCCGGAGTAAAGCAGGTAGTAATAGAAACGGCGTTCGGATCAGGATTTTTTACACCGAGGCTAAGGTAATCCTGTGTTCCCAACAAGTAAGTAAATACTATAATGGCAAGTCCGCCTGCTGCCGGAATAAGCCACTTTATTTTAATCCACCTGTTACTGTAATTTTTGATGGTATGAGAGAGTTCGGCAAACATATATCCTGCCAGACCAAACGCAACACCGGCTATTATTGCCTTGATTAATAACAGGAAGTCAAAATGGAAATAACGGAAGAAAATGATACCCTTGTCTGTGAAATTGATTTGATAATGGGTATGATGAATACCCCAGGCGGAACAAACAATGTCTGCCAGCACACTGGCAATAAAACAGGGCATCAGGGCATCGTGCTTGATCCTGCCCAGCGCCAGCACTTCTAAGGCAAAAATAGCGCCTGTAATGGGTGTCCCGAACACCGCGCCAAATCCTGCGGCAATACCCGTCATCAGCAGTGTTTTTACATCTTCCTGCGAGAGTTTGAGCCTTTTAGCAAAAAACTGGGCTAAACTACCACCAATCTGAACTGCCGTGCCCTCCCTGCCAGCAGAGCCGCCGAACAGGTGTGTAATAACGGTGGTAAGCAATACCAAAGGAGCCATCCTGAACGGTACGCCGCCGCCCGGATCATGTATCTCATCCATAATGAGATTATTGCCGCCTTCGGCATTTTTGCCTGAAATTTTATACAGGAAGTAAATCAATATCCCTGCAAGCGGTAAAAGAAACAGCAGCCAGGGATGAGCAAAGCGGAAGTTCATGGCTTTGTCGAGCAGCCATAAAAAGAGTGCAACGAGGGAGCCTACCGTTAAAGAAACAGGGAATACTAAACAGGTCCACTTAAAGAGATAAGAGACAATAAAAACGTGTTCAAAGGAGGTCTTTAGCCTTTTCATTCCTACAAATTATAAATTGAATATTAGATAAATCCAATAATTTGTAGGCGCCATTAGCTCAAAATAATGAGCGGTTCAAGTAGGAAGACACCATTTCCTATTGCAATAAGGATACAAAAATAATATTTTTTTGCAAAAAAATCCTATTTCACTTATATTTTGTCGAAGAAGCTAAAGATCTCGCTGCTATACTGATTTATCCCCCAACCGCATTTCGTTTATAAAACCTGATTTTTACGGCATCCAATAAAAAGCCAGCAACAATAACAAGCGTCAGAACGCCGAAAACCGAAACGGGTGTAACAGCTTTCATCAGAATACCATTAAGTGCGAGAATGGATGATACC
>JBQCEG010000187.1:0-2439 GCA_051960475.1 Ginsengibacter sp.
ACTGTACTGGTAATGGTTACACGAAAATACAGTGTTCATACCTATAAGGTTTCCAAAACCTTATAGGTATAAAAGTGGAGAGAGGTGACACCTTTCCGGGTTTTGTATGCACAAAAATTTCTTTATACCCGGTTAACAATTACAAGAAACGGTTAGCGTTGAAAAGGTGTCGGTCAAGCTGGGTGAAATTAATTTTCGTTTTGTTCTTCAATGATGAAATGTCAAAAACTACTTGTGTGCCGATCCATTCTTTTTTGTTGTTTATCCAATGCAGATTACAATCGGTTACTTTCCAAACTACTTTTTTTAGGGGTATTAATTCGCTGATTTGAAAGTCAACAAAGGTTTCACCAAAATCAACTGTGAATTTGTCATTCAGCTTTTCGGATTTGCCTTTGACTTTCTTTGCCCACCACTTATTTACCTGATTGATTTTTTTCATTGCTTCTTCTGCGGAAGCATTTACCTTAATTATGGTGTGAAAATTTTTCTTTACCATTTTTTTGTTTTTGGTTATTCGTATTACAACTATAAGAATCGTTCATTTACTTTGCCTTTTGCAATGTAATTGAACAGCCAATCAGTAATTACCATTGTCCATCCCTGCCGACATGCTTCATAACATTCTTTTTCTGGAACAAGTCCTTCGTGAGTGAAGTGAAGAATAGTTTCATCGTCATTAATACTTATCTCAAAAATCATTTTTGTGTTTGTCCACTCTTGCGTATCGTTTTTAAGCCAGTAGAGAGTGCTTTCCGTAACAAGCCATACAATTCTTTTTTCAGGAACGAGCTCAATCAATTTTTGTTTCGAATAGTGAGCACCGTGGTGGTGAACGACAAATTCATCATTGAGTTTTATGCTGCTACCACTAAGGTCTTTGCCTCCCCACCATTTTGAAACATCAGAAGTGATTATTCTAAAAACTTCATGCGGTGATTGTCTAACTTCAATTGTTGCCGTAAAACTTTCAAGATAGTTGTATAGTAAATTCTTGATACAGTAATCGCATATTTCTTTTATCTTCTCCTGTTCATTCTCAAGAACAACTCCATCGTAAGTGAATGTTATTAGTGTGCCGTCATCTTTCGGAGATAAATCAAAAATCATTTTTGTTCCTGTCCAATCAAAGTCGTCATTGCCGCGTTTGCTCTCCGTTGTAACCCATGCAAATTTCTTGTTCGGAACAAATTCAATCACTTTGTTTTTTGAAAAGTGTCCGTCTCCAATCCTTAAAATAAACTCTGAATTGTCTTTTATTTTTTCCCCAACAAATTCTTCTACCCACCATTTTGACAGATCAACGATGTGGTTGAAAGCATAACCAGAAGATTTCGTAACCTGAATTGTTGTTGTATATTTTGTGTTTATCACCTTGTTTTCTTATTTAAGATTGATTGCAATTTGCTCAGTTTGGTTGTCCAGAATTTATCAAAGTAGTTGATGAAATCCTGTAATTCATTAAAGCCGTCCTGCTTTAATATGCAATGCCTATGCCTGCCGATGCCAGTGATAGAAATGAAACCAGCGTTGTAAAGAACTTTGATGTGCTTTGAAACAGCAGGTCGGCTCATGTGAAAGTTTTCGGCAATGGAGTTAATCGTCATGCTGTCTTTTGAGAGCATCATCAGCATTTGTCTGCGGCTCGGGTCAGCAATTACCTGAAAGACATCTAATGTTTGTGTTTTCATTTTTTATTTGCGTTTATATATTCTTCAAATCTCTTCAGGCAATTATTCCATCCGTTGGTGTGATTGAGAATATCTTCAAGCACTGTAAGTCCCTTGTGCACTAACTGAAGTTCTGTCCCGTTTTCCTTGGGGACAAGTGTCCATTCAACAATAGAAGTGAAGTTCCTTTTGTCTTTTGTGCTCCCGTTCCATGAATACCAAAGTTTAGTGAATGGCTTTAATTCCAATACTTCACAATTAACAGCACCTTCATACTTGGAGTCGGGCTTGGGTGTGAATGTGAATTGAAATTTGTATCCTTCAATGGGTTTGAAATTCGTTTTCATCAGCCACAGCTCAATGAGTTCGGGCTTGGTCAAATATTCCCAAACCTCTTGAGGTGACTGTCTGAAGTGCCATGTTTGTTTTATTTCTTTTTGCATAATGGGTAACTTAAAAGTTACTCAAATATATGTAACTTTAGAGTTACCTAACAAATTATTATCAAAATATTTTTGGAGTTCCGGGCAGTCAGTCTAAGAATAAAGCGTGTGGGTGAAAACAATTTGCACCACCAGCCGCTGCACCGTCAAAGGACTGATACCAGGAAAAAAATACTGGTTCAGGGCTTTTGTTACGGGCAGCAAAGGCCAGCAGGTGACGGGCGAGATGATGATCAGCCCGTATGTGCAATAGCTTACCAAAAGCTAACTGCGGCTTAGTAAAAAGGCCGGTTTCTATGAGGAATCGGTCTTTTTTTATTATTGGA
>JBQCEG010000188.1:0-6374 GCA_051960475.1 Ginsengibacter sp.
AAGTTTAGTTTTAAGAAAAAATACCATGACTAACGATCCGGCAATAGTAATTCCATGTTGGAACAGGCCAAAATTATTACAGCGTTTATTAAAAAGCATCATTCATTCAGGATTACCGGGAGAGAAGTGTATTCCCTTAATTTTTTCTGTTGATTCCAAACCGCCGAAAGCATTAATTAAATTAATTGAATCTCTTGAATGGAACTTTGGTAAAAAGGAAATTGTTTACCATAGCGAAAAAAAAGGCTTAAGAGAGAATATTCTTTTTTGTGGGGATCTGACCAATAAATACGGAACCGTTATTTTGTTAGAGGAAGACCTTATTGCCGGCAGATCGTTTTATCAATTTGCTATGGAAGCCATTAATTTTTACAAAGCTGATGAAAGAATTGCAGGCATTTCTTTATACTCTTATGATTATTCGGAGTTGGGTTTAAATAAGTTTATACCCATTAATGATAACAGTTCTGCATTTTTTATGAAATGGCCCTCTTCATGGGGGCAGGTGTGGAATAACAAGCAGTGGATCGGATTCAGAGATTGGTATGATCAAAATAAGGAAGAAGATTTTGCAACAATCAATATTCATGAAGGGATAAGGCGGTGGCCACTTAGCTCCTGGAAAAAATATTTTTGCGCTTACCTCGCTGTAAGCAACAGGTACTTTGTTTACCCGAGGCAATCTTATACCACAAACCCGGGAGAGCAGGGAGAGAATTATAGCCCCGGTACCTTCAGACCTTTCCAGGTACCGTTGTCATTCTTACCTACCGGTCCGTTTTCATTCAAGACCTTCCGGGATTCAAAAGTAAAATATGACCAGTATTTTGAGTTTGAATTCAAAAATATTGACACTGAGATACATAACATATGCAGCCGCGATATTGAATTTGACTTATTTGGAAATAAGAACCTGGATAAGATAAACTCAAAGTATCTTGTGTCCATACGAAAAAGTGATAATCCTGTTTGTTCATTCAGATTATTTGAATTTCCTGCTGAAATTAATATTATCAATCACAATTATGACGGGATCTTCACACTTGGCTTGACGCGCAGTTTTGAACCGAAAATCAGCTTAATGCATAAGGGTATAATCATCAACCGGCAATATAAATTTATCAGCCTGCCGGATTTTCATAAGCTTCTTTATTTCAAAGTTCTTAAAAAGTTTAGAAAATAGGTAGCAACTTATTTATAAGTATTTTGCTACAACTCCAATTCTTGATTTACCTGAATTTTAAGGCAAATTAAAATCCGTTTCACACTTAGATTCCTTAATTTCGCCGCTCTAAAAACGACACCAAATATTTGTATCCTTTCTACAAAAAGCAGTTTCAGAATAATTTAAGTTTTTGTTTTTGATCCCTGGCAGATCAAAATCTGTCGTATTTTTTGTAGAAATATCAGTTCGACAATTATAGTTCTCTTATCAGGAATGTAATTGAGAAATGGCGAAGCCATATTAAGTAAGCATAAAAGAATATATTTGCGCAATTTTATTATACCAGAAGCACATTAATATTACATCCCCCATGTTCCTGAAAAGCAAATTTCCGGTTTTGGTTTTCCTTACTGCATCGTCTTTAATGTTTTTTTCCTCCTGTGTTGATACCAAAAAAGTCACTTATTTCAATGATGTGCAGGATTCAGCAAGATTGGTTTCTCCTTCCACTTTGGAACCGGTTATTCAGAAAAAGGATATATTGAGTATTACCGTCAGCAGCTTGAGCAATGAGGCTACTGTAATTTTTAATACACCTAATCTACCGATCACGCCCAATGCTTCGACTAGCCCCAATATGCCGCAAACCGCCGGCTACCTTGTGAATGGTGATGGAAATATCAAATTCCCCGTATTGGGCGATATTAATGCTGCAGGTCTCACCCAAAAACAGTTAGAGGACACGATAACTCATTTATTACTCAGTAAAAAATTATTGTACGATCCGATTGTTACTTCCCGGTTCCTAAACTTCAGGGTTACGGTCTTGGGAGAAGTAAATCATCCCGGTGTAATTACCGTTCCCAGTGAACAGATAAGTATCCTGGAAGCGATAGGACAGGCTGGAGATCTTACTATTTACGGACTTCGTGATCGTGTGATGCTTATCCGGCAGGTAGGTCAGGATAAAGTCATTAAGAGACTTGACCTGAATTCCAGTAAACTATTGCAATCCCCTTATTACTTTTTGAAATCTAATGATGTGGTATATGTGGAACCGGGTGTAGCAAAGGCCGCCAGCTCTAGCCTCGTTCAGCAAAGATTACCTGTGATCCTGAGCGGGCTGTCTCTGTTGATCATCTTGCTTACTAATGTGTTTAAACTTTGATTCAAATCCAGAAATAATTATTCAATCAATTCCTTTATCTGAATGAATTCTAACGCTACTGATGTTGACTACGAAGAACAGGAAGAAACTTCCTTAGGCGATGTATTTTATAAGTATTTACCCTATTGGCCATTTTATTTACTATTAATTCTAATCGGGTTAACAGGTGCCTGGATATACCTCAGGTATAAACAACCAATTTATCAAACTACTGCTACTCTTTTGATCAAAGACGATAAGAATACTACTCCTGCGTCAGAATTACAGGATGCTTTTGACATGTTCGGCGCCAAAAAGAACGTGGAAAATGAGATAGAAGTATTGCAGTCAAAAACATTAATGCAGGAGGTGGTTACCAATCTTCACCTATATGCACCTGTATATATTGCGGGTAGATTGATCCATCAATCAGGTTATGTTCGGACACCTGTGATCATTGAAGCAAAACAACCGGATTCCTTAATGGGGGTAAAGGAGATTCATTTTATGATCAATAGTAAGAAAAACATTGTTCTTATCCATGATACGGCATACCAGATCAATCAATGGCAGAGTACTCCATATGGGATACTTATGTTTAAATCCAATCCAAATTATCATCCTCCAAAGAATTACCTGCTTACGGAGGATAATTCACCTGATTATTTCTTTTCACTTATTCCAGTGAAGAAAGCCGCCGAGCAGATATCAACTTTGGTAAATATTTCACCTTCAAGTAAAGAGTCCACAGTAATCGATTTAAGTATTGAAAGTACAGTACCCAAAGAGGGGGAGGATATCTTAAATGAGTTGCTTAAAGTTTATAAGGAAGCATCAATTCTGGATAAGAACCAACTGGCGGCCAACACCCTAAAGTTCGTCAATGCAAGGTTGGCTATTGTTTCCAACGACCTTGACTCTGTAGAAAATGCTTTACAGTATTTTAAAGCCAAAAATAAAATTACAGATATCAGCGCCCAGGGGCAAATTTATCTGCAGACTGTTGCGGCTAATGATCAGCAGATCAGTGATATTAATGTGCAGCTTGCTATGCTTGACCAGGTAGAACAATATGTGAAAGGCAAGGGAGATTTAGGAGGGATTGTTCCAGCCTCAATCGGCCAAACAGATAGTGATCCTATACTAACCGGTTTGCTTCAAAAGTTGTCTGACCTGGAATTGCAATATACTGAAATGAAAAAAGTAGTCCCTGAAAATAATCCATCCCTTGCTGCCGTTGCAGATGGTATAGACAAACTAAAACCGCAAATTCTTGATAACATAGTTAGCCAGCGAAATAATCTTTTGGCGGCTAAGAGGGACCTTAGTTCTACAAGTAACCAATATGGATCCATGCTTACTTCGATACCTGAAAAAGAACGTGAGTTATTGAATATTACAAGGCAGCAGGCAATTAAAAATAATATTTACACTTTCCTTCTTCAAAAGAAGGAAGAGACCGCACTATCTTTTGCTTCGGCAGTTGCAGACAGCCGTGTATTGGATAATGCGCAGACAAGTGATACTCCCGTGAGCCCGAAAAAGAAGTTGATCTACCTGGCTGCCTTTTTAGGATCTTTGATACTGGGTTTTGTGGTAATATTTATAAAGGATTTATTAAACAGATCTGTTCAGGACCGTCACGATATTGAAAGATATACACACATTCCATTTCTTGGTGAAGTTGGATACGAAAAAACCCGAACTCCTTTCGTGATTACTGAAGGAAAGCGAACTTTTATCGCCGAACAATTTAGGCAGATAAGGACTTCACTTGGATATCTGGGGGTGGATGCTGAACATAAAATAATATTGGTTACCTCAAGCATTTCAGGAGAAGGAAAGAGTTTTATGTCCATTAATCTTGGAATAAGCTTAGCGCTTACGGACAAAAAAGTAGTAATTCTTGAACTTGATCTGAGGAAGCCAAAACTAAGTGAGCAATTTGGAATTTCAAGGCGTGTTGGACTTAGTAATTATCTTATCGGAAAAGGAACAATTGATGGAATGGTGAAGGAAACTACTTTTCAAAATGTATTCTTAATACCGTCCGGGCCTATTCCTCCCAACCCTTCCGAATTGATTTCCAATGGAAAATTGAAGGAGTTATTAAAGATTCTGGAAGAAAGATTTGATTATATACTCATAGATACAGCACCGGTTAATCCTGTTACCGATGCTTATATCATTTCACCAATGGCTGACGTTACAATATTTTTGGTTAGGCATGATTATACTCCAAGAGTTTTGATCCAAAATCTTGAAAGACAGCATAAAATCGATGCTCTTAAGAATCCTGCAATTGTATATAATGGAGTAAAGGGCAGGGGAGTTCAAAAGTATGGATACGGATATGGATATGGATATACAGAGGAAAACAAAAATATGAGAATTTGGTGGAAAAAGTTAATTAAAAAGTGATTTGTGTCGAATTTAAAAGAGGTTAATTAATCTTTGGAACAAAACTGAATCTCTTCAACATGTTTATAAGTAATAAGTACTTCTGAACGATTTAAAATATGGATTTGATAATGGTACGTTTGTATATATTTCATTATAAAAATTTAATTTCTTAAAAATGTTTAAAGACAAAGTTTTAATGATTACGGGGGGGACAGGTTCTTTTGGAAATGCTGTACTGGATGGTTTTCTTGATTCTGATATTAAGGAAATTAGGATTTTTAGTAGAGACGAAAAGAAACAAGAAGATATGAGGATTCATTACAAAAACGACAAATTAAATTTTATAGTTGGAGATATTAGGGATTTTAAAAGCATCGACTCTGCATTAAATGGTGTAGACTTTCTTTTTCACGCCGCTGCCTTAAAACAAGTGCCATCGTGTGAGTTCTATCCACTTGAAACTATACAGACAAATATTCTAGGCGCTGAAAATGTGTTGGAAGCTTCAGCAAGAAATAGACTAAAGAAAGTAATTGTTTTAAGTACAGATAAGGCAGTTTATCCAATAAATACGATGGGCATGACGAAAGCATTAATGGAAAAAATAACAATTTCAAAGGCGCGAGATACGCGAGTAAAAGCAGTAGGTGCTGTTTATTGTGCAACAAGATATGGAAATGTTATGTGTTCAAGAGGTTCTATCATACCTTTATTAATAAAACAAATAAAGGAAGGAAAGCCGCTTACTATTACAAATCCTGATATGACACGTTTTATGATGACCTTGCAAGAATCGGTAAGTTTAGTCATGTTTGCATTTGAACATGGATGCCCAGGGGATCTATTTGTTCAGAAAGCGCCCGCCTCAACTATTAAGGATCTTGCAATGGCTTTATTGGAATTATTCAATGCAAATAATGAAATTAAAATTATAGGCGCTAGACATGGAGAAAAAATGTTTGAAACACTTTGTTCAAAAGAAGAAATGTCAAAGGCGATAGAAGTAAAAGATTTTTATCGAATTCCTGCCGATTTTAGAGACTTGAATTATACAAAATATATTCAACAGGAAGGGACACAATTAATAGATAAAGAATATAATTCCGAAAATACAAGTAGATTAAACATAAGTCAATTGAAAGATTTGTTGTCCTCATTACCTTATGTCCGTAATGAATTAGATTCCCTGTAAAGCAATCCTATTATATTTAGTAAAGGCAAACTCGTTGTTTTGCCTTATTCCAGTTTGTTTTAATGAAAAAAAACATAATAGCCAATTTTTTTGGACGGTTTTGGAGTAGTCTTTCCAGTTTTTTATTTATTCCAATTTATATTCATTACTTAGGTTTTGAAAGTTACTCTATTATCAGTTTCACAGTAGTAATAGCAGGACTAATGTCGATATTCGACGCTGGATTTACAGCTACATTATCTCGTGAAGTTGCTAGGACTGACAATACCCAAAAAGAAAAAATTCGGATATTTCAAACCCTTGAATCTTCATATATTATTATATCTTTAGCAGTTATTGTATCTATATTACTCTTATCCAATTATATTTCCCATGTGTGGCTAAATTTAAAGGAATACAAGCCAGAAGAAGTAGGAAGGTTTTTACGAATTATCAGCTTGGACATTGGCTTTCAGATGATTTTTAAG
>JBQCEG010000189.1:0-2056 GCA_051960475.1 Ginsengibacter sp.
CCGGTTTTATCAAACACCAATTGCGCTACAAAAACAATAGCATTAATGATGATCAGGTTCATTACGATCGGGGTGGAAGACCGGCCCGGCCGGTAACTATTATACGCCATTCAATAAAAATTTAGGCCGCAATTTCGGAAATTGTTAGCGGAATTTTTATTTTATAAGTTGAACTTAACAAAAGCAGCTTTAATGAACGGGGATATTTCCGAAGAAGACCGCGCATTCACAGTGAAGAAATGAATAAGACGAAATATTATTTTGTGATCAGCCTACTTGTGCAATTACATCTCCCGGATCATTTTTAGAATTACTTCCAATGATGGCATGACTTCCGTGCGCAAAAATCTTTATTGCCTTTGATGCCGCCACTTGTTGCATAACTTTAATAATCTGTTTGAAAGAAAGTGTGCCTTCACAAAAAATATTTGCATTAGCTGCTGTTTCTTTCTTACTTAGATAATTGAAGTTGTATTCAGATATTTTCCCCGGATCAATCCTTTCTGCAATTTTTGCTTTTGGCGTAGCTGCTTTTAAAATTTTGTTGATTGATTCTATTTCACTTTCGCTACCGGCTACAATGAAGATTGGTTTCTGATCGATTGCTTTTCTTTTCCGGAATAATTTTTTGCCTATTCGGGAAAAGGCAGAAACGCTGCCTCTCAAAAAGATTGCGGCATCTAAACAAAGGAGAAAAAATCTTCCTTTGTTTTGTCCATAATGTTTTTTTACAAAAATCCTCATCGCGCTGTAAAAGGTTTGTACATAATTCAAACTTCCTTTTTTGGTGCTTTCTCCTTTGAAATGAATAATACTGCTTTCGGCAAAATAGAAATTACTAAATCCGGCTTTTTGGATCCGGTAACTCAGATCTATGTCTTCGCCATACATGAAAAAACGCTCGTCAAAACCACCTGTTGTATCAAAAATTTTTTTAGGAATCAACATAAATGCACCAGCCAAAACTTCCACTTTGTGGTTTTCATTTTCACTCAAATTTCCCAAATGATAACGGGCAAAGGTTTTTGAACGGGGAAATAATTTTGACAAACCTGCCATTTTAAAAAAGGAAGTGGAAGGAGAAGGGAAGGCCCTTTTGCTTTCTTTCAAAAATCTTCCTGAGCCGTCGAGCATTTTTATTCCCAATGCTCCGTCATCATTTCTTGACTTCAGGAATGAAATGCATTTTTCGAAGCAATCTTCCGGAATTATTGTGTCGGGATTTAAAAATAAAATGTAATCGCCTTTTGCATGTTCGAGCGCTTCGTTATTTGCTTTTGCAAAACCATCATTGGAATTTTTCCACACAAATTTTACCCCGGGAAACCGGTTTTTAAAAAAATCGAAACTTCCGTCGGTTGAATGATTATCGATTACGATAATTTCTCCATCAATATTTTGCATCGCTTTCAAAACAGATAATAAACAGGTCTCCAAAAAATATTTTACATTATAATTTACTATGATGACCGAAAGTTGCAAGGGCAAAAAAATTGGAATTTGGGTAAAATAAAAATAAGTAGGTTTTATTGATTTACTGGCAGAGAAAAATGCAATATAACAATATGGCAATAAAACAATAAAACATTTCGATCTGCAGGGTTTCTCTTTCTCCAACAAACGTCCCTACAATTAATCCAACAAAAAATTTTAATCTTTGCAAAATGTATAAGGAAACATTAATTGCCGCTACAAAAGCCGGCGCTAACGAATTAAAGAGATTTTTTAACGGCAAATTTATCATCAGCCACAAAGAAGGGATCAATAATTTGGTGACCGAAGCTGATCATGCTTCTGATCGGGCGATACTTGAAGTGATCAAATCCGCCTTTCCCGATCATGGAATTGTGAGCGAAGAAAGCAGGGAAAAAGTTACTTCCAGCGATTACAAATGGATCATCGACCCAATCGACGGAACAGTGAATTTTGCCAATGGAATTCCAATTTGCTGCGTGAGCATTGGTCTTGAATACAAAGGCGAAATGTTGATGGGCGCAGTTTATAATCCCAATATGGAAGAATTTTTCTTCGCCGAAAAAGGCAAAGGTGCCACGCT
>JBQCEG010000190.1:0-2102 GCA_051960475.1 Ginsengibacter sp.
GGCAATGTACTGAAAAATGGTTGGTAATTTATTGGTTTAAAAATCTTATTATGCGATGCTGATTTGAAGAGGAAGCAAGCTCTGGTGGAGATCAACTTGCCAGCAATAAAATCAGTACTTATACGAAAAATGGGAGCAGATTAATTCTGCTCCTTTTTTATTCATTTTTTGGTAAGTAAAATGGCTAAAAAAAACTCATTTTTCGTTAGAAAAATAAACATACCATTTAATGAAGTTCACCCTATTCTTTGGTGTCAATCCTCTATGTAAATCCAAATGATTTTTTAGATGGCTAAAGTAGCCTTCAATGCCGTTTGTAGTATTAGGTATTTGTGGATGATCAATATAATGAAACATGTTTGGAAGGGCCCGGTTAATTGATTGGTAGGAGCGTCTTAACATTTTATGCGTATACCAAAAACGACCCGTTTGCGAGTTATAGGTTTTCTCAGTAATGTAAGCTTTATGTTTATGATACCAGTCTTTAAGTTCCCTGGTCCAGAACAGTCGATCATTGTCAGTTTTTATTTTTAAAAGTTGAAGTACCAGTTGTCTCAATTCCTGCCCAGTTTCGTGCCTTGGATATCTGGTGAGCCACAATAGGCACATGCGTTGTATGTGTACCAGGCATCGCTGAACTTTTACATCTGGCAAGGATTTTTTGATGGCTTTTAGAATACTTTTATGACCATCAGTAGTGATACTTTCCAAACAGATTCCCAGCTTTATCAAATTGTCCAGGTCTTCTTTAATCTCAAGATAATGTTCACCATCGGAAAAACGAATTAGCTGTGTATATCCATCGGAATGATCCTGGTATGCCACTAAACAAAATGATGAAAAATAGGTCGCATCCACCCTCAGATTAACACCCTCTCTTTTGATTATTTTAATCTTCGGAGCCTTTTCAAGGAGCGCATAAAAAGTGCGTTGAAGAGTATCTTTACAATAACCGCTATCGCGAGTCAGGGTCTTATAAGTTTGTCTTTCTAAAACCCATTTTTTAAACCAAATAAAGCGATTGTTTAATTTCTGTTGTTTGCGATTATTGGTAAACAAAATACCGCAGTTTTTGCACTTAAATCTTTGTTTGCCATCGCGGGTTCCCCATCTGATGGAATCTAAAAATCCACAACTCCAGCAGCGTTTTTTTTGACATAATTATAAAATGAAAAAAGTTTGATGAAACGTGTTTCATCAAACTTCGTTCAAATCCTTTAGAGTGTTACATTTCAAAGGATTTTACCAACCATTTTTCAGTATTATGCCAAAAGCATGAATTTGAATCGCTAACCTTTCTAATCAGAATAAAAATAAAATGCCTTTATTTGTTTGTTTACTGAATCAATTTTTATTAATCATAAACCTTAGCAAGATTGCAACCTGTGCTGATTCTAATCTTTTTTAAACATTTTTCCATTCATCTAAAACTCAATTTCATCAAAATAAATTGCGCATATTTCAGATTTTCTGAACGTAAAATATATGCGAGATTTGCATCATAATATTAAACGAAATGAGTACACAGGAAACCATCAATTATAATCGCATTGCAGTAGCGATTGATTATATAAAAAAGAATTTCAGGCAACAACCAAATTTAGATGAAGTAGCAGAAAAAATACATTTAAGTCCCGCTCATTTTCAGAGAATTTTTACCGATTGGGCTGGCACCAGCCCAAAAAAATTTCTTCAATATATCAGTGTTCAGCATGCAAAAAAAATCCTGAAAGAAGACAACAAGGCCACCCTGTTTGATGCCACTTTTGAAACAGGTCTTTCAAGTACCAGCCGCTTACATGATCTGTTTATAAATGTAGAAGGAATGACTCCTGCAGAATATAAAAATGCTGGTAAAAATCTTCACATCCATTACAGTTTCGCAGAAAGCCCGTTTGGAAATCTGATTGTCGCATCTACACAAAAAGGTGTTTGTTATATGGCCTTTGAAGAGGATGAAGAAAAGGCTTTGAACGATTTGAAATCGAAATTCCCCAATGCTTTTTTTCAGAGGAAATTAGATTTGATACAGCAAAATGCGTTATTCATTTTTCAAAATGACTGGAGCAAGCTTTCGGAAATAAAGCTGCATTTAAAATGCA
>JBQCEG010000191.1:0-2510 GCA_051960475.1 Ginsengibacter sp.
CTTTGCAAACCCACCCGTTGATGGATCTACTGTTGCAAGGTATTCATGTTGTGAAAAAGCAATACCACTATATGCTAACAGAAAGACGAAAAATAGTATCTTAAAAAAAGATTTCACTGAAATTCCCGTGTGTTTGTGAACCTTTTCAAATTTATAAATAATTGTTCAGTTTTATTCGTGGGGATCGGAACCAACACTTATTGCAATAAACTTTTCCCGACTATATACGATTTACCAAAAGCTAAAATAACTATTTCAATACAACAAAATGTAAAATTACTTGTTCTGAAACATTGTGATTTTTTAAAATGGATAGACTGGACAGATTTGGGAAGTCAAGAAATTTTGATTCAAAGAACTTGTATTTGGAATTTAATTTCAAATAAATTTTCATAACCCACATTTCTGCTTTTCAATTTTTACCGTTTTAATTTCGGTCAAATGGTCTTATTGACAACTATATTAGAACAATCATCTGGATGTGCTTGGACTATTTTAGCGGAATTTGTAGTCGCTTGTCTCGTAATATCTGTCAATAGAAAAAACAAGTTATAGGGTGACTTCTATTTCCACCATTATCTTTACCAGTTACTCATCTTTTAACCTCATTCACGATACCTACCTATTAACTTTCTATTTAAATTAATACTAACTTTGCGCATAAATCAAAAAAATAGTTTTTTTTTAAAACAAATATTTTTACTTTCAGTATTAAATAAGAAATAAAATCCAACTTAGTTAGATACTATAATCATCCTGTGAATCGTTACCATTGAGTTAGAAAATTGAAGTAAAAAAAAGTAGTAATCACAAGCAGTAACCATAAAAGGAGTTTCAAAATGGTAGCCCTTAATAGCCCTTCATTAAATTCTATTCTTCAAGAAGAAATTAATTCTTTACAGCGTACTAAAAATTGGGTAGTCTCAATTTTAAATACTATTCCTTTGGTGTACAAAACCATTTTGCTTAATTATTCCCTCAAAAAACTAAATAGTCGTGTTTTACTGTTCTCTCTTACAATTAAAGGCCTCCGCTCGGAAGCTTTGTCTAAAATTGACGGTAACGAGAAGTATCAATTTAAAGAAATTATTACTCAATTGAATGAAGTTTTAAACTATAACATTAAGTTTAAAGAATCCTTTTCAAAATTTGAGTCAGTAGCAAAGGGTTACAGTTCTTATCCTTATTTTAAAAAAATTAATAGCAATCTATCCGAGATAATAGACAACCTTTACGACATTATTTTAATTTTAAAAAAGGCAAATAAAAGACAGAGCATTGAGACTTCTGATTTAGCTAAAGGTATTTCCAAAACGTCATCGGTTTCTTTACAAAAAGTTTTTGAGATTGATTAATCAACGAGAAGTTTATTTACTACCACATCCAATTGACACCCAATTGGGGGATCATCCATTTATAGTTCTATCTGTTCAGGAATGTAATTCTTTTGAAAATACTTTTATCGCAGTTATGATTACAAGTTCTTCACATTATGATGACGACCTTAGTTTCCCTTTATTAAATGATATGTTTGAGACAAATTTGCGTAAGCCTAATTCTAAAGCCAGAATGCACCTTATAATGTTGTGCCTGGATAATGAAATTATAGGGAATCGAATAAATGTTATGAAACAATTCTATTTTAATAAATTAATGAAAGAAATAGGAAGCCTTGTTTTTAATTTTAATTTCACTCCCTTGTGATGGATATTTCAAAGAACTTATTTTGCCTTCTTTTTTTTACTCTTAGGCAAAGGAGTATTTAAAGCCTTTTTCAAAATAACCCGGCTGAAGCCCTCACTGAAGGTAGTTTTTTTAAAGCATTTCGCAATGTTCTCGTATTAGTGGATTCAATTTTTGGGAATTGAATGTTACATCGAAATCAATTCTCAAACTCCATTTGTCAATAAATTTAGAATACCTCTTATGGAACTCAAATTTGACACCCTCAGGGCAATCTATGAGATGATTGTTGAAACGGCTGATCCTTCAAAAATCTGCTAGCTTCCAATGAACTGATACTGCACCAGGCAAGGCCCTGGGATGAATTGGTTGAGAAGGTGAATGAATGGAAAAGAAGGATATATTCTTTTACAACAACTAAGCGTTGCTGTTATTTCAATAACAAGCAAAGGAATAGATGTTACGAGGCTGGAGCGGTCACATCAATCCTATTCGTTACGAATTTAAAATATTCCCGATAGCTATTGTGGATTCGATCATATTTATTGTTGAATTGTTCAAATCAATCTTGCGTGCTGTTTCTGATTTGAGTTTGCAAGATTGTTCAAATTCCTCCGGTTGTTCCTCGTCCATAATAATCTTTTCATCAAAAATTACTCTGAACTTCCAGTCGTAATTTTTCCAACGGATATAATTTTCGGCAACTTCTTTTCGCAGCAATAACTGAGTATGATTTTCAAATCCGCGAGGTTTGATTTCTACCACGAAAGCTTTACCGGTTTTCATTCGTTGAGTGTCTGGTGATTCTTGCTTATTCTTTGTTTTCT
>JBQCEG010000192.1:0-2204 GCA_051960475.1 Ginsengibacter sp.
CGGAATAAAATCAAATGGCAACAAAATATGCCGTATAGTTTTGTTCCAAAAGAGGGTGGGTCAACATCACCGGAATGGTGGGTCAACATAAATCGGAACGGTGGGTCAACATGGTTCGGAATCTACAATTTTGCTCATAAGCGAAAATGTGTTCTAATTTAAAGTAGTCGTTAACTAGAGCGTCAACAATGGATTGTGAAAAATTATTTTGTAGTATTATTTGATCTCCAAGATCCTTAATGTCCCTCAATGGCGGCAAAGGCATTTCACGTAGCTCAGTTGCACTAACATTTATATTGCCGTTGAAGGTTCTAAAGTAGGTGTCAAACAGTTTACTATTCAACAAGGCAGCAAGACCCATGATTTCATTTCTCGTTAAATGTCCTTTGGGTCTGTATATATAATTTAAATGATTTTCTACGCCGATAAATTCTGCTTGTGAAATATCAACGAAGTAAGGCGTTGCAACCAATCTGCTTTTGTCGTCTTTCGCACTAAAACGGCGAAGGAAAATATAATTTTTATTTGGTAGCAAAAGTGATTTTGATTCCTCGCAATATTGAATGTATTGGGGTTTTCCTTTTTTAAAGACGGGAAATTCAAAAGTCATTTTGCCCGTGTTGATCAGCTGATATAAGGGAACTAAAATTTTATTTCCATTCTCATACTGCTCATACAAATATTCTGTTGCTCTGAATGAAACAACAGGTCCAGTGGAGATTTGCATGTCATATTTATGCAAACTGCCATTCCATGATTTAAAGAGTTTTATCACTTTATCTTCCATTTCGTTGCTTGGGAGATGCAGAATTTTTTCTTTTGTGTTGAAATCAATCAGGTCAATTGCATGATATTCTTTTTCTGTTGGTTGGTTTAGGTCACTAACTCCATTAGAATGGGTTAATAATATCTTTGGTAAGTGGCCATTCAATTTTTTCTTTTTGCCTTTTAGAATTAATGTTTCCTGTAAAACATTATCCCGATTAAAAGTATCGGTTCGTGAATTAAAAAGATGAATTTGTTCAATTTCAATTTCTGCGAAAAATGCTTCTCTGAAGGCCCTAAAATAATTTCCGGCGGCAAAACTTCTCGGAATTATGAAAACTAACTCACCATTATTTTTTAGAAGTTTAGCTGCTGTCATTAAGAAGATAGAATAAATATTCGGTTGTCCCCAAACAATAGATTTTGCAACAACGGCTCTTTTATCTTCTTTACCAATTTTGAAATATGGTGGATTTGAAATTACTATATCGTAAATACTATTCTTCGGTTCGTAGAAAAGTGTGGATCGTTCAAAGCAATCTTTGTTCTCCAGTATAAAATCGTTTGTTTCAATATTCGATTTAAATTCTATGTCTCTTTTTTCAAGCCATTGTTTCAGATAATCAAGTGTTGTCTCCGTGTATTGAAGTATGTCTTCATCGGTTTCGTAAACTACCAGTTCTATTTCTTTTATCGTGTCATTATTTAAGACGATTTTTTCAATAAGTGAACTTGAAAGTATTGCTGTCCCACAGCCGGGGTCAAGGATTTTCAAGATGGCTTTTCTTGTTTTTACAAGACCCGCCATAAAATGAGCAATTTCAGTTTGAGTAAAGAATTGCCCATTGTCTTTTTTATGTTGTAACGTAACTGTTTTGGCATATAAAACTCCCAACCTGTCTGCAAAGTGACTTGGTAGCTCTTTATTCAGAGGTTTAAGGTATATAGCTTTCGGCATGCGAACAAATTTAATAAAATCAAGTGGTCTAGCTTGTTATCGATTTTGCCATGCAGAAATTTTGGCTTTTCCATCTTTGGAGAGCTTCGCTTTCTTCATCTTTCCATTCGTTGGTAAATGCAATAGCCAGGGTTTTTATTTCATTACTGCTTAAAGGCATTGGCAATTAGTTATTGCACAAAATAAGAAATTATTTAATAGAGGGAAGCAAATGAAAACATAAGTGGATGCTCTTTCGAAGTAACACCTACTAGCATGAGACGTTGCAACAAATGAAAAGAACGTAGGTGGAGCCTTCTCTTTAAGAATTGTTTGTATTTGTTTCTGCTTGTTTTTTTAATTCTTGTTTCTCTTTCGAGGCTGTAAAATAAACTGTGTCAAAGTTCAAAAATGATTTCAGAACTTTAAAACACAGTTTTTTTATGGAAAAGAAAAAAGAAGCCTTCGATTATGAAGCATTAAAGAAAAAGACCCTGGAGCA
>JBQCEG010000193.1:0-2141 GCA_051960475.1 Ginsengibacter sp.
TACAAAGACCTCAACGATTGGATGATGAATTTTGGAAAATTGGAAAAGAAAATAAATGTCGCGCAAAAAAGGGGGATACACCTCTAATCATTTTTATTAGCAAGCGGTGTTTTTGTGTTACAAAAACGCAGCTTGCTTTTTCTCCCGTTGGTCGCAAAAGAATATTACAGAGGATATGAGGGAAGCAATCAGAATAAAACAAAAGAATGGAAGGCCCAAAAAGGCCGTCAAGAAAGAAGTTATAAGAAGCGTTCGGTTTTCAAAAACAGAATATTTTATTGTCAAACAACACGCTTCCAAATCCGGATTAAAAATTACTGTGTATATCCGCCAGATGGCTTTGCAGGGAAAAATTATTTCAAGACTATCTGAAGAAGAAAGGCAAATTGTCAGGCAGTTAATAGGGATGGCGAACAACTTAAATCAGCTCACAAAGATGGGACATCAGGAAGGATTTATTATCTCGGCATTAATGTTTGAAAAATATAAAAATTTAATGGAAGAGTTACTCAACAAGCTAAAAAGAAATGATTAGTAAAGTAGTCATAGGAAAAACCTTTTATGGAGCCTGCAGGTACGTGTGCATGGATAAAAAAAGAGCGGTGCTTTTAGCCTCAGAAGGAGTACGGGATTATAATTACAAATTGATGGCTAAAGATTTTGAATGGCAACAGTCCCTGAGAGCCTCACTTACCAAAGCCGTCTTTCACGGCATTATAAGTTTTTACCCGGGAGAAAAAATTGAAGATAAAAGGATGGCTGCGATAGCCGAAGAATACCTGGCTGAAATGAAGATGACCGATACTCAATTTGTGATTGTAAAACACATCGATAAAAATCATTTACACCTGCATCTTCTTGCCAATTTGGTAAATAATAAAGGAGAGGTAATTAAAGACAGCTGGATTGGATTAAGAGGAAAAAAGATTGCACAGAAACTGACCAAAAAATATGGCTTGAAAGAAGCTGTTACAAAAAACCTTTCCTTAACAAACCTTGAAGCATTAAATGAAAGAGAAGCGAATCGTTACATCATTTACCAGGCTATTTTAGAGAAGCTACCATTGTGCAAAAGTCTTGCTGAATTAAAAGAAAAATTAGTCAAAGAAAATATTGAAATATTATACAAATACAAAGGACAGACAGATGAATTGCAAGGTATCAGTTTTAAGTTAGGTGATTATAAATACAAAGGAAGTGAAATTGACAGGAAATTCTCCATTAATAATCTTCAGAAAATATTGCAACGACAACAAACACAGAAATTGTTTACATCACCACAAGATTTGTGGTATTCAAAAAATGTTTTTGAAAATAAAAAACTGGAAATCAACAAATCGTTGAACAAAGAGCTGCGTATCCTTAATGAATTAACGAAGCCGGAACAAAATGATCAGTCGTCACCTCCGGATTGGAGATTACGAAAGACAAGAAAGAAAAAGTCACGCGGGTTGCATAGTTAAAATAAAGAATGATGAGTGAAATATTATTACAGGCAATTGTAGAAAAACTGGAATCACTGGAAACTGCTTTATTAAAACAAGACAATGCAGATAAAGATGAGGAATTAAAAGCAACAGTCAAATCGAACCAATCTTCTTTCATAAAGTTCAATGCTGCATGCGATGCAAACAATAAAAAGATAGACAGCCTGTCTGAAGAGATACGTGCATTGCAGGAGACCAACAGCCAGGTAAGACATACCCATCATTTTCATAAGCAGGTGTGGATCTCCGTTAGTCTATTTATCATTTCTTTATTGCTTGCCTACGGGTGGATTAACTGCAGTAACGAAAAAAAATCCTTTGAAGCAAACGATATGAAGTATCGATATTGGAAAGCTAATGGTAATTCCAGTTTATTAAGAATCATTTACTATACGGATAGCTTATACAAACTTAATGAGGATCATTTCACAAATGAAGTTTTACAGGCAGAACGTAAAATTGAGGAGCAGGAGAAAGTGCAACGGCTGGAAGGTGAAAAGAAAAAAATGCTCGAAAAATGAAGGGTTGTTATGTGAAACTGTTTATACTCTGGCTACTTAAAGGTACAAACGAAATACTTGATAAAAAGTTAGAAAATGGCATTATAATTTAAATGTTGTGGAAGAATTATAAAATAGTGTTGTACGGAAGTTT